>BTVJ01000033.1:0-83551 GCA_045863395.1 Myxococcales bacterium
TGGGGACTCCGGCGGTGGGGACTCCGGCGGTGGGGACTCCGGCGGTGGGGACTCCGGCGGTGGGGACTCCAGCGGTGGGGACTCCGGCGGTGGGGACGGCGTCGACGGGGCAGACGCCGAAGCGCGAGCGGACGGTGCGGCGGACGGCGGCGCCGATGTGGGCGTTGACGGTGCGGGGGCTCTGGACGCCACGGACGTAGCCACACCCCCCTGCGACCCCACCACGTGTGACGACGGGGATCCGTGTACGGACGACGGGTGCGCATCGGGCGAGTGCGTCCACACGACGAAGCCCTGCGACGACGACGACCCCTGCACGGTCGACGGGTGCGCGTCGGGCGCCTGCACCCACGTGGCGAAGCTCTGCGACGACGGCGAGCCGTGCACCGATGACTCCTGCGCCGGGGGCTGCGTCAACGAACCGAAGCTCTGCGACGACGGGGACCCCTGCACAACCGACTCCTGCACCGCGGGCGCATGCGCTCACACCCCCCTCTCATGCGGCGACGGCGACCCGTGCACCGTGGACGCCTGCTTTGGGGGCACCTGCGCGTACACCCCGGTCCCCGGCTGCCAGGGCTGCCAGTCCTTCCTCGACTGTGACGACGGGGACGCCTGCACCGTGGGCGCGTGCGGGGAGGGCGGCACCTGCGCCTTCGCACCGCTCCCCTGCGACGACCAGGACCCCTGCACGGAGAACTCCTGCCTCCCCGCGAGCGGGTGCGTCTACACCGGCGGCGACTGCGACGACGGCGACCCCTGCACCGCGGACCTGTGCGTGTTTGGGGTTGGCTGTGAGCACGCGTCGCTGTGCGACGACGGGGACGCCTGCACGGTGGACTCGTGCGTTGCGGGCGGCTGTGCCCACGCGCCGGCAGACTGCGACGACGGGGACGCCTGCTCCGCGGACGGCTGCGTTCCTGATGCAGGGTGCGTCAGCAGCCCCATCCCCTGCGGCGACCTCGACGCCTGCACCGTCGAGACGTGCGAGCCCGGGGCCGGCTGCGTGGCGGCCGCCCGGAGCTGCGACGACGGCGACCCCTGCACCGTGGACCTCTGCACCCTCGCCGTGGGCTGCCACCACGCCCAGGAGGTGTGCAATGACGGCGACCCCTGCACCCTCGATCAGTGCGACGGCCAGGTCGGTTGCGTCAACCCGGCCCTCGACTGCGACGACGGGCTGCCCTGCACCGCGGACGCCTGCGGGCTGGCCGGGTGCGTGCACACACCGGGCTGCGACGACGGAGACCCCTGCACGACCGACGCCTGCGGCCCCGGCGGGTGCACCCACGCACCGGAGACCTGTGACGATGGGCTCGCCTGCACCCTGGACACGTGCGTGCCCGGCGCCGGCTGTGTTCACGCGGCGCAGTGCGACGACGGCGACGAGTGCACCTTCGACGCCTGCACCGGCTCCGGCTGCGAGTCAACGGACATGGGCTGCGATGACGGCGACCCCTGCACCGAGGATCTGTGCATGGGCCAGCTCGGCTGCCTCCAGGTCGCCAAGGCGTGCAAGGATGGCGACCCATGCACCACGGACTCGTGCGCTGGCGGCGTGTGCGTCTTTGCCGGAGTACCCGGCTGTGCGGGCTGCATGACGGACCCAGACTGCGCGGACCTGGATCCCTGCACCCAGGACTCGTGCAACGCCGGGGCGTGCAGCCACGCCCCCCTGGTGTGTCCTTCGGGCCCCTGCGGCGCCGCGACGTGCGACCCGGCCCAGGGGTGCGTGGCGCCCCCGGTCCTGCCCTGCGACGACGGCGACCCCTGCACTCGGGACCTGTGCGACCTGCTGACAGGGGCGTGCAGCCACGGACCGGAGCCGTGCGCCGACGGCGACCCGTGCACCGACGGGAGCTGCGCGCCGGGGGCAGGCTGCGTACAGGCGCCGATCCCTGGCTGCGTCGGGTGTGGCTCCTCGACGGAGTGCGACGACGGCAACGCCTGCACACTCGATCTGTGTGCCGGCGGCTCCTGCCTGCACCCGGCAGCGTCCTGCGGGGACGGCAACCCCTGCACCCTGGACGTGTGCGTGGGTCCCGGCGGCGGGTGTGTTCATTCTCCGCTGGAGGGCTGCGTGGGGTGCGGCGCGGACGTGGCCTGCGACGATGGCGACCCGTGCACGGCGGACCGCTGCGAGGCGGGTGCCTGCACCCACGAGGTGCTGGAGGGCTGCGTCCCGTGCGCTCCCGACGACCTGTGTGACGACGGTGACGTCTGCACCACCGACGGCTGCAACCCGACGTCCGGGCAGTGCCTCCACGTCCCGGTGAGCTGCCCCGCTCCGGTGTGCTCCCTCGGGGTGTGTACGCAGGCCGGCTGCCAGACCGTGCCCGACCCGCAGTGCCAGTGACTCCGGGGCGGGCTGGCGCCGCCCCCCGGGGCCGCGCCCATGATTGTTGCTGACCCTGTCAACGTCCCACGGCACCGTGCAGCTTGATCGCCAGGTCCAGCAGGCGCTCCCTGGTCTCCGCCAGCGAGCCCTTTGCCGGCGCCCACGTCCCGTCCCAGCGCCGCGTAGCGGGGTCGAGCCGGGTGAGGGCCGTCGCCTTCAGCTCAGCCAGGGCGCGGTCCGCCTCGGACGCCAGCGCCTTTGCCGGGCCCCGCGCCTGGGCCGCCAGCGACTCCACGAGGGCGATGGTCCGGGCGTCGTTGACACCGAGCCGGGCCCGCTCCCACAGCAGGGTGGGGACGATGGCGTCGCCCTGGGCCACCACGTGGGGTGGCATGGGGTCATCGTCGTCCCACCCGTTGACCGGATCGCCCAGGTGCGCCAGGTGGTGGGAGCGGAGGACGCCCGCCGCCCCGAGCGCCCAGGGCAGCAGGCCCCGCCCGAGGCGCCCTCCCTGCTCGTGGATCCAGACAGGGCGCTTGTCCTTGCCCAGGGCACCGCGCACAGCCGCCGGGTCCAGGCCGCCGTCCGGCTGTACGCCGACCAGCACGACCTCCGAGTCCGTCGCCTCCAGTCGCCCACCCGCCCAGCGCGCCGGGCTGGCGCACGGCGCCTTGGCGCTGCGGCACAGCCCGAGCAGGGTCGGGTCGCCCAGCACGTGCAGGAGCGGCCACCCTGCCGACTGCGCGTGGGCGCCCGTCTGGGTCAGGATCTCCGTGGCCAGGCGGTCGAACCCCGTCGCCCGGCGCGCGTCGGCGCCGAGGATCGAGAAGGCCGGCGCGAGGATGTCGGCGGTGACGGCGGCGCGGAGCTCCATGCCCCCCTGCCGCGCCATTCCGGCGCGCAGGTCGAGCGGCGCGAACCCCACCTCGACGGCGCCGCGTGTGCCGTCCAGGCGCACGTCGGGCGGCAGGTCGAAGGGCGCTGCGTTCATGCCGTGCGCTGCCTGGTCCGCGAGGATCGCCTCCACCCCTCCGCCCCCCACGCCGATCGCCCCGTGGATCTGCGGTGCGGGCGGCAACGAGAAGGGCAGCACCTGGACCGTGATCGGCACCAGCGCGTCACGCTCGCGCCCCGCGGACAGCAGCAGCGCTCCATCGAACTCGCCCTGAGCGTCGGCCGGCGCCGACACGGTCACCCAGACGAGGCGCGCGATGCCTGGGTGGAGGTCCAGTTTCTCGGCCTGGACGAGGAAGGTCGGGCGCACGGTGTAGCGGGCGTCGTCGCTGTCCGGGGCCACGCGCACGGCCTGGTAGGCGGCGACGCGGGCCTGGAGCGGGGTGCCTCCGAGGGTGTCTCCCACGGGCGTCGAGGGCTGGTCCAGGCGCAGGGACACGTCGCTCCGGAAGGAGCTGGCCCACAGCCCCACCGCGAAGGCGGTGGTCTCTCCTCGGGCCACCCGCACCGTGACGCCGCGAGTTGCCGCGTCCGCCGCAGGCCGGGTCGGCGTGGTGTGCGGGTAGACGTCCTCGTCCGGATCCACGATGAACGGGACGAAGCCCCGCGCCCGCTCCGCCGCGCTTGGCAGGTAGACGGCGTCGTGGGCGCGCGCCTGCTCCTGGACCGCCCAGGAGAGGCCGAAGCTCGCCTTGCGCCGCTCGCCGTAGGCGGCCACCGCGGCGGTCAGCGCGTCCACGTCGCTGGTCTGGAAGAGACCGACCGCGGCCACCGGGCAGGATCCCGCCGGGCCGCACTGGATGTCGAGCACCCCGCCCTCCACCGTCGCAGGGAAGATGGCGTCGGCGAAGCGGGCCGCCACGTGCCGCGACCACACCGCGTCCGCCCCCACCTTGCGCAGCGCGAGGGCGTCGTCGTCCAGGCTCACCGTGCTGCGGAGCCCCCCCCGCCGGTCGATCACCGCCCGCGTCTGCCCCTGCGCCTTGATGACCACGGGGTTCCGGTAGAACGTCAGCTCGTCGGGGGGCGCGGAGCGCATGTCCCCCAGAAGGACCCACACCAGGTAGTTGCCGTCCGGAACGCGGAAGGAGACGGTCGCGTCGCCGAGCTCCACGTGGTCCTGGGCCAGCGGGTCGGGGCGTCGGGCGGTCCGCCCCGTCACGGCGCCGCGAAAGCCGGCCCGCGACACGTCGTCGAAGGCGTCCGCCGGCGACAGCGGTGTGAACCCTCCTGCGACCAGCGAGCCCGGAGGCCCGAGGTCGTACAGGAGCCCGGGGGCCCCAGCGTCCAAGGGGAAGCTCTTGCGGTACTGCGCAGCGCGCTCCGGGGGGAGCGTCGTCATGATGGGAGGGGGCTTCACGCCCGCAGGGTCGGCGAACAGGGCCACGTCGTCCACGTCCGTCGTGCCCCCGCTCTTCCACGTGCCGATGCTCAGGCGGGCGAAGCGGGCCTCCGGCGGCGCGACCATCCAGGTGCGGAACGCCTCGAACCCGTTGGTGCGCTGGCCGGCGCCCGCCTCGAGGCGGATCGCCACTGGGAGCTCGTGCGACTCTGCGTCGAGGAAGGGCGCCACGGCCTGGAGGCCGCGCCCCGTGGCGTCCAGGATGCGCGCGTGCACCAGGAGGTGGTACCGCACACCCGGCAGCACGGGGACGGGCTCGGCGAGCACCGCCCTGCCGCCCAGCTCCGCCCCGGTGGCCCCGTCCGACCAGGAGCGGAAGCCGAAGCGCCCCGTGCGCGCGGACTGCTCCGACCTCACGCCGCGGATGCGGGCGCCGCCTTGGCCCAGGTCGCCGCTCAGATACCACCCGGCGGGGTTGGACGCGTCCCCCGGGTCCACCTGCTCGAAGCCGGCGTTTGGCAGGAGGTTCTCGCCCAGGTGCAGCGCCGGAGTGCCCGGTCGGGCCTCCCCCCCGCCGAGGGCCGGCCCGGACCCCGGGGCAAAATAGACGTGGTAGCGGCGCAGGGCGAGGGCGGGGAGGGCGCCGTCGGCCTTCCAGGTCACGCGCACGTCGCCCCCATCGTCTCCGCTCTGCGTCACCGTGGCTTCCACGGGCTGGAGCGCCGGCTCCGAGCCCACCCCCGGGAAGCACCGGAAGACTGCCGCGCGGGGGCGCCCGGCGCCCAGGGCAGCTCGCGCGTCCGAGGGCAGCGCGAGCCGCAGCTCGGCGTCCGCGTGGGCGAAGAGGCCCGCGGCGACGTCGGCCCGGATCCGCAGTGTGGCGTTCTCGAGCCAGAGGCCGGCGCAGTCCGGGCGCTCCACCGGGGCAGAGCGGGCAGGGCTGGCAAGGAGCACCCCCAGCAATGAGAGGGCGGCGAGCGCCGTGACCATCGGAGGCCTCTGGCTCCACGGAGTCTTGCCAAGCGCGTCGGTCATGGGCCTCCCTCGCTGAGAATTGTCGATCAGGGGCGTCGCCTCGGGCAACACAGCACCCGGTGAGCGCCATGGACCCGGCCAGGCCCGCTGGGCGTGTTCGCCCGCGCCACGCCTGGGGCGCGACTTTACAGGATGGCAGGACCGTAGTACCAGTTTCCGTATGCAGCAGCGCTCCTGGACCGCGCAGGTGCCTGACCACGGCCGCGGAGAGCGCTGCGAGCGAGGTCGCGACGCGCAGAGGCCATGCGCGCCGACCCGGGGTGAGCGACCGAGACGATGCCCTCGAAGACCCACATCGTAGCCTTCCTGCTCGCGCTGGTCGTCTCGGTGATCGCGACCCCTCTGATCCGGCGGCTTGCCCACCGCTACGGGCTCTACGACCCGCCAAGCCAGCTCCGCAAGGTCCACCGTCGCCCCGTGCCGCGCCTGGGCGGCGTCGCCATCGCGCTCGGCTTCTTCGCACCCCTGACCGCGCTGCTCTTCTACGACAACGGCATGGCGGTGGCGTACCGCTCCAACACCATGCACATCGCAGGTCTCTACGTCGGCGGCCTGATGGTGTTGGCGCTGGGGGTCCTCGACGATATCCGCGGCGTGAGCCCTTGGGGCAAGCTGATCACCCAGCTCGTCATCGCCATGGTCATGGCCCAGTTCGGCTTCGTGATCCAGAGGCTCGCCATCCCCTTCTGGGGGCCGCTGGATCTGGGCATCTTCTCGGTGCCCGTCACGCTGCTGTGGTTCGTCGGCGTGATGAACATCGTCAACCTCATCGACGGGCTCGACGGGCTGGCGGGCGGCGTGTCCTTCTTCGCCGTGGCGGTGATGTTCATCGTCAGCACCCTCGACGGGGTCCTGCTGACCTCGCTGTTCTCCGCGGCCCTGATGGGCGCCATCGTGGGGTTCCTGTTCTACAACTTCAACCCCGCGACCATCTTCATGGGGGACTGCGGGAGCCTCTTCCTGGGGTTCGTCATTGCCGCGGTCGGCGTCAAGACCCAGGCCAAGAGCAGCACGGCCATCGCGCTGACCATCCCGGTCCTCGCGCTGGGCCTCCCCATCGTGGACGCCTTCCTCGCGATCATCCGCCGGCTGCGTCGTGGCACCTCCGTCTTCTCCGCTGACAAGGAGCACATCCACCACCGCCTGCTGGCCCTCGGGCTGACGCAGCGGCAGGCGGTGCTGGTCCTCTACGCGCTGTGCGGCATCTTCGCTGCCGTCGCCATCGCCGTGAAGGCCGGCAACGACGTGACCATCGGGCTCGCGCTGGTCGCCATGGCGGGGGTGATCTTCGTCGCCGTGCGCTTCTTCCGCTTCCAGGAGATGGTCCACCAGCGCCGCATGGCGATGCTCCTCGAGGACGAGCTGATGCTGCCCTCCGACGCGCGGGTGTTGGTGCGGGGGCTCGCGCGCCGGGTGCGCGCCTCCGGGTCCATGGACGGCGTCTGGGAGGCCGTGAAGGAGGTCGCCGACCTGCTCGGGGTCCGCGACGTGACGCTGCGGCTCTACCTGCGGCGGGACGAGGGCGAGCGCATCCAGCAGCAGTATCGCTGGCACACCGAGAAGCCGCACCTGATGTCGCGGCTCCTCTACACGACGCTGGACGTGCCCCTCGTCGGGGCGAGCTTCCTCTACGGTGACATCTCCTACACCTACCGGGACGGCGGCCCCCCAGACAGCGAGGAGCGCGCCGTCCTGCTCCACGTGTTCAGCGAGGCCGTCGCCGAGTTCATCGAGGAGCGGCTCCTGGAGGACGAGCGCAACCGCTTCGTCGTCAGCCGCCTCCCCACGCGCGGGGCCCGCTCCGGATGACCCCCGCGGAGGCGTTGATCGCTCTGCTGCGGGTCGATGGCCCCCGCACCCCCCCGCAAGAGGTCCTGTCGGCGCTCCCGGCGCTCGTGGACCGCCACGGCGTGCCCGGCCTGGTGCTCGACGCGTTGCGGGGCGTGGACGTTCCGCAGGAGACCCTCGCGGCCCTCAGGGCGCAGAGGCGGCGCGCGGTCATCGACGGGCTGCGCGTGGAGCGCACGCGGGACCGGGCCCTGGCGCTGCTGGTCGGGGCGGGCGTCCGGGTCGCCGTCCTCAAGGGGGCGCTGCTGCTGCCGCTGCTCTACGGCGGCGCCTTCGGCGGGGGCGCCAGGCGGGTCAACGACGTGGACCTGCTCGTGTCGCCGCCTCACCAGGAGCGGGCGCACCGCGTGTTGCTCGGCGCGGGCTTCCGGCACGTCCCGAAGCCACCGGGGCGCCCGGCCTCCCAGCGCGCCGCCTATGAGCGCACCTACGTGCGGCCCGGGGACGCCGCCGTGGACGTGCACGTCGCCTTCGCCGACCCCGCTCGCCTGCGCCTCGACCATGGGGTCCTGCTGGACAGGGGCGCGAGGGGGGGGAGTGGCGAGACCCTGCTCGCCGACGACGACGTGCTGCTCTCGCTGGCCGTGCACCTGGGCCAGGACTGCTTCGCCGGGCCGCTGCGGGGCCTCGTCGATGTCGCGTGGTGGCTCGCGCGGCGGCATCCGGACCTGGAGCGGGCTGCCTCCACCGCCCGCGCTGCCGGGGCGGCCACGGTGCTGTGGCTGGCGCTGCGGCTCGCGCACGAGCGCCTTGGGGCGCCCGCGGATCCCTCGGTCGTCGCGGTGCTCACGCCACCCCGCCCACGCCGCGACTGGCTCGAGCGCCTCTACGGCGGCTCCGGGGCCCCATACCCGTTTCTGCACGAGAAGCGTGGCGCGCAGTTGCTCGCCCTCTACCCCCTGCTGGACGGTCACCGGGCGCGGGCCCGTTTCACCTTGCGTCAGGCCACGCTGCGTGTGCAGGATCGCTGGGAGCGCGCCCGTTGGGGCCCAGCCCGGAGGTGACAGTGTCTGACAAGCTCGAGGTCCCGCGCCGCCCACCCCAAGAGCTGATGTTTCCCTCCGACGATGTGGCGGAGGAGCGCTTCTTTGCGCCACCGAAGCCGCCCGGCGACTTCTCCCTCATGATGATGCTGCCGCGCACGCCGTTCTGGCGGACGCGCGCCTTCCTCTATGGCGTCGGCGCCGCGGTCGCGCTGGCGCTGGTGGTGACCCTCGCCGTTGCGTGGCTCTCGCGCCCCGGCCCCGCCCAGTGGTTCGAGGGGCGGTGGCGCTATGCGGGGCCCGAGGAGCTCCGCGTGGAGCTGGAGGTCGACGGGGGCGAGGTGTCCACGACCATCGAGGGGGTCTGGGCGAGCTCCACGCCCTACAGGCTGCTGGGCAGCGGATCGCGCTCGCTCGTCATCGAGCTCGGGGGCGTACAGAGCAGCGTCCGCTTCGAGACTCCCGACCGCATGACCATCGAGACGGAGGGGGAGGGACACCCCTACGAACGGATTGCGCCACGGTGACCGCAGCGGCCGTGTCTGCGGTTGACAGGTTCCGGGAATTTGGCGTAAACCCTGCCCAGGCTTTGGGCCGCATCAACTGAGGAGGAAGAGATGGCGTTCGTGGTGGCGGAGCCTTGCATCAACTGCAAGTTCACAGATTGTGTCGATGTCTGTCCGGTCGACTGCTTCTATGAAGGGGCGAACATGCTCGTGATCAACCCGGACGAGTGCATCGACTGCGGTGCCTGCGTGCCAGAGTGCCCCGTCGAGGCGATCTTCGACGAGGACGAGCTGCCGGAGAAGTGGGAGAAGTACACGGCCCTCAACGCCCAGTACGCGTCGGAGTGGCCCAACATCACGGCCAAGAAAGACCCGCTGCCCACCGCCGAGGAGTACCGCGACGTGGAGGACAAGGGCGATCTGCTCTCCCCGGACCCCGCGCACTGAGCTCAATCCAACGGCGAGGCGCCCCTGCCGGAGCGCCTTGTCGGCCTCCTACACGGCGCCCTCGCGCCGGTACCACTCCACCATCTTGCGGATCCCGTCCTCGATGGGCGTCCTCGGGTCGTAGCCCAGCTCACTGCTCATGCGGCTGATGTCCGCAAAGGTGCGCGTCACGTCGCCCGGCTGCAGTGGCCTCTGGTCGATGCGCGGCTCGACGCCCAGCGTGCGCCCGATGATCGCGATGAGCTCTCGCAGCGTCACCGTGCGCGACTCCCCGATGTTGTAGACCCGATAGCCATCGCAGTGGTCCACCGCCCGGACGACGCCGTCCATGATGTCGTCGACGTAGGTGTAGTCCCGCGACGTGGTGCCGTCCCCGAACATGGGCACGGGCTGGCCATTGGCCAGGAGGTCGATGAAGCGGTGGATCGCCATCTCGGGGCGCTGGCGGGGCCCGTAGACGGTGAAGAAGCGCAGGCACAGGATGCTCATGCCGTAGAGGTGGTGGTAGGTGTGGCAGAGGAGCTCGGTCGCCTTCTTGGTGGCAGCGTAGGGGCTGACCGGCTGGTCCACCGGGTCGTCCTCGCTGTAGGGCACCTTGGCGTTTGCGCCATAGACGCTGGATGAGCTGGCGACCACGAGGCGCGAGACGCCGGCGAGGCGCGCAGCCTCCAGGACGTTGGTCGTGCCCTCGCAGTTGACCCTCCAGTAGAGGGCCGGCTGCTGGATGGACGGCCGCACCCCCGCCCGCGCCGCCAGGTGGACGACCATGTCCACGGGCTGCGCCGCGATGATCTCCCGCATGTGCGTGGCGTCGCAGATGTCCGCCTCCACGAGGGAGAACGCAGGGTTTCCCGCATGGTGCGCGAGGTTCCGGTGCTTGATCGCCGGGTCGTAGAAGGTGTTGAAGTCGTCGATGACCACGACACGGTCACCCCGTGCGAGGAGCCGGTCCACCAGATGGGACCCGATGAAGCCGGCGCCGCCGGTCACCACCACGTTCATTCTGACCTCCCGGAGTCGGGTTCGCGCCCGTTGGTGAAGCTGCAGATCGCGTCTGTGACCCGCTCCAGCTCGTCCGAGCGCAGCCCGGGGAAGACGGGCAGGGCGAGGATGGACCGGGCCGCCTGCTCCGCGTGCGGGAGGTCCCCCGGACGGTAGCCCAGGTGACGGAAGCACGGCTGGAGGTGCAGCGGCATGGGGTAGTAGATCTCCGTCGCGATGCCGGCCGCAGCCAGGTGGGCGCGCAGCCCGTCCCGGTCGTCGGCGACCACGCAGAGCTGGTTCCAGGCGTGCGTGCCGGGGCCCCCGTCGGGCAGCCGCACCGTCACCTTGCGCTCCGCGAAGAGCCGTCGATAGGCCTCAACGTTCGCGGCGCGGGCGCGGGTCCAGGCGCCCAGGTGCGGCAGCTTGACCCGGAGCAGGGCTGCCTGGAGCGGATCGAGCCGGAAGTTGCCCCCGATGACGCCGTAGACGTAGCGAGGGTGGCTCCCGTGCTGTCTCAGAAGCCGCAGGCGGTCGGCGAGGGCGCCATCGTCCGTGGTCACCAGGCCGCCGTCACCGAAGGCGCCCAGGTTCTTGGCGGGGAAGAAGCTGAAGCAGCCAGCGGCGCCGAGGGAGCCTGCGGGGCGGCCGTCACGCGTGGCCGCGCCGATGGCCTGCGCCGCGTCCTCGATGATCGGCACGCCGGCTGCGCGAAGGGGCTCGACGTCGGCGAGGCGCCCGAAGAGGTGCACCGGCAGGATGGCGCGGGTCCGCGGCGTCACCCGCGCCAGGGCGGCCTGCGGGTCCAGGTTGAAGCTCCCGGGGTCGATGTCGGCGAACACTGGAATGGCGCCGAGGCGCTGGATGACCTCCGCCGTCGAGATGAACGTGAAGGGCGTCGTGATCACCTCGTCGCCCGGCTGGATGTCCATTGCCATGAGGGTGGCGAGCAGCGCGTCGGTTCCCGACGAGACGCCCACGGCGTGGCGGGTGCCGCAGGTGGCTGCGGCTTCGGCCTCGAACGCTTCCACCTCCGGGCCCAGGATGTACCGCCCGGACTGGAGAACGCGCGTGGCGGCGGACAGGAGCTCCGGCCACAGCGGCTCGTGGATGCGCGAGAGATCGTTCAGCGGGATGGTCACGAGCTACTCACCGATTCCGAAGACATACATGACGCCGAGCACGATGAACACGCCCCCGGCGATGCGCCGCAGCCACTCCTCGGGGACCACCTTGCCCAGCGAACCCCCGACGAGCACGGCGATGGCGGACGTGGCGATGAGCGCCAGGGCGGAGCCGACGAAGACCGCCCACTTGCTCGTTGCGCCGGCGGACAGGGTCAGCGTGGCGAGCTGGGTCTTGTCGCCCAGCTCCGCCAGGAAGATGGCCCCGAAGGTCGTGATCAGGAGCTTCCAGTCCATTCTGCCTCCAATTGGCGCGTGTCTACCACAGGCCCGGCGCGGGGTCACGCGTTGCCTGCACGCCGGGCGATGTGGCACCTTGCCGGCCCGGAGGACGCATGGGGCAAGAGACGCGCTCGGGACTGATCACCTTCCTGTCGGTGTCGCGTCTGCATATCGTCGCCATCGCGGCGCTGGGCACGCTGACCTTCGGCTGGCTGTTCACGGGTCTCCATGCCGTGTCCCTGGCCCTGATCGCCGCCATCGACTGGTTCCTGGTCAACCTGGTCAACCGGGTGGTGGACATCCCCGAGGACCGGGCCAACCGCATCGCAGGGACGGAGCTGGTCGCTCGCCGGAGCCGCGCCCTGGTCGTGGGGTCGGTCACCCTGCTCGTCGCCTCCTTCGCGGTGGTCCAGGTCGTGGAGCCCTCCCTGTGGCCGCTGCGCGTGGCCTACCACCTGCTGGGGCTCGTCTACAACGTGCGGCTGCTGCCGTGGCGGGGGGGGCGTGTGCGCCTGAAGGAGCTGTACGCAGTCAAGAACACCGCCAGCGCCCTCGGCTTCATGATCACCGTGTTTGGCTACCCCCTCGTCGCGCGGGCGGGGGCCGTCTCCGTGGCGTGGGAGTATGTGGTCGCCATGGGCGTCTTCTTCTTCTTCTCGGAGCTGAGCTACGAGGTGGTCTACGACCTCCGCGACGTCCCGGGTGACGAGGCGGCGGGGGTGCCGACCTTCCCGGTGGTCCACGGGCGCCGGGCGACGCGCTGGATCATCTACGGGCTCCTCGGCACGAGCGCCGCGGCGCTGATCGCAGGCTACGCCGTGGGGGCCATCGACTGGGCGGGCTTCGTGATGATCGTGGGGCTCGTCGTACAGCTCGCGGCGTACCTGCGCTTCGACGCCCGGGGGGTCACCGCCCGGGACTGCATCCGCCTCACGCTGACCGGGGCCGCCCTGCTGGCGGCGTACAACCTGTGGGTGTGGAGCGGGCTGCCCCTGTCTCCGTGGACATGAGCAGGAACCACGGCGGGGCGAAGGCGAGGGCGAAGGCGATGAGGGGGGCGTTGCCGCGGTGGTGCAGCGCGATGAGCGCAAAGAAGAGGCTGGCGGCGACCATGCGGGCGACCATCTCGTCGAGCGGGACCCGGGCGCGGCGGCGCCAGCGGAGGGCCGCGGCGCTGAGGGCCAGGCACGCCACGATGGTCGCGCCCGTGGTGGTCCAGTCCGGGATGGGTCGCGTGATCCACTTGAAGAAGCCCCACCAGGATGCGATCAGGAGCGCGTGGGTGAGCGCGGGTGCGAGAATGACGAGGGCTGGGCGCAGACGGGCTGGCAGCGTCTCCAGGAGCCATATACACGCCGCGGCGAAGCAGCCCCAGCCCCAGATGCCCATGAGGGGGACGCCGAAGAGGCCGGGCTCGGTCCAGGTCCACAGGCCCGACGAGGTGGCTACACACTCCATGAGGGTGGCGTCGAAGACCACGATGGCGGCGCCGCCGGCGACGATGGCGGGGCGGCGGGACCACAGGCGCGCGGCCAGCTCCCGCGCGCTCAGGATCACGAAGGGCCAGATGGTCGCCACCATCAGCGGCATGCGGTCCAGCATGACGTGCCAGCGAGGGTCGTAGGCGTAGAAGCCGTAGGCGTGGATGGCCGTGTCCTCGGCGAGCCAGGCGGCGGGGGCGATCAGCGCGAAGCCGCGCAGAAACGAGATGCCCTCGGCGGCGCCGCGGCGGAAGCGCACGCCGAAGTAGAACAGCATGATGCCGAGGGCCGCGAGCTCGACCCAGTCGAAGGGGTCCGTCATGGCCGGTGCGTCTACCAGCGGGCGGGAGGCGGTGTCAACGTGCGCCGGTCGTCCCGGCGCGCTATGCTCTGCGCCCATGGGACGCTTGTTCATGGGCATGTTGGTCGTGCTCGCCGGCTGCGGCGGCGAGGAGAGCGCCAGCGACGCGACAGGCGACGTCGCGGACGTGTCGAGCCCCTTCGGTCCCGGCGGTCCCGGTGGTCCCGGCGGTCCCGGTGGTCCAGGTGGTCCCGGCGGTCCCGGCGGGCAGGATGCCACGCTGGCGATGGACGCTGCCGTCTCGTCGGACGCTCCGAGCGTCGACGCCTGCTCCTGCCAGGGCCTCCAGTGCGGCGACGATGGGTGCGGCGGCTCCTGCGGCGCGTGTGCCCTCGGGACCACGTGCGACGGCGGCCAGTGTGTCGCGGAGGCGCCCACCGGACCCCGGTGCTCCGAGGCATGGGGCTGCGTCGATGGCTGCGGGGGCGACCGCGCCTGTGCCCTGGCGTGCGGCGCCCGCGTAGACCCCGCCGAGCGCTCGCGCCTGGAGGCGGCGGTGCGGTGCCGGTTCGAGCACTGCGCAGCGTGCGACGGCGACCCGCTCTGCGAGGCCCACTGCACCCTGGACGCCTGCGCGGGCCCCGTCTACGGCTGCTTCCGCGGCGAGGCGCGCTGCACGGAGATCGGCGCGTGCGTGGATGCCTGCCCCGCCGAGCGCGGCTGCGGCGCCGCCTGCGCGCGCGAGGGGACCCCGGCGGCGCAGCGGGCGTGGTGGGAGCTGGTGCTGTGCGTCAGCGATCGGTGCGGCCCCAGCGTGCCGGCCGACTGCCGGACCCTGGTCACGGGCCCCGGAGGCCAGTGCTCCGACGCCCTCGCCGGCTGCGCCGCCGCACGCTGATCCGCGACGACCAGGCCGCGCCAGCATCCGCGTCGGGACGAGCGCAGGGCGGGCCGCGGATGGGACGCCGGAGCGGACTTGACGCCCCGGGTGCGCAGCCGCTATGGAAGGGGGCGGACCCGCGAAGGATGCCGATGCCCAGCCACACCATCGTCTGCCTGTCGTCCCAGAGCTGGGACGAGCCGCTGTGGACGAACAAGCAGCACATCATGTCCCGCCTGGCCTTGGAGCATCGTGTCATCCACGTGGACTTCGGGCTGCGCCCTCTGCCGAGCTACCTGTGGCTACGGGCGCGAGCGCGGCCGGCGGACCTGCTGCACCCGGCGCGCCTCCTGACGGACGGCGTGATGCCCCGCGGCGGCAACCTGTACGTGGCGGACTCCTGGAACCCGACGCTCACGGGCCTCCTGCCCATGCGCCACCCGGTGCGGGACTTCTTCTCCTACGACGCCAAGGTGCTGATGGTGCGGCGCTTCCTGGAGAGGATCGGCGCGGACGATCCCATCGTCTGGGTCTATCACCCGGGCTACGCGGAGGCCATCGAGCGACTGCCTCGCAAGCTCCTGGTCTACGACTGCGTGGACGAGTACACCGCGTTCCCCAAGTACCGTCCGGTCGCCGCCTGGATTGCGGAGCGCGAGCGGCGCTTGTGCGCCAAGGCGGACGTCGTGTTCACCACGAGCCGGACGCTCTACGAGTCCAAGCGCCCCTTGGCGCCGGACCGCACCTTTCTGGTGCACAATGTGGGCGACGCGGAGCACTTCGCGCGCGCGGCCGACCCGGACCTGCCGATCCCGGCGGACATCGCCGCCATCCGGGTCCGAGGCCCGATCATCGGCTTCGTCGGCGCCGTCAGCGACTACAAGCTGGACGTGCAGTGGCTGCTCCACGCCGCGAGGTCCCGGCGGGACTGGCAGATCGTCGTCGTCGGGCCTGTCGGGCTCGCGGATCCGTCCACCGACGTGTCGCAGCTCCGGCGTGAGCCCAACGTGAGCCTGCTCGGGGTGCGTCCCTATGTGGATCTGCCTGCCGTGATCAAGGGCTTCGACGTGGCCGTCATCCCCTACCGCCGGAACGACTACACGGCCGGCGTGTTCCCCATCAAGTTCTTCGAGCTGCTGGCCACTGGCAAGCCGGTCGTCATCTCGGATCTCCCGTCCCTGTCCGACTTTCACCGCGACGTCCTGGTCGCGGACTCTGCTGAGGCCTTCGTCGCTCGGTGCGAGGAGGCCCTCCACGTGGGCGGGGCCGCGTCCCGGATGGCCATCGCCCGCGAGAACTCGTGGCCGCAGCGAATCGCCACCATGATGGGCCACATCGAGGCGCGGCTCGCCCACCGCGCGGAGGAGAGCCATGCCGGCGCTGCTTGACCGCCCCTTGCGCAGGATGCGCGCGCTCGTCGGCCGCGAGCTGGACGTCCGGGTCGACGCGGAGGTCCCCGTCCTGGCGCTTGGCTCCGCGGGGCGGCGCTCCGTCTGCTACCCGAGACCCCTGGGACCCCGGAGCGTCGTCTACAGCCTCTGCGCGGGAGACCCCCCGTCCTTCGAGCTCGGCCTCGTCGAGACCTTCGGCCTCACGGTCCACGCGTTCGAGGCGCGCTCCCGGTCGGCGGGCGCGGCGCGGTCACTGCCCGCGGGCATCGTGATGAGCTACCTCGACCTCGCGGGTCCGGGAGACGAGGTCCCGTCGTCCGAGGGCCACGGGGCGGTGGGGGGCCCGAGGTCGCGGGACTGGTTCGCCGCCCCTGGGCGCCTCCGGTCCCTCATGGAGGATCGCGGTCACTCGCACGTCGATCTCTTGAAGCTCGACGTCGGGGGCGCCGAGCACGCCGTCATCGACGACGTGCTGCGGTCCCGGCTCGACGTGCGTCAGATCCTGGTCGCCCTGCATCACCGGGAGGACCTGGGCCTCAAGCCAGCGCGGCGAGCTCTGCAGGCGCTGCGGGAGGCCGGCTACCGGGTCGTCGCCGCGTCGGACGACGGGTGTGAGGTCTGCCTGGTGCGCGCGGACGTGCTGCGGCAGGACGATGCGGGCGACGAGCTGCCCGTGTGGATGGATCCGGTGGAGCTCTCCCAGCTCATCGCGGTCGTCGAGGCGACCGCGCCCCGGCGGGTGCTCGAGTGGGGCTGCGGCGGCAGCACGCGGGCGCTGCTCGCCCGCTCGCCGTTCATCGAGCAGTACGTGAGCGTGGAGCACGTGGCCGCGTGGTACGCCAAGGTCAAGGCGACCGTCACCGATCCGCGCCTTCGGCTCCACCTGGTCGAGCCCGACCAGCCGCTCCCCCCCGGGAGCCACACCCAGAGCGAGATCGAGGCCTGGGACAGCCGGGCCGAGACCGAGCGCGCCGTCATGGCCCGCTACGTCGGGCTCCCGCGCACCCTCGACATGCGCTTCGACCTGGTGCTGGTCGACGGTCGCGCGCGCTGCTTCTGTATCGCCGAGGGCTTCGACCTGCTGGAGCCGGGGGGCGTCCTGGTGCTGCACGACGCCCAGCGCGAGGAGTACCACGCGGCCATGTGGCGCCTGGGCCGGCCTGTGTTCCTGACTCCGTGGAAGCAGGGCCAGATCTGCCTCGTTCGAAAGTCGCCTGCGTGACGGAGTCGCACGCGCAGCAGGCGGGGGTCCTGGTCCTCGGCAAGGTCCTCGCCACCCTGTCCGACTTCATCGTCCCCCTCGTGATCGTCCGGCTCCTCGGCAAGGTGGAGGTGGGGGTCCTGGCGGCGCTCCTGCTGATCTACTCCACCGTCGCCATGGTGCTGACCGCGGGCTTCCCCGAGACGCTGTCCTACTTCCTGCCGGCCCGGCCTGCCACGGAGCGCCGCGCCATCGCCTGGGCCGTCAGCCGCGCCCTGTTCCTCCTCGGGTGCGCCACGGGCCTGCTGATGCTCCTCCTGTCGTTGATCCCCCTCGTGCACCCGGGGCTGGCCGCCGCGCTCGTGGGCGAGGGCAGCGCCATCGGGGGCGAGTCTCTCTCCTACCTGGCGATCCTGGCCTTGCTGCCCCTTGCAGACCTGCCGGCGCGGCTCCTGCCGAACCTGCTCGTCGTGGAGCGGCGGGCCCGGGCTGCGGCGGGCCTCGGTGTGGTCAAGTCCCTCGGTGGCTCCCTCGCGGCCATCGTACCCTTGGCCCTCACGCAGGATCTCATGACGGTGGTCGCCTGCATCACGGCCTTTGGCGTGGCGTACGGCCTGTTCGTGCCCCTCTACCTCAGGGCCCTCTTCCGCGGCGTCGAGAGCGCGCCGTCGCCCGTGACCTCGCGTGAGCTCGTGCGGTTCGCGATCCCCCTCGGGTTGACGGACATCGTGTCTCTGCTCAACTCCCAGCTCGACCGCTACCTGGTCCTCTTCTTCTTCACGGCGGCCGTGTTCGCCGAGTACCAGGCTGGCGCGTGGCAGGTGCCGATGATCGCGACCATCCCGTATGCCGTGGGCGTGGCCTACACGCCGCGCCTCGTGGCCTGGTTCAAGGAGGGCCGGCCCCGGGAGGCCATCGACGTCTGGCGGGCGTCGATCACCAAGGTCTCGCTGCTGGTGGTCCCCCTGACCATGGTCTTCGTGGTCGCCGCCGAGGAGACCATGGAGCTCCTCTTCACGCGCGACTACGTCGGCGCGGCTGGCGTGTTCCGCATCTATTCGATCCTGACGTTGGGGCGCGTGGCGACGTTCGGTTCGGTGATCGTGGCGGCCGGTAAGCCGCGCTTCGTGCTCTTCGCCGCGCTGCTGAGCTTCGCCTCCAACGCGGTGCTGAGCGTGCCGCTCGTGGTCCTCATCGGTCCCGAGGGGGCGGCCCTCGGCACGCTCATCGCCTTCGTCCCCACGGCGACCTACTACTGCTGGGCCATCGGTCGTGCCTCGGGGCTGCCCTTGCGTGAGGTCTTTCCCATGGCGTCCTGGCTGCGCGTCGTCGGCGTGGCGGCGCTCGCGGCGGTGCCCGCCGTGGCGCTCAAGCTGGGGACGGACCAGGCGGCCGCGCCGACCCTGATCGTCGTGGCGGTCACCCTGATCGTGTCGTTCTCGGTCGTCGGGAGCGCCGTGGGGCTCATCGAGCGCACCGACTGGAGCTATCTGCGCGCTTGGTTCGCGCTGCGGGTCCTCCGGTGAGCACGCCGCGGCGGTCTCGACAACGTGCGTGGGAGCCGCTACCGTGAGCGGCGCCATGGAGCTTGCTACGCCCGGGGTTCCCGCTTGAAGATCTGCCTCGTGACGAGGGCGATGCCCGCTCATGGCCGGGGGGGCATGGAGGACCACGCCTTGTCCCTGGCGACGGGGCTCGCGGCGCGGGGGCACGCCGTCACCGTCGTGACCACGGGCCACGACGGCCACGAGGTGGAGCAGGTCGACGGCGTCGAGATCCACTACCTCCGCGGCACGCCTCCCCGTGTCTACTCCCGCGCCTGGCGCCGGCACAGCACCGAGGCCATCGGGCGGCTCCACCTCACGCGCGGCTTCGATGTGCTGCACAGCCAGAGCGTCGGCGCGTCGGAGCTCCTCACGCGCGGTCTCCACCGCGCGTGGGGGCTCCCCGCGGTCGTGACCTTCCACGGCACCCCGTTCGACGAGGTCGCGAGCCGCGTGAGCCTCATCCGCCACGGGTCTCCGTCGCTGAAGGTCGTCCAGGACCTCTACGACATCGGCTACTGGGCGGCGCAGTATCTCCGCACCTACCGCGCCGTTGCATCGGCCGCCGACGCGGTGATCGCCACGAGCGACCAGCAGGCGGCTCTCATGGCGCGCATCTTCCGCGTCGATGGGCGCCTCCACAAGGTCTACAACGGCATGGACCTGGGTCTGTTTGCTCCCGCGCCCGGCGACGAGGACCTGAGACGTTCGCTGGACCTCCCGCGAGGCGGGCCCGTGCTCCTGTGTGTCGCGCGCTTCGCCCGAGACAAGGGGCTGAGGTTCGTGGTGAGCGCCCTGCCGGAGATCGCCGCCGAGCACCCCGACGTGCGCCTGGTGCTCGTCGGCGACGGCGAGCAGCGGGCCGCGCTCACGCGGCTCGTGCAGCGCCTGGGGGTCGAGCGTCTCGTCCGGTTCACCGGGTACGTCCCGCTGGCCCAGCTCCCGACGTGGTTCAACCTCTGCGACGTGTTCGTGAACGCGACCATCCGGCAGAACGGCTATGACCTGACCATGCTCGAGGCGATGGCCTGCGAGAAGGTCGTCGTGTCGTCCGACATCGGCAGCACCCCGACCTTGATCCGCGATGGGGTCGACGGGCTGCTGGTGCCCCCCGGGGATGCCGTCGCGCTGGCCAGGCGCATCGCCGCGGCCCTCCGGTCCCGGGAGCAGCTCGCCGAGATGGGGCGCAGCGCCCGAGCCAAGGCCCTGTCGGCCTTCGGGCTCGGCACCATGGTCGACGGCACCCTTGCAGTCTACGACTCCGTGAGGAGGGACCATGGACGCTAGCGCGGCCTACGAAGGCAGGAGCGTCCTGATCACCGGCGGGCTCGGCTTCATCGGCAGCACCCTCGCGCATCGGCTCGTCGGGGCCGGCGCGCGGGTCTCTCTGCTCGACGCCGTGTTGGCCGGCAGCGGCGCCAACCACCACAACATCGCGGCGATCCGGGGTGACGTCTCCGTCGTGGTGGGCGACGTGCGGGACACCGGCACCCTCGCGACGATGATCCCGGGCGTGGACGTGGTGTTCAACCTGGCGGGCACGCTCAGCCACACCGACAGCATGACCGACCCGCTCACCGACCTCGACATCAACTGCCGCGCGCAGGTGGGGCTGCTCGAGACCTGTCGCCGCCTGGCGCCGACGGCCCGAATCGTCTATGCCGGGACCCGCGGTCAGTATGGGCGACCCCGGTATCTGCCCGTCGACGAGGAGCACCCCCTCCACGCCACGGACGCCAATGGAATCAACAAGACGGCGGGAGAGGCCTACCACCTCCTCTACCACCAGCACCATGGCCTCCAGACGACCTCGCTGCGCATGAGCAACACCTACGGTCCCCGCCACCAGATGAAGCACGCGCGGCAGGGCGTGATCGGGTGGTTCGTGCGCCAGGCCCTCGATGACGCCGCAATGCGCGTGTTCGGCGATGGGCGGCAGATGCGTGACGCCACGTATGTAGACGACGTCGTCGACGCGCTCTGCCTGGCCGGCGCCAGCGAGGCCGCGGTCGGCGAGGCGTTCAACCTCGGGTCTGCCCCGGTTCCCCTCGTCGAGCTCGCGCGGGCCATCGTGCGGGCGGCGGGACGCGGTCGGGTCGAGCTGGTGCCCTATCCTGAGGCGTCTCGCCAGGTGGAGGTGGGGGACTACGTGGCCGACACGTCCAAGATTGAGCGGTTGCTTGGCTGGCGCGCCTCCGTGTCTCTCGAGGACGGTCTGGCTCGCACGGTGGAGTTCTACGAGCGCGAGAGAGCGCACTACTGGTAGGCACGAGATGCAGATCCCCTTCATGTCACTGCGGGAGCAGTTCACCGAGCTGGCTGGCGACGTCCAGGCGGCCATCGACGACGTGTTTCGGCGGTCCCACTTCGTCCTGGGCGAGCACGGGCGCCTGTTCGAGCAGGAGCTCGCCACGCACTGCGGTACCCCCCACGCCATTGGAGTCGGGTCGGGGACCGATGCGCTGCACCTGGCGCTCCGCGCGGTCGGGGTGCGGCCCGGCTCCGAGGTGATCACCGTCGGCAACGTGTGGGTCCCCACGGCCTGTGCCATCGTCGCAGCCGGGGCCGTGCCCGTGCTCGTCGACGTGGAGCCGGACACCTGCAACATGGCGGTGGCGGCCGTCGCCGAGCGGATCACGGAGAGGACGGCGGCCATCGTCCCCGTGCACCTGTATGGGCAGGTCGTCGACATGGACCCGCTGCTCGACCTCGCCGGGTCCGCGCGGCTGCCCGTGGTGGAGGACGCCTGCCAGGCGTACGGCGCCGAGTACAAGGGGCGCCGCGCGGGCTCCCTCGGCGACGCGGGTTGCTTCAGCTTCTACCCGACGAAGAACCTGGGGGCCTATGGCGACGGGGGCGCCGTGGTGACCAGCGACGAGGGCGTGGCGCGGGCGGTCCGCATGCTCCGCAACTATGGCGAGGGCGAGCGGCGATATCAGAGTGAGATGCCGGGCGTCAACAGCCGCCTCGACGAGCTCCAGGCAGCCATCCTGCGGGCGAAGCTCCCTCGGCTGGACGCGTGGAACGTCGCGCGCCGGCGCCATGCTGCGCTCTATCGCGAGCGCCTCGCCGGCGCAGGAGTCACCCTCCTCGCGGAGCGGGAGTGGGCGCTCCCCAACTACCACCTGTTCGTCGTCAGGACGCCGCACCGCGACCGCCTCGCCGCGTGGCTCGCACGGCACGGCATCGGGACCGCGGTCCACTATCCCGTGCCGGTGCACCTCCAGCCCGCCTTCGCCCACTTGGGCCTGGGGGAGGGAGCTCTGCCGGAGACTGAGCGCGCCTGCCGTGAGGTGCTGTCGCTCCCGATCTACCCGGAGCTGCGGCCGGAGGAGATCGAGCGGGTCGCTGAGGCCCTGTCGGCCTTTCACCCCGATGTGGAGGCCCCATGACCACGGTGCTCGTGACGGGCGGCTGCGGCTTCATCGGCAGCGCGTTTCTGCGGATGGCAGTTCGGGAGAACCCGGAGTGGCGCTTCGTCAACCTGGACCTGCTCACCTACGCCGGCAATGTCGCCAACCTGGCGCCCATCGCAGGCGCAGCGCACTACACCTTCGTCCGGGGAGACATCTGCGACGAGGCAACGGTGAGAGGCGTGTTCGAGGAGCACCCGCCGGACATCGTCGTCCACTTCGCCGCCGAGAGCCACGTGGACCGGAGCATCGTGGGCCCGCGGCGCTTCCTGGAGACGAACGTGCTCGGGACCCTCTCGCTGCTCGAGGCCTGCCGGGCGGCGTGGAGGAGCTTCGACGGGCGGGTCTTCCTCCACGTCAGCACCGACGAGGTCTTTGGCTCTCTGGGTCCCACCGGGCGCTTCGACGAGCGCACGCCCTACAGCCCGAACAGCCCGTACTCCGCGTCCAAGGCGGGCAGCGACCACCTGGTCCGCGCCTACCACCACACCTACGGGCTCCCGGTGAAGATCACGAACTGCTCCAACAACTACGGCCCCTATCAGTTTCCCGAGAAGCTGATCCCCCTGATGATCCTGAACGCCTTCGAGGGGAAGGCGCTGCCCGTGTATGGGCGGGGCGACAACGTGCGCGACTGGCTGTACGTGGACGACCACTGCCGGGCCATCCAGCGCGTGCTCCGCGACGGGGCGCTCGGAGAGACCTACCTCGTGGGCGGCTCCTGCGAGCGGTCGAACCTGGAGGTCGTCACGACGATCTGCGCGCTGGTTGCGGAGGTCCGCGGGGTGCCGCCGGCGGAGATCGAGCGCCTGATCACCTACGTCAAGGACCGGCCGGGTCACGACCACCGCTACGCCATCGACGCGTCTCGCCTGGCGGAGCTCGGCTGGCGGCCGGAGGAGACGTTCGAGACAGGGCTCCGCCGGACGGTGCGCTGGTACTGCGAGAATCAGGCGTGGGTGGACCAGGTGCGGACCGGCGAGTACCGGCGCTGGATGGACACGAACTACGGAGGGAGAGACGCATGATCGGCAAGGGGATCATCCTGGCGGGCGGGAGCGGGACGCGCCTCCACCCGATCACGCTCGGTACGAGCAAGCAGCTCCTCCCCATCTACAACAAGCCTATGATCTACTACCCGCTGAGCGTGCTGATGCTCGCGCGGATCCGGGAGATCCTCGTGATCACGACGCCCCACGAGCAGGAAGGGTTCCGGCGCCTGCTCGGTGACGGCTCCCAGTGGGGCGTCCGCATCGAATATGCCGCGCAGCCGCACCCAGGTGGGCTCGCGCAGGCATTTCTGATCGGGCGCGACTTCCTGGCGGGTGACCCGGCCGCGCTGGTCCTCGGAGACAACATCTTCTACGCGGAGGGTCTGTCGGCGACGGTGCGGCGGGCGGCGGCGCTCGACCACGGCGCGTTGGTCTTCGCCTATCCCGTCGACCGCCCGCAGGAGTATGGCGTCGTCGAGTTCGACAGGGACAACCGGGTCGTGAGTCTCGAGGAGAAGCCTGTGCATCCCCGGTCCCGCTATGCGGTGACGGGGCTCTACTTCTACGACGGGACGGTCGCCGACAAGGCCGCGTCGCTGCGTCCCTCGGCGCGGGGCGAGCTGGAGATCACGGATCTCAACCGGCTCTATCTGGAGGAGGGGACACTCCAGGTCGAGAAGCTCGGGCGCGGCTTCGCGTGGCTCGACACGGGGACCTACCGCACCATGCTCCAGGCGTCGGCCTTCGTGGAGACCATCGAGCAGCGCCAGGGCCTGATGATCGCCTGCCTCGAAGAGACCGCGTATCGGAGCGGCTGGATCTCCCGGGAGCAGTTGGAGGGGCTCGCCCAGCCGTTGGCGAAGACCGAGTATGGGCGGTATCTGCTCGGCCTGCTCCACGAGGAGCCGTGAGACGCCGTGAGGGACAACCGCAGCTATGTCTGGGGGAAGGACGAGGTCAGCCGGCGGCCCGAGTATTCCGTGATCGAGGAGTGGGTAGCGCCGCGCTCCCGGGTGATCGATCTCGGCTGCGGTGACGGCACGCTGCTCCGGCGGCTCAAGGACACCCATGACATCGAGGAGCGCGGAATCGAGCTCGCGCCCAGCGGGGTCGAGGCGTGCCTCGCGAAGCAGCTCAGCGTGACTCAAGGCGCCATCGACGTCCCGCTGAACGACATCGGAGACGACTCCTTCGACTACGCGGTCTGCAACGTCACTCTCCAGATGGTGACGCGGCCCGAGGTCCTGCTTCGGGAGATGCGGCGCATCGCGACGAGGCAGATCGTCTCGTTCCCGAACTTCGCCTACGCGCCGAACCGCCTGGAGCTGCTGCTGCGTGGGCGGATGCCTCGCCGGCTCCTGTTCGGCTATCGGTGGTACGACACGGGGCACGTGCACCAGCTCTCCATCGCAGACTTCCTGGAGACCTGTCGCGACCTGGGGCTCGTCGTGCAGCAAGCCCACTTCTTGGGCCCCGTGGGAGGGCTCGTCCGTCTGGCGCCGAACCTGCTCGCCTGGGAGGCAATCTATCTGCTGGGGCGGGCGCCGGCGTAGCTGAAGCGGCATCGCGGGACGCGCGGCAGGGCGAATTCCGCGCGCGCCCCGGTCAGGGAAACCGCAGCCCGAGCACCCAGGTCTCCCAGCGCCGCTGGAACGCGGCCATGTCGTCCTCTCCGAGCACGAGCTGGAGGGTGCGCCACCCGCTGGGGTCCTGGGCTCGCGCGGCCATGGCTCCTCGCACGAAGCGCTCGAGGAGGCCCTGCTCCTGGAGCCACAGCATGAGGTAGCGGGCCTGGGCGTAGTGCACTCCCGAGTCATCGCCGTAGAAGGAGCTGTCGCTCGTGGAGGTCAGACGCCGGAAGGTGGGGACGCCGCCGGCGCGGATCGCCCGCTGGAGGCCCGCCAGGCGCCAGTTCGTGAGGCCCACGATGCGGCCGTTCCGCTCGGCGCTCTGCTCGAACAGGGAGCCGAGCCCCTCGTTGATCCACGCCGGGCAGGACGGGTAGTTGGCGCGCATGTACGGGTGGACGATCTCGTGCACCAGCGTGCCGCCGCCGGTGCCGATGTTCATGACCAGGGCCCTGAGCCGCGGCGAGTAGTAGCCGTAGGGGGTGCCGGGCACGTCTCCCAGCAGCGTCCGGGCGTGGTGCTCGTAGCTCGCCGCGTCCTTGAAGAGCCAGACATTCAGGATCTCCGAGGGCTGCTTGTCGAAGAAGAGCGCCTCCAGCCGCTGCATGGCCCAGCCGACGGTCTTCTCCGCCCGCGACCGCACGGTGGCGGGGGCCTCGTCCCCGATGACCACGAACGGAGCCTGGACGACGACCGTGAAGCCGGGGGGCAGGCCCTCACGCAGGGCACGCACGTGCTGGGCGAGAGCGGCTGCCGTGGGCGCTGCCTCCTTGGGCGGGCGGCGCACGTCGATTGGATCGAGGCGCAGCCGCACCAGGGTCCAGGCGTCAGGGTCGTACTTCAGTGGCCACAGCGACAGGAACGTGGCGCGCTTCATGCGCAGGTACGCGCCCTTTCGGATGGCTGGGTCGTGGGTGATCACCTCGTCCGTCCGGTCGTCGTAGCCGGTCACCAGCCGGAAGTGCTCGGTGGTGTTCGGGCGGGCGTCGAAGCGCGTACACACGATGGAGGGCACCCCGCGCTCCAGGTCCGCTACCAGCGCGCCGAAGGCGGCGTCCAGGTCGCCGGGCTCCTCGGCGCGGACCGTGCTCCAGACGGGTCCAATGTCGAAGCCCAGTGCCTTCGCCGCGACGACCATCTCTCGCGTCCAGGCCCCGCGCCCGAGCGCCGGGTCCACGCCCGTCAGCCCGAAGATGGCGTCCTGGCTCACGTCGTGGCCGAGGCGCTTCATGGCCATGGACAGGCACGCCTCCCCGCAGAAGTCGGGGCGCTGCTCGACATGAGGCATACCCTCGATGAGCACCGGCGCGGCGGTGGCCGTCACAGGGGCAAGTGCGAGGGCAAGGGCGACGACCAGGCGCTGCATGGGCTCCTCCGGGGTGGGGTGGCGGCTCCGGCGGGTTGAGACGCGCGGGGGGCCCCCGGGGATCTGCTACCACATGGTGCGGACGAAGGGCAGCGGTCGGATCAGGGTGTCGCGGGTGCACAGCCGAGCACCATGCGCCATGGCCGTCGCGACGATGAAGCGATCACAGGGGTCGAGGTGCATTGCGAGGGACTCTGCGAGCAGCGCGATCTCCGCTGTGAGCGGAAGGGATCTCACCCGCGGGATGGACGTCACGGCCGCTGCCCACTCCGACACCGGGACCTTCAGCTCAAGTCGCCGCTTGCGAAGGAGCAGCGCAACCTCCCAGAAGCAGATGGCCGGGACGCCGATGACCTCCGCCTCCGCCAGCGCCTGCGTTGCCTGCGGGCTCAGGTGGGATGGGTCTGCGGTCCACCAGATGGCCACGTGGGTGTCGAGGACGATCACTTGGGCCCTGCTTCGGGGAGCAGCTCCCAGCCGGCGTCGTCGATGGGCTGGAGGAAGGCCTCGTCATCGACGAGCAGGCGAGCACACCCCCTGAGCTTCGCGAGGATGGCCGCCTCCCGATCCTCCGGGCGCGTGATGGGGACGATGCGCGCGACGGGGCGGCCCCGCTTGGTGATGATCACCTCCACGCCCTGGGCGTCGACGTCATCCAGGACTGCGAGGCACTGCTGCTTGAACTGGCCGGCCGGCATGGTCTTTGTGTCCATGGACATGGTATATGGACATATCCTCTCGGCGTCAATGGGCAGTCTGTCCGGGTCAGACCAGGAGGGCCGCCCCTCCCACGACGCGCTCCACCACGGCCTTGAAGCGGGCGGGGACGCAGAGGCGCACCACCTCGTGGGCGGAGCGGCCGAGCAGGGCGACCAGCTCGCTCCGCGCCTCAATGGGCTGGAGGTGGCCCGACCGTGTGTGGATGTGGATGGGCTGGGCCTTGAGGCCCGCCTGGTACGGGGTGTAGGGGTGATCCCTTCCGTGGTCGACCAGCACGTGCCACTCGGGGTCGGCGCCGGCCCGCGCAGCCTCCTCCCGCGCCTCGGCGATCACCGCCGCGTGGCCGCGGGGGTCGTCGGGCGGCAGCTCCACCGTCTTGAACAGGCCGCGCCCCAGGAGCCCGGCGGAGAGCTCCGCGAGGATGGGGTCCGCGTCATCTCGCCAGCGCTTGAGGAGGCCCCACAGGTCGTCGTCGTCCAGGGCGACGATGTCCTCGGGCTTGAGGTCACGGCCGCTCGCCAGCCGCCCAAGCGGTCCGTCCAGCGCGGGGGCGACCAGGTGCGCCCGCGCGAAGGCCGCCTCGAGCATCTTCTCTGCGCTGCGGCTGGCCTTGTGGAGGTAGACCTGCTTGTACATGTGGAAGCGGGCGATGAGGTAGCCCTCCACAGCCTCGATGGCTCGCTCGTTGACCGCGACCCGGGCGTCGACCACCTGGAGCATGCCCAGGATGCGCGCCAGGTCGAAGGCGCCGATCTTGACCCCCGTGCACAAGGCGTCCCGCAGGATGTAGTCGAGCCGGTCCGCGTCGAGCTGGCTCGACACCAGGTCCCCCGCGGGACCGCCCCCTTTGGAGAGCAGGCCCACCACGCGCGCGGGCAGGTGCGGGTCTACGGCCGCAAGGATCCGGTGCGCCGCGCGGCCCGGATCCAGCAGTACGGCCGCCGTCGTGGTCTCGTGGTGGATCCCGGTCACCCGCTCGACGACGTGGCTGAGCGGGCCGTGCCCCACGTCGTGGAGCAGGGCGGCCGCTGCCACTGCCAGCCGCTGCTCTGCGTCCCCGCGCGGCCAGAGCTGGTCATACATGCGCCTCGCCAGGTGGCAGACGCCCATGGAGTGGGTGAAGCGCGAGTGCTCCGCCCCGTGGAACACGAGGAAGGTCATGCCGAGCTGGCGCACGCGGCGCAGTCGCTGGACCTCGGGGGCATCGACCAGCGCCAGCAGGGTGGCCTCGACGGGGTCGTCCTGGTCGTAGGCGATGATGTCGTGGACGGGGTCGCGGAAGAGCTTGGGTCTCACGGGGCGAGGACCTCCTCGAGGATCGCCGCCTCGGCGCGAGGGCGATCGGTCAGCTCGGCGGCGACCGGGCCGGCGCAGTAGACGCGGATCTTCTTCACCACCTGCACGAAGTCCGTCTGGACGCCCGCCACGATGCCCGACAGCTCGTGGAGGGCGTACTGGGCGCGGCCTCGCACGGACGGGAAGCGCACGGGGATGGTCTCCAGGCGGTCCTTGTCACGGGGCGGGATGTCGATGAGCACCGCGGAGGGGTGGATCGGGTGGCCGACGAGGCGCTCCAGGCGAGCGCGGACGCGGGCGACCATCGAGTCAGCGGCGGCGGCGTCCATGCCGTACAGCACGTCGTAGGCGCGGCGCTTGTCCTCCTCGGCGTAGATGCGGCTGAAGGTGGCGATGCGCTTGTGCAGCCGCCGCCTGTCCCCCGTGAGCCCGGCGAGGAGGTGCGCCGCCGTGCTCCCAAGCGGGGCCGCCCCGCGCAGGGAGTCGAGCAGCGCGTCGTCCCCGAAGGCGAGGAGATCGGTGGTGAGCGCTTGGCGGTCCGGTTGCACACGGGCCACGTGATCGGCCAGCGCGGCCTCCACCATGGCGGAGGCCGCGCGCACCGTGTGGTGCCAGTAGGCCTCGCTGAACATGGTGTAGCGGCAGAACACGAACACCTCGGCGCTGACCTTTCCCTTGGCCCAGATGGCGAGGCGCTCCTCGTCCTCGGCCAGGGTCAGGGAGCCGAGCAGGCGGTCCCGGTCGTAGTTCTTGCCGTAGGGCACGCCGAGGTGCGTGCTGTCCCGCTCCAGGTAGTCCATCTTGTCGGCGTCGATGGCGCCGCTGATCACGCTCTGGAGCACCCGGTCCACGGGGCGCAGGTCGGCGCGCTTGTGCGTGAGCAGCCGGACCACCCGAGCCGGGTCGATGCCCCAGCTCCACGAGAGCACGTCCGCGATGGGGCGCACGCGGTGGGGCTGGCCCACCTCCCCGAACAGGATGGGCGCCGCCAGGTCCTCGTGGCGCGGCGTGTCCCGCCCCTTGGCGTGGAGCGCCTCCAGGGAGTGGGCGAAGGGGTAGTGCCCGATGTCGTGGAGCAGGCCGGCGGCGAGCACGACGAGGATGTCCGCCTCGGAGACGGAGTCGGCGAAGGCCGGCGTGCGGAGCAGGGAGCGCACGAAGGCGCGCACGTTGCCGTAGACCCCGATGCTGTGTTCGAAGCGGGTGTGGACGGCGCCGGGGTACACGAGGTGGGTGGGCCCGAGCTGGCGCACCCGGCGCAGGCGCTGGAAGGACGGGTGATCGATGACCTCGGCGACCCGGGAGGTCAGCGGAACGTCCCGGTTCTCTCCGACGCGGATCACCCCAGCCGGGGCGACGGGGTCGGAGAGCTCGGGGATGCGGCTCGCGAGGTCGCTGGACATGGCGCGAGGATAGCCCGGCGGGGGAGGGAAGGCCAGGGGGCGGGCACCGGGAGCTGGGGTCAGCGCGGCCCCGTGGGGCGGAAGGGCTCCGGGGTGAGCACGATGTCCTTGAAGCTGGCGCGGGCGTGGTAAAGGTAGAGGCCGAACAGGGAGTACCGATCCCGGTCCTCTGGCACGTCGAGCACCTGGCGGCCGTCCACGCTGACCTGGAGGCGGTCGGCGGTCACGCGCACGGTCACGTCCACCCACTCGCCGAGGCGGATGCGCTCGGGGGCCGAGCGGACCACGTCGATGTGCGTGGCCGAGAAGCTGCGGCGCACGGCGACGCGGTTCGCGGCGAAGTCCACCAGGTAGTAGTAGGGGTACTCCCCGTGGAAGTTGTTGCCCAAGATGAGCCCCGCGGTGCCCTTCTCGAGCCGCAGGCGCAGCTTGACCGTGAACAGGCGGTGAGGCAGCTCACTGCGGATGAGGTAGTTGTAGCTGCTCGTCCCCTCCGCGCGGATGGCTCCGTCCTCGACGCGCCAGCCGCCCCCCTCGTGGATGGTCCACTCCTCGATGCCGCGCCCGTCGAACAGGGCGACGGGACCAGGCACGGGCAGGGACTGGCGCCCGACCCAGGCGCGCCACTCGGCGTCCAGGGTGTCCAGGTCTGGCCCGAACAGCTCGCTGAAGGCGTCCATGCCGTCGTGGCCGCTCCGCAGGCGCATCAGGTAGAGGGGGAGCCGCTCGGCGTGGGTGGGGTGGTGGGCCAGGAAGCTGACCAGCCCCCATGATGCCGCGTAGTAGATGTTCATGGAGTCGCCGCTGTACCGGTCCGGCGGGCTCCGCAGGAGCGCGCGGAGGCCCACGAAGGTGCCGGTCTCCAGGGCGTTGACCAGGTAGGCGAGCTTGCCGGAGTTGGTCGTTCCGATGCGCAGGGCGTCGCCCTCGATCTGGAACGAGCCGAAGTACTCGGCGAGGCCCTCGTCGAACCAGATGGGCCAGTTCGGGCGCGTGTAGCGGTAGAAGAAGGGATCTTCAAAGACCTCGCCCATCACCGCGTGGATGATCTCGTGAAAGTAGAGCTGCATGGAGTTGTTGTAGCGGTACGTCACGATGGTCTTGGTGCCGCCGTCGTAGTAGCCGCCGTTGTTGGTGAGCTGCGGGGCGTTCTGGTTCGCGTAGTGCTGGTAGTCCTCCTGCCGCTCGAACAGCACGATGGCCGTGCGGGGAATCTTGAAGGACGCGCGGAACGTGTCGCTGAGGCCCTCGACCAGGCGGTCGTGGTACTGGTCGAGGCGACGGGCCAGCTCCCGGGCGTAGGTGGGGTCGGCGTCGGTGCGCAGCAGGAAGTGCTTCGCTTCGTAGACGTTGAGGCGCGCGGCCCACGGCGTCGGGTCCGCCGCACGGGCGACCGGCGCCGGCGGGCCCTGCTCCCGGGCCGTGGCCGCCCGCTCCGGCGGCGCCTGGGCCGCGGCGACGGACGGCAGGAGCAGGCTCAGCAAGGTGAGCGCGGCTCTCGTCAACGACTGGTCCGCGCGCCTGCCCTGCAAGAGGCCTCCGACCATCTGCGTCCGGGGAACGACCACAGAGCACGATACCGGGGCTCCGTGGGGCTGTAAAGCTCTGCACAGTGGCGCTCGCGGGCGACCTGTGCCACCATCGCGGCCATGCGACGTGGGCTTGTCCTCGCCATGGTCCTCTGGAGCGGCGGCACTTGGGCATCGGGGCCCTCGGTCTGGGTGAAGTGGGCCGTGGACGCCCCGCCGGCCGTGCGCGCAGAGATTGGCGACCTCTACGGGCGGGCGGTGATCGCCGGCCTCGCGCCCTCCACACAGCCGCCGTCCATCACGCCCGTGGCGCCGGCGAGCGCTGCCGAGGTCGCCGCGCTGCTCCGTGACGGCGAGGACGCCTTCTTTGCCATCGAGCTCGACAAGGCGCGCTCGGCTCTGTCGGCTGCCTGGGAACGGCTCCGCAAGAACCCGGCGCTCCTCGCCGATCCGGCCGTGGGGCCCGCTCGCGCCGCGTCGGGGCTCCTGACCCTGGTCCGTGCGCACCTGCACGAGGGGAGGGGCGCCGATGCCGAGGCCGTGCTGCGGTGGCTCCTCGGTGTGCACCCGGACGCGGAGATCTCCGCCGCCACCCAGCCCGCCAACGTGGTGGAGCTGGCGCGGACGGTGCGCTCGTCGCTGGTGACGGGACGCATCACGTGGGAGGTCCTCGGGCCGTCCGCCGGGTGTCGCGTGTTCGTGCACGGCATGGATCGGGGTGCGCAGTCCCCGGTGGAGGTCGCGGCGGGGGAGCATCTGCTGTGGGTGCGGTGCGGCGACGCCGCCGGGTGGTCGTGGCGCGTGGACGTGCCCGCGGGAGGACAGGTGACGCTACGCACGGCCCCCGCGACCGAGGCGACGCTGCGCTGGGAGAACGGGGCGCTGGTCCCCTCGGGTGAGCTGGAGGCCGGGGCCCCGCTCGTGATCGCTCGCGCCCTGGGCGTCTCCGTGGTGGCGCCGCTCGGGGAGGCTGGGGCCATGTCGCTGATCGAGGCGCGCCCCGATGGCACGACCCGCGTCGTGGTGGTGCCGCCCTCGGAGGCGCCGGCGATTGTCGAGTCGGTGGAGGCTGAGGCGTCTGGGGCGCTCAGCGGCTGGGGTTGGGCGACGCTCGGGCTCGGCGCTGCGCTGGTCGCTGGAGGGGGCGCGCTGCACGGTGTCCACGATGGGCGCGTAGGGTCTGGCGGGGCGACCTCGAGCGACATGGACGATGCCCGCACGCTCCGCGGGGCCTCCATCGGACTCTATGCGGCGGGCGGCGCGGCGCTCGCGACGGGCATCGTCCTGCTGATCGTGGACGCGGCCGATGCGCCGGTGGCGGTCGGCGCTGGTCCGGGCGGAGTGGCGCTGCTCGGGCGCTTCTGAGAGGGGCGCGTTGCGGGGCTCGCGGGGGGCTTCTATACTCCCGCCATCTCAAGACGGAGGACACCATGCGGTTCGAGCGGCTCGTGATCATAGGGTGTGGCACGGTGGGGAGCGCGTTTGCGGCGGCGGCGCGCGAGAAGGAGCTGGCCGGCCGCATCGTGGCCGTGGACACGGCGGCCATGGCGCTTGCGAAGCTGCTGGAGGACGGGACGGCCGACGAGGCGATGTTCGATGCCCGGCCGGCGGTCGCCAAGGCCGACGCGGTGATCCTCTGCGTCCCGGCGTCCGCGGTCGTCCAGGTGCTCTACACCATCATCGACGACATCGCGCCCGGCACGCTGGTCATGGACACGGCAGCGGCCAAGTCGCGCATCGTGCGCGAGACGGACGAGTTCGTGCCCCTGACGGTCCACTACATCAGCACCCACCCCATCTTCACGAAGGGCGGCGGCGACAAGACGGGCGCGGCGCGCTTCGACGGGGGCATCTGCGTGATGACCCCGTCCGAGAGCACGAAGCCCGAGGCCATGGAGAAGGCGCTCGACCTGTACAAGGACCTCGGGATGCGGGTCATCCAGATGGACCCGAACGACCACGACGTGGCGCTGGCCGCGCTGGAGCAGCTCCCCAGCGTGATCTCCATCGCGACGCTGGTCACGCTCGACTCGTCGGCGAAGGAGCTCGGCCACTTCGTGGAGCTGGGCGCCGACCGCCTGAAGGACCTGGTGCGCCACGCGCCGCGGGCGTCGTCGGGGTGGGCGGACAAGGCGCTCGACAACCGGGAGCAGGTCGCCTTCCTGCTCGAGCGTCTGGAGGGAGTAGTCCACACACTGCGAGACGCCCTGGAGAAGGGCAACGGGCCCGCGATTCAAGGGATTCTTCAGAGGGTGGACGCCCTGCTGGGGCGGACGCCGCAGGCGTAGGGGTCAGGCCCGCAGCGTCGCGCCTTCGGTGGCAAGGGCTGCGACCACCGCGTCGATGCGAGCCTGCACCTCATCGGCGTGCAGCGTGCGCTGGGGCTCCTGGAAGGTCAGGCTGATCGCCAGGCTGACCGTCCCCTCCGGGATGCCCGCCCCCTCGTAGCGGTCGAAGAGGTGGAGGCCCGTGAGGAGCGGGCCCGCCGCGGCGCTCGCCGCGGCGAGCAGGCGCTCGGCGGGGACGTCGCGGGGGACGATCACGGCGATGTCACGGTAGACCGCCGGCTGGGAGGGCAGGGGTCGGAAGACCACCGTGCGCTGGGAGGCTTCGAGCAGCGCGTCAAGGTGCAGCTCCGCCACGAGGGCGGGGCGGTCCAGGTCGATGGCGCGCAGCCACGGGGCGGCCACCTCCCCCAGGGCGCCGGCCACGCGGTCACCGAGCAGCAGGGACATGCTCTTGCCGGGCACCAGGTCGCCCGACGTGGGGACCCACCGGGCGTCGGTCACGCCCAGGCGCGAGAGCAGGGCGTCGATGAGGCCCTTGAGGTCGAAGAGGCTGAGCTGCGCGCCGAACGCTGCGGGGCACCACGCCGGCAGGCGCCGCTCGCCGGTGGCGACCAGCGAGACCAGCGTGGGCTCCCAGGCAGCGCCGTCCAGCCGGAAGTAGGCGCGCCCCACCTCGAACAGGTGCACGCCCGTCTGGTAGCGCAGGTTCTCGGCGGCGTTGCGCAGCAGCCCGGGGATGAGCGTCGTGCGCATGGCGTCGCGCTCGCTGGACTGGGGGTTTGCCAGGTGGATCGGGGTCGCGCTGTCCGGGAGCGTGAACGGGGAGGCGAAGGTGTTCCAGGCGCGAGAGACGATGCTGTAGTTGATCGCCTCGTGGAAGCCCGCGCCGCAGAGCAGGGCGGCGACCTCGCGCGTGGCGCGGAGCGTGGCTTCGCTGGCGTAGGGGCGCTGGTCCAGGTAGACCGGGACGGCGACGGACGGCTCGATGCGGTTCATCCCCCAAGCGCGGGCGACCTCCTCGATCAGGTCCGCGGCGCAGGAGACATCCTTGCGGAAGCTCGGCGCGGTCACGTCGAGGCCGTCTGCCATCTGCTCCACGGTGAAGTCGAAGCCCCGCAGGATGTCTGCGATCTCCGGCTCTGGGATCGCGACGCCGAGGATGCGCTCGACCTCGCGCCCCGTCAGGTGGAGGCGGGTCGGGGTGGGGCGCACCGGGTAGACGTCCTGCCACCCCTCGAGGGTGGCGCCGGGGCAGGCGTCGAGCAGCAGACGGACCGCGCGGCGCATGGCCTCATGGGTCCACTCGGGGTCCACGTCCTTCAGGAAGCGCTCCGCCGCGTCGGTGCGCAGCTTGAGGCGCTGGGTGGTCCGCCGGATGGAGCGCAGGTCGAAGTGGGCGGCCTCGAGGAGGACGGCGGTGGTGTCGCCGTGGACGGCGCTGTCCTCGCCGCCGATCACGCCCGCGACGGCGACGGGGCCTGCGCCGTCGGCGATGATCAGCGTGTCCGGGTGGAGCGCATAGGTGGCGCCGTCGAGCGCCAGCATGGACTCGCCGGGCTGGGCGGTGCGCACGTCGATGCGGGGTCCGCTCAGGTTGGCGAGGTCGAAGAAATGGAGCGGCTGGCCCATCTCCAGCATCACGTAGTTGGCGACGTCCACCACGTTGTTGATGGGGCGCATGCCTCCCGACCGCAGGCGTGCCTGCAGCCAGGCCGGGGAGGGGCCGACGGTGACGCCCCGGATCACCGCGCCCAAGTAGCGGTGGCACAGGTCTGGGGCTGTGATCGTGATCGGGACGGAGCCCGTACCCGGGGCGCCCACGCTGGCGCGGGCGAGGGCGTCGGGCCGCACGGGGATGCGCAGGAGCGCCGCCATCTCGCGCGCCATGCCGTAGATGCTGAAGGTGCGGCCGAGGTCCGGCGTGAGGTCGATCTCGAGGATCGTGTCGCCGAGCACCGCGGAGAGGGGGGTGCCCGGTGCTGGGGCGCCGTCCAGGAACAGCACGCCGCTGTGGTCATCGGAGAGCCCCAGCTCCCGCTCGCTGCACAGGACCGTGGACGACGCGAAGCCGCGGACGGTCCGCTCGGCGACCGTGACGGGGCCGTCCGGGGTCTGGATCTGCCCGCCGGGGAGCGCGACGGCGACCAGGCGGCCGATGGTGGTCGCGTCCACGTTGGGGGCGCCGCACGCGCTGTCGTGACTGGAGCCGCCCACGTCGACGGTCACCCGCTGCACGTGGGCGCCCTCGATGGGGGCGACGGCGACAATCCGACCCACGACCAGATGGTCCCACCCGGCGCCCACGTGCTCGACGTGTGCGACCTCCAGGCCCGCCAGGTTGCAGGTGTCGGTCAGGTGGTCGAGGCGGGCGGGGACGTCGATGAAGGTCTTGAGCCACGACAGCGGCACGCGCATGGGGTCCTCCTGGTGTGCCTTGGGGGGCGGCGGCTAGAGCGCTCGGAACTGCCTCAGGAAGCGCACGTCGTTGCGGTAGAAGTGGCGGATGTCGTCGATGCGGTAGCGCAGCATGGCCATGCGCTCGACGCCCATGCCGAAGGCGTACCCGCTGACCTTGTCCGGGTCGTAGCCGCCGTTGCGCAGCACCGTCGGGTGGACCATGCCGGCGCCGAGGATCTCGATCCACCCGGTGCGCTTGCACAGGCCGCAGCCCTTGGACTCGCAGTTGAAGCAGTCCACGTCCACCTCCATGGAGGGCTCCGTGAACGGGAAGTAGGAGTTGCGCACGCGGATCTGCCGGCCCGGCCCGAAGATGCGCCGCGCCGCCCCCTGGAGCACGGCGAGCAGGTCGCGCATGGTCACGTTGGGCCCTACCTCGAGGCCCTCCACCTGGTGGAACATGAACTCGGTGCGCGCGGTGACCTGCTCGTAGCGGTAGACCTTGCCCGGGCAGATCACCTTGACGGGCTCGGGGGCGCGCTCCCGCATGACGCGGATCTGCACCGGCGACGTGTGGGTGCGCAGCACGTCGCCCTCGCCCTCGGCGTAGAAGGTGTCCCACATGTCGCGGGCGGGGTGGTCCGCCGGCATGTTCAAGAGCTCGAAGTTGAGGACGTCGGACTCCACCTCGGGGCCCTGCGCCTCCAGGAAGCCCATGCTGCGGAAGATGTCGCGCAGGTCCTCAAGCGTAGCCGCAATGGGGTGGCGGTTGCCGAGCGGGACGTCCACGCCCGGCAGCGTCACGTCCACCCGCTCGCGCTCGAGGCGCGCCGCGAGCTCCTTGGCGTCGATGTCTGCCTTGCGCTCCTCGAGGGCGGCCTCGAGGCGCGAGCGCACCTCGTTGAGCACCTTGCCCGCGGCGGGCCGCTCCTCCTTCGGGAGCGCGCCGAGCCCCTTCATCAAGGCGGTCATGGCCCCGGACTTGCCGAGGATGCGCACCCGCCAGTCCTCCAGGGCGGCGCTGGTGCCAAGGGCAGCCAGGTCCGCCAGCGCCTCGTCTGCCACCCTCTGTGCGTCGCTCTCGCCCATCGCTTCACCCTCGTGCTCGTCGCAAGGGGGCGCATTAGCACGCGATGGCGCGGTGTGTCAAACCGGCCGGCTCTCGACCCGCGGCGTGATGCGCGCTAGGTTTGGGTGCTGGAGGTGACTGCCATGGCCCGCTGGATTATCCGCCCAGGGAAGTACGAGGCGACGCGAGCAGTGACGGTCCGGGTCCCCGGCGACAAGTCCATCGGCCACCGCGCCGTCATGCTCTCTGCCCTCGCCGACGGGGTGAGCCGCATCACGGGGCTCTCGGGGGGAGAAGACAACCGCTCGACGGTGGCCTGCCTCCGGGCGCTGGGGGTGGACATCGAAGAGGCTGGGGCAGGCGCCCTCCTGGTGCGCGGCGTGGGCCTCGGGGGGCTGCGATCACCGGCGGGAGACCTGGACTGCGGCAACTCGGGGACCACCATGCGGCTGATGGCCGGGGTGCTTGCCGGACAGGCGCTGCCGGCCCGGCTCGTCGGGGACGCCTCCCTGAGCCGTCGCCCCATGCGCCGCGTCATCGAGCCCCTGGAGGCCATGGGGGCCCGGGTCGTCGCGGAGGGCGAAGGGGGGCGCCCACCCCTGAGGGTGTGGGGAGGCGGCCTGCGGGGCATCGCGTGGATGAGCCCGGTGGCCAGCGCCCAGGTCAAGAGCGCCATCCTGCTGGCGGGGCTCCGCGCAGAGGGGGAGACGTCGGTGACCGAGCCAGCCCTGAGCCGCGACCACACGGAGCGAATGCTGCGGCGGCGCGGCGTGGACGTGCGGGTAGACGGGCTGCGCGTCTCGCTGGAGCCCGTCAAGCGCCTCGACGCCATGGACGTGGACGTCCCCGGCGACCCGTCGAGCGCCGCGTTTCCCCTGGCCATGGCGATCCTGACCGGGGCGGTCACGGTGGCGGGCGTCGGGGTCAACCCGACCCGCACCGGGTTTCTCGACGCCCTGCAGGCGATGGGAGCGGCCGTTGCCGTGAGCGAGGGCCCCGACGCCGGCGGGGAGCCCACCGCGGATCTCCGAGTGGAGAGAGTCTCCCTCCGTGGCGCAGTCATCGAGGGCGCTCTGATTCCCCGCCTCATCGACGAGGTCCCGATATTGGCGGTCCTGGCGACGCAGGCTCGTGGGGTCACCGAGATTCGCGACGCGGCGGAGCTCCGCGTGAAGGAGTCTGACCGCATCGCCGTGGTCGCGGCCCACCTCCGCGCATTGGGGGGCCATGTCGAGGAGCGCCCCGACGGGCTGATCGTCGAGGGCCCGACTCCGTTGCGGGGGGCGCGGCTGGAGAGCCATGGAGACCACCGAATCGCCATGGCAGGAGCGGTCGCTGGGCTGATTGCCAAAGGAGAGACGATCATCGAGGACGTCGCCTGCGTGGCGACGAGCTTCCCGGGATTCGTGGAGCTGCTGCGGCGCGTCGTGCCGGCCGCGGAGATTCTGGAGGAGTGAGTCTCGCTGGAGGCCGGCACACGGCAGTGGGGTGGAAGTTTCTGGTTGCCAGGGCGCCTGTTCGATGCCACGATGGTCTCATCACGGCGGCGGGTCGTCCCGCGCTGGCACCGGGCGGAGGTCCACCATGGCAGACGTGGAGCAACGGCAGCAGGGCGCGGCGGTGACGCCGCGGTCCGGCGGGCAGCAGAGCGGAGTGGGCGCGGCGAGCGCGCCGCTCCGCGCGGTCGGGTACGAGCAGGGCGCGGCGCTGGTGTCTCCGGGCAACGGCATGGGAGGCGACTGGATGGCGAACCTCCCGGGGCCGCTCGGACAGCTCGCGAAGAAGCCGGCGGCGCAGCCGGCGCCGAAGGCGTGCCTGCTGGAGCCGGCGGGGGCGAGCAAACCGGCGCCCGGGGGCGCGACCTCGGCTCCGCAGGCGACGGTCCCGCAGGGCGCCCAGAGCCAGGCGCCGCAGGCCCCGGCTCCCGGCGCCATGCCGTCCGACCCGAAGACGGGCTGGGGCGCGGTGCTGGGTGACGTCCACGGCGTCGAGGTGCGCCGGAACCTCGTGAGCGACCTGGCCGCCCTCAAGGCGAACGTTTCGGGTATCTCCACGGGCGACAAGGCCTACCTCACGACCCTCCGCACGACCTACGGCTACTCCTACCAGTGCGTCGAGCTCGTCAACCGGTACTTTGCGCAGGCGCTTGGGCACCAGAACATGATCGGCACGGGGAACGCGAAGGCCTACCTGGGTGAGGGAGATCGGGGCCTCGAGACCCACAAGTCCGGCGGGCCGGCGCGCCCTCAGCCGGGTGACCTGATGGTCGACCTGGACGGCGGTGGCGGCTTCGGCCACGTAGGCATCGCCAAGAGCGCCACGGACTCCGAGGTGGTCGTCGCGCAGCAGAACACGCCCAACGCCTTCGAGACCACGGCCATCACGAAGACCGACGCCGGCTGGAAGCTCGGCAAGTGGGACGGGTTCCGGCGGAAGCCCGGGGCGGCTCCGCCGGCCGCGCAGGGTCCCCTGGCCTCGGTCGAGACTCTTGCGCGCGCCTTCCTTGGCTGCGAGGTGGTGGACGCCGTCAAGGGGGCGGCGCAGTCCGTTCAGACTCCCCTCGTTCGGGGGGACAAGGGGCCGCGGGTGGACGGGCTCCAGCGGGCGCTGGTCGGCCATGGCTTCATGCTGGAGGCGGACCGGCTGACGGGCCCAGGCACCTTCGGCCCCAAGACGGAGGCGGCCGTGCGGACGTTTCAGGGGGCGGTCGGGCTCCCCGCGACCGGGATCGCCGACGCCAAGACGCTGATCGCGATGGCCACCTGGCGGACCCCGGAGCAGCGCGTGAAGGACGGCCTGGCGGCGGACGCGCGCACATCGGCGAGCCGCGAGAAGGCGGTACGGGACCTGGGCGACGTCGGCGGCTTCGGCGAGGGTCTCTACCGCAAGGCCGGAGCGGTCATCGACGCGCTGGTCCCGTCCCGGGGGGACGAGTCGCGCATGGAGCTGGCCGTGAATGCTCCGGTGGCCGCCGTGCCCGGGGCCCGGGTCGGGTTGCGCTTCGACGGCGAGGCAGAGCGGGAGGGCGGCGTGCGGCTCCGCGTGCAGCTCGGGGCGGCGGTCTCCGGCGAGGTGGACATGGTCATCGCCGAAGCCTTTGCCCAGGCCGAGCTGTTCGGGTGGATGGAGGCCTCTGGAGACGACGGCTACGAGGCCATGCGCCTGCTCTCGTTCGGTCTCGAAGACCGCGTCCGGTCGGTCAGCGGCAAGGCGGCCGACCTGGTCTGGGGCAAGGGCTTCGCCAAGGACGTGCGCTCCAACATGGACGACGACGACTATGTGGAGAGCGGCATCGGAGCGTCCGTGGAGGGCGGCATCGCCAGGAAGCAGAAGCAGCTCGGGGGGATGCCGGTGGCCGAGGCCAAGGGAGCGCTGGAGGCGACGACCGCTGACCGCCTGACGCGCGACGGGAAGGAGTCGGTCAGCTCCACGCGCATGGAGGGCTCCGTCGCGGTGGGATCGTGGTCCGGCAAGCTGTCTCTGGAGCAGACGAAGCGGGCCGGCGTCGTTGAGAACGAGCTGCACATCACGCCCCAGCGCGACGTGGACATCACGGACTTCGCCATGGAGATGGGCGACCCGGCGCGCTGCAAAGAGACCCTGCGCGGGTGGCTCTTCGAGGTGCTTGGAGTGGCGCACTCCGTGATCACGAAGCAGACGGGGTTGAAGGGCAACGGCGCGCAGACGGTCGGAGCCGTCTTCGACACCGTGCGCAGCATCGACCCAGCCGGGGACTTCCTCGCGGATCAAGCAGTGCTCCACATGGCCACCAAGATCAAGGCGCTGCAGGCGGTCAAGATGGGCCAGCGGCTGGACATCGACATCTCCTGGACGGAGCGAAAGAGTGGGTGGGACGCGAGCCTGCAAGTCGATCTGGACCAGGTCCGGTCCCTGGAGCTGGGTGAAGACGAGCGGTCTGCGCTCTACGCCAAGCTGGAGGACATCACGAACCTCTTGCGGGTCGGTCCCTTGAAGTTTGGACCGGGGGTCTGAAGAGAGCGCCGCGGCTACTTCGGCCCGGTCTCCACCCGCAGCTTGGGGAGGGCCGGGGCGGTCTCGGTCCGGAGCTTGGGGAGCGCGAGCGCGGGAGTCTCTGCGCCACCCCCTCCATGCGGTGCCGGCGTGGTCTCCTTCGCCGAGACGACGGCCCGCGCCTTTGCCGCAGGGAGGGTCACGTCGCGGTCCACCGTGGCGCCGGGGCCGAGGTCGAGATCCAGCGACACTGTCTCTCTGCCTCGTCGCGTGAGGGTGAGGCGTGAAGCGCCCGGTAGCGGGGAGAGAGATTCGTCGCAAGGTGTCTCGCAGATCCGCTGTCCGTTGCGCGTGACCAGCGCCCCTGGAGGCGCCGACCGGAGAATCAGCCGTGCCGGAAGGCCATGAGACTCCAGCGGGGCGGTCTCACCCAGCCGATTGGCCTCCGTCGCGGTCCCGATCTGTGGAGCTGCCGCGAGAGTCTCGGGCTCACGCTGTGGCTCCTCTGTCTCTTCTGACGCCACCTGTGCAGGCTTTGGCGGAATCTCGGCACCTGCGGTCTCTTCCGCCGGCCCCGGCGGAGTCTCGGCGCGTGCGGTCTCTTCCGCCGGCCCCGGCGGAGTCTCGGCGCGTGCAGTCTCTTCCGTCGTCTCTGCGGCAGGTGGGCTCGGAGCCTGTCCGCCCGGACGGACCACCTCGGGGCTCGCCGGCTCGCCCGCGCGGTCGGGAGCCTCCGGGGCCGAGGAGACGCCAGTGCCTCCGGGCTGCGCCCCGCCGCCTGCCAGCGACGCTGCGATCCAGGTCCCGGCGATGATCGTCACCGCCGCGACCGCCAGCCAGCTCCTGCGTTGCGGCGCCGGGGCGTCCATGGCCACGGTCTCCGACCCGGAGTCTGCCACCGGGACCGGCCCGAGCAGGGCGGCGATCTCGCGCTCCGTCTCCGGACGCGTGGCGGCGTCTCGCGAGCGCAGCTCCAGGTGCTCCAGCGCCGCCGCGACGCTGGAGGCGTTGCCCGGGCGGTCGTCCGACTTTTTGGAGAGCAGCTTGGCGACCAGCGCCGACCACGCAACCTCGACCTCGCCGGGCAGGCCGAGGCGCGGGAGCGGCGGCGTGGGCTCGTTCACGTGCTTCATGGCCGTGGCGATGGCGCTCTCGGCCAGAAACGGCGGGCGCCCGGTCAGCAGCTCGAAGAGGATGATCCCCACCGCGTAGAGGTCCGTCGCGGGCTTGATGGGCTCGCAGAGCGCCTGCTCCGGGGCCATGTAGCGGGGAGTCCCCACCGCGAGGCCGGTGCGGGTGACCGAGATCTGGTCGGTGTCCGGCTCGGACCAGCGGGCGATGCCGTAGTCGACCACCTTGACCTGGTCTGGCTCGCCCCCGGCGTCGAGGAGGAAGATGTTGTCCGGCTTGAGGTCGCGGTGGACGATGCCCATGCCGTGAGCCTCGCCGAGCGCCTTGCACACCTGCCGCACGATGTGCGCAGCCCGCCACGGCGCGAGCCTTCCCTCGGCCTTGAGCAGCGCCTTGAGGGTTCGCCCCCGCAGCAGCTCCATGACCAGGTAGGGGCGGCCGTCGCCCACCTCGCCGTAGTCGTAGAGACGGATGGAGTTGTGGTGCTGGAGCTGGGAGGTCAGGTGGGCTTCCCGCTCGAAGCGCCGCTCCATGGCCAGCCGCTCCGTGGCGCCGATGCCCGGTGGCACCGCGAGCACCTTGACCGCCACCTCGCGGTTGACCGAGAGCTGGACCCCGCGGTAGACCGCCCCCATGGCGCCGCTGGCGATGTAGTCCACGATTCGGTACTTGCCCTGGAGCGTGGTGCCGAGGAGGGGGTCCTTCCCCTCGACGAGGATGCGGGTCGGTCCAAGCTCGGACGGCGGAGCACTCATGGGGCAGGATCCAACCGTGGTTCCCGGCCGGCGTCAAGCGGTTTCACGGAGGGACTGCCCTGCACGGCCCGAGGCGGGGGTCAGAAGCAGCCCGACAGCACGAAACCAGCGCCCCCGGGCGTCGCGAGGGGCGCGACCGCGGTGTCGTCGTCGCCCGTCGCGAAGAACAGCGCCACCCCCGTGATCGCCGAGGCTGCCCCCACGCCGTAGAGCGCGTAGGCGGAGTACCCGTAGGCGCGCATGGACGAGTCGGCGTCCTCCCAGCGGGAGCGGCGCTCCTCGTCCGTCATTCCGGTGACGGGAGCTGCATACCGGCCGGCGTCCTCGCTCGCGTCGAGCGCGGCCACGTGCAGGCCGACGGCGGCGGCGATCATCGCTCCCCCGGCTCCGATGAGGGTCCACTCCAGGACCCGGGGTGAGGGCGGAGCGGGCTTCCCGGCGACGACCGGCGCGGGCCGCGGCTCCTGCGGGGCCTGCGCGAGCGCGATGAGCGTGGAGACCTCGGCCCCCGGCCGGGGAGTGACTCGCGTCGTCGATGGCGCGTGCCCGGGGGCCTCGGCGACGACCTCGATGGGCTCGGAGAGCGCGATGGTGCGAGGTGCGGTGAGGCGGTGTCCCCCGACGGTCAGCGTCGCCCCGGCAGGCGTGGTCTGGAGGCGCGCCCACCCGAGGGGAGGGACGGTGGCGGCGGCGCTCCGGCGGAGGTGCTCCTCGACGAGCGCCATCTCCTCGAAGGTCGGGTCCAGATCGGCGGCCTGGAGCGCCGCGGCGACCACCTCGGCGTGCCGCCCTTGGCCCGCCAGGATGGTCGCCCTGAGGAGCGCTGTGCTGGCGTTGGGCACAGCGGCCCAGGCCTCATCGGCGGCGGCCAGGGCGCCGGCCAGGTCGCCCGCACCGTGGTACTGCTCTACCCGCGCGTACGCGGCCTCTGCGAGCCCCACAGCCTCTGGGCTTGAGGGTCCCATCCGAGGGAGCTCAGGGACGATCAGCGTCGGCTCGGCGTCGGCTCGCAGCGGCAGGACCGCACAAACGACCCAGAGCGCGAGCGTAGGGGGAAGCGCTGTGCCTGGACTCCTCGACCCTGACCGGTTCCCCATGTTCGCTCCTCGTGCGCGCCTCAGCCGAGAGAAGGCCAGGGCCGAGCATAAACCCCGGCTTCCGTTCTGGTCAATCGGGGCGGAGGGGCGCCTGCCCTTCCGCGCCTGCACAGCGAAGACCTCGTCGGGAGTCGTCCTGTCAGGAGGTGTCTTCGTCGCGTGCGGCCAAGCGGCGACTCCCCGCCGGTGAGGCGGTGAAGCCGGTGGCCTCCGTCGGTCTGTCGCTGAAGCCGCTGAGGGCCTCGGGGAGGCTGCCACGGTGCCTGGAGAGCCCGAGGTGAGTGGGAGGCCTGGCGTGATGCGGGGGGGCCGCCGGGGACACGGCCTGCTCGTCGCCCGCGGTGGGAGAGCGCTACTGTTCGGCGAAGATCTCGTCCAGGGTGGTCGCGTCGAGGACGCGGTCGACCCAGCGGTCGAGCTGCTCGCGGGTGGCGGCGGTCATGCGGTCGTCGGCCCAGGCGGGGAGGGGCCCGAAGCGTCGCTCAAGCAGCCGTCGGAGCACCGCGGCCTCGCCCAGCCCCCGCCCCTTCTCGATGCCCTTCTCGATGCCCTTCTCGATGCCCGTCTGGATGCCCTTCTCGATGCCGATGCGCTCGATGCTGGTGATGTAAGGCATGTGTCTCTCCTGCTCGATTCTGTCGAGGGTGTCTCTGAACGTGAACTCCAGGTCTCGTGGAAGGACGAGTACCCAGTCGATGAAACGGAAGAGGTTGAGGACATCGTCCCTGGACGCGCCTCGGTCGTATAACAAGGTGGTCAGCTCGGTCTTCCATTGGAGGCGCAGGGCTGGGTCTCTGCGGGAGTCGATGGCGCGGAGATGCGCGAGTACGGCGATGGCGAACGGGTTGTCGCTCTTGGTGAGTGAATCGACGTCGCTGCGGAGGTCGAGGAGCTTCACGGCGGGAAACTGCATGGAGACGTGTGTGCCCCAGAGGCGCGAGTCGAAGCGGCTTGGGCGCCACGCGGGGCGGTCGTCGGCGAGGACGGCGAAGCTGGCGACGGAGGCGTCGTAACGGTCGAAGAGGCGGTAGTTGTAGACGAACATGCGCTTGGCGAAGAGGTGGTCGTCGGTGCCTTGGACCTCGATGTGTGCGAAGACCCAGGTCTCGTCGCCGGAGATCTTGAAGACCCGGACGAGCTTGTCGGCGTATTGTCGGCCGAGGTCTGCGTCCCTGGTGACCTGCTGTAGCTCGGTGTCGAGGAAGTCGTAGGGCCTCGCCCAGTCGATGTCGGCTGCTGCCTCGGGGAAGAAGAGCTCCATGAAGCGGGGGAAGTAGGCCTCGAGGATCTCCTTCCACGGGCTGTCGAAGTCTGACGAAGTGGGGTCGTCGGCCACCTCAGTCTGGACGTTCCGGTCCCTCTGTGTCACGTCGGTCCTCGCTCTTGCGGTCTGCCCGCGCTCGGGCGGGGCCAGGCCAGCCCTGGCAGGGTAGGCGGAGGAGCGGGCGGAGATCAAGGCGTTGCCTGGTGATTGGGGACGTGCTACAGGGCTGGGATGCGCGGGTTGGTCGGCGGGCGACGCGAGGTCGGTGCTTCGCGCCGTGCGGCGGGTGGGGTTGTACGTCGAGCACAGAGGAGGTCGAGCGATGGGGAGCGATGGGACGGGGCTGCGTGGGGTGGTGGCGCGCGTGGCGCGGCTGGGTGGAGCGGCGGTGGTGGTCTGCACGCTGTGGGCGGCTGCGTTGGCGGAGGCGGCGCCCGGGGCGATCCCGTATCGAGGGGAGCTGACCTACGCGGACGGGACTCCCTTTGACGGGACGGTGGAGGTGAAGGCTGCGCTGTATGCGTCGGAGACTGGAGGCACGGCGGTCTGGGGCCCTGCGACGTGGCCGTCGGTGTCGGTGAACGGCGGTACGCTGGAGGTGGTTCTCGGCGACGCGCCGAGCCCTGCGCTGGACGGGTCGGAGCTCCCTCCGGACGGGCTTTGGCTGGAGCTGTGGGTGGACGGGGTCAAGCTGGAGCCTCGGCAGCGTGTGCTCTCGACGGCGTACTCGCTGCGTTCGGGGGACGCGGAGCGCCTCGGCGGCGAGGAGGCGAGCGCGTATGCGACGCACGAGTCTGTCGAGGCCGCGGGCTATCTGCGGTCGAGCGATGTCTCCTCGGTGGCGCTGACGGGCGCCTATGGCGACCTGAGCGGGACGCCGAGCCTGAGCGTCTACGCACAGAAGAGCGAGCTTGCAGCGGTGGCGACGAGCGGGGCGTATGCAGACCTGACGGGAGCGCCGAGCCTTGGGGCGTATGCGCTCGTTTCGGAGGTGGCGCCGGTGTGCTGGTCGGGGTCCTACGCGGACCTCGCCAACACGCCCGACCTGTCGGTGTTCGTTCTGGTGACGGACCTCCACCCCATTGCGCAGTCCGGCGCGTGGTCAGACCTGGAGGGGGCGCCTGACGCGGCGGCCTTCCTTCGCGCGGACGGGACGACGCCTCTCGGCGGCCCGTGGGACGCCGGGGGCCAGCCTGTGTCGAACCTGGTTGTGGGGAGCTCTGCGAGCCCGCCGTCGGGGGTGGCGGGTCAGCTCTGGTGGGACGGTGCGGCGGGGGTGCTGAAGATCCACGACGGGTCGTCGTGGCTCCCCGTGAGCGGCGAGGCGGGGGGCGGTGGCGTTGCGACGGCGTTGCAGTGCAGCGGCTGCGTGGACGAGGTGGCGCTGTCGTTCGCGCTGAGCGCCGTGGCCAAGAGCGGGAGCTACGGGGACCTGAGCGGCGCGCCGGCGCTCGCCGCGGTGGCGACGAGCGGCCAGTACGCGGACCTGTCAGGCGCCCCGAGCCTCGACGCCTACGCCATGAAGTCGAGTCTGTCGGCGGTGGCGACGAGCGGGAAGTACGGGGACCTGTCGGGCGCGCCGAGCCTCGCGGACTACGCCAAGAAGGCGGAGCTGTCCGCGGTGGCGAGCACGGGCGCCTACACGGACCTGTCCGGGACGCCGAACCTTGGGGGCTACGCGCTGATCTCTGATGTGGCTCCGGTGTGCTGGTCCGGGTCCTACGCGGAGCTTTCGAACACTCCGGATCTGTCGTCGTTCGTGCACCTGGCGGACCTGCACCCCATCGCGCAGTCTGGCTCCTACGCAGATCTGGCGGGCAAGCCGGACCTCGGCGCGTATCTTCGCGCGGATGGGACGGTGAAGCCCGTGGCGCCGCTGGACCTGTCGCAGCAGCCCTTGTTGAACGTGGTGGTGCACAACGCGGCGGTTGCCCCCGGGTCTCCGAAGCCGGGTCAGCTCTGGTACGACACGACGTCGTCGTCGCTGCGTGTGTGGACGGGCCTGTCGTGGGTGGCGACGGGCGGCGCGGCGGTGCTCCCCGTCGATGGTCTCGACCAGGTGTCGAACGGGGTGTTGACGACGAAGTTCGAGTCGAGCGCGTGGTCGAGCGGGGTGCCGGCGGAGGTGAAGGACTACTGGCCGGCGGGGACGAGCGTGAGCCTGACGGTGAATGACCCGGGGGCGCTGCTGTGGCTCAAGGTCCATGTGAAGGTGACGCACCCGAGCGCGACGGATCTCCGGGTGGTGCTGACTCCTCCGAGCGGCGGGCCCATCGTGCTGCACGACCGGACGGCGGGGCAGGCGGGTGGCCTCGACGGGGAGTGGCCGCCGCTGGTGCCAGCATCGGGTGACCTCACGAGCCTCCTCGGCACGGATCCGTCGGGCGTCTGGAGCGTGCACGTGGAGGACCAGGTGTTCAGCGGCGGGGTTGGCGGGACCATCGCGAAGCTCGGGGTGAGCTACGGGATCCTGCGGGGGACGCAGGTGGCGGTGAAGGGCGACCAGATCGTGGAGGGCGCGCTGACGGTGGGTGGGGTGGACGTGGGGGCGGAGCTCGCCTCTCTGAAGGCGGAGGTGTGGTGCCTGAAGGAGTGCGACGAGGCGAAGAAGGGGGACTGCCGGAAGTACGCGTGCGACGGGGCGTCGCAGGCGTGCCTGGACGCGGGCGGGCAGCCTGACGGGGCGGCGTGCTGGGGAGGAGCGGGGGTGTGCTTCGGCAGCGCGTGCTGCGTTCCGGGGACGTGCGCGACGCTCGGGGCAGGGTGCGGGCTCGTGGCGGACGGGTGCGGCGGAGTGATCGCGTGCGGGGAGTGCGTCGCGGGTCAGGTGTGCCACCAGAGCCAGTGCTGCGCGCCAGCGACGTGCGACGGGCTCGGGAAGGAGTGCGGGACGTGGGGGGATGGGTGTGGGGGCGTGGTGGAGTGCGGAGGATGCACGGGCGATTACGCCTGCGGTCCATCGGGGGCGTGCGACGCGTGGCTGGGCACCTGCGGCGGCGTCTCCTGCCCGTCGTTGAGCGGATACACGGCTACGTGCAACCCTCAGTCCCACTGCGAGTACGTCCGGAGCGCCCCGACGGCCCCCTGGCACACGTGGGACGTGTGGATCTACGTGCCGCCGGGGAGCTTCCCGATGGGGTGTCCGGGCGGGAGCGAGACCTGCGGTGGCTCATCTGAGCAGCCGGTGCACACGGTGACCTTCGCGACGGGCTACCTCATCGCGAAGCACGAGATCGTGGTCACGCAGTACGAGGCGTGCCAGTCTGCGGGCACCTGCAGCGCAGCCTCCACGGCGGACTGGGACGGCAACGGCTGGGGCACGAACACGAGCGCGAACGGCCGGTCCTCGCACCCGCAGAACGGCCTCACCTGGCAGCAGTCGAAAGACTTCTGCGGGTGGGTCGCCTCGGGCGGTCGTCTGCCGAGCGAGGCGGAGTGGGAGTACGCGGCGACGGGGACGACGCACCGGAAGTACCCGTGGGGGAACGCGCCGGAGCCGACGTGCAGCAACGGGACGGCGGTGTTCAACGAGCTCGGCACAACGGCAGGTTACGGGTGCGGCACGGGCGGCACGTGGTCCGCAGGGAGCAAGACGGCGGGCGCGTCCGCCCGAGGCGCCTTGGACATGGCGGGTAACCTCTGGGAGTGGGTGGAGGATTGCTGGCACGACAGCTACACTGGAGCGCCGACCAACGGGAGCGCCTGGACGGACTCCTGCAGCGGCTCGTACCGCGTTGGTCGGGGCGGCGGCTTCAGCGACTCCGCCTCCAACCTGCGGGTCGCCCGGCGGAGCGACGTCACGCCGGGCTACCGCTACGCGAACCGGGGCGCCCGCTGCCTGAGGCCCTTCCCGTGACCCCTTTTTCCTTTTCCCTCTTGCGCGAAGCGCCCAGATATGCGAAGCGCGGACCTGCGACCCGAGGAGCCGGGGCAGGGTCGCGTCCAGGGGGCGCGAGGTGCGAGCGAAGCGAGCCGCGCCCCCAGGACGCGACCCTGCCCCGGCCGTCGACGGAGCCACGGGCGCCCACCAGTCGAGCGGGCGGGCCCGCGAGTCTGGTGGGGCGCGGATATATGGCCATTTCCCGTGAGCGGGGAGCAGGCGCCCGATGACGGAGGTGACCATCCTGACCCTCCCGTTCGATCCGCTTCTCGACGGGTTCCCGTCGGAGCGGATCCGGGACTACCTGCACGGGCGCGAGGTGGTGCACCTGAGCACCTTCCCGTTCGTCCACGAGGGGCGCCCCTACTGGTCGCTGTGCCTGTCGACGCGGCGGCACGTGGACGCCCCCGCCGCGGACTCCGCGGCCCCCGACGACGCGGCGCCCGTCCCCGAGGCGGTGCGCAAGGCGCTGGCCAAGGAGCTGCTCTCGGGGCTGGGCGAGCACGAGCGGGCGCTCTACGACCGGCTGCGGGGCTGGCGCCGGGACGTGGCCGCGGTGACGGGCCTCGCGCGGTTCATGGTCGCCTCGGACGCCCTGCTCATCGAGCTGGTGCGCCGGCGCCCGACCACCAAGGCGGGGCTGGCAGACATCAAGGGCCTCGGAGAGAAGAAGATCGCCGAGTACGGCGACGCGCTGCTGGAGGTGCTGCATGGAGCCGCCCGGCCTGGACCGGCGGGACGACCGGTACCTGCCCATCGTGCTCCGGTGGATGGACCTCACGACGTGGCTGCTGGAGACGACCCAGCGCTTCCCCCGCCATTGGAGGCACAGCCTGGTGAGCCGCATCGACGACGAGGCGCTCCAGGTGCTGACCCTGCTGAACGAGGCGACGTACAGGAAGCGCAAGGCGGAGACCCTGCGTGAGGCGAACCACGCCCTGAACCGCATCCGCGTGCTGCTGGAGGTCGCGGTGCGCATCGCGGTCCTCCCGCGCAACGCCCACGCCCACGCCCTGGTGGCGCTGGACGAGGTGGGCCGCATGCTCGGCGGGTGGATCGCGCATGCCGCCGCGCGGGAGGGGCCACGCGGCCCCGCACGACCCCCGGGCGCCATGGAGCCCCCCGATGCGCCCACCCCGACCCGGCGTCCGTGACCGCGCCGCCGTCCCGCCCCATCCCGCCCACTCCACCCGTGGAGGTCGCCTTCGGCGTCGCGGCGCTGCACCGGGCGATGACCCGGGCCCTGCGGGGCCACCGGCGGGACGGGGAGGCCGCGCGGTTCGCGGTGGCGGCGGGCCCCGAGCTGTGCGCCCTCTCCCGCGATCTGCTCGCCGGCACCTGGACCCCCGGCCCGGCGCGGGCCTTCCCCGTGCGCGATCCGAAGCCGCGCACGGTGGTGGAGCTGCCCTTCCGGGACCGCGTGGTGCACCACGCGCTGCTCGCCGCCATCGAGCCGGCCCTGGACGCGCAGCTCGACCCCTGCTCCTACGCCTGCCGCCGCGGCATGGGCGTGCACCGCGCGGCGCGCTGCGTGCAGGAGCTGATGGGCGACCACAGCCACGCCCTGAGCCTCGATGTCCAGAAGTACTTCGAGACGCTGCCGCACCTCGCAGTCACCGCGATCCTCGAAGACCTCGGCGTCCCGCCCTCCTACCGCGCCCTCTGCGCGCGCATCCTCGGCGCGGGCAACGGCTCCGGCCGCGGGATGCACATCGGCGCGCTGACGAGCCAGCTCTTCGGCAACCTGGGGCTCCACCCGGTGGAGGTCCTGCTCCGCCGCGACTTCCCCGACACGGATCACGCCAAGTACATGGACGACCTCGTGATCCTGGGTCCCGGCAAGCGCCGGCTCTGGGAGGCCCGGGACGCGGTGGCGACCGCGCTCGCGGGGCTCGGTCTGGCGCTGCGCCCCGAGGCGACGCGCCTGGTCCCGGTGAGCGAGGGGGTCTCCTTCGTGGGGCTGCGCATCCACCGGGAGGTCATCCGGGTCCCCGCCAGGGCCCGTGTGCGGCTCGGCCGCCGCATCCGGGCAACCGCAGCGGCGTGGGCCCGGGGCGCCACCACCACGGAGCAGGCGCGGGCGTCGGTGGCGGGCTGCGTCCAGGCCGCTCGCGGTGCCCGCCTGCCGGCGCTGGACCGCTTGCCCCGAGGGTTGGCCGAGACCTGAGCGCGACCAGACGCCCGCCCACAGCAGAGAGCAAGGCCGCGTCGCTGGCCGGGGAGCCCACCCGGCCGCGCCCGCCGGCCCGATCGGGGGCGCTGCCCTGCGGCGCCGGGGGGGGCGGTCGCCCCGGGGCGGGTCGCGCCGCTCTGCACTCCCCCGGCCGAGCCGCTCAGTGCAGGAGCCGCCGCAGGCGCTCGATCTCCTCGGGCGACAGCCCCCGAATCCGGTCCTCGGGCGGGATCCCCGCGAGCCTGTCCTCGGGCGGGATTCCCGCGAGCCTCTCCTGGGGCGGGATCCCCGCGAGCCTCTCCTGGGGCGGGATCCCCGCGAGCCTCTCCTGGGGCGGGATCCCCGCGAGCCTCTCCGCGGGTGGGATTCCCGCGAGCCTCTCCTCGACGGGGAGGCGCCGGAACAGCTCGAGCTGCTCCTCGTGGGTCATCTCCAGGATCATCTCGCGGGCGTGCTGCCTTAGTCTCTCCATGATCTGGGCTTCGCGTTGGGTCATGGGTGCCTCCTCTGCGGGGCGCGAGAGCCCCCGGATGATGTCGACAATGTAGCACATCAGCTCCGACTCGACGACGCGGCCTCCGCGAGGCGAGCGGTGCTTCAGGCGAAACAGGTCCATGAGCGGGTCCGTGTCGCCGAGGACCTCGGTCTCGAAGACGAAGCAGGGGAAGGGGAGGCCGGCGACGCGGTGGACGCCGGGGCCCTCGGGAACAATGGCCCCCCCCATGCGCTGTACGTCGGTGCGAAACGCGTCCGTGAGGGCCGGCGCGCAGACATGCAGCCGCACGTCCTCGTGGGGCACGTCGGCCAGCTCCCCTCCGAGGGCGAGCACGGCGCAGCCGACGAGGTGGTGCAGCTCTCCCAGGCCCAGGGAGTCGCCCGGGCCCTTGAGCTCGAAGAGGGTGCAGGGAGAGAGGCGCGAGAGCATCTCCGCGAAGTGAGGCGCCGGCCTGGTCGCGGGCGCGCCGCGTAGAATCACCGCGTCGATGCGCAGCGGGAGGTGACCGACGGCCACCTCGCGCCGCAGCTCTCCGTCGATGAGGTGGCCGAGGACCTCGTAGAAGAGGAAGTGCCACGGGGTTCGTCTCCGCCCCGCGCGTCGCCTTCGCCGTGCCATGGGTGCTCCGTCATGTGGCTGGTCTTCGGGCGCCCGGTCGTGCGGCGGCCGGACGGCGCACCCCTTCGTCTTCTCGTGCCGCCGCGTTGCGCGGAGAGCGCGCGGCGGCGCAAGGCCGCGGCCACACTGCGCTTCCCCTTGCGGAGGGCGCGCCGGACGCCCCGCGAGGCGACCCAAAGGTGGCCGCGCCGGACGCCATCCCCCGGCGCGCGCGTGCAGGATCCCGGCATAGTCGCCGGGACCAAACTTCAGGCGTCGGACTACAGGCTTCAGGCACGTGCAAGGCTGCGATTTCCCGTAGCCTGAAGTTTGAAGCCCGTTGCCGGCTGAGGACTTTGTCCGGGGCCCGGCGCGCGTGTGCCTCGGCCCTTCACGGGCACCGCGCCACGCGGTAGAGTCTCGGCCGGAGACGGGCCAGCAGCGGCTCGAACCGCGTTGATCGGGGCGGCAGCTTCAACAACTCCGCCTCCAACCTGCGGGTCGCCCAGCGGAACAACGACACGCCGGGCAACCGCAACGCGAACCAGGGCGCCCGCTGCCTGAGCCCACGGGTTCCGCCCGCCGCCGTCCGGCCACGGCCGGCCGGCCCGCGCACAGGCCGTGGCCATGGGCCCGCGCTCCAGACCCCGGCGGCGGAGCGGCTCCGCCGCCGGGGCGAACCCCAGATGCGCAGGACACACCGGCCCCTGCCGAGAGTGAGTGGTCTCGGCGACCGCCCGCGGCCGGCCTCGACCCGGGCAATCAGGCACGTGCGCAGACACTCTGGGCGATGGCGGAGACGCACGGGCGGGCGTCCGTGGGGAGGTGGAGGGGCGGTCACGGCCCCATCGGCGCGACCTCGGGGACCGTCGTCTCAGCCCTCCAGGGTCCCAGTCGCCGGGGCCAGACTTCAGGCGTCGGGCTACAGGCTTCAGGCACGTGCAAGGCGGCGGTCTCCCGGCGCCTGGAGTCTGGAGCCCGCAGCCGGCCGAGGACTTCGTCCGAGGCCCTGCTCAGCCCTCAGACAGCCGTTGCGCACTGCGCAGCGACGTGCTACACCGGAAGTCCACGGCTCTCGGCGAGCGGAGGTCGCGGAATGGTCACGGTCGGGCGGGCATGGGCGCTGGCGTTCGCGCTGGCGGGGCAAGCGTGCGTCAGCAGCAGCGGGTTCCAGGCCGGGGAGTCGGACAGCGTCGAGGATGGGGCCGGCATCGACCCCGCCGACACCGGCCCGGGCAAGGACGTGGTGGTCTCTCCCGACGCCGCCGGAGACGCGGGCGCGACGCTGGACGGGGGTCCACTCATGGACGTCTGGGGCAAGGACGCCGGTGTCGACTCCTCGGTCGCGGACACCGGGCAGGACGCCGGCGGCGCACCCGTCGATGGGGCCAGCGACGGCCAGAGCACCGACGGCGGCGGCGAGGACGCTGGAAGCAAGGACATCGGGAGCACGGACGGCGCCGCGGACACCGGCGCCCCCGATGGGGGGGCCGACGCGGGCTCGGGCTCCGCCGCGGCGGTCGCGCTGACCCCCGTGACGGTCGTCGGAGAGTCCACCGGCGGTGGGTTCGTGCTGCGCGCTCGGACGAGCGCCCCCGGCGTCGTGGGCGAGTCCATGGGCGGCGGGCTCAGGCTCCGCGCGCGCCCATGAGGCTCCCCGGTCCCCTGGGCGCGGCGTGATGGCGCACCGCACGATCCCCGTCGGACTCGACAGGAGAGAGCACCTCCATGAAGCAGAACACGAAGCAGGGAGCGAAGGCCGCCCAAAGCCCAAAGAACCTCGCCGGGTTGGGTATGCCGGCGTGGCTCCAGCCCCTCGCGTCGTCCTCCTTTGCACAGGGGCAGACTCTCACCTGTCCGGCGGGGCCGACCGCGGGGGCTCCGCTGCTTCAGCCCGGGACGCAGGCGGGGTTCGCGGGGGGCGGGCTCGGCGGTGGGGGCGGCAAGGGTCTCGGGGGCGCGCCCAAGCCCGTCTCGCGGCCCGTGCTCTTGGAGCGCATGGCGCACACCTACGCCTACGAGAAGCAGGTGTCGACGGAGGACGCCGCCGCCCTCGCCGACGCCGGCTATGTGGCCTCGGCCCCTGAGCGCGGGTCCGCTGGGTTCGCGATGATGCGCTTCGTGCCGACGCGGCCGGACGCAGGGCCGCCCGTGCTGGCGCTGCGCGGCACTCACGTGACCGATGTGAAGGACATCCTTGCGGACACCTCGCCCGAGGGCGTGGGGATCTACGCGTTCTTCGCGAACGAGGGGCTCATCGCGACCGCGTTGGCGGACCTCCAGGCACACGGTCGCCCGGAGGTCTGCGGCCACAGCTTGGGCGGGGCTCTGGCGCAGCTCACGGCGGCCCTGTATCCCGGGTACGTGTCGCACGTCACGACGTTCCAGTCGCCGGGGATTCCGCCCAAGTACCGGCAGATCCTCGAGACATGGAACAAGAAGACCGTGGCCTCGGGGGGCGCACCGGTGCTCTCCGACCACCACGTGGTGGCGGGGGACGCCGTCACGGGGAACGTCGGCGAGGCGCTCACGCCCGGCACGCTGCACACCTGGACCAAGAAGGAGCCGCAGAAGGGTCCGATGTCGCCTCTGCTCGCCCCGAGCATCACCGGGACGCTCATCGACGCTGTCGTGGACCCCGTCAAGCTGCACACGACTCACCCGGTGGAGGAGCACGCGACGGGGGGCGACTGGACCGAGACGCAGGCCGACTCGTCGAGCTGGAAGGGGTCGAGCGTCAAGGAGTTCACCCGCATTCTCGGGGGCAGCGTCTACCACCTCTTCGATCTGGACGAGGACGCCTACATGAGCGGGTACCCCCCGCTCCGAGACCGGCTCGTCCGGGGGGAGGCCCTCGACTCGGTGCTGAAGGACGTCCCGAGCCTCCTGGCGGACAAGGGGGTCGAGCAGCGTATCGCCGACAACCTGGCGGCCCTGTCGAAGGTCTTGAACAAGCCTGCCGGTCTGGCGGGCTCCTCGGGCCCACAGATGTGCTTGGCGCTGGACGTCACGACACGCGGTGGGTTCCTCGCGACCTTGAGCAAGCGCTACGGCCTGAAACAGGTCGCGAGCGAGTCTCCCGAGGCGGCCGTCAAGACTGCGAAGGCCGCCGGGCTGCTCCAGCAGGAGCGCCCGCACGACACCCTGACCCGGGCGGAGTCCGCGGCGATCCTCACGCGCATCTTCGGCCTCGACTGGAGCGCCGCCGAGAAGCAGACCGCGTACTTTGCGGACCTGGTCGAGGGCACCTGGCAGTTTGACGTGGCGCACGCCTGCCGCCGGTGGGGCATCTACCTCGGGACGAAAGAGAACCGCTTCGAGGCGGACAGGGCGATGACTCCTGGCGAGGCCGGGATCGTGCTGGACCGCATCGGAGCCCGCAAGAAGCTGACCTTCGCAGAGCAGAGCGCGCACCTCGCCGTGCCGGCGTTGCGCGAGCCCTCGAAGGTGGAGGCCATGTTGTCTGGCAAGGACCTGACTCCGGCGCAGATCGCGACGCTCCGCGAGCAGATCAAGAGCCTCCCGAAGGAGCAGCGCCCCGATGCCTACCGGCGTCTGAACGCCCTTGTGGCGTACCGCAACCAGCGCAACAACGCGGGCGGGGTCACCATCCCCGACTGGATGTGCAACGTCACATCCCTCGCCATGGTCCTTGAGGGCCTCGGAGTCGCGCAGGACGGCCCGGGCCAGCACGAGGACACCCTGGCGAACCGGCACCGCGACGCGGGCATGAAGGGGACCATCTTCGACGAGGCCGGGCAGAACGCCATCGCGAAGGACAAGGGGGTGACGGGCGAGCGCAAGAGCTACACGGGAGCCCGCACCGCGGCGGGAGCGAAGGCGTGGTTCCACGAGCACGTCCTGCCGCGCTTCGAGGAGGGCGCGCAGGCCACCATGTCCATCACCGCGTGGGGCGACGGTCATATCGTCCGGGTCCAGTGGGTGGAGGACCGCGGGGTGCTCGTGGACGACCCGTATGGGGGCGTGCAGAAGAGCAAGGCGGGAGGGTTCGACGGCTACGGCAAGACCGCCAACTCCACGTCCAAGGAGCGCGGCGACGGGACCTTCGGCGAGGACAACTTGTGGACGTGGGACTTCCTGGCGCGCGAGGTGAGGTACGTGCACTTCTTCACGAAGTGAGGCGGGGCGCCACGGTTCTCTCGCCTCGCGGGGTCCGGCGGACGCGGCTCGCGGGTTTGGGCACCGGGGGCGACCTTCTCCCACCCGGTGAGGCATGAGGGCAGACTCCCGAAGTGGTCGCGGAGGTCGCCCGGAGGGGTCTGAGCAGCGAGTCGCGGCTCGACGAGGAGAAGACGCGATGGCAGGCGTAACGCGAAGGTTGGTCTCAGTCGCCCTGGGAGCCGCACTGTCCTTGGCGGCGGCGTCCGGGCGAGCGGTGCCGACGCAGATCCCCTACCGCGGTGATCTGACCTACTCAGACGGGACTCCTTACGACGGCGAGGTCACCCTCTCGGTGGCGCTCTACGCGTCTGAGACCGGCGGAGCTCCGGTGTGGGGCCCGTCAGAGTATACGGAGGTGGAGGTGGAGAGCGGAGCGCTGGAGGTCGTGATGGGCGCTCCTCCCGGGCCGCCGCTGGACGCCTCGCTCCTGCCGCCCGGCGGTCTCTGGATCGAGCTGGCCGTCGATGGGACCACGCTGGAGCCCAGACAGCGCGTGCTGTCCGCGGCCTACGCGCTGCTGGCCGGCGACGCCGAGCGCCTCGGTGGCGAGGACGCGAGCGCGTTCGCGACCCACGACGACGTCGCCGCCCAGGGCTTCCTGACGCCCGCGGCGGTGGGAGCCGTGGCCCTGAGCGGCGCCTACGCGGACCTGATGGATGCGCCCGACCTGGGGGCCTACCTGAGGGCGGACGGCACCACCCCGCTGGCCGGGCCCTGGAGTCTGGGTGGACATTCGCTGAGCGGCGTCGTCATTGGCGGGGGCCCCGTCCCCCTGGGAGCCGCGGCGGGCCAGCTCTGGTGGGACTCCGGTGCGGCCGTCATGAAGATCTACAACGGCACGGCCTGGCTCCCCGTCAGCGGCGAGGCGGGCGGGGGCGGCATCGCCTCGGCGCTCCAGTGCTCCGGTTGTGTCGACGAGGGGGCCCTGTCCTTCGCCCTCGCGGCCGTGGCAAAGAGCGGCGCGTACGCGGACCTGGCCGGCGCGCCGGTGCTCGCGTCCGTGGCGACGAGCGGCGCCTACGCGGACCTCTCCGGCGCGCCCAGCCTCGACGCCTACGCGACGAAGGCGAGCCTCGCGTCCGTGGCGACGAGCGGCGCCTACGCGGACCTCTCCGGCGCGCCCAGCCTCGACGCCTACGCGACGAAGGCGAGCCTCGCGTCCGTGGCGACGAGCGGCGCCTACGTGGACCTCTCCGGCGCCCCGGATCCCGCCGCCTTCGCGCTCGTCTCGGACGTGGCGCCGGTCTGCTGGTCGGGCAACTGGGCCGACCTGAGCGGAGCGCCAGACCTGGCCGCGTACCTCAGGGCCGACGGGAGCGTCGCGCTGACCGGGGACCTGGACGTGGCGGGCCATCGCCTCGTCGCCGCGGCGGTCGACTCGGGCCCTTCCCCGCCGCCTGGTCCCGCCAAGGGCCAGCTCTGGTACGACACGGGCACGAGCCGGCTCCGGGTGTGGTCAGGGGTCGCCTGGGGCTCGGCGGGCGGTGAGGGCGGGTCCACGGATCTACCTCCCGACGGGCTGGAGGCCGTCTCCAACGGCACGCTCTCGAACCTCATCGACCGCTCCTGGCCGGCGCCCGGGCTCCCGGCGCCCATCGGCGAGTCGGTGGAGGCGACCATCCTCGTCACCGACAAGGGCGTCCTGCGCGACATCACGCTCTTCGTCGCCGTCACGCACCCCTTCGTCCCGGAGCTCGAGGTCCGCCTCTTTCCCCCCGGAGGCTCGGACAGCTTCCTCCTGCTTCCTCCCAACGGCGCGATGGGCTCCTCCGTCAACCTCACGGTCACCCAGAGCACGCTGCTTCCCGGAGGCATGACCCTCGGTCTCCTCCTGGAGAGCGAGCAGCAGGGCCCATGGGTCGTCCGCGTCACGGACACCGTGATCAACGGCAACGAGGGCCCCGGCCAGCTCGTCTCCGCTTCATTGGCGCTCCGCTTTCTGTCGGACTCCGAGGTCGCCGTGCCGGGCAAGCTGGCGGTCTCCGGGACTGTGGGTGTCTCGGGGGCATTGGATGTGTCGGGCACCTTGATGGTGAACGCGGTCCGAGACTCCGCCTTCTGCGACGGGACCAACAACGGCGCGCTCTGGATGGATCCCACGGACTGGACGCTGCACGCCTGTGTGGCAAAGGAGAAGGTGGCGATCTACTCCAGCGTGGCGACCCAACAGTGGGCACCGAACCGCAAGCACTATGTCTTCACGACCAGCGCGACGTACAGCGGCGACCTGGGTGGAGTGGCGGGCGCCGATGCCAAGTGCCAGCAGGCGGGCTCCGAGGGCTCGCTGAGCGCGTCCCTGGCCCCGGGCGCGTCGTGGAAGGCTCTGCTCTCCTCGAAGACGGAGGGAGTCAATGCCGCGGACCGGTTGGACATCGTCGAGAAGGTACTGACTCTGAAGGGCATCGCTGTAGCGAGCGGCAAGGCAGACCTGTTCGACGGCTCGATCAGCTCGAAGATTGCGGCGAGCACGGAGCTGGGCACTGACGTCTCGGGAGATGAGGTCTGGACCGGGTCGCAGACCGACGGCAAGCACCAGGGCACCGCCAACGACTGCGCCGGATGGACCAGCGTGTCCACGTCCGCGGACGGGATGGTCGGGCTGACCAGCAGCACGAACAGCGCATGGATCGCCTACTCGAATACCACCGGGTCCTGTGCCAACCTGCGGCGGCTCTATTGCGTCTCCAGCCTCGTGGATGACTCCACGGACGCCCCAAAGGTGCACACGGGTGTGGCACCCCTCCAGGTGTGCCCGACGTCCGGGGCTGCGTGCCTTGGGAAGTATGTCTCGTCCGCGGGCACGACCAGGCAGGACGCAACCTTCTATTACGAAAAGACCACCGTGTCGACCGGCCTCGGCTCGGTCAAGGTGTACGGGACGTGCTCGAACACGCTCAAGCTCGCGACGACCACCGGGACATCCTATTACACCGGCTCAGACTGCCAGGGAAGCGAGTACACGAGCACATCGACGAGCGCGTACGCCTACCGTGCGAGCGACGGCGTGATCTGCCACGCGACCAGCTCGACATCGATCTCGGTCGCGAGCACGAAGACCGGCGCCGGTTGCGTGAACACCACGACCAGCATGTCGGGCTACCTCGTGTCGGGCGACGTCAATCAGCTCTACGAGGTCCGCTGACTGGCGCCCTACAGATCTCCGATCCGCCGCTGCGCCCGCGCCAGCATCTCCGTCCCGATGAGCAACAGAGACGCCCGGATCGTGCGCGCCACTGGGAGCTGAGACTCTCTCTGCATGAGCGAGTGATCGATCACCAACGGAATCTCGAAGATCTTGGGCATCAAGGGCCGGAGCTTGAGGATCAGCTCCGGGACCGCCTCGAAGCCGCGGCGCGTGATGAGCCCCTCGGACCCATACCGATCAATCGCCCGCTGGAGAGTCCCGCCGCGCATCCCGCGGACCAGGTTCGTGTAGTCTCGCAGGGTGTGGATGCTGAACAGCCCAGAATACAGCACATTGGCCCCGCGGCTCAGCACCCTTCGATGGAGCGGCACCCCCCGGAAGCCCTCCTCGTCCGCCAGAGGCGTGGCCACAGCGAAGTCGTAGCCGCTCAGGATGGCCCTCACGAGCTCCGGCAGGACGCTCGCCGGCTGGGTGCCGTCGGACTCGGTGGTCAGGACCACGTCGTTCGCCCCGACCCTCTTCGCGGCGGCGACCAGCCCCGTGCGCAGCGCGCGCCCCAGGCCCTGGTTGCCGTCGTGGCGCTCCAAGACCACGGGAAGCTCCCCCATGACCGACTCGACGATGGCGGCGGTGTTGTCATGGCTGCCGTCGTCGACGACCAGCAGCTCGTGGTCCAGGAAGCCGGCGCGGTCCAGCTCGTCGTGGACCTCGTGGAGCACCCGGGCGATGACGGCCGCCTCGTTGTAGGCGGGCAGGACGACGATGACGCGCGCAGTCTCTCTCGTGGCGGCCATGGGTGGCACCTCCTTGCGGCGCCGATTCTACTCGGCGCCGAGGCGATTACCAGTGGCCACCAGAGGGCTTCCGCTCGACGGTTGCGTCGCGGTCCCTCCGTCTCACGCCTCCGCCACGTCGTCGGGGATCGCGATGCCCAGCGCCTTGCGCAGCGCGTGGTAGCGCGGCGCGATGGCGTAGCGCACGAGGTCGCGGGTCTTCTCTTTCACGGTGAGCTTCGACGGGGACCAGGGCTCGGCCTCCAGGCACTCGATGGCCACCTCGATGTCGTTGCACAACAGGAGGCCCGCGTGGTTGGCGGTCATCTCCACCTGGGCCTGCCAGGCCGCCACGTCGGGGCGCACTCCCGTCCGGAACAAGAGCTCCGCCTGGGGCCGCAGCGCCGCGCGGTCCGCCTCGCCCATGCTCCTCCCCAGGGCACGGAACCAGTCCTGGACCGCCTCCGGCGCGTGAACGACCTGGTGCTCGTTGCCGGTGAGCAGCAGGTAGGCCGCCTCCAGCGCCGCCTGGAGCTGCGCCGGCGGCAGCGCCGTCGCCACCCGGTGCGGCAGGTGCAGGTACGCCATCGCCTTGCCCAGCGTGAAGCGCAGCCGCTTGCCCTTGAGGCCGTCGTGCACGTCCGGCCCCAACAGGTACGCCGGCGCCGGCATGTGCAGCCGCCGGATGCCCTTGGCCTGGGCCGCCAGGAAGAACTCGGGCTTCTCCACCCCCAGGATCTTGGGGATGGTGCCCGCGAAGCTGCTGAAGGAGGTGCGCACCCGCAGATCCACGTGGTTGCGATCCGTCAGGCGCAGGTCGTCGAAGTTGTCCGTGTCGAAGCGCTCCGGGAGGGCCCGGTAGACCCCGAGCAGCAGCGCCCCGATGGTCGGGTCCTGGCCGTCCGCGTACAGGTGCCTGGGCCAGGTGTCCTCGGTCTTGATGACGTGGGCCACCTTGAGCGCCCCTTGCCGGTGGGCCTCGTAGTAGGCCTGCTCGTTCTCGTCCGCCTGACCGAACAGCGACAGCACGCCGCAGGCGCACCACGCCGCGTCCGCCGCCCGGGTCCGTGTATACAGGCGCCGAAGTGACCGGTACGCCTCCGCGCGCCCTCCGTCGATCTGAATGACCGTCTGGTACTCGGCGATGGCGTCGTCCACCATCGCGTCGTCCAGCTCCATGAGGCGCGCCAGGGCGAAGCGGGTGTCCGGGTCCGTCGGCTTCAGCGCGCGGGCACGCTCGAGCGCATAGATGGCCGGCTCGATCTGCCGCACGCTCGTCAGGATCTCTGCCTGGTTGCGCAGCAGCCGGAAGGCCAGCGCCTCCTGCCCCGGGATCTCGCCGATGCGCTCCAACATGCGCTCGTAGCTCTCCGCCTGCTCCTCCCACGCCTTGCGGCGCACCAGGATGGCGTCCAGCGCCTCGAAGGCCTCGAGCCGCAGCGGGTCGTCGTCCAGGGTCTCGTTGAGGTACGCGACGGCCCGCCGGTCGTCGCGCAGGTGGTCACGGTAGATCAAGGCCAACGTGAGCCGGTGCGACCCCTTCTTCTTCGGGTCCTCCTCCAGCTCGATGAGCCGCCGCAGGGTCTCGATGGCCTCCTCGTACTCCTGGGCGTCCAGGTAGAGGCGCAGCAGGCGCGCCGCCGTCGCCTTGCTGCCCGGCAGCGCGTTCTGCGCCTGCCTGTAGGCCTCGATGGCGGCGCGGATGTCCTTCAGCGCGTCGTGGGCCAGGTCGCCCGCCTGCATGAGCACGGCGCCGCGCTCCACCCGGTCCGGCACGAGCTTCGACAGCTCCATGCGGTAGCGCACCGACGCCGCCCAGTCCTGGAGGCGGTCGCAGGCTCCGATCAGGTCGCGGAGCACCTTCTCGTCCCCCGGAGACTGCACGTGGGCCCGCTCCAGCAGTGTCCGGGACTCCTCGGTGCTGCCCGTCTTCATGGCCAGCTCGCCCAGCGCCGTCTGGGCCCGGGAGCGCACGCCGTCGGGCAACGCCGGCAGGTCGAGGACGGCGGTCCACGCCGCGATGGCCGCGTCCACCTGCCCCGACACGGTCAGGGCCGCCGCCAGCCCCACCCGCGCGTCCACGTCGGAGGGCGTGATCGCCACCGCCCGCCCGTAGGCGTTGGCCGCCACGTCGTGCCGCAGGACCAGGTCCGCTGCCCTCCCCACGGCCGTCCACGCAGCCACCGCGCCCTCCGGGTCCGCCTCTGCGTCGACGTGGTTGGCCCACACCTGCACCAGCGGGAGCGCCCGCGCCCCCTGCGTCTGCTCCGTGTAGATGGCCGCCAGGTCCCGCGCCGCGACCGGGTGCGTCGGGTCGATCTCGAGCGCCGTCTCGTAGAGCGCGATGGCGCGCGCCTCGTCCTTCAGGTGCTGCGTCGCCACCTGCCCGGCCTCGACCAGCAGCTCCACCCGGCGCGCGTCCTCCGTGTGGCTGATGCCGTGGCTCTCCAGGAGCTGCGCCAGGCGAGACCACTGCTGACTCTCCCGGTAGGCCGAGATCAGCGCGTCCTGGACCACGGGGTCGCCGGGCTTGCGCTCCAGGGCCACTTCGAGCACCCGCGACGCCCTCGCCGGCGCGCCGAGCTGGAGCTGAAGCACCCGCGCCTGCTCCATGAGCGCCGGGATCCCCTCCTCTCCGCCGAGCCTCTCCGCCCGTTCGCCGAGGAGGCCCACCACCTCATCCCACCGGCCGCCGTCGTGGGCCAGGTCGAGCAGCGCGTCCAGCAGCCCCGCGTCGTCCGCACCGACTGCCCGCAGGCGCCGCAGCAGGCCCGCCCGCGCCTCCCCGTCCAGGCCCGCCTCGGCGCCCAGCTCCAGGGCGTGCGTGAGCGCCGCTCGCTCGCGGTCGGTCCCCCGAGACGCGGTGACCCTCCGCATCAGGGCGTCGCGCAGCAGCCCCGCGTCGCCGGTCGCCCGCGCCAGCTCCTCGAGGCCGTCCCACGCGGCGGTCACCTCGGGAGCCACCGTCAGCGCGTGCTCGAAGGCCGCTCGCGCCATGCCCGGCGAGCCCAGGTGAGCCGCCTGCAGCTCGCCGATGTGTACCCACACCGCAGCCGCCTCCGCGGGCCCCAACATGGCCGCCCGGGCCTGGTGGTGCAGCACCGCCTCCGCCCACCCCGCCGCCGACTCCGCCGCACCGGCCGCCCGCGCGAGCACGTCCGCCTTCGCTGCCCCATCGAGCAGGCCCGCGACCCGGGTCAGCACCCGCGCCCCGTCCAGCCCGTGGCCCGCCGCGGCGAGCGCCTCCGCATACAGCTCCAGGGCCGGCAGGTGCTCGGGCGCCGCCTCGAGCGCCACGCGCAGGCGCTCCAGCGCCTCGTCGACCTTGCCCTCCTGCTCGAGCAGCACCCGCGCCGCCTTGCACGCAAGGTCCGCGTCACCCGCGACGGACTCGCCCCGGAGCGCGTCGTAGGCGGAGACCAGGTCGTCCCACCGCCCCGTGGCCGCCGCCAGGCGCTCGATCTCGTCGAGGCGCCCGGTTCCCTTGTCGACGTCCAGGAGCCTGCGCAGCACGTAGAAGGCCGCGTCCACGTCGCCGAGGCGCTCCTCGAAGACGGGCCGCAGGCGCCGGAGCGCCTCCGCCCGGGCCTCGTCCTCCGTCGCCGCCTCGAAGCGATCGAGCAGCAGGCCGGAGAGGCGCTGCCAGTCCTCCCGGGCCTCTGCGTCCGCCTCCAGCCTCGCCGAGGCCTCACCACACGCCGGGTCCAACGTGAGCGCCGCCTCGAAGGTCGTCCGCGCCGCGATCGGGTCTCCGAGGGCGTCAGCGTACAGCGCCCCGGCCTTCAGCAGCGCCTCGACCCGCTCCGCGGGCGACCACGCCGCATCTGAGAGCTCCTCCCAGGCGAGGACCGCCGCCTCCGCGTCGCCTGCCGCCATCGCCTCTGCCGCCCGTCGCGCACGCTCGCGCCGGGACCCGGGGCTCGCGGCCTGGAGCGCGGCGAGCCGATCTCGCGCCCAGGTCGATGCCCCGTCCGCCGCCACCACCTCCCTACGTGCGCTGGCCCAGTCCCCCTGGTCGACCGCGATCCGAAGCCCGTCCGTCATGCCGCCGAGCAGCAGGTCCAGAGTCCCTGCCACCCCTGCGACCCCACCCGGGTCATCGCCGACCGGGAATGGCAGCAGGCGTGCGCGCCCGCCATCGTCCAGCAGCACGGATGACGGTCCGGTGTGCGGTGCCAGCTCCCCCACCGCCGCGACGGCGTCGATGATGTCGCGGGCGATGGTTGCCGCCGCCCCTGCGCCGAGCGACCCGTCCGCGGCGAGCCGCCGCGCGAGGGTCGTGCCTGGCTCGGCCATGGCGGACAGCACGAAGCGCCCGATGGACGGCGCCCACCCGAAGTCCACCACCGGCACGAGGCGATCCGACGGGGGCTCCCCGAGGCGCTGCGCCAGCTCCCAGGCGTGGCGCACGCGGCGCGCGTCGAGCGCCGCCTGGGGCTGCATGATCGCGAGCCAGAGCTGCTCCCAGGCATCGGGGTCACCGGCCAGCAGGACGTCGCGCTGATCGTCCACCCGGAGGAGCAGGGCCTCCGTGTAGATGGCGGGCACCTCGGCGTGGCTCGGCAGGGTGCCGCAGGTGCTCCGTACCCGGGCTGGGGCGTCGGCGAGCAGCCCCGCGGACACCACCGAGGAGTAGAGCAGGCCCAGCACCCGGTCCAGGGTGAGGGCGGCGCCGTCCACCAGCAGGGGCGTCAGATCGCCGGTGGCCCCGTCTGAGCACAACAGCTCTCCGTCACTCGTTCCCGCGAGCACGGCAAAGCTCCCGCCCACGGACGAGACGAAGGGCCACAGCCCCAGCGCAGTGTCCGTGTCGGGGGCGAGCAGGATGGGGCGCCCGGCAGCGATCCCCCCCGACGGCCTCGTGTCGAAGGCCACCGCCTGCCCGGCCGCCCGCGCGCCGTGGAGCCGGCGTGCCAGGACCGTCTTGCGGTCGGGCCCGTCGAGGACCTCCTGGGGCATGAGGAGGACGAGGCGGGAGAGGAACTCGAGCCCCCCGAGCAGGGTCGCCAACGCGGATCGCGCGTCGTCGCCGGTCACACGCGCCAGCCCCTCCTCCAGCCGGGTACGGTCCAGGCCCGGGTCCTCTCGCAGTGCGACAAGGCGGGCGACCGCGTCCCGCCAGGCCGCGGCCCCGTTGTCTTCGTCGCGCAGCAGGGCGTGGAGCTCGGGGAGGAACGGCTCCCCCTCGGCGGGGAACCCGCCCGCCGCGGCCTCCAGCAGCGCCCACCAGCGGGCAGGCCCCGGATCCTGCAACGCCACCCGGAACGCCTCCTCCAGCGCCTGGTGCCCCCCGCCCCGGCTCGCCTGGTCCGCCGTGGCCAGCAGGGCCAGCAGCCGCAGCGTCGATTCCACGCAGTCGAACAGGTGCGCGGCCCGCGCCAGGTCGTCGCGCGCGTCCTCGTACCGCTGGGCGGGCAGGGCGATGGGCGTCGGCAGGCGGTGATGGACGGCGCGAGACAGGGAGGGCTGGAATGCGGACATGGGCTACCTCGTGGGGGCCGTGGGCGCGCCGATTCTGAATGGTTGCGGAACCCGCTGTCAACCCGCAGGTTTGTGCCTCGGGCGCCCCCTTCGTAGCCAGGCGAGGGCCACCCACAGCGCGACGGTCCCCCACGGGCTCCCCGGCCCACAGCCGCTCGCTGACGTGGCCTGGGCCTCTGCGCCCCCACCTGCTCCCCCACTGCCGGGCTCACCCCCCGTTCCCGGCGCCACGCAGGCTTCCCCGACGCAGGTGCGCCCGGGAAGGCAGGCCGTGTCCTTGCGGATCCGGCACCCGCTCGGGCCCGCCACGCAGGTCCAGAAGCCCGCTCCATCCATGGCGCACCCGCTGGACCCGGCCGCGCAGGCGTGGACGCAGGCCCCGGGGCAGGAGATGGGGTGCGCGCCGCTCGGGTCCTCCAGCAGAGCCTGCTCCTCAGGGACACACCCATAGAAGCCGCCCAGCGCGCTCCACCCACACGTCGCGCCCTCACACGGGGTCTCGAGGAGGCCGTCTGCCCCGCAGGCCACCGCCGTCGCGGCGTCGTTGCAGCAGCCCACCGCCCCAATCCCGGCGCACCCGCGGCAGGCGCCGTCCATGCAGCCGCCTCCGTCGCACGACTCATAGATCCGGCGAGGGCACTCGGTGGTGTCGCAGGTCCACGTGAGATCTCCGTCGCACCCCCTCTCCCCGTCGCCGCACGCTGGCAGGCAGCCGCACTCCGTCGCGCACTTCGCCAGGCCGTCGAAGGCGCAGCAGCCGTCACACGGCGTGACCTGGATCGACCCGCCCACGCACGCGACCACCGCGGCTCCGACGCAGGTCCCTGCCGCGGGGATGTCTCCGCAGGGCGGCGCGCCGCAGCTCCCGTTGCAGACAGGGCACGGGCACTCCCACCGGGCGCCCTGGCAGTCGGCGGGGGTCTGGCATGCGCCGTCGTGGCCGTCGGGTGGACCAAGGCACAGGCCGTCCTTGCAGATGCCGGGCGCCACGATGGGCGCCACGGGGAACGCCGGCAGCGTTCGAGACACGCAGTGGATGGCCCCAGACAGCTCCGCCAGCCGATCCGACAGGATGGGGATGTGCTCCCAGTCGGGGAGCGCCTCCGCCCACACGGCGGCGGCTTGCGACTGGAGCGCCCCGCTGGCGCCGTCATCCTTATACACCGGCCACAGGTTCACTCCGTTGACCAGCGTCGCGTTCAGGAACGTGCGCGGCGTCTTGCCGGCCTTGGCCGGGAACGGCATGCGGAGGACCTGCATCCCGGGGAGCGCCCCCAACGAGGCCGCGTTCTTGTCCATGCGCTCGGCGTTCTTGGCATCGACGACCACGGCGCCGTCGAAGGCCCCCACGATGGCCAGGTCCCGCCGCGTCAGCTTGAAGAACATGTCGATGTGCCCCGTGGCGTCGTCGCTCAGGTCCTGGAGCACCACCACGCTCTGGCAGCCCACGTAGTCCCGCAGCACGCCCGCCAGCTCCCCCTGCGTCGCCCCCGTGTTCTGGAGCGCCCGGGTCGTGGTGTAGCAGCCGCCCTCGCCGTCGGCCTGGAGGTTCCCCCCCTCGAAGTCGAACGGTGCGCGCCAAACCGTCGCCGGCAGGGCGTGTCCGCTCGGGGAGGCGCCCGCCAGCGCGAGGCGCGACGGCAGGGCGTCGTCCAGGAGCCGGCTCTTGAAGTAGCGGAAGTCCACGAAGCCCGTGCGCCCCAGCGCCTCGTCCACCACGGGGAAGGGCCCGAAGTCGATGAACCACACCGAGTCGATGGGGACCTGCCAGATGGCGACCCGCGCGGCGACGTCGGCCTCCGAGAGCCCCCACGCGAGGAGCGCGCCGATCAAGTCCTGCGCGCCCGTATTGGTCTCGACCACCACGCCGACGTCGGTCTCCGCCTTCACCGTGTGGCCCAGCATGGCGACGACCGTGTCCCGCGCTCCCTTGTCACCGCTGAGGTAGGAGGGCCACGCCGCCAGGACCATGGACATGGGCTCCCACTCGCGCATGGCCCGCACGGGCTGGCTGGGCGGGACGGTCACGGCGAACCACTCGGGGTGAGCGAGGCGCCACGCGGCCAGGTCGTCGCCTTTGCCCGCCGAGAGGCGCTCCGCCTCGGTCCGGTGCGCGGGCAACAGCGCGGGCGAGGCCGCCTCCTCCTCCAGCCCCCCCTCCTCCGGCGCGCACGCGGCGAGCAGACACGCCACGGCCAGGAGGGTGAACCTCGAACACCTGCGCCACCGGTCGACGTCGTCCACGACCGGGCATGGTAGCCCCGGAGACGCTCGCCGGCAATTCGCCTTGACCGCCGGGCGGGGATCGTCTAAAAAGCCCGACTCGCGCTGCTCCCCAGGGATGGGGATGCTCTGGCGCCACACGACAGGAGACGCAATGGCCGACACCAAGAAGTTCGAGTCCCGCACCATGCGCAAGGGCATCAAGCGGTCGCAGCGCCGGAAGTTCAAGGCGGTCTACGAGGCGCTGAGCCCCGACCAGCGCAAGAAGTTCAACCACTCGGAAGAGAAGGTCGGGCTCCGCCAGTTCCTCGCCGCCAGCAAGTAGGCCCCCATGAGCTACGACGATCTCCGCCAGCGCACCAAGGACCTGCGCGAGCGCCTCGTTGCGCTCCGGAGGCATCTTTGACGTCGATCAGGCCCGCGAGAGGGTAGCCGCCCTCGACGAGCAGTCCGCCGTGCCCTCCTTCTGGGACGACCCCGCGAAGGCACAAGCGGTGCTCAAGGAGCGGAACGAGCTGGTCGAGCGCGTCGACACCTGGACCACCCCCAACACGGCCCTCGAAGACGCAGTCCTGCTCATGGACATGGCGGAGGAGGAGTCGGACGACTCCCTGGAGGCCGAGCTTCGCCGGTCCCTGGACGACGTCCGAGCTCAGGTGGAGGCGCTGGAGTTCCAGCGAATGCTCGGCACCGTCGAGGACAAGACGGGCGCCATCGTCGCCATCAACTCGGGCGCGGGGGGCATCGAGAGCCAGGACTGGGCGGCGATGCTGCTGCGCATGTACCTGCGCTGGTGCGACTCCCACGGCTACAAGACCGTGATGCTCGACGAGCTGGAGGGCGACGAGGCGGGCATCAAGAGCGCCACGTTCTCCGTCGAGGGCAACTACGCCTACGGCCACCTCAAGGCGGAGGCCGGCGTGCACCGCCTGGTGCGTATCTCGCCCTTCGACGCCAATGCGCGGCGCCACACCTCCTTCGCGAGCGTCTTCGTGTACCCGGACATCGAGGACGAGATCGAGATCGAGGTGAACGAGGCGGACCTTCGGGTGGACACCTACCGGGCGAGCGGCGCCGGCGGCCAGCACGTCAACAAGACCGACAGCGCCGTCCGGCTGACGCACCTCCCGACGGGCATCGTCGTCGCCTGCCAGAACGAGCGCAGCCAGCACAAGAACCGCTCCACCGCCATGAAGATCCTCAAGGCGCGCCTCTACGAGCGCGAGATCCAGGAGCGTGAGAAGGAGCGGGACGCCGTCGAGGCCGCAAAGCGCCAGATCGACTTCGGCAGCCAGATCCGCTCCTACGTGCTCCAGCCCTACCGCCTCGTCAAGGACCACCGGACCGGCTTCGAGATGGGCAACGCCGACGGCGTGCTCGACGGCGACCTGGACGGCTTCATCAAGGCGTATCTGCTCAGCGCGAGCGAGTGATGGTGACGGTCCTCTCTGTGTCCGACGGCACTGCGCACACTGCGGAGCGTGTGGTCCGCTCGGCGCTGGTCCAGTTCGAGGGCGCGGACGTGGACATCGAGCGGCGCGCCGCCGTGCGCAGCGCTGCCGAGGTCGGCGCCGTCGTGCGGGAGGCCAGCGAGCGCCGCTGCCTGATCGTCCACACGCTGGTCTCCGACGAGCTGCGGCGGGTCATGGCGTCGGAGGCGCGCCTCCAGGGCGTCGACGCGCTGGACCTGATGGGTCCAGTGCTCGAGCGACTCGCCACCCAGCTCCACCTCTCCCCACTGCAGAAGCCCGGCCTCTTCGAGCAGATCGCCGAGGAGCGCAACCGCGCCATCGAGGCCGTGGACTTCGCGTTCCGGCACGACGACGGGCAGCGGGTCGACGAGATCGAGCGGGCCGAGGTCGTCCTCGTCGGCGTCTCCCGGACCATGAAGACTCCTACCTGCCTCTACCTGGCCTACCGGGGCTGGTTCGCGGCGAACGTGCCGCTGGTCGAGGGGCTCAACCCGCCGCCCCCGCTTCTCGCCGTGCCCGCGTCGCGGGTGTTCTGCCTCGTGATGGGCGCGCAGCGCCTGGTCGAGCTGCGCCGGGTCCGTGCGGAGCACATGGGCGCCGGGCGCGCGACCTACGCGACCTCGGAGCAGGTCCGCCGCGAGCTCGCCCACGCCGCCTCCCTGTGCCGCCTCCGCGGCTGGACCCACCTGGACGTCACCGGAAAGTCCGTCGAGGAGGTGGCGCGCGAGATCGTCATGCTCCTCCCGGACAAGGACACGGCGGGCCGCTGGTACGGAGGCTGACCGTCCGGGGGCGCGGGCCGCGAGCGGGGAGCTCGACCAGCGTGGGATGCCAGGCCCCGACTGGATCCTGGACCCGCGGTCGGGATACGCTGCTCGTCTCCCACGAATGCGGCACGCGAGGGACCCATTGCAGTTGACGACCGCCCAGGGCGCCTTGGCGCAGGAGGTCCGGTGCGACCGGCGCACGCGGACTGCGTATGCGCTCCCCGGCTTCGCCCTGGCCCTCGTCGGCATCCCCGTGTTCGTCTACCTGCCCAAGTTCTATACAGACGTCGTCGGCGTCAGCATGACGGTCTTCGGCGCCATCTTCCTCATCGCCCGGGTCCTCGACGCCTTTGTCGACCCCTGGATCGGCGTGGTCTCGGACCGGACCCGCTCCCGGCTGGGGCGCCGGCGCCCCTACCTCGTGTGGGGGGCGCTCCCCCTGGCCCTGGCCGCCGTGTGGCTCTACGTGCCGCCGCTGCTCGGCGCCACCGGGTCGGCCATCTGGCTGGCCATCGGCGTCGCGGCATTCTTCTTCCTGTGGACCCTGGTGACCATCCCGTACCGCTCCCTCGGCCCCGAGCTGACCCCCGACTACGACGAGCGGACCGTGCTCTTCGGGTGGCGGGACGCCGCGATCATCGGCGGCACCATGGTGGCTGCCGCCGCCGTGCCCGCGGTGGGGGACGCCTTCGGGCTCCCCGACACGTCGAGCGGCGAGCGCCGGCGCTTCCTCATCTACGTGGCCATCGCCGCGCCCGTCCTGGTCTGGAGCTGCCTGCGCTGCGCCCAGGTGGTGCGGGAGCGTGTCGCCACCACGCCGGCCCACCCGACGGGGTTGTTGCGGGGGACGGCGGAGGCCCTGCGCAACCGCCCCTTCGCGGTCCTGCTGGCCGCCTACACGGTCAGCGCCTTCGGCAGCAACCTGCCCGCGTCGCTGATCCCCTACTACACGGAGCACGTGCTGCACGCAGACATCGTCGGGCCCATCTTCATCCTCTACTTCACGGTGGGCATCTCGTTCATCCCGCTGTGGGTCCGCGCGGCGCGGCGCTACGGCAAGAAGGCCGCGTTCCTCGTAGCCACCGCCTGCAACACGGGCGCGTTCTCCTTCGTGTTCTTCCTCGGGGAGGGGGACGTGCTCGCCTACTTCGTGCTCGTGGGCCTCTCGGGAATCGGCGCCGGCGCGGTCATCGTCATGCCCAACTCCATGCAGGCCGACGTCATCGACTACGACGAGCTGCGTACGGGGCGCCGCCGCGAGGGGCAGTTCGTGGGCCTCTGGTCCGTCGCCGAGAAGTTTGCCGCCGCGGTCGGAGTGGGCCTGGCGCTCCCCATCCTCGGGTTGGCGGGGTACAAGCCGAACCAGCAGCAGACCCCGGAGGTACTGCTCACCCTGCGCTGCCTCTACGTGCTGGTGCCGGTGGCGTGCAACCTGGCCGCCTTCGGGCTCACGCTGCTCTACCCCATTGATCGCAAGAGCCACGAGGCGATCCGCGCCGCCATCCAGCGGCGGGAGGGAGGGAGCGCGGTCGTCGACCCCTTGGACGAGACGCGGATCCTCCAGTGAGTCAGTAGCCGCAGACCCCCATCGTGCACTTGCCCAGGGGGACGTCGGGGCACCCGCCCCCGCAGCCCCACCCGTCGGGCGGCGCGCAGTGGTCCAGGTACCACCCTTGGAGCGCTACGATGCCCGCGGCGTCGGCGCTCGCCGTGAGCACGGCCGGGCACTGGCAGAGCAGCCCCACGGGGACCTGCTGCGTACACTCCGCGCCCGCCACGCACGCCTTGCCTGCCGCCACCAGGTCTCCGTGGACCTGCTTGGCGGCGCCGCACTCCTTGACGCACTTGGGCGGGAGCTGGCAGCCCTTGGCGTCCTTGCCGCCGCCGAGGACGACGCCGCCCTCGCACCAACCCGGCGCCGGAGGGGCCCAGAAGGGGCAGTCGATGGGGCCACACAGGTCCGGGGGCACGCACGCGAAGAGCTTGCAGTCCGCGCAGTCCGGGCAGCTCGGCACGCACTGGCAGGTCGCGCCTCCGCCGCACGGGGAGCCGTCCTTCGGGCACAGCCAGGCGCCGGGCGCTGGGGCGCACGCCGCTGCCGGACAGTCGTCGCAGAACGGGCAGCTCGGGATGCACTGGCAGGTCGCGCCCTCGCCGCACTGAGAGGGCGCAGGCGGCGCCGCGAATCCCCAGGAGTCACCGCAGGCGGGCCCCACGACGCACGCCGGCGGCGTGGCGCAGACCCACTCGCAGAGGGCCTCGTCGGTGCACGTCCAGGCGCCCTCGCAGGCGGCGTGGGCCATCCCCTCGCAGTCCGAGGGGCCGGCACACTCGATGCTCACGGGCACGGGCACGCAGCCCGGCTTCTTGCCGTCCGCAGCGAGGAGCGCCAGGGCGGCGAGCATCCCCGCGGAGAGGAGCAGCGGCTTCATGTTCGGTCGGCTCATCGTCGTCCTCCGTCCACCCAGGCCCAGGGTACGCCGCCCCTCACTCCAGTACAACGTCGAATGCCGCGGGTGTCGGGCGTCGGTGTCGTGATGCGTGTGCCTGGGGGGCCGGGTGCGTCCCCGGAGCCGAAGGGGAGCATTTCTTCGCTCCCCGCGTGACTATCACTTTGGAGTTGGCGCGACTGCCGCTTGGTGCTACGGTTCGTCTGCCCCGTGTGAACTCAGTCGCAGAGGTCGAATTTCATCGACCTGACGCGACAGGGAGGGTTCCATGACTGGGACGGATGGGCGCTGGTGCATCGTGATGGCGCCGCCGGACGCGCGGCCGCGGCTCCTGTGGGAGAGCGAGACGCTGCGCGGTCTGGGGCGGGCGAGACTCTTCGCTGCATCGAAGCGGACGCTGGTGGCAGCGACGTGTGACACGGTGCGCGACCCCTGTTGGCCTCGGGCCGTGACCCTTGCGGAGGCGTCGCCCGTCTGGTCGACGGGGCCCCTGGCCCTCCTCGCGACCCTGGACATCCTGCGCATGGCGCCGGACGCCTCCGTCGTGCTGCTTGGGCCCGAGCACCCGCCTGCAGACACTCTGCACTTCATGTCGCTGTTTCGCCGGGATGCCCAGTGGGTCGAGGAGCACCCCGATCAGCTCGTGGTGGTTGCGCAGCTCCACGAAGGGGCCCGCGCTTGGAGCGCGGCGATGTCGGACGGCTACGTCCCGCCAACCCTGGAGGAGATGGCCGAGCGGAGCTTCACCACCCTCGGCGTGGTGTACACCGTGGCGACGCTCCGGCGGCTCCTCGAGGTGTTCGCGCCCGCTTGGTGGGAGACGGCCAGTGAGGCGACGCGGTCGGGCGGGAGTGTGGCTCGCTGCTGCTCAGACCTCGAGCCCTTCTCGCTGGTCGACGACGTGCTCGCCCACGCGGCTGCGCAGGTCAGGGTTCGCCCCGTCCCGCCCGCGTTGGTGGAGCACGCCCCCGAGTGGCGCCTCCCCTGGCTGTCGAGCGGGACTCCCCTGCGGGCGCGCCCGCAGGCGAGCGCGAGCGGCGCGCCCTGCCAGTGGCCCGTCAGAGCGTAGTCGTGCCCGTGGGGCAGCTCACCCCCGTCCCTCCAAGGCCGCAATAGCCGCCCGGGTTCTTGTGGAGGTACTGCTGGTGGGTGGTCTCCGCGAAGTAGAAGGGGGGCGCCTCGGCGATCTCCGTCGTCACCGTGCCGTATCCTGCCGCCCGGAGGCGCACCTGGAAGGCGTCGCGGGAGGCGACGGCTTGCCGGAGCTGCTCCTCCGTGGTGCAGTAGATCGCGGAGCGATACTGGGTACCCACGTCGTTGCCCTGGCGCATCCCCTGGGTCGGGTCATGACCCTCCCAGAAGAGGCGGAGCAAGCGCTCGTAGCTGACCTTCGCCGGGTCGAAGGCGACGCGCACGGCCTCCGTGTGGCCGGTCATCCCCGTGCACACCTCCCGGTAGGTCGGGTTCGGCGTGGACCCGCCTGCGTAGCCCACGGCCGTGGACACGACACCCGGAGTGGTCCAGAACAGGCGCTCCGCCCCCCAGAAGCACCCCATGCCGAACATGGCGACCTCCAGGCCGGGCCCGGCCGCGTCGAGGGGCGACCCCAGCACGGCGTGGGCCGGCGGCAGGGGCAGCGGGTTGGGGCGGCCCGGCACCGTGGAGGCGCCAGGCTGCGGGGGCTTGCTCGATGGCCACATCTGGGACCTCCTTGGTGCGCATTCGGCGGAAACCTAGCGGCCTCTTGAAGCTGATGCAAGCAGCGTTCTTGGGCGGGGCCGGCACACTCTGGTAGTCTCGCCGGGGAGGTGCCGCATGGGTGAGCCGTTCGAAGACGCCGTGGACCCCGAGGACGTCGCAGACGTGCTGGCGCTGATCGCTGAGCCGCCCAACCTGCGACAAGCCCCGAAGCCGTACGATCTCGCGGGCCCCTTCGACGAGTGGTTCGACGGCGGCGCCGTGCGTCACGGGGACGGCTACTCGGAGTTCGTGCTGGAGGACGGCGTCATCGCCACGGTCGAGGACACGGACGTGCTCAGCGTGATCATCCGCTTCGGCAGCCGCACGGTCCTCGTGCGCCAGGTCACCGACGAGGACCTCGTAGAGGACGACGAGGAGGACGAGGGCTGACTCGGCGAGACTCCCAGGAGCCGCCGAGCGGTGATCATGGTCTCTGCGGCAGCGCAGGAAGGATTCTGCGGTAGACAAAGTGATGGAGGCGGGTTCATGCTGCCCCGCAGCTCGTGAGGACACCCAATTCGGAGCGCCCGGTGGGCGAGGAGGACACATGAAGGGATTGTTGCGCTTGTCTGGGATGCTCGGCCTGGCCGTCGGGCTCGTGGCGTGGGGGGCCGCTCCGGCAGCCGCGCTGGTGGCGCCGTGCGAGGTGGACGCGGACTGCCTCGACGGCGAGGAGTGCGTCGATGGCTACTGCATGCCTGCGGACATGACCTGCGAGTCCGATGCGGACTGCGGCGCTGACGGCTGGTGCCTCGAGGGCTACTGCACGGAGGCCGACCCCATAAGCTGCTCCACTGACGCGGACTGCGGTGATGGCGGTACGTGCATGGAGGGCGGGTGGTGCTCCTACGAGGGCAACGAGTGCACTACGGACGCGGACTGCGGCGACGGCGAGTACTGCATGGAGGGGTGGTGCTACTGGGACACGATGGAGTGCACGACCGACGAGGACTGCCCCGACGGCTGGTGCGCCGAGGACGGCTACTGCGACTGGAAGTGGGAGGACGAGTGCGCCACCGACGCCGACTGCGGGGACGGCTGGTGCGGCGAGGACGGGTTCTGTGAGTACGGCGTGGAGTGCAGCTCCGACGCCGACTGCGAGGACGGCTCCACCTGCGGCGAGGACGGCTACTGCTGGTACGAGGATCTGCTGTGTACGGCGGACTCGGACTGCCCCGATGGCGGGACCTGCGGCGAGGATGGCTACTGCATGTGGGAGATCGGCGTCGAGCCGTGCACCGAAGATGCGGACTGCGGTGGGGACGGTACCTGCACGGACGGGGAGTGCACCTGGCCGGGCGGCGGCTCGGGCGGCGGTGACGGCGGCGGCTCGGGCGGCGGTGACGGCGGCGGCTCGGGCGGCGGCGGCTCCGGCGGTGAGGGCGGCGGCTCCGGCGGTGAGGGCGGCGGCTCCGGCGGTGAGGGCGGCGGTGAGGGCGGCGGCGACGGGAAGGGCGTCGGCGGCTCCGGCACGGGCGGCTCCGGCACGGGCGGCACCGGCAGCACCGACGGAACCGACGACACCAAGGTGGCCTGCTCCGCCTCGGGCAGCTCCGTTCCCTCGGCTCCCCTGGCGCTTCTCTTCGTGGTGCTCGCTGCTCTCGTGACGCTGCGCAAGCGGACCCACGGCTGACAGCCTGCGCGGGCGCGGTCTTCCAGGGCCGCGCCCGTACCCGCCTCCAGCCTCCCCGGTTTCCTCCCCCTGCTCCAGAGTCCGTGTCAGGCGGCGGGCGCGGCCCCCGGTCCCCGGTCGTCGACGACGGGCGCCGACCGCGGCCGAAGCCCCGGGATGGCCGACGCGAGCAGCTCCTCCACGTTGTCGAAGGTCTCGAACGCGAGGGTCTGCTTGACCTCTGGGGGCAGGTCTTCCAGGTCCTTGGCGTTCTCCCGCGGCAGCAGCACCCGCTTCATGCCGGCGCGATGCGCAGCGAGGACCTTCTCTTTGATGCCCCCTACCGGCATGACGAGCCCCGTGAGCGTGATCTCTCCCGTCATGGCGGTGTCGCTCCGAGCGGTGAGGCCGGTCAGCAGCGACGTGATGGCCGTCACCATTGTCACACCGGCAGACGGACCGTCCTTTGGAGTGGCCCCCGCGGGCACGTGCAGGTGGATCCCTGTCGTGAGCCGCTTCGGATCCACGCCCAGCTCCGCGCACTGCGCCCAGACCCAGCTCCGTGCCGTCCTGGCCGACTCCTGCATGACGGTGCCCAGGTGCCCGGTCAGGGTCAGCTCCGTGCTGCCCGGCAGCAGCACGGCCTCCACGTAGATCACGTCGCCGCCTGCCTCGGTCCACGCCAGGCCGGGCGCCACGCCGGGCTGGAGGTTGCGCCGCGCCCCCTCCGCGAAGAACTTCTCGGCGCCCAGCAGCTCCCGCAGGTCCCCGGCCTCAACCGTCACCGGCTCCCGATCCCCCTCCGCGACCCGGATGGCCACCTTGCGAGCGATGCGCCCGAGCGCCCGCTCCAGCTCCCGGACCCCCGCCTCCCGCGTGTACCGCCTCACGATGCGGTCGAGCGCCGGGTCCTCCACGGCCAGGAGCTCCGGGCTGAGCCCCGCCTGCTCGATCTGCCTCGGGAGCAGGTAGCGGCGCGCGATGGCCTGCTTCTCCACGTCGGTGTACCCGGAGAGGTGCATGACCTCCATGCGGTCGAGCACCGGCCGGGGCACCGGATCCAGGCTGTTTGCGGTCGTGATGAAGAAGACGCGCGAGAGATCGAAGGGCACGTCCAGGTAGTTGTCGTGAAACTCCACGTTCTGGGCCGGATCCAGGATCTCCATCAGGGCGCCCGCGGGATCGCCACGGAAGTCCCGCCCGAGCTTGTCGATCTCGTCGAGCATCAAGAGCGGGTTGTTCACCGCCGCTCGCCGCATGGCCCGGATGATGCGCCCCGGCATGGCGCCGATGTAGGTGCGCCGGTGCCCCCGCAGCTCGGACTCGTCGTGCATGCCGCCGAGGCTCATGCGCTCGAACTTGCGCCCCAGGGCCCGGGCGATGGACTGCCCGAGCGACGTCTTGCCCACCCCCGGCGGCCCCACGAAGCACAGGATGGGCGCCTTCGCCTTGGGGTTGAGCTTCATGACCGCCAGGTGCTCGATGATGCGCGACTTGATGTCGAGGAGGTCGTGGTGGTCCTCGTCCAGGATGCGCCGCGCCCGCGCCAGGTCGAGGTTGTCCTTGGTGCCCCGCGTCCACGGGAGCGCGACCACCAGCTCCACCCACGTCCGCGCGACGTGGTGATCCGGCGAGGAGGAGGGCGTGCGCTCGAGCCGCGACAGCTCCCGGTCCACCTCGCTGCGCACCGCGTCGGGCAGGCCGGCGCGCCGCGCCTGCTCCCGCAGCTTGCCGAGGTCATCGCCCTCGTCGCTGGTCTTGCTGCCCAGCTCCTTCTGAATCGCCTTGAGCTGGTGGCGCAGCACGTGCTCGCGCTGCTCTCGGCCAATCTCGCTCTCCGCCTCCTTGGCGATCTTGGCGCGGATCTCCAGGATCTCCACCTCGTGCTTGAGCCGGTCGTGGACCAGCCGCAGCGCCTCCCGCCGCGTGGGCATGGACAGGAGCTCCATCTCCTGCTCGGGCTCCATGGCCAGCAGCGAGGCCACGAGGTACGCCTGCTGCAGCGCCTCCCGCGGCTCGGCGAGCATCTGCTGGAGGTTCGCCTTGACCTGTGGCGGGACGAGATCGGCGAGGCGCTCCGCCAGCTCCGTGATGGAGCGGTGGACGGCCTCGGTCTCCACGTCGTGGTCCCGCGGCTCGGGGATGCGCACCACCCGCACCGCCAGGTAGGGGTGCTCGTGGACCACCTCGGCGATGCCCACCCGCTGGAGCCCCTGCACGACCACGTGCACCGTGTCCTCCAGGCGCGCCATGGTGCGGATGGTCGCCAGGGTGCCCACCTCGTACAGGTCGTCCACGCCAGGCTCCTCCAAGGAGGGGTCGCGCTGCGTGAACACGGCGATCAGCTTCTCGCCCGTCGCCAGCGCCACGTCGATGCCGGCGAGCGTCGCCGGGCGGCCGGCCAGGAGCGGCTTCATGAGGTGCGGGAAGAGCACCGCGTTCTTCAGCGGGAGCACCGGAACGACGGTGTTGTCGGGATCCATCATGCGGTCTGCCTCTCTCTCGGGGTTGCCCGCCGAGTCTCCCCCGGCGCAGGCGCCAGCCCTCATGATGGCCGCGGGCGGCCTCCGGCGCAAGCGTGGCGGTCCCCCCTGAGGTGTCGCGGTGTCAGGGGGCGAGGGCGCTCCGGAGGTCGTCGAGCAGGTCGTCCCTGTGCTCGATGCCCACGCTCAGCCGCACCAACCCGTCCACGATGCCCAGGGCCTCGCGCTGCTCGCGGGGGATGCTGGCGTGGGTCATGATCGCCGGGTGGTCCGCCAGGGACTCGACGCCGCCCAGAGACTCGGCGCACGCGAAGATGCGGAGCCGCTCCATGAAGCGCCGCGCCTCGGGCAGACCCGCAAGAACAAAGGTCACGATGCCCCCGAAGCCCCGCCCCTGGCGCCGCGCGAGGGCGTGCTGCGGGTGGGACTCCAGGCCCGGCCAGATGACCCGCTGCACGGCGGGGTGAGAGGCGAGGAGCTGTGCGACGGCGCGGGCGTTCTCCTCGTGGCGATCCATGCGCACGTGCAGCGTCTTGCAGCCGCGCAGCGTGAGGAAGCAGTCCATGGGCCCCGGCGTGGCGCCGACGGCGTTCTGCAGGTAGGCCAGCCGCTGGTGGAGCGCGGCGTCGTTCGTGATCACCGCGCCGCCGACCACGTCGCTGTGCCCTCCGAGGTACTTGGTCGTCGAGTGCACCACGAGATCGGCCCCCAGCTCCAGGGGGCGCTGGAGGTAGGGGGTCATGAAGGTGTTGTCCACGATGAGCATGAGGCCGCGGGCTCGGCACCGCTCGGCAATGGCGGCGATGTCCACCAGCTTGAGCAGAGGGTTGGTCGGAGACTCGATCCAGACCGCCTTCGTCGAAGGGGTGACCGCGCCATCGAGGGCCGCCGGGTCCACCAGGTCGACGAAGGAGTAGGTCAGCGCGTGCCGCGTGAAGACGTTGTTGAACAGGCGGTAGGTTCCCCCATACAGGTCGTCGCCGCACAGGATGTGATCGCCCGCGTCGAACAGGTGCATGACCGTCGCCGCCGCCGCGCACCCGGAGGCGAAGGCGAGGCCGTGGGCCCCGCCCTCCAGGGAGGCCAGGCACCCCTCCAGCGCCGTGCGGGTCGGGTTGCCCGTCCGCGAGTACTCGTAGCCCTTGTGGACACCGGGGCTCTCCTGCACGTAGGTGCTCGTCAGGTAGACCGGGGTCATGATGGCGCCCGTCGACGGATCGGGCCGCTGGCCCCCGTGGATGGCGAGGGTCTCGATGTGGCTCGACTTGGGTGAGGTCATCGGGGGGTCTCTCTCAGTTGGCGGCGCAGCTCAAGGTAGCTCTTGAGCAGCGCCTTGTCGCGGTCCGTCGGGTTGACGAACTTGATGCCCATGTCGCAGGGGTGATCGGCGTTGGCCCACACCACCTCACCCTCGATGTCGAGCGTGCGGTGCAGGTCCGGGAAGTTGATGGACAGGTTGATGCGCGTCCCCACCGGCTCCACGTTCGGCGACTGGATGCACATGCCGCCGAGGCTCAGGTTCTCGATGTGGTGGTAGAGCAGCACGTCGCTGGCGGCCACGTCCACCAGCGCGTCGGTCTCGATGCGTGGCTGGCGCCTCTCCTGGTCCATGTGGGTTCCTCCAGCGTCCGTTCGCGCGGGCAATGTCCGCTGCCACAGTTAGCACAGCGCCGCCTTGGGGCGCAACGGCGCGAGGTCACCGCAGCACCCTCGCCGTCCACGTCGCGAGGACGTGCTGGAGCTCGGCCGACACCTCGGGCACGGCGTCGAACACGCTGACCCGCTCGCTCGGGTCTCGGGCGAGGTCGAACAGCTCGAAGGTGTGCATGGGCACGTAGTAGATGAGCTTCCAGGGCCAGATGAGCACCATGCGTTGGAGGCCCGTGTCCTCGTCGACCTCGGCGAAGACCGGTGGAGGGCGATCCCCGGCCAGAGGGGCGGCGACGAGGGCCGCGAAGGACGCCCCCTGGGAGTGGGCCGGGGGAGGAGCGCCCAGCAGGTCCGCCAGGGTGTCGGACAGGTCCTGGAGGCCGACGGGGGTCTCTCGGATCTGTGCGTGCGGTACTCCTGGGCCGGTGATGACCAGCGGCACGCGGAGCTGCTCGTCGTACAGCGCCGACGCATGGTAGTGCAGCCCGTGGTCCCCGAAGGACTCGCCGTGGTCGCCGGTCAGCACGACGAGCGCCTCGTCGAGGGCGCCGCTCGACTCCAGGGCGTCGATGAGGCGCCCGAGGTGGGCGTCGGTGAAGCGCACCTCGGCGTCGTAGCGCTGCTCCGTCCCGCCGGGCGCATCGGGTGGGAACTCCGGGTGCTCCAGGTAGGGCTCGTGCGGGTCGTAGAAGTGGGCCCAGAGGAACAGGGGGCCCTCTCTGGGGGCGCGGAGGAGCGCGATGGCTCTGTCCGCCGTCTGGTGCGCAGACCGGGAGTGGACCACGACCTTCGGGTCGCCGCTCTCGGTCCAGACCCGGTGGAAGCCTCGGACCAGGCCGTGCTCGGGCGCGAAGATGTGGTGGAAGGCGAGGCCCTCGACGCGGTAGCCGCGCTCGCTCAGCATCTCCGCCAGGGTCTGGCTGCGGTCGGGGGTGGGCACGTCCCACTTGATCCAGCGCTCGGTGCGGATGGCGGAGGGGGCCCGCCCGGTCATCGCCGCGAACCAGGACAGGATGGTGGAGGGGTAGGCCGCGTAGGTGCGGCGAAACGTCACCCCTCGGGCAGCGAGGCGGCGCACGGACTCCATGCGATGGCTCCGGTCCTCTCGCAGGGCGTCCACCGTGATCAGGATCAGGCTGCGACCCTGTGCCGGGCGGGCGCCGGGCGGGAGCGCCTGGCTTCGGCTGGAGGCGAGCGCGGCAATTGCAGCCTCGGTGGCGTCCCCGGCCACGCAGTCCTGGTCGATGCCGTCATCGGGGATGTCCGTCGCGCCCGGGTGGACACCCGCGTCCAGGTCGTCACAGTCCACGCCGAACAGGGACGAGGCGCCGTCCTGGTCCAGGTCGGCGATGACGCCGAGGACGTCGGCGGCGTGGGTCGTGGCGACGGTGCGACCGAGCAGGGCCAGCCGCACGCCCTGGCCGAGCTCGCCCCGAAGTACGATGAACGCTTCGAGCCACAGCAGCAGAGCGACGACCGTAGCGACCGCCGCGACGCGGGGTACGCGGGCGCTTGGGAGCAGGTGCGCGACCGCAGCGGCCGCCGCGGCGACGGACACGAGGGCCAGCGAGGCGTGCTGCGCCCGGTAGAGGCCCGGGAGGACGAGCAGGTTCGCCGTCCAGGTGGCCGCTGCTACGAGCGCGAGCCCTGCCGCGGCGACGCGCTCGGTGGACCTGCTCCACGGTCTGAGCGCCGTGGACGCCGCCCCTCCGAGGGTCGCGACGGTCAGCAGACCGAGCCCGCCCCAGTACAGGGAGGGGGAGGTGGCGCGCAGGCCGGCGTTCAGCGCCCAGAGCGGGGCGAGCAGCGCAGCGGCCGCCGTGGCCCGGGTGAGGGGCGGAGGAGCCCCGGAGCGGGTGGCGACGACCATGAGCAAGCCGAGCGTAGCACCGGCGGCTCCGGCGAGAGCGGTCAGGACAGCGGACGCCCCGAGCCACAGCAGCAGGTCATCGGCCACGCTGAAGAGTGGGGCGGGCAGGGCCCCGCGCGCGACGAGAAGGTCCGCGACCCCATGGGCGAAGCCGGCGAGGAGGCCCGCCGCCCACCAGGTCCTCACCGTCTCGAACCCGGGCCTGCGCTCCACGTTGCCTCGCATCGGTCGCGCATTATGCCGGGCGCTGCGGGGAGTCGGCAAGGGCCGCGTCGGGGCACAGCCGGCCCGTCGCAACGTCGCCGCCCATGGTCATCGTGGGGTACGACGCGATGGACACCTGCGTCACGCCGTCCCCGTGCCCGGCGGTCCCGTGGGCCATCACCACCGCCACGCTCAGGGTCGTGCTGCTCGAAGGGCGCCGCACGCGGACCGGGGCCCTGAGCGAGTGGTTCCGGCGATGTTCCACAAAGCGCCCGGGCGCGGTGTCGGGGGTGGGGCGCTCCTACTCCGCTCTCCCTGGACAGGCGGCCCCTCCGCTCAGACGCCGAGCCGTGGTTCGCACCGTCTCTCCGATGTTCTCACCTGGCAGCTCGGAGGCGCCAGGCCCTCTCCCGGCGTCCGCACCGCGGCCGATCACGCAGCTCTGCGGCCCTCGGAACCATTCCGTGGCCGAAACCCCGACCGAGGCCCCCTTGCGGCCGGGGGCCAGGGGCTCTCCGGGGGGGGCTCCAGGTTCCTGTGCTCGCTTCGACAGTTTTGACCCCGTCACTGGAGACTGCCTTGGACCAGACTGCCCCAGGGGCGCCAGCCTCGGAGGCAATCTGGGCGGAGGCAATCCGGGCGGGGGCCTTCGGCAGCATCGGGTGTCAGTACGAAGCGCGTGTCAGCCCCAAACTCGGTGCCTCGATTCGAGCGCGCCTTCAGACACGCGGCGAAAATGAGTCTTCCGCTGGTGGAACCACCGGAGCGCGGAACCTTCTAGACATGTCGCTGGGAGTGTACGCGCGCCACCCCTCCACAGATGAACGCCTCCGGTCACCTGAGTCGAAGAAGCGACCCACCCGTCCCAGGCAACTGAGCGGACCGAGAGCATGTCGTGCGCCTCGACGTGCCGAACGTCCTTCACGTTGAGGGTGAGGACCGCCGTTGTGCGTCCAGGCGCGAGGACGAGCTCCACCTCAAGATCATCGGGCTCGTACAGTTCAACAACGGCCCCAACGTCACCGCGACAAAGCCCGTCAGGGCTGATGTCGCGCTGCAACACAACAACATCGAGGATCTTGTAGTTCATGGCTCCGCTCCAGGGAACGCCGTCACGAACCGCGGCGCCTCCTCGTTGTTCCGGACGATCCAGATGGCAACCAAGGTCGCCTCCCTACCGCCCGGCCCTGTGATGGCACCCTCGACCCGGTACTTCTGTCCATAACCGGTCGACTGGTCCGGCACGGCGTCATGCTCTTGAAGGTGTGAAAGTATATCCTCCGCGAGAAGCGGCCAGTGCTCCTGGGTCTAGCCAAGGGCATGAAAGAACGCCGCTTTGAAGTGTTGACGCGCATCGGAAACCGCGCAAATCACAGCACGCCGGAGGGGGACTGG
>BTVJ01000034.1:0-80151 GCA_045863395.1 Myxococcales bacterium
GGTGGGGGCGCCCCCCCCCCCCGGGACCCCCCCCCCCCCCCCCCCCCCCCCCCCCCCCGCGGGGGGGGGGGGGGGGGGGGGGCCCCCCCCCCCGCCCCTCACTCTTCCGGTTGCCCGGATCGTCGGGTAGGTTCGGCATTCGCCTTGAGTCGCCGGCCAGCGCTGGTACTCTCGTTGTCATGGTCGAGGGCACACAGCCGAACGGACTCGGGACGCGTCTCCGCGGAGCGGTCGTCCGCAACCCGAGCGTGCCGGTGGTCACCGCAGCCGTTGCGGCCTTCCTCCTCGCTCCGACGCTGGAGACCTCCCTCTGGGGCAGACGCGCCCTCGACCTGCTGCTGCTCGGCGCCGCCGCCCTCGCGGTCGTCGCCTGCCGGCCTCAGCGTCGGCTCCTCGATGTCACGGCGGGGCTCGGCGCTTTCGGGCTCGTGGCCGGGGCGCTGGTCGATCTGGACCCGTCAGTACCCCTCGGGGTGGGCCGCGCGCTGCTGGGCGCCGCGCTGGCCTCCCTCGGCGCAGGGATGCTCACCCGCGAGGTGCATCGGACGCGGGTCGTCACCCTCGAGACCCTGGCGTGCGCCATCGCCTCGTTCCTGCTCTTCGCGGTCGCGTGGGCGGAGCTCTGGGGCCTGCTGCGCTGGCTCCAGCCTTGGAGCCTGGTGGTGATCCACCCGGCGGCCGGGATCAGCGGGTGGGAGCCGTCCACGCTCCTGCAGCACAGCCTGATGGTCCTGACGACGCTCGACGACTCCGTGATCGTCGCGACCACGCCCTTGTCTCGGACGCTGACGGCCCTCCAGGGCCTCATCGGCATCGTGATCCTCATCGCCCTCGTCGCGCGCATCGTGGCTGTCCACGCCCTGGCCCGCGTGCGACCCGCGCAGCAACCGGCGCGGCCGGTTGGCCGGCGGCCCGTCCAGCTCACGCTCGTCCGCGGTGACCGGGACGACGGGCCCGAGAGCGGCGGAGCAGAACACTGAGCAGATTGCGGGGGAGTCTCACTCGTCGGCACACTCCACCCGGTGGATCCCCGTGCCCTTGCTGCGCTTTCCACGAACATCGGCCTCGACGACGCTCAGGCCGCGCACGAAGACCGGAGACCCCACGACGGCGCTGACGGCCGCCCTGGTGAGGGCGCTCATGGGATCGGTGAGCCCGAAGACCTGGAGGCGCCGGCCCGCCTTGCCGCCGAACCGCAGCCCCTCGCCCGTCACGAGCCACTTCCCGGGCTCGGCGCACCCCCGAGTGACCCGCGGTGAGTCCCAGCGGACGTGGATGTCCGTGCTCAGGGCCCGCACGCCGCGGCGGTCGCACGCCGCGACCAGCCCCCCGAGGCCGCCGCCGCGGTCCTCGCGCGCCTGCCATGCGACCGTGACGAAGGCGACCTGGCCCAGCCACGCGATCGCCGCGTGCCGCTGCACGAACAGCTCGGACAGGAGGCGCGGATAGAAGGCGTGCTCCACGGAGGCGACGCCTCGCACCTGGGCCGCCTGTCCGCCGATGCTCAGCGTGCCCTCCACGTCGGCGCGGGGTGTGACCACCATGGTCTGTACGTTCGCCGTGGGGTCATCCCCGACGCGGAACGTCCCGTCGCCGGCGACGAAGCCCGGCCACGGGTCCCGGAGAGTCAGGTCGAGGACGAGGCCGCCGTGCCAGTCGCTCTCTACGTGTAGGGTCATGGGGCCGGGCGGGAGGCCGGACATGCGGAGGGAGGGGGAGAGGTCCACGCGCGCCACCGCCCGATCGACGGTCATGCCGCCGGTGCCCTCGCGGCGCCCGTAGAGTGTAGCGGAGCCGCCCGGCGGGATGACGGACGCCTCCAGGGCGACGGTCTGGGGCAGGAACCACAGGTTGCTCAGCGCCAGCGTGACGAGCACGACGGTCTCGTCCTCGAGGCGGACCGTGAACGTCCACTCCTCCAGCGTGAAGCGGCTGTCGTGGGGGCGGGGGACGTGGTCGTCCGCCTGGTAGGCGCGGACAGGCCCCTTGGGGGGAGCAATCTGGGCGTGTGCGGGGAGACCGGTCAGGGTCAGGGGCAGGAGCAGGAGCAGGAGCAGGCGGCGCATCGCCTTGGAGCATAGCCCCGGGCGGCCCGCCTGGCGACCCCTACACCGTGCGGGAGAAGCCTGGAGTGCCGGTTCGGCGGCGCAGGAACGTGTCGAAGGTCATCGCCACGACGCGCACGAACAGGCGCCCGAGCGGCGTGACGTCCACCTGCGACCCGTCGAGCACCACGAGGCCCTCGGACTCCAGGTGACGCAGGCGCTCCATTTCGGGCTCAAAGCGCCCGACACCGCCGAAGTCCGCCAGGTCCAGCCAGAAGTTGCACATGAGCTGGGTGATCAGCGCACGGCGGACGCGGTCCTCCTCCGTGAGCAGGATGCCGCGCTCCGTCGCCGGTTGCCCGGCGGCGATGGCGTCGTAGTAGAGCTTCAGTGGGCGCACGTTCTGGGCGTAGCAGCCCTGGACGTCGCTGATGCCGGTCACCCCGAAGGCGACCACGTCCATGGCGCTCTTGACGGTGTAGCCCTGGAAGTTCCGCCCGAGGCGGCGCTCCCGCTGGGCCCGGGACAGCTCGTCCTCCGGCACGGCGAAGTGGTCCATGCCGATGGCGCGGTAGCCGGCCTCGGTGAACGTCTTGTAGGTCTGCCGGAAGAGGTTGAGCTTGTCTGTGCCCTTCGGGACCTCGTCAGCGTCGATCTTGCGTTGGTGGTGCCGCAGATCGGGGATGAAGGCGAAGGAGTAGACGGCCATGCGGTCCGGGTGCAGCTCCGTGACCAGCTCCAGGGTGCGCTGCCAGGACGCGGGGGTCTGGCGGGGGAGCCCGTAGATCAAGTCGAAGTTGATGCCCGTGAAGCCGAGCGACCGGGCGTGGACCAGCAGATCCCGCGTCTCCTCCACGCTCTGGATGCGGTTGACCGCGGCCTGCACGTCCGGATCGAAGTCCTGGACGCCCATGGAGAGGCGGTTGAAGCCCAAGGATCGCAGCAGGTCGAGCTGCCCGCGGGTCGTGATGGCGGGGTCCACCTCGATGGCGACCTCCGCATCGGGCTGCGGCTCGAACAGAGAGCGGATCCTCGACCACAGATAGCCGAGCTGCCGCTCGTTGAGGAACGTCGGCGTGCCACCGCCCCAGTGGAGCTGCGACAGCCGGCGGCGCGGGCCGAGGTGGGCGGCGACCAGCTCCATCTCCTTCGCGACGGCCTCGATGTAGGGGTCGGCGCGGGAGTCGTCCTTGGAGATCACCACGTTGCAGCCGCAGTAGGTGCACAGCTCGCGGCAGAACGGGATGTGGATGTAGAGGGACAGGGGCTCGTCCGGGGCCACCCTGCCCGCCTCGCCGATCTTCGCGAGGTACTGCTCGCCGGTCAGGTCGGGCGACCACTCGGGGGCGGTCGGGTAGCTCGTATAGCGCGGTCCCGGCACGTCGAGGCGCCGGATCAGGTCGTCGGTCAGCTCAGGCAGCTCGGTCAAGCTCGTCATCGCGGGGCTCCAGGTCATGCTGTCAGCGTCACACCAGCTCCCGGACCACGCGCAGCACATCGAGGTACGACACGATGCCCAGGAGCTCCGACTCGGAGCCTACCACAGGTACGCCGCTGAACTTCTGATCGAGGAGCAGATCGATGAGCTCGAAGAGCTCCGTCTCGGGCCCCACCGTGACGGGATCGGCGGTCATCACCGACTCCACCGGATCGTCGAGGGCGTCGGCCCGCTCCTCGGGGTCCATGTCGCCGCTGAGCCAGGCGCCCATGTGCTCCTTGAGGTCGCGGTCGGTCAGGATCCCGACGAGGGCGCCGCCGTCGCTCACCACCGGAATGTGCCGAATCTCGTTGTTGTACATGGCCGTGAAGGCGTCTCGCACCCTCCCGGTGACCGGGACGGTGATCACGTTCCTGCTCATGATGTCCGACACGCGCATGGTGCCTCCAGGCAGCTCCCCCACGTCGCCGCCAGGGTACGCCCCGGCTCGCGGGGCCGGCAAGGTCGATCACCGCTTCTCGGCGCGGGGGTGACAGGAGACGAAACCGTGTCACCGGAGGCGGTACAGGAAGACGGCCAGAGGGTTCGACAGGGAGACCAGGTCGCGGCCCACGGTCTCGAGTCGGGGCGCGCCCCCGAGAGGGGAGCGGGCCCGGCCGCGCTCGGTGCCCGATTGGGCGTCGAGGCGGAGCAGGAACGGGACCTCCTCCTCGTCCAAGGCGAGCGCGAGGACGTCGCGGCCGACGACGCACAGCGGACCGGGGAGGAGGTCCTCCGCGTGAAACCGCCACCGCAGGCGCCCGGCCGCGTCGACCCGCACGACGCCCTGCTCCGTGGAGGCGACCAGGTCCTCCCCGGCGTGGGCGACGTGGAGGACGGTCTCCAGGGCCTCGTTCTCGATGGGCGCGCCGGTCGCGGCGCGATGGACCCGGGTGACGCCGGCGGTCGGGTCATGGACGGCCACGAGGGGGCCGTGGCCGCTGACGACCAGCTCGTGACCGCGGATGCCGTCTGCCCGCCACACCGTGACCCCGTCGGCCAGCGCGACGCGCTTCAGCGCGCCCGGCTCGGCCACGAAGCACGCGTCGCCATGGACCAGCACCCGCGCCGCGCCCATGGCGGCCTCGGCGCCGACCATGTCCAGGGTCCAGGTGGGGCGGCCATCCCGATCGAAGCCCCGGATGGTCCCCTCGTCGAGCAGGACCCCACCGGCGTCGCCCAGCGCCGCCTCGGGCGACTCCGACGCGCCGCGACCCAGCTCGGCCACCTGGGCGCCCGACGCATCCAGGAGGCGGACGGGCCCCTCCGGGGAGGCGACGAGGGAGCGCGTGGCGTCGGGGCTGACGTGGGTGGTGCTCGCCTCGAAGGCCGGGGCCGTCCAGCGGACGCGGTGGGCCGCCCGGTCGATGCACACGAGCTGCCCCGCGTGGCGACCCGCAGAGACCCACGCGAACAGCACGTCGGGCGCCAGCCGCAAGGGGGTGACGCGCAGCGCCAGGTGAGCCTCGTCGCCGCGGACGGCGGACAGGTCCTGAGAGGCGCCCAGCTCGACGCTCCACAGGTCCCGGTTGCCCTCGAAGGCCGCGACCTCGCAGGTCGCAGGCGCCTCCACCTTGTTCTTCTGCCACGCCAGGAAGCCCGAGCGGACCACCTTGCCAGGGTAGAACAGGGCAGCCTGGCCGGCCTCCGGATCGAGGAGCGCCCCTCCGAACTCCTCCGGCGTGGCGTGGATTGCCTCCCACACCAGCTCCAACGCTGCGGGCTTCGTCGTGTCGCTCATGGTCCCTCCGTTGCCGGGTCCGTCATGCCACACGCCCGGAAGGGTTGCAAGCTCCCCGCCGTGGTCTACGATGGACGCACCCACGGAGGTCGGACCATGGAGATGGATGACCTGGCGAAGAAGGAGCTCACGGAGCTGCACGCGCTCTACGAGGAGGGGGAGGTTCCCCCCATGGAGGCGCTGGACGGGCGCCTGCGGGGGATGCTCCTCGCGCCGGCAGTCCCCGGTCCCGGCGCCGGCGTGGCGGTGGCCCTTGCGCGGGCGCTGGCGCAGAGCCGTGCCATGCTGTGGAAGGGCAAGTCCTTCCGGCCGACCTCGCCAACCACGGCCGAGGGGTTCAACCTGCTCATCGCGCTGGAGAGCGACCACAAGGTCGCGCCCTTTCACGCGCGGGTGGCCACATCGCGGCACGACGGGCAGCCGGCGGTCGAGCTCGACTACGACCGGCCGGAGAACCCGCTGCCCCTGCGAGCCGTGGTCGACGAGCTCCGCCGGGTGGGCCCGTCACTGTACCTCGGACAGGCGTGGGTGCGCCTCGGATCGAGCGGGCACCTGCTGTTCTACTTCGCCTTGGGGAGGTAGCTCGAGGACGGCGAGCGTCTCGACGTGGGCCGTGTGGGGGAAGGCGTCATAGGCCCGCATTGAGACCAGGCGGTAGCCGGCGGCGCACAGGACGGCGAGGTCGCGGGCCTGGGTCTGCGGGTCGCAAGCCACGCTGAGGACCGCAGGAGGGCGGAGGACGGCCAGGGCCCGGGCGACCGCCAGGGCGCCTTCGCGGGGTGGGTCGAGCACGACGAGATCCGGCGCCACGTCGAGGTGACCCGCGAGCGGGTCGTCGCGGAACAGATCGGCGAGCGCGACGCGCACCGGGAGGCCAGCGACGTTGCGCCGCAGGTCCTCCACCGCGGCCGCGTCGCCCTCCAGGGCAAGCAGGTCGGGGATGCGCCGGGCCAGCGGCAGGGTCAGGGTCCCCGCGCCCGCGAAGAGGTCGGCGGCGCTCCTTGGGGCCAGGCGCTCCACCTCGGCGAGCACGTCCCTCACGAGAAGGGAGAACACCTCCGGGTTCGCCTGGGTGAACCCACCGGGGCGGACCATGAGGCCGGGCGACCCGGGGACCTCCAGCGTCGTGGCACCGAACGCGGTGGTGCCATCGAGGCCGCTGACCACGCCCCCCGCCAGCAGGGCGTCGAGATGCGAGAGGCGAGCGGCCGGGGCTCCGTCGAGGCGCGCGCTGACGTAGGCGGAGGTCCCCGACGCGGAGACGACGGCCGTGCCGCGCGCCTCCACGCCCGCCAGCGCGCGCCTGAGCGCGTCCATGCCCGCCTGTACTCCGGGCCGCACCACCGGGCACTCCGGGACGTCGACGAGCCGGCGCGAGCGGGCGCCGAGGAAGCCGAGCCGGACCGTGCGGCCCGCCTCGAAGCGCAGGCGCGCGCGCTGCCTCCAGGCGCGGTCGGCGCCGATCATGAGCGGGGGCACCACCACGCCCTGGGTGAGCTTGTCGGCGATCCGCTGCACGATGGCGCGCTTCTGGGCGCGCTGGACATCCAGAGAGACGTGCTGCCACTCACACCCTCCGCAGTCTCCCCAGAGCGGGCAGAACGGGGCGACGCGAGACGCGCCCGGCTCCAGCACCTCGACGAGCTCGGCGCGGGCCCAGCGGCCCTTGGCCTGCGTGAGCCGCGCGCGCACCACGTCACCGGGGGCCACGCCCGCCACGAAGACGACCCGGCCAGCGTAGGGGCCATCCGACTGCCGGCAGACCCCCTCACCGCCGGGCGCCAGCGCCTCGACGCGCAGCGTCAGCACGGGCGCGTCCTGCCCTTGTCCGGGCGAGCCGAGGCGGGGTAAGGTAGCCTGCTGTGTCCCGGACCGGTCCCGTGCGAGCCTCCACATCGACAGCACCCTTGGGCAAACGCTTGAACGTGAAGCGCGTACTCGTCATCTACAAGAAGAGCACGCTCGAGCTGTACTCGGAAGACTACCGCGATCCGGCCTTCCTGGCACACGTCCAGACCGACAGCGACCTGATCGCCCCCTACGTGGCGGCCCACGAGGACAACCAGCGGACCATGGCCGCCGTCCGCAGCGCACTCGACCAGCGCAAGGTGCACCAGGACTGGGTCTACCGGGCCCGTAAGCGCTCCACCGAGGGCTACGACCTGGTGATCACCATCGGCGGCGACGGGACGCTGCTCGACGCGTCCCACGCCGTGGTCAACGTGCCGGTGCTCGGCATCAACAGCTCGCCGCGCTTCAGCGTCGGCCACTTCTGCGGGTGCAACGCGGAGTCCTTCTCGGACGCCATCGACCGCATCCTGGCGCGGACCATGCCGCAGATCGCGCTGCGCCGCCTGGAGGCCCGCATCGAGGGGCGCACCCTGCCCTACCCGATCCTCAACGACGTGCTGTTCTCGCACCACATCCCGGCGGCCATGTCCCGCTACATCGTGCGGGCCAACGGCACGAGCGACGAGCACAAGTCGTCGGGGCTGTGGATCGCGACGGCGGCCGGATCCACAGCCGCCATCCACTCGGCGGGCGGGCAGGTCATGCCCCTGGAGTCGACGGCGGTGCAGCTCCTCGCCCGGGAGCTGTACGTCCACAACCACGACGAGCACCCGCTGGCCCACGCGTTCACGGACGGCCCCATCGAGCTCGTGTCGAAGATGCGGGTCGGGGCCCTCTACATGGACGGGCACCGCATCAAGTTCAACGTCGCCTACGGCGAGCGCGTCGTCCTGAGCCCGTCACCGAACCCGCTGCGGCTCTTCTGGGACCCGGTCGCCGCCCGCGACCGCCTCCCGTCCCTGCGCAGGTGAGCCCGGTGCGTTCAGCGAAGCGCCTGGTCGCGCCGCTGCTCGTCGCCCTCGCTCCGGCGGCGCACGCGTCGTCCCAGGACCTCTACGGCTACGGCGTCCGCGGGCCCGCCATGGCGGGGGCCAACACCGCGCTGTCCCGCGGCTGGGAGTCCATCTGGTACAACCCGGCCGGCCTCGCCGCGGAGCCGCTCAAGACCTTCGCGTTCGGCTATCAGGCGGGCATCCCGTCCCTCCACGCGGATCGATCCGGGGCTGGCGACCTGGACACGGCGAGCGGCCTGCTCATCGGAGCATCGCTCCCGCTGCCCCTGCCCGCCCCCGTCGACGACCGGATCTTCCTCGGCATGGGCCTCTACGTGCCAGACCGCGTGCTGCTCGCCGCGGACGTGCCGGCCCCCTATGTTCCCCGCTTCGCCGTGCTCGGGAGCCGCGCGAACACCATGGCCGTCCAGCTCGGCGGGGCCGTGCGCATCACGGACTGGCTCGCGGTGGGGGCCGCGGTCCGGGTGCTGGCGAGCCTCTACGGCAGCATCGACGTGGCGCCCAACGTGTTCGGGCGGCTCGGCAGCAAGGTCTCCGACGAGCTGCTGGCCGACTACACGCTGCACGCGGGGGTGCTCTTCGGCCCCCTGGAGGGGGTGCGCGTCGGCGTGACCTACCGGGGCGAGCAGCGGGCGGACTTCTCGCTGCCCCTCAGCGCCGACCTGGGCAAGACCTTCCCCATCGCCGTCCCCGACATGGCCATCGAGGGCACCGCCCAGTTCGACCCGCAGCAGGTGGCGCTCGGAGTCTCGTGGGACCCGGCGACCTGGCTGTCGGCCGAGGTCGACGTGGTGTGGCGCCAGTGGTCGGCCTACCCGACCCCGGTCGCCAACACGACGCCGGCGGTGCCGGAGCAGCCTCCGCCGGGCTTCGTGGACACCTGGTCGCCGCGCCTCGGGATCGAGGGCCGGCTCGCCTTGGACAGCGCCTGGGAGCTCGCCCTGCGCGGGGGCTACGCCTTCGAGCCGACGGCGGTCCCGGAGCAGCGCGGGGCCAACAACTTCCTCGACAACGACCGGCACGCCTGGTCGCTGGGCCTCGGGGGGCGCTTCTCCTTGCTGGACGAGTCCGGCGGTGAGGACCTGGTGGTCCGGGCAGACCTGTACGTGCAGCACCACGTCCTGGTGGAGCGCACCAACCACAAGAAGACACCCGCGAACGCGGCGGAGAAGGCCGAGCTGGAGGCGAACCAGGGCTGGCCGGACATCACGACGTCCGGATCGCTGCTGTCCGTCGGCGGCGCCGTGTCGGTGGGGTTCTGATGCGTGCCCTCGCTGCCCTGATCGTCGCCCTCGTTGCCTCGCAGGCGACAGCGAACCCCCTCGACGTCTACGGCTTCGGCGCCCGGGCCATGGGCATGGCCAACGCCTACACGGCGCTGGCCGCGGACCCGTCGGCGAGCTACTACAACCCGGCGGGCCTGGCGATGACGGACCGCGTGCAGATCGACGCCGGCTACCTGCTGACGAGCCCCACCCTGCGCATGAACGGCATCGATCAAGAGGTGGACAGCTCCAGCGGCCTGATGGCGGGCATCCTCATCCCCGGGGACGTGGGCCCGGTGCGGCTCGCCTTCGGCATGGCGGTGTTCCTGCCGGACGCCCGCGTCAGCCGCGTGCGCGCGCTGCCCCAGTTCCAGCCGCGCTTCGTGATGCTCGACAACCGCCCGCAGCGGCTGTTCATCTCCGCCAACGCCGCGATCATGCCCTACCCGGGCCTGTCGGTGGGCGGGGGCGTCACCTTCGTGACCGACACCCACGGGGGCGTGAAGATCGACGGGGCGCTCTACCCCGAGGCGGAGCGCGCCGTGCTGGCGACGGCCGTGGACGTCGACTTCCGCACCGTACGCTACCCGGAGGCGGGCGTGACCTGGGCGCCGATCCCTGCGCTGCGCATCGGCGCCGTCTACCGCGGCGAGGTCAAGGTGGAGCTCGACATCTCCGCGTCGATCAGCGGCGAGATCCGTGAGCTGCTCGGCGCCAAGCCCGTCAGCGGCACCTTCGACGTCACGTCGTTCAACACCAACCTCTTCAGCCCCCAGCAGGTGTTCTTCGGGCTCGGGTGGGAGGTGACGCCCGGGACGCTGCTGGCCCTGGACTTCGGCTGGCTCGACTGGTCCGCGTTCCCCTCGGATACGGCGACCGTCACCATCGACTTCGCCCTCGAGGTCATCGACACCGCCGGGCTCGTTCCGCCGTCGGTGGCGCCCGTGGACCCGGAGTTCAGCGACATCTTCACGATCCGGGTGGGGGCGGAGCAGACGCTGGAGGCGCTCCCCTGGCTCGACGTGGCGCTGCGGGCGGGCTACGCCTTCGAGCCGACTCCCGTCCCCGACCAGCCCGGGGAGACCAACTACGTGGACACGGACAAGCACCTCTTCACCATTGGGGCGGGCCTCGGGTTCCTGGATCCCCTGGCCGCGGGTGCGCCGCGGCCCATCCAGGTGGACCTGGGCTTCCAGTACTTCCACTACGTGCCGCGGACCATCCTGAAGGCGTCGCCGGCCGACCTCATCGGCGACTACACGGCGGACGGCCACGTGTGGTCCTTCAGCGCCGGGGCGAGGTTCGCGCTATGAGGGCCTTGTGCATCGCAGCCCTGCTCGCGGGCTGCGCCGTGCAGAGCGGCCCGGAGGGCGGTGCGGCCCACCTGCCCAACGCCGGGGTGCTCCCGTTCACGCCCGCGGAGGGCCCCGAGCCCTTCGCCGCCAAGGGGCGCAGCTACACCCGCCCGTGGGCGCTCCCCCTGCCCGGCGGGGGCTTCCGGGCGTGGGTGGCGGAGCGGGAGACCGGAAGTGGCGGGAAGGAGCGCATCCTCGCCGTGGACGCGCCGGACGCGGTCACCTGGAGCCTCGACGGCGCCCGAACCGCCCTGGAGCCGTCGCAGCCCTGGGAGGCAGGATCCGTGCGCGCCCCCTGCGTCCGCTTCGACGCCGGCTCGTGGATCCTGTGGTACGTGGGCGGCGGCGCGGGCATCGGCATCGCCGTCAGCCAGGACGGCGAGAGCTGGACTCGCGGAGGCGCCGCCCCGGTGTTCACGCCGCAGGGCTGGGAGACGGGCGGTGAGCCGGCCCTGGACGCGCCGAGCGTCGTCTCCGACGGCAAGGTGTACCGCATGTACTACCTGGCCGGCGGCGGAGCGGGCGTCGGTGCGGCGGAGTCGGCGGACGGGGTCACCTGGGAGCGGCTCCGCTCGACGCCGATCCTGGCCCCGCCGGGCGACCCGGGGGACGGGACCGTGCCCTGGGACCGGGACACGTTGACGGGCCTGTCCGTGAGCCGCGTCCTCACGCCTGCGGGCCGTGTCCAGCTCCGCATGTGGTACGGGGCGGGTCGGCGCAAGCAGTCGGGCGACCTGGAGGGGGCCATCGGGTTCGCGGCGAGCTTCGACGGGCTGGATTTCACGCGCATGGAGGCGAACCCGGTGCTTTTCCTGAGCGGCCTCGGCGCCGCGGAGCCCTGGGTGATCCCGGCGACGGAGCCACCGGTGATGCTCTACAGCCGCTACTGGAAGAAGGACGGAGCCAACCGCCGCGTGGTCACCTTCGCCACGGGGACCGTGGAGCCCGTCGTGTTGGGGGGCGTGGACGCGGAGTGATCACGGCGACGAGCCGCTTCGGGCGACCTCGGCGTCTCCGCGCGATCAGAAGCAGCGGCAGACCAAAGGGGTCGCCGACGCTGCACCCGCCGGACGTTCCCCTGGAGCCGACGCTGCCCTGGGGAACCTCGCCGCCCGTGTCCTCCGCCCCCCCGATGACCAGGTCCAGGACCCAGGTGCCTGCATCCATGGGCGGGCCCAGGCGGGGCTGGGCATCGGTCGGCGGAGCGGTAATGGAGTCCTGCCCGCCGCCGCCATCCGGTGCGACCTGGCTGTCCACCGTGTGCAGTACCACGTCCGAGGCGGCATCCTCGCCCCCGGAGCCTGCGTCGTCCACCTCCCCGGCGTCCGCGCTCCCGGCGTCCCCGCCGACGTCGCCCACGGGGCCCGCGTCCGGATCGGCGACGAGGACGCCAGGCTCCGCACAGCACCGAAACCCGATGTTGGTGTGCACGGCCTCGTCGGGGGCCTCGAAGGCGATGCACGCGAACAGCGTCGGGGTGCACGCCTCCGAGTCCACGTTCTGCTCCACGGTGAGCTCGCCCGCGTAGTAGTCGCCGCCGAACACGCAGGTCTTGCCGGACGGGCTCAGGCTGGCCGTCCACTCCTGCACGTTGCCCGAGAGATCGAACACGCCGGCCGGAGACTCACAGCCGGGGAAGGAGCCCGTCACCGCCACCTGCCCGGCGCCGCCCGACGCGCCATTGCAGGCGCCGGGGACGTAGACGTCTCCGTAGGGGAAAGTGAGCCCGTCGAGGCCCGAGCAGGCCATGCCCAGCTCGTCGAAGGTGCAGAGGCGCTTGCCGGCCGACGCGCAGGCCGCCGATGCTGCCCCGTGGCCCAGCAGGGTCCAGGGGTACACACCCGGCCGCGACAGAGGCGGCTCGCTCGACTTGCCCGCGCTCTTGGCCGTGGCGTCTGCGCGGGACGCCTCCCAGCGGTCCACGCAGAGGTCTCCGGCGAGCGCCATGTCATCAGGGCACGTCGCGGCGTGTGCGAGGGCCGGCGCGAGGGCGAGCACGAGCGTCAGACGAATCATGGCCCCATGATGACACCGCCGAGGCGTGGCGGCCAGCGTGCGGACGAATCGAGGGCCCACCCGAGCTCAGCGGAGGTCCCTCTCCAGCGCCTCGATGTCATTGAACAGGGCACGCGCCGGCGCCGGTGCGGCCGCCTTGCGGGACGCCTCGCGGACCAGCATGTCATTGTCATACTCCAGCTCGTACTCCACGAGCCAGGTGCCTCGGCTGCGGGGCGCGACGGTGGCCGTCCACCGGACGATGCCGTTGGCGTCGCGCTGGGCCCCCTCGGGGACGCGCACCTTGTCCACCTCGATGGAGTCAACCGCCGCGACCGGCACCCGGTCGCCAAGGTCCAGCGTGATGGGCTCGTCGCCCAGGTTCTCGGCCTCGATGACGAAGGACACCCGGAGCTCCGTGCGCCGCTTGCCCTGCTCCAGCCCGCTCCGGCGCCGATCCAGGGACCGGCCGAGCTTCACCCGGTCATGCACCCCGAGATACGCGGTGAACGTCTCGCCCGGGGCCACGAAGGGCAGCTCCGTCGTGCCGACGAAGGCGCCGTCGACGAACAGGGACACCTTGCCTGGGAGCACGGGGCGGGCTCCCGTGTTGACGATCTCCGCGGTGCGCACCGCGTTGGGGGAGACCTCCGGCACAGCGACCAGGCGAGGGGTGAACGCAAACTCCTCCAGCCCGATGGGCACCCGGATGGGGCGCCCGTCGGCGCGCACCGGGGGGCTGGACAGCGCGGGGAAGTGGGAGGTCGTTCCGCGCCGGGAGAGTGACTCGAAGGTGGCGGCCGCGCGGGCCTGGATCTCGATCTGCCGGTTCCGATTGTCCCGATAGCCCGCCTTGTTGCGCCCCTGGGCTTCGTTCTCCAGGGCGTAGACGGACGCCGCGCGCCCCCAGGAGTCTCCGACGCTGCCGATGACCGCGCTCAGGCCTGGGCCGCCGCCGCCGAGGAGCAGGGAGGTCACCTCGGGGATGGCCAGGGTCTCGGCGGAGCGCTGCGTGGAGAATGCGAGGGCGGCCCCCTCCCAGTCCTCCCCGGTGGTCTGGACGACCAGGGCGAGCTGCGCCAGCGTCGCCTGGCCGCTGTTGCCGGTGGACCGGAGCTCGGAGACGGGCTCCCAGGTGGCGCCGGGGGTCATGTAGGTCACGACCAGTGTGCCGCGGCCGCGGCCGTCCAGCTCGATGGTCACGCTGCGCTGCTGGAGCTGCGCCCGCGACGCCAGCTCGTCCCGCGCCGACGTGCGCGCCTGGAGCTCCGGCCCCAGGGTGCGGCGCCGCAGCGCCAGCTCTCGGAGCCCCGCGCGGCTCTTGCGGAGGGAGTCGGCGACGAACTCCACGGTCTCGGCGACCGTCGTGATCTTCACCTCGCGCGTCGCCAGGTCACGGGGCAGCTTGTCGAAGGAGAACGCGCGGGCCGCCTCGAGCTGGACGATCTCCGCCGCGAGCACCGCCTCCTCGTCGGCGACGGCGGCCAGCGCGTCCGCGGTCTCGTTGACCGCCGCCTCCGCCTTGCGCACGGCCTCCTCCGACGCCTCCGCCAGGAACGTGCGCTCCACGGCCACGTCCAGCACCCGGGCCGTGGCGCCGGTCACGCTCACCCGCACGGACTCGTCGTCGATCCAGCCGGGGAGGCCGGCGACGACCACGCGCTCGCCGCCGGCGGAGAGATCCACGACGCCCGTGCGCGTGATCTGGGCCCGGTCGGCGTAGACCGTGACAGCGGTGATCTTCGTGGGGATCGGCCGGGGCTCAGCGGCTGCGGAGCCGGCGAGCGCGAGGAGCAGCGAGCTGCCGAGCAGACGGAGATGGCGGGACGACGGACACATGAGGATCCTCCAGGGTTCGGGCGGGCTGAGCCCGCGCCCCTGCTCCTACGCAGCGGAGCCCGGAAGGATCTGCGGTGATCCGCCGAAGTCGGTCAGCGCCGCAGGACGCGCCGCAGGAAGGTGCGCGTCCGCTCGTGGCGGGGGTCCTCGAAGACCTGACCCGGAGCGCCCTCCTCCACGAACAGCCCCTCGGACATGAAGACCACGCGGTGGGCCACCTCGGCGGCAAACTGCATCTCGTGGGTCACGATGGCGAGGGTCATGCCGGAGGCGGCCAGGGCGGCCATCGCCTCGAGCACCTCGCCGACCAGCTCCGGGTCCAGCGCGCTGGTCGGCTCGTCGAAGAGCATGACATCGGGCTGCATGGCCAGGGCGCGGGCGATGGCCACGCGCTGCTGCTGCCCGCCCGAGAGCTGCGCTGGCCGCTTGTGGGCGCTCTCGGCGAGCCCGACCTGGTCGAGGAGGGCCAGAGCGCGCGCCCTCGCCTCCTCGGCTCCGAGGCCCAGGACCCGGGTCGGCGCCAGCGTGACGTTCTCGATGGCGCTCAGGTGCGGGAACAGGTTGAAGCGCTGGAAGACCATGCCGATCTTGCGCCGGAGCGCGTCGACGTGGGCCTCGGCGCCGGTCAGCGGCTCCCCCTCGAAGATCACGTCCCCGGAGGTCGGCTCCTCCAGGCGGTTCAGGCACCGCAGGAAGGTGCTCTTCCCGCAGCCGCTCGGCCCGATGATGCACACCACCTCGCCGGGGTCGATGCGGGTCGTGATGCCGCGGAGCACCTCGTTCTGCCCGAAGCTCTTGCGCAGGTCCCGGGTCTCCAGAATCGGGACAGCGGTGACAGCCGGGGGGACGCCCGGGCTGCTGGGCCTACCCATGGTCACCTCCGCCCGTCCACGTGGCGCTCGAGCCGCGCCGCGAGGCGCGTGAGCGGCAGGGTCATCAGGAGGTAGAACACGGCGACCGCCGGCCAGATGGTCAGCGGGTTGGCCAGGCGGCTCGCCAGCTCCTGGCCCGACCGCGTCAGCTCCGTCATGCCCATGATGGACACGAGGGAGCTGTCCTTCAGCAGCGCGATCAGCTCGTTGGTCAGCGGTGGGACGATGCGCCGCAGGGCCTGGGGCAGCACCACGAGGCGCATGGCCTGGCGCCGCGTCATGCCGAGCGAGCGGGCGGCCTCGGTCTGGCCACTGTCGACGCTCTCGATGCCTGCGCGCACGATCTCGGCGATGTAGGCGCCCGCGTTGAGGGCGAGGGCCAGCACCCCCGTGGACAGCTCCCCCAGCTTGATGCCGACGAAGGGGAGCACGAAGTACGCGAAGAAGATCTGCACCAGGAGCGGGATCCCGCGGAAGACCTCCACGTAGACGGCGCCGAAGGCCCGCAGCGGCGCCCGGGGAGACAGGCGGGCGAGGGCGACCGCCACGCCGATGGGGAGGCCGGCGGCGAAGGCGAGCAGCGTCAGCAGGATCGTCATGAGAGCGCCCCGACCGAGCACCGGCAGCGCCTGAACCAGGACGTCGAAGGAGAACAGGCTGCGTGTGGCTCGCGCGGCGGTGGCTTCGCCCGGGGGGGCGAGCAGGGCGGGCGGCACGGCCTCCACGCCAAACCACTTCGCATGGAGCCGCGCGTACTCTCCGCTGGCGGCCAGGTCCCTCAGAGCCGCATCGACGGCCGCGACCAGCGAGGCATCGTCGGGACGCATTGCGATGCCGTAGCTCTCCGCGCTGAGCAGCCCCCCCACCACGTCGAGCTGGGAGAAGGTCCGCGCGATCATGTAGCGGGTCACGGGCGCGTCGTTGACGACGGCGTCGATGCGCTCGTTGACGAGATCCAGGAACGCGAGGTCGATGGTGTTGTAGGCGCGGACCGTCACGCCCGGCAGCTTCTCGCACAGGATCTGCGCGGTCGTGTTGATCTGGACGCCCACCGTGCGCCCGGTCAGGTCGGCCTCCGACGCGATCCTCGCATCTCCCCTGCGGACGGCGATGATCTGCCCGGCCTCATAGTACGGCAACGAGAAGGCCAGCGTCTGTTGCCGCTCGGGCGTGATGGTGATGGCGCTGACCACCGCATCGAAGCGATCGAGGAGCAAGGACGGGAAGATGCCGTCGAAGGAGGCGTTGACCCACCGCACCCGCACGCCGAGCCGCCCGGCGACCGCCTCCAGCAGATCGATGTCGAAGCCCTCGTAGGCGTCGCCGACCTTGCTCTCGAAGGGGGGGTAGGTGGCGTCCGTGCCGACGATCAGCTCGCCGGAGGCGCGGATCTCGTCCACGCTCCGCGCTGCGGCTGGCAGCGCGAGCAGGACCGCTGCGAGCACCCCGATGAGGCGCGTCATGGGCCACTCCGAGAGAGGTTGCCGACCCTGGAGATCCGTCCGTGGACCCGGGCGACCCTACGCGGGGCCGGGCGAGCCGTCAAGGGCAGCGCGGGGACGCGCAGCCGCCCTTGACACGGTGCGCCGCGCCTCCCACCCTTCCGACCCATGAAGTGGCACATCGCGACCCTGTTGGCCCTCACCGCGCTCCTCGCCTGTGGAGACACGGCGACGACGTTGCCCGGCACCTCGACCGGGACCGACGCGGGCTCCGCGGACTCGGGGGCGTGGAACCCCTTCGGCGGCGGCCGCGCCGACGGGGGCCCCGCAGCGGACGTCACCTCCCTGTGCGGGACCTGCCCCGCGGAGCGCCCCATCTGCCACATCGCCTCCTGCCTGTGCACGGGAACGAGCTGCGGCGCCGGCGCCGTCTGTGAGGGTGGCGCGTGCGTCCCCTGCGACACCGACGACCGGTGCGGGCCATCCTGCACGAGCTGCGCCCCCATCGGAGGCTTCTGCAGCGCGGGGGGCTGCGTCCAGTGCGACGACGCCCACCCATGCGACAACGGCAACGGTTGCGCCGGCGGGTCCTGCGAGGGGTGCGACACGGCGGAGCGCTGCGGCCCCGCCTGCGAGCCCTGCGGCGGCGAGGCGCCGGTATGTCAGGGCGGCAAGTGCGCATGCACCGAGGCATCCTGCCCCGTCGGCACCTGGTGCGACGGAGCCTGCGCTCCATGCACGGCCGATGCCCACTGTGGCTTCGAGTGCATCGACTGCACTGGCACGCCCACCCCAGTCTGCAAGAACGGCCAGTGCGTGTGCACGGCCGACGGCCAGTGCGGTACGGGGCAGTGGTGCAGCGGAGGCGCGTGCGTCCCCTGCTCCCCCACCGACGCGCTGCACTGCGGCGCCACCTGCGCGGTCTGCGGGGGAGCCGCCCCCGTCTGCAAGGACGGCCTCTGCGCCTGCGCGTCGTCGGCGGACTGTGGCCCGAGCTACACGTGCATCGGCGGCGGCTGCCAGCCGTGCAACACGGACGCCCGCTGCGGCGCCGCGTGCCTGCCGTGCAGCGGCGCGGCTCCCGCCTGCAACGGGCTCCAGTGCACCTGTACGGACGCGTCGTGCGCCCCCGGCCAGTGGTGCGACGGGACCGTGTGCCAGAGCTGCGGCCCGAGCGACCCCCTGCACTGCGGCCCGCTGTGCGGCGTCTGCGGCGACGACACGCCCGTCTGCCAGGGGGGCGTGTGCGTATGCACGGAGGACGCGCACTGCGGCGCGGGGGCGTGGTGCAAGGGCGGCGTCTGCTCCCCCTGCGCCAACACCGACCCGCTCCACTGCGGCCCATCCTGCGCCCTGTGCCCCGCGGACGCCCCTGTGTGCCTGGGCGGGTCCTGTGGCTGCACGGAGGGCTCCTGCCCAAGCGGGACCGCCTGCGAGGCGGGCACCTGCAAGCCTTGCAACAGCGCCACGAAGTGTGGCCCCGCGTGCCAGCCGTGCGGCGGCGCCACCCCGGTCTGCGACGGCAAGGGCTGCGTTCCGTGTACGGCCGACGCCCAGTGCGGCGCCGGCAAGGCCTGCATCGGCGGGACCTGCGAGCCCTGCGGCCAGTCCGATCCGGCCCACTGCGGCCCGAGCTGCGCCGTCTGCACCGGAGCGACGCCCGCGTGCCAGGGGGGCGCCTGCGTGTGCGAGGGCGACTCCTGCGGACCGGGCGCCCTGTGCGCGGGCGCGTGCGTCCCCTGCAACACGGCGGCGGCCTGCGGCCCGGCGTGCGGAGCGTGCTCGGCCTCGACCCCCCACTGCGCCGCCAGCGGCTCCGGCTGCGTGGAGTGCGCGGCGGACGCCCACTGCGCGGGCGGCCTCTCGTGTCAGGGAGGCAAGTGCGTCCTGCCGTGCGCGCCGTCCTGCTGCGCGGGCGACTCGTCGCCCAACGCCAAGAAGTGCTCCACGGCCATCGTGGTGGGAAGGCCCGCCGCCGCGGCGCTGGCGACCTGGTCGGGCGACACCACGGGGGACGGCAACGACGACGACGTCTCGTCGAGCCTCGGGAGCTCCTGCTGGGACGCCAAGTACGACAACTTCTACCGCATCTACTTGATTGCGGGCGAGTCGATGACCGCGACGCTCACCCCCAAGGCCTCGGCCTTCGACGCCATGCTGAAGCTCTACAAGGGCACGGGCTGCAAGGGCGGCGGCGACGAGCTGATCGCGTGCACCCACTCCAAGGGCGACGGCGGCGTCGAGACCTTCACCTGGGTCGCGACCAGCACCGGCTGGTTCACGGTGGTGGTCGATGGCCGCATGGCCTTCGAGGAGGACCTGGACTACGGCCCCTATACCTTCGCGATCAAGCTGGCGTGCATCGACGCTGGCTGCGGCTGCCAGTAGGTCCGCCGGAGGGCGCGGGCCTGGCGCCGTGCCGAGGGTGGCGCGAGGACCCCGCACCGCCTATGCTGTTCCTCGGCAGCGCCGTTCCACAGCAGGAGGCAATCCCATGAAGCAATTGTGGCTGGCCACACTGGCCGTGGTGCTCGCGTGTGAGGGCGCGCAGATCCCCGACGATGGCGACCAGGCCATCGTGGCCGTAGACCTGGAGGCGCTGGCCAAACCCCTCGCCCAGGAGGGCCTCCTCCCGAGCCTGATCGAGATCACCGTGGACGGGGAGACCCGGGCCCAGGCAACGCTCCCCGCCCCGACGGGCCTCCTCGCGGGGCACGTGGCGCTCGGTGTGTCCGCCGGTGAGCCACTTGCGCTCGTCGTACACGCCACCTGGGGGGACGGCGCCGCCGCCTCGACCCAGCCCTTCACGGTCACCGCCCTGCCCGACGAGGTAGTGCTGCTCCCCGTGCTCCTGGAGCGGGGCGCGCCCGCCCCTCTCATCGTCGGCGCCGAGACCCGCGTCCGCCTGCCCCTCGGAACGCGCCTGGCCATCGAGTGGCTCGACCGCCAGACGGAGCAGGGGCCAGACGCACCGGCGGCCACCATTGCGCGACTGCTGCGGGACCCCGCGGTGGTCTCCGTCGCTCCGTTCGGGGAGGCCCCCTCGCCCGTGGACGAGGTGGGTGCGCTCGTCACGGGGGAGCGGGCCCTGGCCGCGGTCGACACGGGAACCACCGCCGAGCTCACCAGCCGCGCGGGCGTGTCGCCGGCCGCTGCGCCTCGTTCGGCAGCGCGGCCAGACCTCGTCGCCAGCACCGAGCGAGCGGCCACCACGAACGCACCCGACAGCCGGATCACGTCCTGGCGCCTCCTCCGTGTGACCATGGGCGCTCCCCGAGCGACCGGCGATCTCATCTACTACTACTCATACTGCGACTGCGGGCGCCCCGCACCGGACCGCGCCTACACCCTCACGAGCCCGGACGGGCGAACGCTGAAGGGCATGAGCGACCGCCACGGCTTCGTGCTGGTCCCACGGGCCGGCGAGGGGCGCCTCGACTTCGGACCCACGCAGCGGCCTCGCCCCCGAGGCTACGCCTACGTGGCCGGCGATCCGGCGACCCACGAGGCGATGCTCCAGGCGCTGGGCGCCAGTGACGCCAACACGATCCTCACGGCGCTCCTCGACCTGCGCACGGAGCCTCTGCCCGAGGCCTACCACCCGCTCGTGGGCCTCCTCGAGCACGCGGAGCTGTCCGTGCGCCTCAACGCGGCGGTCGCGCTGTCCCGGTACGGAGACGAGGCCCTCGCGCCGCTGGTGGCGTGCCGTGTCGCGCGCTTGAGTCACGGGGACGCGGCCTCCCACGTCGAGACCCTGGGGGCCCTGCGCCACCCGAGCGCCGTCCCGGCGCTGCTGCCGCTGCTCGACGCCGATGACGTGGCCGTGCGCACAGCCGCCGCCTGGGCCCTCGGCTTCATCGGCGACCCGCGCGCCCTCACGCCGCTGGAGTGGGCCCTCTCGGACCCGGACGCCGCCGTACGGGCCGAGGCCGCTCTCGCAGTGGGCCGCATCGGCGCCTTCGGCACCCTGGAGGCCCTCGAAGCAATGCTGGACGACGGGAGCGCCGCGGTCGTGCCGCGGGTGCAGGAGGCCATGGCCCTGGCGACCTGGTAGCCGAGATCAGCGCCGCCGAGCCCCTTCGACCCGGGGGACGATGGCATCCCAGCGCGGAAGCTCACGAGCACCCGGGGCCGGACGCTCCGGGGACAGCCGGACCAACCCGTCATCTCCCCGATGCACGAACCAGACGCCGCGCGCCATGCCGACGGGGACGCGGCGCTGCGCCCCCGTCCCGCGCAGGAACAGCAGCACCTCCTGGCCGACCGCCAGAGGAGCCGTCCCGGACGCCACGACGGTCACCGCACCCGCCGTCCCCCCGAGCTGGCTGACGACCACCCGCGCGCCCGGCGCATCGTCGCCCCGCAGGCAGGCGTCCACCTCGACGGTCGACAGGGTCCTCACCCGGCCCGAGTCGGACTCCACCTCCACGGCCTGCTCCACGACCCGCCCGCGCACGACGGCGTCGGAGTCCGCGGCGAGCTGCTCCACGGTGAGCGGCCGGGTGAGCGAGGCGCCCGCAGGCGCCGCGAAGGAGGCGAGGAGCAAGGCTGCGAGCGTGCGCGTCATCGGTGACATCATGCGCCAGACAATACCGCGGTGCGTCAAGGCGGCGCAACCGGGGCGCTTGTTCACCCGGGACCTCGATGTTATGGTCCGCGCCAGGTCGCAGCAGGGCCTCGCCAAGGGCCTGTCTGACATATGGATCCGGGTCGAGCCAGCGCGCCCCCTGCGAGGACCCCAGAGTCCGAGCGCGCGCCACGACCATGCCTGCTTCAGCGGTTGGTGAAGCACAGGAGCACGCCATGAGGACGGATTGGGTTCGCGAGCGCAGCGGCATCGTGACGCAGATGCACTACGCCCGGCGCGGAATGGTCACCGACGAGATGGTCTACGTCGCCGAGCGGGAGTCCTTGCCCCCAGACACCGTGCGCGCCGAGGTTGCGCGCGGCCGCATGATCATCCCGGCCAACATCAACCACACCAACCTGGAGCCCATGGCCATCGGCGTCGCTGCGCGGTGCAAGGTCAACGCGAACATCGGCAACAGCCCCGTGTCGTCGGGCCTCCCCGAGGAGCTCTGCAAGCTCCAGCGCGCGATCAAGCTGGGCGCCGACACCGTCATGGACCTCTCCACGGGCAAGCACATCCGGGAGATCCGGGGCGCGCTCATCAAGGCGTCGCCCGTGCCCATCGGCACCGTCCCCATCTACGAGGCCATCGAGATGGTCGCCAAGCCCGAGGACCTGAGCTCCGACGACATCATCTCCGTCATCGAGCAGCAGGCGCAGCAGGGCGTGGACTACATGACCATCCACGCGGGGCTCCGCCTGCAACACCTGGCGCTGACCCGCAAGCGCATCACGGGTATCGTCAGCCGCGGCGGATCGCTCATGGCCCACTGGATGCTCAAGAACCGCAAGGAGAACCCGTTCTACACACACTTCGACAAGCTCTGCGAGATCTTCCAGAAGTACGACGTGTCCTTCAGCCTCGGCGACGGCCTGCGCCCGGGCTGCCTGGCCGACGCCAGCGACGAGGCCCAGTTCGCCGAGCTCGACACCTTGGGCGAGCTGACGCGCCGCGCCTGGAAGTACGACGTCCAGGTGATGGTCGAAGGACCAGGCCACGTTCCGCTGGACCAGATCCAGATGAACGTCGAGCGCCAGATGAAGGTGTGCGATGAGGCGCCCTTCTACGTGCTCGGTCCCCTCGTGACGGACGTGGCCCCGGGCTACGACCACATCACGAGCGCCATCGGCGCCACCATGGCGGGCTACGCCGGCGCAGCCATGCTGTGCTACGTCACCCCCAAGGAGCACCTGGGCCTGCCCAAGGCCGAGGACGTGCACCAGGGTATGGTCGCCTACAAGATCGCCGCCCACGCCGCGGACGTGGCGCGGGGCCGCAAGGGCGCCCGGGACTGGGATGACGCCATCAGCCGGGCCCGGTACGTGTTCGACTGGGAGAAGCAGTTCGAGCTCGCGCTGGACTCGGAGACGGCGCGCCGCATGCACGACGAGGATCTCCCGGACGATTACTTCAAGTCCGCGGAGTTCTGCAGCATGTGCGGCCCGAAGTTCTGCTCCATGCGCATCAGCGAGGACGTCTACGAGAACCTCGACGGCGTGCTGAAGGAGATGAACATGGACGTCCCGCACACCCCCGATCAGGACGCCCACCGGGCGGCCCTCTCCCGCGCAGCGCGCTGACGCCGGGAGCAGCACGCTCCCCTGCGGCAACACCGCTCGATCACGCCGTACCGCTGCGCCGTCAGCGCTTCTTCTTGGCCCCCCGCTTCTCGCGGCGCCGCCGCTCGGCCCGCCGCTCCAGCTCACGGCGGCGGCGCTCTGCCAGCGCCTCGAGGAAGACGCGACCGGCCTCGGCGGCGCGACCTTGCAGCTCGAGGGCGCTCGCCAGGGCATCGCGCATCCCCTCGGCCTCGGCGTCGTCCTCGGCCAGGGCGATGGCGCGCACCGCCACCCGCTCGGCGGTGGGCCCGTCGCCCAGCTCTACATAGACCTCGGCGACGTGCCCCACGAGCGGCGCCGAGTCTCCGTATGCGGCCAGGGCGGCGGAGAGAGCCGTCCGCGCGCGGTCCGGCTCCCCGTTGTTGGCGAGCAGGCTCGCGAGCGCCACGGGCCCGAGCCCATGGGAGTCGAGCGCGGGCTCCAGAGCGGTCGCCGCTTCGACCCATGGCTCCACCTCCGTGAGTCCGCGGGCCGTTGCGAGCCGCTCCAGCACCCAGTCTCTGAGGTCGATGTGCAGCTCCATGTCCAGCGCATCGAGGATGTCCGGCGAGCTGTCCGCGGCCGCCACCAGTCGCCTCAGCACGGCGAGCACGTGGTCCGGCCCCCCCTTGCGCGCCGCCCGGATCAGCGCCTCGACCGCGTCGGCCTCGGTCTCCAGGGAGGGCTCTTCGGGCAGCAGCCGTGCCCACAAGGCGCGCGCCGCCAGCCACGGCAGGTACGCGTCCCTCTCGTCGGTGACGGCCGCCCGTGCCTCCCAGGCGTCCGAGACCTCTCGCGGCCCAGGCTGCCCCTCCGCGGCGGCGCGGAACCCGGCCTCGTCCGTGTCAATCCCAACCAGCCGAAGATACTCGAAGATCGCCTCCGTCGGCGTGTCGTCGAAGCCGTCGACGAACCACCCTCTGCCAGATTGGCGGTCCTCCTCTGCCCGCTGCCGGAACCCTCTGAGCTGATCGTCGGGGAGGCGCGGAAGCTCCCCGCGCACCGCCGCCCGCCACGCCTTCCACTCCCTCGTCCGCCTCGACATGCTCCACCTCCTGGGGTCCGGGCGACTCTAGCGGGAAACGCCACCACCGTCGAGCCCGCCAGTTGCGCCACCTGACGGGCCCGCGCTATTGTCGGACCCCATGACGGAGCTCCCCGACTATCACCACCGCTTCCACGCCGGCAACGTGGGCGACGTGTGGAAGCACTGCGTCCTGGTCGCGGCCATCGAGGCCCTGGCTGGCGACCGCCCGGTCCACCTCATCGAGACGCATGCGGGCGAGGGGCGCTACCCGCTCGGCCCCACGGGCGAGTGGACCGAGGGCATCGGGCGCCTGCGGGTGGCCCCGCCGGGCTCACCACCCGCGGTGACGCGGTTCATCGCTCTAATCGACAGGCTGGGTGGCCAGCGCACCTACCCGGGATCACCGGCCCTCGCGCTGGCGCTCCTCCGCCCGCAGGATCGCCTGCTCCTGCACGAGCTGCGCCCCGAGGCGGCGGTCGCCCTGCGCCGCGCGGCCGACGACCCGCGCGCCACGGTGATCGAGGGCGACGGCCTCGCCGGCCTGGAGCCCGCCCTGGCCGCCGTCCCCCCCGACGCGCTCCCCCTGGTGCTCGTCGACCCGCCCTGGAGCACCAAGCCCGAGTGGCTCACCGTGCCGGACACCCTTGCCCGCGCGCTGCGAGCCCACCCGCGGGCGGCCGCGCTGCTGTGGTACCCCATCAAGAGCCTGACCCGCCCGAACGCCATGTTGGCCCGCCTCGGCGCCGCCGGAGTGTCGGGGGAGACCGTGGAGCTGGTGACGACCCCGCTGGAGCTGAAGCGCAACCGGCTCAACGGGAGCGGCGTCGCGCTCATCGGACTTCCACCGGCGCTCCTGGCGACGGTCACGGGCGCCGCCCCCTCCCTGGGCGCGGCCTGCGCCACGCATGGGCGCTGGTCCATGCGCGCCCTGCGCTTCTGCCCGCCGGTTGTGGCGCCCTGAGCGGCTCTGCTATAACCCCCGCATGACGCCCACCCGAACATCGCTGCTCCTCCTCGTTGCCCTCGCCGGCTGCGCGTCCACGAGCGCGACGGTGCCCCCACCGCCTCCAGGCCGCCTCACGCCAACGCCCATGCCGGACTCCTACGTGGAGGTCCCGGTCACCGAGGCGGTACGCCAGGCCGCGGCGCTCGCCCGTGAGGGACGCTTCGAGGAGGCCGAGCCACTCCTGAAGGATGCGGCGGAGGCCGAGCCCCCGGACCCGCTCGCCCTCTACAATCTAGGCACCCTGCGCCTGCGCCTGGGCGACCCCCAGGGGGCGACGATCCTGCTGGCCCGCGCCCTGGACCTGGCCCCGCGCCTCTATGGCGCCGCCAACAACCTCGCGGTGGCGCAACTCGCCCTGGACGAGACCGAGGCCGCCCGCCGGGCCCTGGCCCAGGCCGCGGCCATCGCGCCGGACCGCCCCGAGCCCTTCTCCAACCTGGGCCTGATCTGCCTCCGGGAGCTGGACTTCCCGTGCGCCGTCGAGTCGCTCAGCAAGGCGCGCGCGCTGGCCCCCGACAACGTCACGGTCCGCACGAACCTGGCCCACGCCTTCGCCCGCCAGGACCCGCAGGCCGCCGAGGACGAGTACCGTGAGGTGCTCCGCCGCGCGCCGAACCATGTCCCAGCCCTGGGCGGGCTGGCCACGATCCTCATCGGGCGCCAGGACATCACGGGGGCAGACGCCCTCGTGCGCCGCGCTCTCGAGCTGGACCCTCGCGACGTGGTGACCCGGGTGAACGCCGGCGTCGTCGCCGAGAACCGGAACCAGCCCGCCGAGGCGGAGGCACACTACCGCGCGGCGCTGGAGGTGGACCCCACGAGCCCCGTCGCCTGGTACGACCTGGGCCACCTCCTGGAGCGCATGGGCCGGGTCGCCGACGCAAAGGCCGCCTATGAGACCTACCTGGACCATCCGAAGGACGTCATGGAGGCGTCCTACATCCGCTATCGCCTGAGCCGCCTTGCGGAGCTGCCCCCCGGAGGGGCACCGCAGCCCTGACCCCATGAGGACCCCGATGACCGCCCTTCAGCAGTTCGACCCCGAGCTGGCGCGCCTCCTGGCCGCCGAGGACAGCCGCCAGTTCTACAAGGCCCGCATGATCCCGTCGGAGAACTACGTCTCCGACGCGGTCCGCGAGGCGAGCGCGAGCCTCCTGGCCAACAAGTACTCCGAGGGCTACGCCGGCAAGCGCTACTACGAGGGACAGGCCTTCGTGGACGCCGTGGAGACCCTCGCCATCGACCGCGCCAAGGCGCTGTTCGGGGCCGACCACGCCAACGTGCAGCCCTACTCCGGGTCGCCCGCCAACCTGGCGGTCTATGCGGCCCTCCTGGAGCCCGGGGACAAGCTCATGGGCATGGCGCTTCCGAGCGGCGGCCACCTGACCCACGGGTGGAACGTCAGCGTCACGGGCAAGTACTACACCGCGGTCCAGTACGCGGTCAGCGAGACGACGAGCCGGCTGGACTACGACGCCATCCGGGAGCAGGCCCTGCGCGAGCGCCCGAAGCTCATCGTCTGCGGCGCCAGCGCCTACCCGCGCACCTTGGACTTCGAGGCCTTCGCGTCCATCGCGCGGGAGGTCGGGGCGCTCCTGCTGGCGGACGTCGCCCACATCGCGGGCCTGATCGCCGGCGGCGCCCACCCGAGCCCGATCCCTCACGCGGACGTGGTGTCGACGACGACCCACAAGACGCTGCGAGGCCCGCGAGGCGGCATGATCCTGTGCCGCGAGGCCCACGCGAAGGCCATCGACCGCGCGGTCTTTCCGGGTCTCCAGGGCGGCCCACACAACCACACGACCGCCGCCATCGCCGTGGCGCTCAAGGAGGCCGCGGAGCCCTCCTTTGCCGCCTACGCGCGTCAGGTGGTCACGAACACCCAGGCGCTGGCAGAGCGCCTCCTGGAGCGGGGCTTCACCCTCGTGACAGGAGGCACGGACAACCACCTGGTCCTGCTCGACGCCACCTCCAAGGGCATCGCCGGCAAGCCCCTGGCGCGAGCCCTGGACCGCGCAGGCATCGTGGCCAACGCCAACTCCATCCCCTTCGATCCGCGCAAACCCTTCGATCCTTCGGGCGTGCGCCTTGGCTCACCGTCCCTCACCTCCCGCGGAATGAAGGAGCCCGAGCTTCGCCTCATCGCCGACTGGATCGCCGAGGTGGCGGAGCACGTCGCCGACACCGACCACCTGGACCGCATCGCCGCCCAGGTCGCCGACCTCTGCCGGAGCTTCATGCCTCCAGGCTATGGCGGCGTGATCCCTCCCCGCTCCATCGGGTGACCAGCCGGCCCACACCTCCGCCGGACCCCGTGCCCTTCGGCCGCTACACGCTCCTCGAGCGCCTGGCGGTGGGCGGCATGGCGGAGATCTACCGCGCCCGGCTCACGGGGATCGGCGGCTTCGAGAAGCCGGTCGCCATCAAGCGCATGCTCCCCCAGTACACGTCCGACCGCGGCTACGTGGACATGCTGCTCGACGAGGCGCGCATCATGGCGCTCCTCGACCACGCCAACATCGTCCAGATCCTGGAGGTAGGCCAGGTCGGCCACCACTTCTACCTCGCCATGGAGCTCGTCGATGGCGCCGACCTCTACCGCACCCTGCGCACGCTGCACGAGCGGGGCGCCCAGCTCCCCATGGAGGCGGCGGCGTTCATCGTGCGCGAGGTGCTCACCGGCCTCCACTACGCCCACAACCGCACGGACGCGGACGGCAAGCTGCTCCACATCGTCCACCGCGACGTGAGCCCGCAGAACGTGCTCCTGTCCTGGGAGGGGGACGTCAAGCTCATCGACTTCGGGATCGCCAAGGCGGACGCGCGCCTGACCACCACCGGCAGCGGCATCATCAAGGGCAAGTTCCAGTACATGTCCCCCGAGCAGGCCCGCGGCATGCCCTTGGACGTGCGCACGGACGTCTTCTCGGCGGGCATCCTGCTCTGGGAGGCGCTGACCGCCTCCCCGGTCTACGAGGACGAGGGGGAGGACTCGCTGATCAACAAGGTCCGCGAGGCCAACATCCCGGCACCGACGACGGTCCGCCCCGACGTCCCGCACATGCTCGAGGGCATCGCCATGCGCGCCCTGTCGGTGGACCCGGACGAGCGCTTCCAGACCGCGGCGGAGTTCCACCGGGCGCTGACGGCGTTCCTCGGCACCCGCGCCGTGGAGTTCACGCGGCTCGACCTCTCGGTGCTGCTGGCGGAGCTCATGCGGGGTCAGCGCCGCACCGACATCACGGCCCCGTTCTCGGCCCATGATCGCCAGCTCTCCCACGCGGACGACGACCTCGCCATGCCGCGCACGGAGCGCCGCCTGCGCGACGAGGCGCAGATGCTGGAGGACCGCTGGATTCGCGCGCTGCTGGCAGTCGCAGCAGGCACCATCGTGGCGACGGTCATGGCCATCGCTTGGGTGATCCTCACCTCGCCATGAGTGGGGGAGCGGCTTGACACCCACCCGCACGGCTGCTAGCGTCTCCAAGCCAAGCATCTGAAACAAAAGCGCAATTCACGCAGGGAAGCAACGCATGGAGCCACGAGACCCGAAGAACCGCCCCTACCGGGTCGCGACCTACGTGGTGTTCATGCTGTTCGTGCTGGTGTTCTGCGTCCTGACCACCATCAGCGTGGTCAGAGGGGTGTTCCCGTAGGGACGACGCTCACGGCCGATCTGAGCTCAGCGACCCGCGCGGCGGGCCAGCCCCGCGTGCCAAGGGTGATGCGCCGCTCCTCCACGCCCGTCGGCTCCAGGTGCACGTCCAGCCGCACGGCGGGGAGGGCGTCAGGCACCCGATCCGCCCACTCCACCAGGCACAGCGCGCCCGCGTCCAGCCAGTCACGCCAGCCGATGGCCTCGAGCTCGTCCTCGTCCGTCAGGCGGTAGAGGTCCAGGTGGAAGATGGGGAGCCGCCCCTCGTAGACCAGCGCGAGCACGAACGACGGGCTGCGCACTGGGATCTCGGGCGGGACCCCGAGCGCCCGGGCGAGGGACCGCACGAAGAAGGTCTTTCCCGCCCCGAGGGTGCCGGTGAGCGCCACGACGTCGCCGGCCCGCAGCACCCCCGCCAGCGCCTGTGCGACGGCAGACGTGCCGTCCTCGTCGGTCACCGTGACCTCCAGGCCGCTGTCCAGCGCCTGGCTCACTCAGAAGAGGACGGACATGAAGAGGCGCGCGTCGAAGTACGGCTCGATTGCCATCTCGCTGTCCTCGTAGAAGTTCCAGCCGAGCCACCCCCGCAGCTCCGCCCCGATGCCGTAGCTGCCCAGGAGGGCGACGATGCCCACCATGGCGCCCGGGTCCAGAGGCGCCCAGGAGGAGACCGCGTTGTCCACCGTGTCCGCCCCCGAGTACCCGTCCAGGCCCGACCGGATGGCGCCACCCACATAGGCTCCGAACACGCGGCTGCCGAAGCCGTACCCGAACTCCCACGTCAGCCCGATGTTGCTCAGGTCTTTGTAGACGTAGTCGACGGCGAAGTCGAGGCTGAAGGCCGCGAAGAGGCCCTCCTCCAGCAGGCTGGATCCCGTGTGGATCCCGACGGAGAGGAGGTGCCCCTCCGCGTTGGCGCCCCGCCGGTCCTGACGGAGGTAGCCGTAGCCGGCGAACATGCCGATGTCGCTCTCCGCCTGAGCCGGCACGGCGGTCAGCCCGAGGATGGCCACCAGGGCTCCCGCAACCGATGCACGAGTGAAGCGCTTCATGGCACCCATCACCTCCGTCTACTGGCACACTGGCTGGAGCGCGCAGTCCTGGTCGTCACAATCGATGAACCCGTCCCCGTTGTCGTCGGCCCCGTCGTCGCACGCGGTCTCCATGCAGGCAGGGTATAGATCGCAGAGGGGATCGGCGCAGTCAACCTTGCCGTTGCCGTTGTCGTCCTGGGCGTTGGTGCAGTCCTCGGCAGCAAGGATCTCTACATCGTCGATGAACCACCCGGTGCCGCCCGACCATGGAGCCGGCGAGTCCCCGATCCACCACCGCGCGCCGAAGACCCCGATGATCGCCCCCGAACCGACGGGGACCACGCGACGACGCCACGCCCCTCGGTCCTCCGGGAGCATCGTCAGGCCAAACTCCCACTTCTCGCCGCTCTTTCCGATCACCGTGAAGCCGCGCGAGACCTCGGCCCCCTCCGCCGGCTCGGGCAGGTCCACATACTCCATCCATGTGACCGAGACACTCGCGAACCCGGGATCCCAGCAGCACAGCTCCGCCGTCACCCGCTGCCCGGTGGCTCCAGCGGACACGCCGGCCTGGGACCCATCGTTGAAGTTGAGCGTGGCCTTGCCCGACCACGGCGTCACGGTCGCGGGCGTCCCGTCCACCGTGAAGGCGTAGGGGTTGCCGGCCTGAGACATGGCCCCGAACCCGGGCCCGGGCCCCGTATCGAAGGTGACCAGCGCTGGGAGCGAGTTGACCGCGTCGCACACGGCGCCCCCCACGACGACGCAGCCCGGCTGGGCGCAGTCGGCGGCCCCGTCGCCGTCGTCGTCCTTGCCGTTGGCGCAGCTCGCCTCGGCCGGGCACTGGGCCGCGGACCACGAGCTCTTGCACGACCCGGCGTTGCAGGTGTCGACGGTGCACGCATCACCGTCGTCACAGGCGTCGGTCCCGACGCACACACCCGCCTGGCAGGAGGCTCCGGTGAAGCAGTCGCCGGCCAGCTCGCAGTAGCTCCCATCCCCGACGGGCGAGCTCTTGCACCCCTCCGCCGGCTCGCACCAGTCCGACGTGCACGGGTTGCCGTCGTCGCAGGCCAGCTCTCCGGCAGCGCCGCAGTACCCAGAGGTGCACGTCTCCCCTACGGTGCAGGCGTTCCCGTCGTCGCACTTCGCGCCGTCGCCCACCGGAGTCCCGGCGCTGCACCACCCGCTCTGGCACAGGCTCCCACCCGTGCAGGGGTCGCCGTCCTCGCACGGAGACCCGTTGGACTTCGGCACCCCGATGGAGCACTCCAGCCCCTCACACAGCGCCTTCTCCCAGCAGGGGTTCGACGCCGGGCACTCCGTACCCTGGGGTGCGGGGGTTGCGGTGCAGCCCGCGCTCGGCGAGCAGGACTCCACGGTGCACGGATTGCCGTCGTCGGGGCAGTCGACCGAGGTGCCGCCAGCGCACTGCCCCTCGCTGCACACCGTCCCCTCCGTGCATGGGTCCCCGTCGTCGCACGCGCCGTCGTCACCGATGGGGACCCCACCGCCGCACTTGCCCCCGGCGCAGGTGGTCCCGCCCGTGCATGGGTTGGCGTCGTCGCACAGGTCGCCCTCGCCGACCGGCGTCCCGGCGCAGGAGCCCGTCGCGCAGGAGTCGTTGACCGTGCAGGGGTCTCCGTCGTCGCACCCGGTGCCTCCCAGCGCCTGGTTGACGCAGCCGCTCGACGAGTCGCACCAATCCTGCGTGCAGGGGTTGCCGTCGTCGCAGCTCTTTGCGGCGCCGGGGTTGCAGTAGCCGCTTTCATCGCACGTCCCTCCCTGGTAGCACTTGTCGGCGTAGGCGCAAGTCGTCCCGGCCGTCTTGGGCTGGTAGGTGCAGCCGCCGAGCTTGTCACAGGAGTCATTCGTGCACGGGTTGGAGTCGTCGCACACGGTGGTCTGGCCCGGGACGCAGGCGCCCGCCTTGCACTGGTCCCCCTGGGTACAGAAGTTGCCGTCGTCGCAGTACGCGCCGTCGCCGGCTGGGGTGGATACGCAGGCGCCCGTGTTGGGGTCGCACGCCTGGGTGACACAGGCGGTGCCACCTTGGCAGGTCACCCCCTCCTGGTACACGCACAGGCCGCCGATGCACCGCTCCTGCGCAGAGCAGCGGTCCGTGGGACGGAACCCGGCGCACTCGGTGTCCTGGGTACACGCCTTGGCCGGGTCCCCGGGCTGCCCCGGGGTAGCGGGCTCCGCAGAGCCGCCGCCCGAGTCGTCCCCCTCGTCGTCCGAGGATGCCACGCTCAGCCAGAACACGCTGAGCAGGACCATGACCTCGCCTGTCAGTCGGAGTTTTCGCACCTGCTCCTCCCTTGGGATGATTCGCCGGGCAGCATGGCGTCAGGTTTGGGGCGTGTCAAACGGCGTCCTCGACCGGCGGTCGAGAGCCAAGGTGCCTGCCGCCCGGCACCGACACCACCCAGGCGCCACGGGTTCCGGGATGAGGCAGGCGTGAAGCATCGGCAAGAGGAGAGGTCAGCTCCGAGCCGCCCGCACGTCCTCCCCATCGAGGAGCTCGTCCACCCCTGGCCCCTGCTCGCCGTGGTCGTGCTCGCGCTCAACGACCACTGGCTCAAGGGCGCCGGGCTCCTGCCCGGCTGGGTGACGGGAAAGCTCTCGGACGTGGCCGGCCTGTTCTTCTTCCCTCTTCTGCTCACCGCTGTCTCCCGCGTGGCGTCGCGCCTCTTGCGCCACCCGGACGCCCTGACCCGGCGGCGGCTGGGCGTCGCCATCGCGTTGACGGCGGCAGCGTTCACCGCCATCCAGCTCTGGCCGGCCGCCGCCGGCGCCTACGAGTGGCTCATGCCGCGCCTCGATCCGACCGGGCTCGTGCGCCAGGTCCGCGTGACCATGGACCCGGCGGACCTCCTCGCCCTGCCGGCGCTGCTCCTGACCTGGCTCCACGGCCGTCGCTTCTTCGAAGCGGCGCCTCCCGACCGCCCATGATGCCCCGGTATTCACGGGGCGACGAAAAAGATGCGCCCGGCCCGGCAGCGCCGGCACCGGAAGCGTGCTTCCGGGAATTTGCTTTCTTCACGCGCCCTTGCGATTTTCTTTGGGCGTGGCATGAATGCGGGAGGAACCCGGCCGTTGATGCGCTGTCAGCTCACGGCACTCTGCGCGTCAGAGAGCATTCGGCGGTGGTCAGGGGCAGGGTGCAGCCCCTGATTTTCCTTGACGCGTCGCGGGCATCTCATAAAGTGCACCCTCATTCGGACGGCACCACGGAGGAAAACGACAGTGAAGATCACACGGGTCAATGCACGCGGAATCGGCGGTCTCACGACATGGATGGCAGTTGCCGGCTTGGCCCTCGGCGCCACGGCCTGCCAGATCCAGGCGGAGGACAACTCCAACTCCAACAACAACAATGGCAGCGACGCCGGTGAGGTGAGCCAGAGCCCGGACGAGATCCCGGACTCCACGCTGGCCATCTCGGGCAAGGTGCTCGACTCGACGAACCTCGCCCCCATCCAGGGAGCGATCGTCACGACAGAGCCCGCCATCGGTCAGATCGTGACCAACGCCGAGGGCGCCTACGTGTTCACGGGAGACCAGGGCACGGCCATCCAGCTCGGCACCAACTACCGCATCACGGCGACCCGCCCCGGCTACGTCCAGAACAGCGCGTTCGTGACGGTTCAGCCGAAGCACAACCGCAACGTGGACATCCTTCTGACCAAGGGCGCCGAGGAGTTCATCATCAAGGCTTCCCCGACGAGCCTCAGCTTCACGAAGGGTGACTTCGACGGCAACGAGGCGTACAATCAGGTCACCCTGAAGCTCGACAGCGCCGCTCCGACCGCCGTGCAGCAGGCGTTCACGGTCAACGTGCCCATCCAGCACCAGAAGTGGCTCTCGGTCATCCCCAACACGGGCACGGTCGGCGGCACGCCGCTGACGCTCAACGTGAAGGTCGACAAGTCCACCATCACGGACACCAAGATCGGTTCCTTCGACATCGTGGGTGAGGGCAGCGGCCAGCTCACCATCCAGGTCTCGGTCAACCTCGGCGCGACCACCGGTGGTGGCGGCGGCGGCGGTGGCGGCGGCGAGGCCGACGCTGGTGGCGGTGGCGGTGCGGCCGACGCTGGCGCCCCCTAGCGCAGCAGCTCACTGGTAGCCTGAATCCTCTGCGACCCGTGGGGCGCCGGCCCTGTCCAACGTGGCAGTGTCCGGCGCCTCGCGGCGCAGACCTCGCCTCCTGCCCTCGGGGTGAACCCCATGATGCACCGTGCTCTCAGAGCTTGTCCGCTACTGGCCATCGGGCTGGCGGCCCTCCTGGTGGCGGGGTGCCCGGACAAGTCCGACGATGGCGGCGATGGCACCACCGGCCCCGGAGGCGGTGGCGGTGGCGGCGGCGACACCGTCGCGCCCAAGCCGGTCACCGACTACTCCAAGTTCAGCACCACGACGCTCACTGGCTTCGTGTTCAACGCCGTGAGTGGCAAGCCCATCCAGAACGCGACCGTGTCGACGGAGCCACCGACCGAGTCGGTGCAGACGACCTCCACGGGCCTGTTCTCCATCAACATCGGCCACGCCTTTGGCGTCGTCACCATCAAGGCTGCCGCAAACGGGTACCGGCAACAACAGCAGACGTGCATCAACCTCAAGCCCGGCCTCAACACACTCGCGGACATCTCTCTGGTGAAGACGGACTCCGCGACGGATGGGGACTGTGTCCCGCCGTGCACAGGGTCCACGACCTGCGTCTCCGGCGTGTGCATCTCCGCGTGCAACCCGCTGTGCGGCTGTGGGGACCTGTGCGATCCGACGGCGCCCTCCCCCTGCCTTCCGGACCCGAACTTCGTGTCGTCGGCCATCTGCGAGAACAACTCGCACCCCGCCGGCAAGACCATGTGTGAGTGCGACCTGGGCTACGTGCCGGCCGGCGATGGGCGCACCTGCCTGCTGCCGGGCAACATCGAGGACTGCGGCAGCAACGCCATCGCCACCGCGACGGGGTGCGAGTGTGAGAACGGCTACCTGCCCGACGTGAAGGGCGACGGCTGCATCCCCGCCGACGAGGCCGCCGCTCCCGGCTCCCTGGCCGGCAACACGGTCGTCCGCGAGTGGCCGACCCCCGGCCCATCGCCGCGGGGCATCGCCTTCGACGGCCAGACGCTGTGGCTAGGCGACGCCGCCCACGAGGTCATCTACCGCGTCCAGCCGGACGGCAGCGTGATCAAGGACTTCGACATCGGCGCCTATGCAAAGGCCCTGCGCGACATGACCTTCGGCAACGGCTACGTCTACTTCACGGTGACCACGGGCGCGGATGGTGCAGGGCTGCCGCAGCTCATCCGTATGAGCGCCACCGACGGCACGATCAAGCACATCGATACGGCGAACAACTTCCAGACCACCGAGGGGATCACCTTCGATGGTGCCTACCTGGACTCGCTGGAAGGGCTGACCATCAAGCGCCGGTCACCAGACCTGGGGTCCAATGTGTTCCCGACGAACGTCGTCCTGACCGGGGGCGGCTCGTCGCAGGGGCAGTATACGGTGGTGGACGGCGTGCGCTTCCTCGCAAACACGCAGAACCAGTTCATCGGGTGGGTGGGGACCCGGTACGACGGCAACGACTTCCTGGCCCAGTTCGTGACGCTCAATGCAGTCCACAAGACGCAGAGCGCCGAGCTCGGGCGCCTCGAGCTGCCCGTGGGCGGGAGCCACGTGGCGGGCATCGAGCTGTTCGGCACGCGCATGTGGGTCGTCGCGGCCGGCAGTGGCAAGGACACCCCCAAGGTCGTGGAGGTCAAGCTTGACTAGGCAACGACTGTCCGGGGTTGGGGCGCTCGCCCTGCTGCTGGCGGTGGCCCAGGCCGCGCCCAACCTCGGCTGCGACACCATCTTCCCCGCCCGGGACCTGAGCGACGCCGGAGTGACCAGCGGCGGCAACGGTGGGGGCGGCGGATCCGTCGACAACAACAGCAACATCGTCTACCCGTACAGCCAGGGGTGCAACTGCGCCCAAGGGTACGCCTGCACGGAGAGCAGCGGGTGCCAGAGCTACACCTGCTTCGCCTCGGGAGCCACGTGGTTCGACGCACAAGGCAACTGCGCGCGGCAGGGCATGCAGCTCGCGTTCATCCAGGACGACACCCAGAACAAGTTCGTCGCCAGCGCGTGCGCGGAGGCGGGGGCCGAGAAGTGGTGGATCGGCGCCCAGGACATCGCGACGGAGGGAGCCTTCTTCTCCGAGGGTGGCGTCGCGCTCAGCTTCACGAGCTGGTCCGAGGGCTCCCCCAAGGCCGGTGGCTCCGGAGGCGCACAGAACGACTGCGCGGTGATGGACAAGGATGGCAAGTGGCAGGATGTGAGCTGCAACGACAAGTTCGCCTACGCCTGCGTGACCCCGACGAGCGGCGTCCAGAGCGTGGCGAGCGGCACGGGCTGCTTCAACCCGGGGATGGCCGTGGGGTGCGGCATCGGCCAGACCTGTACCACGACCAGCGGCAACCAGCCGGTAAACGTGTGCCTGCGCTCTTGCGAGGGGGCGTCGGAGTGCACCGAGGAGACCCGCTGCACCTCGACGGACAAGGGCAAGTTCTGCCTCAAGCGCTGTGAGACGACGGCTGATTGCGTCTCCGATGGTTTCTCCCTGCGGTGCATCCACGTGGGTGGCGGCGACGGGGTCTGCTGGACGCAGGGCTCGAAGTCGGGCGAGGTGGTCACCAAGCCGGTGCTCGTGCTCGACCGCATCGAGATCAACGCGGCGGGTGGGGTGATGCCGGGCGCTCAGATCTCGCTCGGGATCTACGTGAAGAACCAGGGCGAGGGCGACGCCACCGACGTCACGGCGACCGTATCCCAGAAGGACGCCTTCACGAAGGGGCTCGTCAACGAGAGCGGAGGGCCGGCCTTCATCGGCGCGGGGCAGGAGGGCGTGCTCGTCGTGAGCCCGCAGTTCAGCCTCGCGAACAACCTGCCCTTGAACCAGCCCGTGGGCTTCCAGATCACGCTCAACGACGGGGCCTCGGGGCTCCAGTGGACCATCCCCTTCGAGATCACCGCGTTCAAGAGCGCGGCGCTGGTGTGGGTCTCGGAGGTGCAGATCACGTCGACGGACAGCGGTGACCAGACCCTGTCGCCGGGCGAGTCAGGCTCATTCGTAGCGTATGCCGAGAACCTGGGCTTCGCGGCAGCCTCCGGGGTCACGGCGAAGGTGGCGGTCAAGAGCGGCAAGGCGACCATCTCCAACGTGTCCGCATCGGCGCTCGGGTTCGGCGACCCGACTACGGTCGTGGTTCCGGCCCCGCCCCAAGGGTTGCTGCAGGGCACGCTGGCCATCGACCCAAGTCAGCCCGCGGCGGACCCGATCCTATTGAAGTTCACGATCACCGAGTCCGGGGGGACCGAGTGGATCCAAGACGTCGCTGTGCCCCTCCAGTAGCAGGCTCGCCGTGATCATCCGCGACCTTCGCTCCCCCGAGGACATCGCCGCGCTGCACGACCTCCGCCTGCGGGTGCTCCGCCCTGGGCGCCCACCCGAGGCGGCGGTGTGGCCTCTCGACGACCACCCGGACGCGCTCCACCTCGGCGCCTTCCATGGGACAACGTGCGTCGGCATCGCGAGCGTCGTCCCGGAAGATGGGTGGCGCCTCCGAGGGATGGCCGTGGAGCCGGACCTTCAGGGCACGGGCATCGGCGCAGCCCTGGTTCGCGCCCTCCAGGAGCGCTTCGGGCAGGCGGGACGCGTCCTTTGGTGCAACGCTCGGACCTCCGCCGCCGGGTTCTATGTCCGCCTCGGCTTCGTGATCGAGGGGGCGCCGTTCGAGCTCCCCGGCATCGGCCCTCACGTCGTCATGCGGTGGGCACTGCCCGTGCGCTGAGAGGCGGGGGCTCCGGAACGCGCAGGCCCTCTGCGAGAGCGCGGACTCCGCGCGCCTTCGGTTGACTCCCCTCCACCTGCTGCTACGATTCCACTGGGCGGCATACCCGCGGGAGCCGCAACTCACAGACATGGTGTGGTGTACGTCACGCGGTGCCCCGGGGGGCGCCGCCGAGGTCGATCCCCCGGGCCGACGTGACGCACACCCTCGCAAGGCCTCGCCGCCGACCTTCAGGGGAACGCGTATGACTCGTGCCCGCACATGGCTGCTCCTCGCGCTGGGCGCGGCCGCAGGCTGTGGCGGTGGCGAGGGCGCGTTCTTCGCCGCTCTGCAGGACGCCATCTCCGCCGGCCCCGATGCCTCCGTCGCAGTCGCGGCAACCCCGGATGTCCATGCCACCGAGGAGGATGTGTGGGTCATTGGGAGAGCCGACGTCTCGGGGGCCGACGTCGGCGACGTGCCAGGGGAACCCAGCTCCGTCGTCTTGGACGCCGTCATCCCGTCGCTGGGTTCGACCGGGGGCGGTGAGATCGTCGCCGTCACCGGAACAGGGTTCCTGCCCGGAGCCACGGTGCTCTTCGGGGGGACTGCGGGCGCATACACCTTTGTCGAGTCGGAGGGGCGCCTCCTCGTGATGACCCCCGCGCACGCTCCGGGCAGGGTGGATGTGGAGGTCGTGGTGCCAGATGGCGACCGGGGGCTCCTCCCGAGCGCGTTCGAGTTCGCGAGCCCCGTGCACATCGACGCCGTCGCGCCTCCGGTGGGGCCCGTAGCGGGGGGGACGCCCATCGAGGTGCTCGGGTCTGGCTTCCTTCCGGGCTCGGTGCTCTTGGTCGGGGGGCTGCCCGCGATCTCGCCGCTCGTCATTGACGAGGGCCGCATTCAGGCGATCACGCCGCCCGGGGTGCCCGGACCCGCTGACATCCACGTGTCGACGCCCTCGGGCGGCGGAAAGAAGGATGGCGGCTTCTTCTATACGAGCGCGCCCGAGGTCGATGCGCTGGACCCGTGGAGTGGGACGGCCTTCGGTGGCACCAAGCTGCGCCTCGTGGGGGCGGCGATGCCGGCGGGGACCGAGGTCTGGCTCGCGGGAGAGCCCGCGACCGTGGTGGAGCCAGGGGACGGCACGTCGATCACCGTGTTGACGCCGGGCGGGCCTCCCGGGCCGGTGGACGTCGTCGTCGCCAACGAGCATGCGGCGACGCTGCTCCCGGGCGCGTACACCTATACCGCAGAGACTACGGCTCCGACCCTGTGGAACCTCTGGCCGCACCAGGGCTCCCAGGCTGGTGGCGAGGTGGTGACGCTCACCGTGACGGGGCTTGGGGATGCAGAGGATCTGATCGTGCGCTTTGGGGCCGTGCCGGCCACCGTTGTGTCGGTCAGCGCGCAAGCCAACACCATCGTGGCGAAGACGCCGGCCTTCCCGGCACCTGGGCCCGTGGACGTCACGGTCCAAGCGGGCACACAGGAGAGCACGCTGAAGGCGGCTTACCTGGTGCTCGCGCCGCTGGTCGTTACGGGGATCACCCCAGGGACGGGCCCATCGGAGGGCGGCACCCCCATCGTGGTCAGCGGGCAGGGCTTCGGACCTGCGTCGGAGCTGCGGGTGGGCCCCCTGCCCGCGAGCGCGGTCGCGGTGGTGGACGACCAGACAATCCAGGCCGTCACGCCGGCTGGGAGCGCCGGCTACGCAGACGTACACGTCGTGGACGGCGACCGGAAGGCGACGCTGACCGGAGGCTTCCTCTACACGGGAGCCGACGGCCTGGTCGTCCACGCCCTGGAGCCGACGGCGGGCGCCATGGCGGGCAGCACGTATGTAGAGATCTACGGGAGCGGCTTCGTGCCAGGCACGCAGGTCCTGTTCGGGGACACGCCCGCCGCCTCGGTCACGGTGGTCTCGCCCGTGGTGCTCGCCGTCTACAGCCCACCGGGCTTCGTGGAGACAGTGGATCTGACGGTGATCACCCCCGCGGCGACCAAGGTGCTGTCCGGGGCGTGGACGTGGTTCAACCCGCTGAGCGACAAGGGGGGGACCTGGGGAGGGCAGATCGACGGCTCCGTGAACGTGTCGGTGCTGGACGGCATGACCGGAGGGCCGGTCGGCGGGGCCGTGGTGGTGCTGGGGGCGGGCGAGAAGGCGTGGGTCCGCATCGCGGACGACAACGGGCAGACGACGTTCAGCAAGAAGGGGCTCTTCGGGCCGGTGCAGATCACGGCCACCAAGGGGGCTCCCCCCATGAAGTACAGTGCCTACAGCCTCGTGGACTACGACGCAAAGAACGCCACCATCTACCTGATCCCCGAGATCCCGCCCCAGCCGGGTGGAGGAGGAGGCGTCACCGTGCCGGCCCAGGTCTCGGGCCGCGTCTTCGGGATGGACAAGTACATCCTCCCGCCTCCGGGAGACTGCGCAAAGAAGATCGCCAGCGGCCAGGTGTCCGCATACTGCCAGCCATGTCAGGACACCGCCGAGTGCACGGCCGTCGGTGCCGGCCCCGGGTGGGTCTGCGCCGAGCTGCTCCAGCCCGACTGGACGCTGGCGCCGTTTTGCACCACGGCCTGCTCCGTGAACGCCGACTGTCCGACGGGCTACGTCTGCGGCGCCGCGGGCGGGGCCTCCCACTGCCACCCGGCTCCACCGCAGAGGGCCGCGTTCTGCATGACGAGCAAGGAGAACCACTTCGGCTACCAGCCGCTGTTCGACGCCACCCAGCGCGTGGACGAGGAGGGCAACTACTCGGTGACAGCGCGGGTAGGGGAGCTGGCCATCGTCTGCTGGGGCGGCTGGGTCGACGAGCTCGGGGCGTTCACGCCGTCGGTGATGGGTGTCAGGCGCCATGTGTTCACATGGTCGGGCGGGCTGATCGATGGTCAGGACGTCACGCTGAACATCCCCGCGCAGCACACGCTCCGCGCACGATTCCTGGAGCCCCCGACCCACCCGAGCGGCCTGAGCTCGCCCTACTTCAAGTTCAGCCTGCAGCTCGACGGTGAGGATGGCTACATCCAGGTGCCGGAGGCTCCCCTCGACCCCAAGGGCCCACTGTTCGAGTTCCGGGGCTACCCGGAGCGGCTCGACGGGCCGCTGTTTGGGGCGACCTACAGCTTCTACACCTCGCTCTACGCGGCGACCACGACCGGGATGCCCTATGGGGTCGTGTTCGCGCAGGGTGTGGCGGACATCGTGGGGGAGAGCGTGGTGGTGAGGAGCGAGGGCGGATGGACGCCGCTCGGGAAGGAGATCCGTCGCGACCTTGCCGGCATCTGGGGCGCTCCGGGGGGCGATCTGTGGGCCGTAGGGCCGGGTGGGCTCATCGTGCGCGGCGGGCCAGCCGGGTGGTGGCCGCAGGGGGCCATCGTCAAGTCGGACCTGAACGCCGTCTGGGGCTCGGCATCCGACGACGTCTGGGCCGTGGGCGCGGGTGGCGTGGCTCTGCACTTCGACGGGCTGCTGTGGTCGCTGGTGCCGACGGGGACTCTGGAGGACCTGCACGACGTCTGGGGAGCGGGCCCGTCGGACGTCTACGCAGTGGGGGACGGAGGCGTCCTGCACTGGGACGGGGGCTCGTGGACCCCTGTGCCGCTCGACCACACCAAGCTCCTGACGGGCGTCACGGGAGACGCGGGCAACCTGTGGGCCGTCGGCGCGGACGGGAAGGTCGTCCACCGGAGCGGGCAGAGCTGGGTTGCGTCCTTCGTGGCGCCCGGGCAGTCACTCCACGCCGTCTGGGCCGGCGATGGCCTCGTCGTGGCGGTCGGAGACGGGGGGACGGTGCGGGTACGCAAGGGAGGGGCATGGAGTGAGGTGCCGGTTCCCACGACGGCCACCCTCCGCGGGGTCTGGGGGAGGGCCGCCAACGACGTGGTCGTGGTGGGCGATGGCGGCACGATCCTGCGGTGGGACGGCGTCGCGTGGCACGACGAGTCCGACCCGACCCTGGGTGTCGACCTGCGCGCCGTCTGGACAGGGCCCGAGGGGGGAGCGGCCGTGGGGCACTTCAGCGTGCTCATCGGTCCGTTCATGCCCTTCCCGAAGATCACGACGCCGATGGACGGCGCCTCGCTGACAGACCACCGGATCACGTGGGACCTGCCAGCAGCCGCGGTGGACATCCACGGTGTGACGCTGAGCGCTGAGAACGGCTCGCCCGCCTGGCAGATGCTCGTTGACGGCGACGTGGACCGGGTGGACCTGCCGGACTTCCAGGCGCTCCAGGCGCTGGAGGTGCTGCCGCCAGGGGCGATTCGGATGAACCTCACGCACATCCGCTTCAACGCAGCCACTCCCTTCGACCTGAACTCCTACATCAGCCAGGATCTGAGCCTGTACCGCCGCTTCACCTGGTCTATCGGCCAGGTGGTCTCCTGGTAGGCGCCGTGACCCTCCTCGCTCGCTCATGCTTGCTCTCGCTTGTCATTGCGGCCTCCTGTGCGGACGACGCCTCGGATGGCGCTGACGTGATGAGCGCACCCGGGGACGTCGTGGGCGACGTCGGGGACGCGCAGGATGGCGGAACGGACGTGGATCCGGCGGACGTGCCGTTCGCGGACGGCGCGGCACCGGCGGATGTGCCCGAGACCGGCGAAGTGGGAGAGGTGGACGACGGAGACGCCTCGCCAGAGCCCGACGCCGGAGACACGCCGGCCATGGACGCAGGCGAGCCGGACGGAGACGCCGGCGGCTGCGTCCTGAGCAACGGCGGGGTCGAGACCTGCAACGGCGTCGACGACGACTGCGACGGCCAGGTGGACGAGGACACCTGCGACGATGGGGACCCGTGCACGTTCGACGTGTGTATTGCAGGAGTGGGGTGTGGCATCGACCCATACGTGGTGATCTGCTGCGACACGGCCGCGGACTGCTACGACGCCAACTCCTGCACCAACGAGGACTGCGTGGACGGCGTGTGCTCCTACGAGCTGAACCTCCCCGGCATCTGCTGCTTCTCCGACGCGGACTGCGACGACCAGAACGAGTGCACGGACGACCTGTGCATGGGGAGCTACTGCCAGCACTACGCCAGCAAGGCCCCTGGCTGCTGCTCCATCACCGCGGACTGCAACGACGGTGACCCCTGCACGCTGGATCTCTGCGACCAGTACCACTGTGCCCACGCCAACACCTGCTGCACCAGCGACGCGGAGTGCGCTGACGGCGACGACAAGTGCACCATTGACCAGTGCCTGGAGCAGACGTGCGTCCACACGCCAACGCTGGCGCAAGGGTGCTGCATCGAGTCCATCTACGTGGGCGACTTCGAGGACGGGACGACGGAGGGCCACGCCATCTACAACTCCGTTCCCGGGACGGGGTGGCAGGTGGTGACGACCGGCAGGGCCGTCTCGGGCAATGGCGCCCTCTACTACGGAAACCCATTCACCTGGACCTACGACACGGGCGCCCAGTCCAACCACGGGTCGGCGTCGGGGCCGGTCATGATCCTGCCGGCCGCCGTGGACGTGAAGATGCAGTTCATGCTGTGGATGGCCACGGAGGGGACGCTGGCGGTGGATCAGCTCACGGTCCGCGTGCTGCTCGTGGAGGGCGGGGTGGTCTCCAAGCTGCCCATCGTGTGGACCAAGGCGAAGCTCCCGCAGTACGCGACCTGGGTGCCGGTGCAGATCGACCTGAGCGCCTTCGCCGGGCAGATGATCCGCGTGAGCTTCGACTTCAACACCATCGACGCCACCTTCAACAGCTTCGAAGGCATCTATCTCGACGACCTCTTCGTCGTCTCGACCTGCAAGGCGCGATCATGTGCTGGCCAGCCCGACTGCGACGACGGGCTCTCCATCACCGAGGAGAAGTGCGCCGGCGGGTTCTGCGCGTATCAGCTCTCGCCGGGATACTGCGAGTACGACTTCCAGTGCAACGACTCCAACGACTGCACCACGGACAAGTGCGTCGCCAACGTGTGCACCTACTCGGAGTCGGACGGGTGCTGCCTGACCGACGCAGACTGCGACGATGGGCTAGCGTGCACCATGGACACGTGCTACCCGTCCTGGCCAGTCAACATCTGCTCCCACCTGTGGAAGTCGGGGTGCTGCCAGAACGACGCGGTCGGCAAGGCCATCGGCTGTGACGACCTCGACCCGTGCACGACGGACACCTGCCCCGAGGATGGGAAGGCGTGTGTCCATACGCCGGTCCCGGACTGCTGCGTCAAGGACGCCGACTGCGAGGATGGCGACGCCTGCACCCTCGACATCTGCCAGGCATCGAGCTGCCTCCACGTGAACCAGTGCTGTGCGTCGGATGCGGACTGCGACGACGGGGACGACCTGTGCACCGCAGAGGCGTGTGTGGGTGGCAAGTGCAAGGTGTCACTGGTGTCGCTGCCCGGATGCTGCACGTCGACGATGCTCGCCGAGAGCTTCGACTCCCCGGGCGGGTGGACTCTGTCGCCAGTGACTCCGCCCGTCGGGGGCGTCTCCTGGAACCAGAGCTCGCTCCAGTCCCACTCACCGCCGTCCTCCGCGTGGTTCGGCGACCCGATCACGGGCACCTACGACGCCGCGGGCAAGACGGCCTATGGGGTGCTCCAGTCGGGGCCGCTGGATGTCCCAGTCGGGGCCTTCACCTGGGTCAGCCTCTGGTTCTGGCTCGGCAACGAGTTCGCGTTCGGCGGCTACCCCAACGCCGAGTGGGATCGCCTGCGCGTGGAGGTGCAGCTCTTGGATGCGCAGCAGCAACTGGACGGGCCCCCCAAGGTCCTCTGGGACTCGGCGTGGGGGACCCCCACGTGGTGGACCGAGGGTGCGCAGGGGAAGCCGACGGGACCCAAGTGGACCTCGCTGGACCAGGTGGATCTCACGCCCTTTGCGGGCAAGCGCCTCGCGCTCCGGGTGGTGTTCGACAGCCTGGATGGCGACGCCAACGGCTACCCGGGGGCGTTCGTCGACGACGTGATCGTGACGCGGACCTGCGGGCCGCAGCCGAAGTAGGCGTCAGCGGCGCAGGCGGAGCCAGGTGCGGACCTTCTGGATGAGCCCCGGGCGGTCCGACTCGACGTCGTCTTCGTCCAGATCGATGACCTCCGCCACCTCGGCGTAGGGGACGTCGGGCGCCGCGTCGGAGCGCTCGATGCCGGCCGCGCGACGGATGGACCGCCACCAGGGGTCTCCGGTGCCGAGCTCCTCCTCGAAGAGCCTGCCCTCCTGACGGATCAGCTCTCGGGCCGCGTCGATGGCGCCCCGGCGCAGCGCCCCCTCGATGAGGTCGGCGGCCGTCTCCAGATGCAGGCCCCGCGCCTCTGCGTAGAGGGGAGAGCTCGGACCGATGTGGCGCACCAGGGCCAGCGCCTCCTCCAGCTCGCCGCTCTCCCGCGCCGCGACCACGGCGCCCAGGAGCTTCTGCTGGTGCGGCAGCGGGTCGGCAGCGCGGGCCACGTCCATGAGCTGCGCCACATCCGCGTCGGTGCGCACGCTCCGGGGCAGGTCCTTCAGGCGGCGGTGGACCTCGGCGACCTGGCCGGCGTCCGCGAGCACCGCGATGGCCATGATGTCTGCGGCGTAGCACAGGGCGCCCAGATCCGCCTCCATGGCGTCGGCGACCTCTGGGCTGTGGAGATCGGCGCGCAACGCCTCGATCTCTGGGTGGGCGCTTCGGGCGAGGACCTCCATGGCCAAGCGCCGGTAGGCGCGGCGCTCGCCCTGGTGGCCGCCGGTGCCGGCGAGGCGCCGCAGGGTCGCGACCTCCGGGGCGAGGTCCTCCGGCGCGTTGGGCCAGGCGTCCGCTAGATCCACCACCGCGTGGACCACCGCCGCCGCCTCCTCCCAGGTCGGGACCACCTGGACGTCGAAGCCCACGCGGCCCCCCGCGGGGTCCTCGAGGAGCACATAGAACGGGAAGCCGCTGGCCGGGGGGGGCACCAGGTACCGATCCCCCGGCAGCGCGGGGCAGGCGGCCCCCTCCCCGCCTGCGACGACGAAGGCCCCCTCGACTGCCGTGCCCGGGAAGGGCCGGACGCGGATGACGAGGGGCCCCAGATCCTTCACCGCTGATCGGCGCCCCACCCACTCCAGGCGGGCAGCGACGCGGCCTCGTCCATGGACGGCCACCTGAAAGGACTGCCACCGGATCGTCAGCTCGGATGTCATGCCACCTCCCTCATCGACGGGGCCATCCTGCACCATGGGCTCCCACGCCGCAATCAGAAGTTGGCGGAGCCGGTCGGGCCGAAGGCGCCACCTTCGCCGGGCTCTCCGACGCTGACGCCGCCGGAGCCTCCCAGGCCACCGGTCCCGCCGGGCTGGAAGGCATTTGATGCCTTGAGCGGGCTCAGGTCCAAGGGTCCTTGTCCAGCCGCGAACAGCGCGAAGCTCGGCCCCCCGCACCCTCCTCCTCCGCCTCCTCCGTGCCCGCCGCTGCCTCCGGCGCCTCCATGGCCGCCCTGCCCCGCGCACTGGGTCGTCGGGTTCGCCGCGCCGCTGGCACCGCCGGACGCCCCATCGCCGCCAGCACCGCCGACCCCTCCCTGGCCACCCGCCCCGCCCTTCCCTCCGTTGCCGCTGCGGATGGTGTTGTCGAGCAGCGTGGGCGCGCTCACCGGCGGAGTGGTCCAGACGAGGAAGACCCCGAAGGACCCCCCGCCGCTCGACGCCGCGCCACCCGGGCCGCCGGCGCAGCCCCCGGCGCCGCCGCCGCCGCCGCTGCCGCCGAGGTCCGTGCCACCGTCCCCGCACGACGACAGCTCCACGCCGCCGCCCGCCCCGCCGCCACCGCCACCGCCCCCTGGCGAGCCGGGTCCGCCCGAGGTGGGCTGCGCCGCGACCCACTCCCCGGCAATGATCACGCCATCGCCGGCGCACGCCTGGCCGCCGAGGCCGCTCAGCCCCGGGACGCCGCTCTTCCCGTCCTCACCCACCCAGGTGTTGGGGGCCGGAGGCGAGATGCAGTTGGTGCACACCTGCGCGGACCACTTGAGGAAGTCCCAGCCGGGGACGCCGCCGGCCCCGCCCGGCCCCGCGTTGTTGGCACCCGGTGCCCCGCCCTCGCCAGGGGCGGGCGACTGCGTGATGGGCGGCGAGTAGGGCTGGGCCCCGCTCTCGTCGTAGTCCGGGCACACGGACGTTCCCCCGCCACCGCCCGACACGTCCACGGCGCCGCACGCCATGGTACCTCCGGCGCCGCCCGGGTTGGTCTTGCCGGCGCACTCCACGTGCTCCGTCGCCCCCAACCCGGGCTGCCCTGCCTCCCCGGCGGTCCCGCTGACCCCCGCGCTCCCCGGGAGGCCGTCGCCCCCGTTGCCTGCGTTGATCGTCGCGTTGGACACCACCACGCCCGCGTGGACGTTGCGGAGCATCACCGCGTAGCTGCTCTTTCCAGGCAAGGACGTGCTGTGGCCGAACACCGTGACTCCGTCGATGGCGGTTGGGGTAGCGGCTGTGCCGGGATCGAGGATGTTGACGGCGGCGGGGAGACCGGCGCTCGGCGCCACCCCCATGAGCACCGTCTCGTACAGGACGCGGTCGCGCACCGTGAAGTCCGCACTGTAGCCGCCGTAGACGCCCACGCCCGTCGCTGCGAGCACAGACTCCTGGTAGACGCCCGTCGCCACGTAGACGTCCCGGAGGCCCAGCTCCACGGCCCGGTCGATGCCCCGCTGCACCGTCAGGACCGGCTCGTCCTGCGTCCCCGCCCCACCGTCCGAGCCGTTCTTGGCGACGAACACCGCGTTCTGGACCTCGCCGTCCACGCCGTCGCAGTCGCTGTCCACCCCGTCGGGGACGTCGTCCCCCGGCTGGATCTGGCACTCACAGCCATCGACGGGGTTCCCGTTGACGTCCACCCAGCCGCCGTCACACTTCAGCGCGCACGCCGGGATCAGGGGAGCCGGGTCGCACACCCCGACGCCGTTGTCTACCGGTAGCGCCGCGCAGTTGTTGTCGCACTTGCCGCAGTGGTTGTCGGACACGTAGCGACCCACGGCGTCCACGAAGGCCTCGTCCGCCGCACCGTTGCAGTCGTTGTCCTTGCCGTCGCAGACGTCCGCGGGGAGCACGCAGGGCTCCCAGCCACCCGGGCCGCAAGACTGGATTCCGACGCAGGTCGTGGCGGGGGTCGTCGGGTCCGCAGGGTCGGCCCAGGTCAGGGAGCACGCCTTCTTGAGGTCCGGGTTGGAGCCGTCGCAGGAGCACGTCCCCGACGCGGGCTGACACTGGGAGCCGCCGTCCCACGGGAGGCAGGAGTAGCCGAAGGGGCAGTCGTCAGGGCCGCCGCACTCCTTTCCACAGTACTTGCCATCTCCCAGCGCCATGCAGCGTGCGCCATCCAGGAAGCAGTCCGTGTCCTTGGCGCAGGGCTGGCAGAGGCTCGTGGTCACCGGGATGCACTGGTACTCGTTGAGCTTGAAGAAGCCCTCGTCGCAGGACTCGATGACGCACTGGGGTGGGTCCTTGGAGGCATCGCAGATCGCGACCCCGTGGATGCCCGCCTGGGCGCAGCTCTTGTTGCACGTGCCGCAGTGGTCGGTCGCCGCGTAGAGATCGCCTGTGCGGAAGTCCTCATCCACGAGGCCGTCGCAGTCGTCGTCCTTGAAGTTGCACAGCTCGGGGCTTGGTGACGGGGCATTGCAGAGCCACCCATTGACGCCAAGGCACACGTCCGTGCCCTGGCAGGCGCCGACGCTGGCCTCCTCCTTGACGCACGTCTGGTCGACGGGCAGGCCGTCATCCACGGTCCCGTTGCAGTCGTCGTCCACGCCGTTGCACTCCTCGGGGGCGGGCGCCGCGGCCGTGCACCCCACCCAGCCCTGCGAGGGGTCACAGGTCTCGACGCCCCAGCAGGTCTTGCCCTCGTCCGTGACGGAGCAGGGGCGCGTCGCGCCGGCCTGGTCCCCAGCGCAGTCGCAGGAGCCGGTCTGCGGCAGGCAGACCGGACCGAGGCCCAGCGCGTCGGCGGACGGGTCCTGGGCGCAGGAGTAGCCCGGCGCGCAGGCTGCCGACGAGCACGCCTGGGTGCAGAAGCGGCCGCCGGCCAGGTCCAGGCACACGCCGGAGCCGCACTGGTCGTCCGTCTGGCATGGGGCGCAGAGGCGCAGCGCGTCGGGGACACAGATGAACACCACGTCGGGCAACAGGTTGAGCACGCTCCGGCAGGCGAAGCCCTCGGGGCACTGGTCGGACAGGCACTCCCGCGTGCAGATCGGCCCCTGCGGGCTGTCCACACAGAAGCCGCTCTCGCAGTCCGACGTGCCTGTGCAGGGGCAGAGGAAGCCCTTGAGGGGGCCGGCGCACTCCCCGGTGACGTCGGGCTCAGGGGCGACCTCGACGGGGGCGTCCGCTGGCACTGACGAATCGGGCTGCGAAGGGCTCCCAGTGTCGGGCACATCGGTCGACACGACATCGGCGGGGGCCGTGACGGGGTCGTCGGCGCAGGCGACACACACGAGGGCAAGGGCGATGAACGTCGAGCGCATGGGCAAGCTCCGTGGCCTGGGGGGCCGGCTGGTGCGCCCAGGATAGCAGCAGCGCAACGCGGTCGGATAGCTCACCGCACGCGATGCACGGGCACCCGGAAGGCGCCCGGGCGCTGCGGGTCGGGCACGGGGGGACCGGGGATGATGAGCCGCTCACCGCGCTCCAGGGCGTCCTGCAGCTCCAGCATGAGCTCCCGGTCCTCTGCCCCCACCGTGAGGTCGGGGGCCGGGCGCTCGATCACGGCGGTCGGATCGCCTGCCGCGGCCCGAATCCGCAGATCATCGATGGGCAGAAAGTACGTGACGGTCTCGGCCTCCGAGTGGGCCGGAGTCCAGGCGGTCATCAGCTCGATGGGCCCGAACCGCGTGTGGATGAACAGCGCCGACGAGTCCCACTGGGTCGCGCCATAGAGCGTCCGCGAGCGGAACACCTTGAGGGCGATGGCCTTCGTGATGCTCCCGAGCCCCTTGAGGTCCTCCTCGGGCAGCGTGGGTGCGATGGACGCCAGGTTGTGCCCGAACCAGCAGCCCCGCGGATGCATGGGGATGGCGATGTACATGGAGTAGGGCACGAGGCCGCGGTAGTCGGCAGGGACGTCGTAGACCGCACGAGCATGCTCGGAGAGGTCCTCGGCGCGCCGCGCATAGCCGAAGATGGCGCCCGGCAGCTCCGAGCAGTCGAAGAAGACCCACCGGGGCATGGGCATGCCCTCGGGCCCGAACGTCGCCTGATCCAGGCGCTGGAGCAGCAGCAGAAAGCGCTCGCTCTCTACACGGAGTGGATCGATGACGTTCTCGTCCGGGATTGACATCCCGAAGGGGGAGCGATCCAGAAACGGGAGATTGAAGGGAGTGGCGACCAGAAACGGCTCCAGATCACGAAGAATCGCGTCATTTCTCGTACGGATCACCACGAGGCACCTCCCCTCGCGTCCTCTCGACGCAGAGGCACCTGGGTCGCGGCGCCCCGGATGAGGGGCGGCCCCACGATCCTCCAGCGAACGCCGGCCTCCACCTCCAACTGGAGGCGCCTGAGCATGGCCTCGTCGTCCACGTCGAGGAGGTGCGTGGCCAGAGGGCTCGACGGGCTCGTGTCCGCGCCTGCCAGCACGGCGGCCGTTCCATCGTCGGTGATGGCCGTGTGGAACGTGAGCGTCCGCGGCATGGAGTGGGCCGGCGTGTACGCGGTGATCACGTCCAGGGGGCCGAGCTGCGACAGCACCCGCAGCTTGGACGCCCGCCACTGGGTCGTCCCATACAGGTTGCGCGCGCGGAACATGGCGAGGCCGAGGATCATGGTGAGCTGCTGGAGCCCCTCCGGCGCCGCTCCCGGGGCCACCTGGTTGACGTCGCACAGGCTGTAGGTCAGCCAGGTGTCCGGCACCAGCATGGGGATGGCGATGAAGGTGCTGAGCGGCACGTCCCCGTCGTAGTCTTTCGGCACCTTGAGGCAGTGGCGCACCCACGGCTCCAGGGTCGACGCGGGCTGCGCAAAGCCGAAGACCGCCCCGGGCATGACGGCGCAGTCGTAGAAGACCCACTGGGGCATGGGCATGCCGACAGGCCCGAACGTCAGCTCGTCGAGCTGCCGGATCAGGTCCACGAAGGTCTGGTGTCTGCGGTGCTGCGGGTTCCTGCGGCTCTCCGGGGGGATGCTCACGCCCAAAGGCGCGAGGTCCAGGTCCTCGACGATGAGGTCCGTCGCGAGGACGAAGGGCCGGCAGGTCTCCACCACCCTTCGGTAGTGAAGCAAGGACATGGGAGCCTCCCGGTCTGGAGGGGGGAATGAAAAAAGGCGGGGACCGCACGCGATCCCCGCCTCCTTCAGCTACGTTGACGTGACGCGACTAGCAGTCGGGATCGGAGCCCGCGGAGCAGTTCGGGTCGCAGTAGCCGTCGCCCTCGCAAGCGATGGCGCCGCCCGTGCAGTCCGGGTCGTCCGCGCACGGGCTCGTCGTGCCGGGCTTCGCGTTGCAGTAGCCGGACTTCTTGTTGCAGCTCGGCTTGGCGCACTCCTTGCCGTTCTTCTTGCTGCCAGCGCAGTCCGGGTCCTGGTCCTTCGGGCACCAGGAGTCGCAGTGGCCGTCGCTCACGCAGGCCGACTTGAGGGAGCCATCGGGCGGCGTGCAGTCCGTGTCACACAGGCACACGGCGTCGGAGCACTTGGAGATGGCCTCGCACACCTTGCCGTAGTAGTTGCAGGAGCAGTTCGGGTCCCACTTGTTGTTGCCGCAGGAGCCCTCGCCGCAGGACGCGGCCGGGTTGCAGTCCGGGTCGGCCGTCAGCGCGCACTCGGCGCCGTTGCAGTAGCCGTCGTCGTCGCAGCCGAAGCCAGCGCCACCTCCGCCGCCACCGCCACCGCCGGTGTCCGTGGTGCCACCACCTCCGCCGCCCCCGCCCGTCGTGCCATCGGCGTCCGAGTCGTTGGTCACGTCGCAGCCCGCAAGGGCGGCCAGGACCAGCATCATGGCCGCGCTCACCGCCAGCGTTCTCAGCTTCATTCCGTCTTCCTCCAGTCACATTGAGTGAATGGCTGCGCCCCGAGCCCAGCCACTCGCGACACACCCCGTTGGTATGCGCGCTTCCCCTGTCAGCCCACAGCGGCTTGCCGGACTATAGCCGAGCACCTCCAAGGCTGCAAGCTCTCCGTCGTTCGTGAGGAAGGACGCTGCCACATGCGTTGGATCCGCGCGGAAGCAGGCGCTTTCTATTGCATCCACGCGCGCGTGTGTATACTCGCCCCAGTGCGCCGCATGGCCGCCGCCGAGGGCCCACCAGGGCGTGCTGCCGCCGCATGCGGTCCCACAGCCGCCCTGGTGCCGCGTCACGAGAAGGAGTCCCTCCGCATGCCAGGAAGCACCCTGGAGGTCCGAGCACACCTGGTGGAGTTCTGCCGTGCGCTGGCGCGCGCGATGATCGCGGCCCCCTGGTACTCGCCGAGCCACCCGGATGCCCGCAAGTCCATCGAGCAGGTGTGGCAGGTCCACCGAAAGCTCGTCGAGGGACAGTGGGGCTGCACCGAGGTGCACGTGCTGAGCGCGGGTCCCTTCGACGTGGGCGCGTCCCCGACGGATGGCCTGGTTGCCGGCGTGGAGGCGGAGCCGGTGCCGCTCTCCGTGCTGCTGCACGGGACCATGGGAGAGCACCTCCACCACCAGATGCTGGAGTTCCTCGGTCAGAACCACTTGGTCTCGCTCAGCTTCCGCCGTGGGCTGACCCGCTCCGATCTCGAGCGGTTCATGATGGAGGTGGCCCAGCGGATCATGGCCGCACGACGGACCCGAGAGCCGGAGGGCGCAAAGGACCCGGAGCTCCCGAAGACGCGCCCTCACGGTCCGCCTCCTCCCCCCCTCGGCACCTCGCTCCGCGAGCTCGGGGTCGACTTCAACGGGACCGATGGCGGGCACATCGGCGCCCTTCACCTCGCTGAGCTTCAGGGCGAGCACGACGAAGGGACGCCTTGGCTCGTCCGTGTGTGCCTGAGCCGCACCGTGAGGGACCTCGCCATCGCCGCGGAGCGTGTGGTCGACGCAGAGCGCCTCCCCGTGGCGCGGCGCATCGTGACGGAGGGCTTCCTGGCAGCCGGGGCGTCCTGGCTGAGACAGGCGTGGCTCGTCGCAGCAGCGCGAGTGAACGCACCCGGGTTCGACGCGCCGCTGACGGCCGTAGCCGTCCGCAGCATCCCGGAGGGCGTGCGCGCATCCCTCGCCTGGGAGCTGATCGCCGCCATGGACGACCCGGAGGTGAGCCCAGAGGTCCAAGACCGGTCCCGCGCGCTCCTCGTGACCCTCGCCACGGGGATCCAGGTGGAGGCGGGCCCGGCGTCAGCCGACCTGTTGATGCTCCTGCACCGGCGGGGCATCGTCTCCTTCGAGGACCTCCCGGAGGTGCTCAAGGACCGGCTCCGGGTCCGCGGGTGGACCGACCAGTTCCTGGAGAACAGCGAGGCCTACCTCGCGCGGCTGCACGTCTTGGGGGAGCCAGCGGCGCTTCGGGACTACCTGACCGCGGTTCGCTTCATCTTCCGTGAGCTGCTCGCGCGGAGCCGGCACAGCGAGGCGCTGCTCGTTCTGCGGACCCTCCACGGGATCATCGACGACGAGGCCGAGCCACCGGAGCGCCGGGAGCTGGTGCAGGCGGCCCTCGACTGGATTCGGCGCGTCGACGTGGCGCCGACGCTGGCCGAGGCGGCCCGAACCGAGGACGGGGAGCAGCGACGGGTCATCCTGGCAATCCTCTTTGGCCTCGGTCCGCAGATGCTGTTCCCGCTGCTGACCCTGCTCGGCCACGTGCGCAACTCCCCCGCCCGCAAGGACGTGTGCGACGCCATCCGCGACATGGGGCCGTCCGTGGTGCCCATGCTCGTGGAGGAGCTGCTGCGCATCACCCACCCGTGGTTCCTGCACCGCAACATCCTGATGCTCCTGGGAGAGCTCGGCGCCACGGACGCAGCTCGGGAGGTGCGGCGGATGCTGGAGCATCCCCACATCCGGGTGCGCGAGCAGGCGGCAGCGACCCTGGTCGCGCTGCTGGGCGCGGGGGCGGAGCCGGACCTGGTGGGGGCGCTCGGGGACGGCGACCGGGATCTCCAGCTCCGCATCGTCCCGCTGTTGCAGGAGCTGGGGTCGTCGCACCCGCGCTTCCGCGAGTTCCTCCGTAGCCACATGGCCACGCTCCAGGGGCGCGAGGAGGCGGACGAGGCGCTGGTGTCCCAGTGCCTGGCGGCCGTGAGCACGCTCGCCATCGGATGGACCCCAGAGGAGCGGCTCCCCTTCGAGGAGGCCCTGGTCGAGGTCCTGGACCCGCCGCTCTCCCGCTCACTGCTGCGGCGAGCGCAGGGCCTCCGCCTCCCGACGCGGGTCCGCGAGCAGGCAGTGCGCGCGCTGTGCGCCGTAGCGTCCTCGCGCTCGCGACACCTGCTGGAGCGCCTCGCGCGCGACAGCACCCTCGGCGTGCGCCAGGCCGCAAGCGCGCGACTCGCGACCTTGTGACTGGAGATCCCGCCCTCCCGGTTGCGGCATCCACGACCATTGCGGTAGAACCTGCGGGCCCGGGGACGGGCGATTGACAACCCCCTCTCGCAGGAGACGCCCGTGAGTTCTGGCACGGCCACCATCGCTCGACGCCCCGACAAGGCGCGCTTCCCCGGCAGGATCCTCTACCTCACCGAAGACACGACCCTGGTGCGTGCGCAGCTCGATGGAGCCGACCTCCCCTGGGACCCGCGCCACCCGGTGCACCTGATGAACAACATCTCCACCGACGAGATCACGCCGGGGTGGGTGTGCTTCTACTATGACGAGACCCTCGGGGAGTACGCGCACGTCGGGCTCCGGGGCGGTGTCGTCAAGCACATGGACATCAAGAAGGGCGGCTTCTCCGTCATCGTCAGCGGCATCTCGAAGGGGTGCGGGTCCAGCCGCGAGACGGCGCCCTACGCGGAGCTGTGGGCGGGCGCGTCGCTGGTCATCGCGAAGTCCATCGAGAAGATCTACGGCCAGAACGCCCAGAACATCGGGCTGCTCACGTCGACGGACTTCGGGCTCGTCCCGCGCATCCTCGCGGGGGAGGAGATCCCTCTTTCGGAGTTCACGCGCGGCCTCGACCCGATCTCCACGGCGATCATCGAGTACGGCGGGCTGTTCAACTACAACAAGGCGCGGCTCGCCGGCGAGGTGGCGCCCCCAGAGGTGACGACGGCGCCCCGCCCCATGAACCTCGTCGAGAAGATCATCGCCCGCAACGCCATTGCGGACGCCAAGGTGGGCAAGCTGGGCATCCCTGCGGTCGCCCCCGGGGACGCGCTCTTCGTGCGGACGGACGTCCGCTTCAGCCACGAGTACGTCACACCCATGGCCGAGGCCCTGTTCGTGCAAGCCTTCGGGCCCGGGGCGCGGGTGACGGAGCCCGAGAGCGTCACCGCCTTCCGGGACCACCTGACGTTCCTTGGCCAGGTGATGCCGGAGAGCCAGAAGAAGGCGGGCCTGCTGGAGCGAGCCGACGGCCTCGCCACCACGCAGCAGAGCTTCACGGACCGGCAGGGAATCCGGCTGTACGGCGAGGTCGAGGGTGGGGGCTCCGAGGCCATCTGCCACAACGCCGTGCTGGAGGACATCGCGCTGCCCAGCCAGGTGGTGCTGGGCACGGACAGCCACACCTGCACCGCCGGGGCGCTGGGCTGCTTCGCCTTCGGCGTCGGCTCCACGGACATGGCCAACGCCTGGTTCACCCGCGACGTGCGCCTCGCGGTGCCGGAGACGGTGCGCTACGTCTTGACCGGTGAGCGCCCCGCGGATGTGTCGGCGAAGGACATCATGCTCGCCATCATGGCGACGGACTTCATCCGCGCCGGCAGGGGCATCGGCAAGGTGCTGGAGTTCGCGGGGCCGGGGGTCGCGGCGCTGAGCATCGACGAGCGGGCGACGCTGACCAACATGGCCGTAGAGGCGGGCGCGTTCACGGGCATCATCGAGCCCGACGAGGTTGTCGTCGAGTACATCGCGCGGACCCGGGGCGTGGACCCGGGGGGCGTGCGCGCGCGGCTCCTGGTGGCGGACCCGGGGGCCACGTGGGCGGAGACCTTCGAGATCCGCCTCGAAGGGTTGCGGCCCATGGTCGCGACCCCCGGCGACCCCCGCAACGGGGTGGCCGTCACGGAGCTGGGTCCGGTCGCCATCGACATCGCCTACGGCGGCTCCTGCACCGGCGGCAAGATGGCGGACATGGACATGTACGCGGCCGTGCTGGGGCGCGCCGTGGAGCAGGGGCGCCGCGTCGCGGAGGGCGTGGACCTCTACATCCAGTTCGGGAGCCAGCGCATCAAGGAGTACGCGGCCGGCCGAGGGTATATCGAGCTGTTCGAGGCGGCGGGGGCGCGCCTCGTCAACCCGAGCTGCGGCGCGTGCATCAAGGCCGGGCCCGGCGTGAGCCTCAACGACAAGCAGGTCACGGTGAGCGCCATCAACCGCAACTTCCCGGGGCGGAGCGGCCCGGGGCAGGTGTACCTGGCGAGCCCCTACGTGGTGGCGGCGAGCGCCATCGCGGGGCGCATCGCGACGCCTGCGGAGGTCGGGCTCGGGGACTGACGAGCGCGTGGCGAGGGGGGGCCGGCACGCCGCGCGAGCTGCTCGTGGCCTGGGGCGGGCGTGGCGTGCGTCCGGGGGTCAGTCGCGGGCGGCCCGTGCGTTGGCCAGGTCATCGATCTCTCTCTGCGCGGCCTTCGCCAGCTCTCCTCTCCACTCCTTTCGGGTGCGCGCCGCGATCTCGTCGTGGGCGAAGCGACGGCGGGCGGTGACGAGGTGCTCCGTCTTGCGCTCGAAGAGGTGCTGCTCGGCCATGAGGAGGCGATTCTCGGCCTCGTCGAGCTGCTGTCGCGTCGCGTCGCGCGCGGAGGCGACCACCTGGAGCCAGGCGCCCGAGAGCACTCGCTCCGAAGCCAACAGGCGGGACTCCTGGGTAGCGGACTCCTGCTCGATCTCGTGGATCTGCGCCTGCGTCTCGTCCACCTCCCGGTGGGCCTGGCTGACCGCGGACCGCGCCTTCTGCTCACGCACCTCGGAGATGCGCTGCATCCGCTTCGCAATCAGGTGACGGCTCATCTCGTCCCTCCGGGCAACAGCCCGTACAGCTTCGTCATGCAGGGCGCTCATCATAAGGCAAATCCTCGAGGATGCAATCTCGGCCTGCGTGCGGCCCAAGGCGGCGGTAGGCAACACGCACCCGGCAAACCCTGCCCAGTCGTGCCGGGTTGGCGTGCCGCAGTGCGCGTGGATGGGGGCTGCGAGGTCGGGCACGGCTCTTGCTTTGGGCGCTCCGGCGCGGATTGACCGCGTCGATGTACGAGGAGACGGAATGGCCAACGGAATCTACGTCGCCGCGTCGGGAGCCATGGCCCAGCTCCGGCGCCTGGAGGCGGCCTCCAACAACCTGGCGCACGCCACCGAGCCCGGCTACAAGCGGGACGACGTGACCTTCGAGGATGTACGCGCGCAGCTCCGCCCCGAGGCCGACCCCACGTTGCCCCGAAACCGTGACAAGCAGTTCGCGAAGGACAGCGGCACCAACTTCCGCATCGAGGCGGGCCCCATCACGCAGACCGAGAACCCCCTGGACGTGGCGCTGCACGGCGACGGCTTCCTGCGGGTGCGCACGCCGGACGGCGAGCGCCTGACGCGGGACGGGCGCCTGGCCCTCGACGCCGAGGGCACGCTCCGCACGATCCGCGGTCACTTGGTGCTCGACGAGGGCGGCGGCGAGATCACCTTGCCGCCTGGAGCGATCCCGTCCATCGACCGGGCCGGCCAGATCACGGCGGCGGGCGTGCGGGTGGGGGCGCTGGGGGTCGCGCGGGTCACGGACCCGGCGGGCCTCTCCAAGCAGCCGGACGGAATGTTCGTGGCGCAGGGGCGCTTCGAGGACGCCTCCCGCGACGAGGTGGACGTCCTGCAGGGCTTCGTCGAGGAGTCCAACGTCAGCGCTGTGCAGGCAATCACGGAGCTGGTCGAGGTGCAGCGCACGTTCGAGGCGCTGCACCAGGTGATGAACGCCTACCGTCAGATGGACGAGCAGGCCACGCGGCTGATGCGCTGAGCCCCTTGAGGTGAGACGATGATCCGATCCCTGCATACGGCGGCGAGTGGCATGGAAGCGCAGCAGCTCCGCATCGACACCATCGCCAACAACCTGGCCAACGTGAACACCAGCGGCTTCAAGAAGAGCCGCGCCGAGTTCCAGGACCTCTTCTACCAGCAGCTCCGGGCGGCCGGCTCCGCGCAGACGACACGGGCTGCGGTCGTGCAGTCGGGCCCCCCTGTCGGGCTGGAGGTCGGCCAGGGGACGCGGCCGGTGGCGACGCAGAAGATCTTCAGCATGGGCGAGCTCATGCAGACCAACAACCCTCTGGACCTTGCCATCGAGGGCCAGGGCTTCTTCAAGGTGCTCCGGCCGGACGGAAGCTTCGCGTACACCCGGGCGGGCGCCTTCAAGACCAACGCGGACGGGGTCATCGTCACGGCGGAGGGGCAGCCCCTGGACCCGGTGATCACCATCCCGCCGGATACGGTCAACGTGCTCATCGACACCGACGGCACCATCAAGGCGCAGGGACCGGGGGACGTGGACGCGGTGGAGATCGGCAGCATCGAGCTGGTGCAGTTCGTGAACAACGCCGGCCTCCACAACCTGGGCCACGGCCTGTACACGGAGACGGAGGCCAGCGGCCCGCCCATCTTCGGCAACCCGGGCGAGGACGGCCTCGGGCAGATCGCGCAAGGAATGCTGGAGTCGAGCAACGTGAAGGTCGTCGAGGAGATGATCGACCTCATCGCCGCGCAGCGCGCGTATGAGATCAACTCCCGCGTCATCCAGACCACCGACGAGATGCTGCGGCAGGTCACGACGCTTCGGTAGCGCTTCGGAGTGTGATGCACAGGACTGTGCTCTTCCTCGCCCTGCTGTCATGGGGGTCGGCGCAGGCTGCGAGCATCGACCGCGAGCTGGAGTCGCGCCTCGTGGAGGCGGTGCGAGAGCGGGTGGGAGCGGGAGAGGTCCGGGTCCGGGACGTGCGTCCCTCGAACCGGAAGGCGCTTGCTGCCGCGGCGCGCGTCGTATCCGTGACGCTCCCGCCCGGCGAGAAGGGGACAGGGAAGGTGACGGCCAGCGTCACCGTCGCCAGCCGAGGGGGGACAGAGGAGGACCTGTGGGTCACGGCGCGGGTCGAGATCGCGGTGCCGGTGGTGGTGGCCGCCCGGGAGATTGCCCGGGGGGCGGCCGTCGGGGGGAGCGACGTGAGGGTGGAGACGCGCACGGACGTCCGGGAGGGCTTCGGGGACGTGGGCGAGGTCATCGGGAGGGAGGCGCGGCGCGCCATTCGCCAGGGGGAGGTGCTGGACCCGCGGCTCCTGACGCTGCCCATCGTGATCAGGCGAGGCGACGTCGTGAGCGCGGTGGTGATGGGGGCGGCGTTCCAGGTGCGGTCGAGGGCCGAGGCGCGGGAGAGCGGCGCCGTGGGTGACGTCATTCGGGTGCAGCTCACCGGAAGCAAGAAGGTGCTGCGGGGGCGGGTGGTGAGCGCCGAGATGGTGGAGGTGACGCAATGAGCATGCGGGGAGCGTGGCTGGGCATCGTCGCGGCGGGGCTGCTCGTCGGGTGCGTCCAGCACATCGGCGACTACGAGCCGAAGCGCAGGCAGTACAAGAGCCCGGTCGACTTCCAGCTCATCGAGGGGCCGCTGCACAACGGGTCGCTGTTCAACCCGAACCACCCGGGGTCGTTCTTGTTCGCGGACCAGCGGGCCATGTACCTGGGCGATCTCGTGACCGTGCGCATCAAGGAGGTCGCCGACGCCAAGCGGGCCGCCACGACCAAGCTGAGCCGCGAGTCCAACGTGAACTTCCAGATCTCGGCCTTCTTCACGCTGCTCGAGCAGATCGACCCGGACCTCACGAAGAAGAACATGCTCAACGCCATGTTCTCCAACGGCTTCGACGGCATGGGGCAGACGGCCAGGACGGAGCACTTCGAGGCGACGGTGCCGTCCATCGTGCGGGAGGTGCTGCCCAACGGCAACCTCTTCATCGAGGGGCAGCGGGTGATCCTCGTGAACCTGGAGGAGCACCACTTCTACATCAGCGGCGTGATCCGGCCGGTGGACATCCAGGGCGACAACAGCATCGAGTCGTCGCTGATCGCGGACGCGGAGATCGAGTTCACGGGGCGCGGGGTCATCAGCGAGAAGCAGTCCCCCGGGTGGCTGTCGCGGGCCCTCGACTACGCGTCTCCTTTCTAGAATTGAGGTCGGGACCATGCGCACCTTCCTGATCGCAGTGGCACTGATGCTGGTCGCGGGTGAGGCCTGGGCGACGCGCATCAAGGACATCGCCCACGTGGACGGCGTCCGGCCGAACCAGCTCGTCGGGTACGGGCTCGTCGTCGGCCTCGACGGGACGGGGGACACCAAGCGCGCGACGATGACCACGCAGTCCCTGGCGGCCATGCTGTCGCGCATGGGCGTGCGCATCGACCCCGAGCAGCTCCACCTCAGGAACGTCGCCGCGGTCATGGTCACGGCGATGCTTCCGCCCATGTCGCAGCCGGGGTCCGCCGTGGACGTGGTGGTCAGCTCCATCGGCAACGCGCGGAGCCTGTTCGGGGGCACGCTGATGCTGACGCCGCTCAAGGGCCTCGACGGGCGGACCTACGCCGTCGCGCAGGGTCCGCTCCAGGTGGGCGGCTTCGGGGCCGAGGGGGCGAGCGGGAGCCGGTTCCAGAAGAACCACTTGAATGTGGGGCGGGTCGCGTCGGGGGCGCTGGTCGAGCAGAGCGTCCCCATCACGATGGGAGACGGCGAATACATCATGATCCAGATCGATGCGCCGGACTTCACGACCGCCGAGGTGGTGGCCAAGGCGATCAACGACGCGGGTGGGACCCTCGGCGGGGGCGCGAACATGGCGCTGCCCATGAGCGCCGCCGAGGTGCGGGTGACGGTGCCGGCGGCGCGGAAGGCGGCGCTCGCGTCCTTCATCGCGGCCATCGAGGTGTTGGAGGTGCAGCCCGACACGGTCGCCAAGGTCGTGCTCAACAGCCGGACGGGGACGGTGGTGCTCGGCGACAACGTGCGCATCTCGACCGTGGCCGTGGCTCACGGGGGGCTGACCATCGAGGTCGGCGAGACGCCCCAGGTGTCGCAGCCGACGGCGCCCTTCGGGGCGGGGACGACGGTGCGGACCACGCAGTCGACGGTGAAGGCTACGGAGCAAGGGGACTCGCTGAAGCTGGTGCAGGCGGGAGCAACGCTCGGGGACGTGGTCAAGGCACTCAACACGCTGGGGGCGACGCCGCGGGATCTCATCGACATCCTGCAGGCCATCAAGGCGGCGGGCGCGCTGCACGGCGAGCTGGAGGTCCTGTGAAGCTGGAGCCGACCGGGGTGCCGATGGTGGGGAGCCGCAGCGAGGTCGCGATGGACCGCGTGGAGGCCGCGGCGCGCGGCGCCGAGTCGCGGGAGGACCTCGAGCACGTCGCCAAGGAGTTCGAGGCGCTCATGCTCACGAAGCTGGTGGAGTCCATGCGCGCGACGGTGCCCAAGTCAGATCTGTGGGCTGGCGGATCGAGCCAGGGCATGTACGACGGCATGATGGACGACGCACTCGGGCACCACCTGGCCAACAGTGGCGGGCTCGGCGTGGCGAAGGAGCTGATGCGGAGCTGGGGTCGCGGCACGGGGAGCGGAGAGATGGGGGGAGGGGGCATTGGGGAGCTTCGACAGGTCGAGCCATCGCGAGGGCGCTCGGAGCGGGGCGAGCGCCTGCCGCCGGACGAGCTGTCGCGCATCCTCCAGGCGTCGCGAGACCTGGGCGGGCGGGACGACGGCGAGACCCCCCTGTCGGAGCTGCCTCCCCCGACGCGGGACGAGTGGCTCTTCAGCCCCCAGGCGGAGCAGGTGTTGCGGGCGCTGATCAGCAACGACCCGGCGTCGCCCGGCGGGAGTGACGATGGACTTTAGGCAGTTTGGCGGGGTTCGGGTGCGGCCGGTTAAGGACGGCGCTCCCAGGCCCGTTGTGCCCCCTGACGAGCCCCTGCCTCGTCGGAGGAGAAGTCCATGAGCACCACCCGACCCCTCGGCCCCAAGGGTCTGCCCGAGCTTGCGCCCACCCGCCAGACCGCAGTGACCGTGCCCGCCTCCGAGCCGCAGAGCGGCGACGAGGCCCCTGCGCACGTCGCCGACAGCGTGGGGAGGGTGCAGCAGACGCTGATCGCTGGCCGCGAGCACGTCGCCCGGGCGGACGCGCAGTTGCTGGCGGAGCTGAAGGAGGCCATCAAGAGCGGCACGTTCAAGGTGAACGTGGACGAGCTGGCGGAGCGGCTGATCGCCGACGCCTTTGGAGACGATGGGTGATAGCGGTCGGAGAGCTGGTGCAGGTGCTCGATGAGCAGACGGCGCTCGTCGACGAGCTGATCGAGGTTGCGGAGCGAGAGCGGGCGCACCTCATCGCGTTCGAGCCCCACCGGATCCAGGCGTGCGTGGAGGAGAAGCGGGCGCTGCTCGAGCGGGAGCGGGCGCTGGAGGAGCGGCGGCAGGTCGCGCTGGCGTCGGTGCTGGACGCGCTGGGCGTTTCTGCGGAGGACGCGGAGACCGTGGACGACCTGGCCGCCCTGCTGCCCTCCCATGGGGGCGAATTGCGGGAGAGCGCTGCGAGACTGCGGGAGCGGGTCCAAGCGCTCGGCGCCCACCACGCCATCAATCAGGAGCACACGGAGCGCGCCCTGCGCTGGGTGAACGCCTACGTGGGCGTCCTGCGGGGGGCCGCCGAACCCACCCCCACCAACAGATACGCGCCAAGCGGCCGCACAGCGACGGGGGGCACCGCGCCCACCGTCAACCGTCGCGCATAGGAGCCCCCCACGTGGCGATCACGACCATCCAGGAGATCCTGAGCCTCGGCAAGAGCGGCCTGAACGCGAGCAAGAACCTGCTCGGGCTCACGTCGCAGAACGTCGCCAACGTGGGGACGCCCGGGTACTCGCGGCAGCGCATGAACCTGGCGAACGCTGCGGTGCTGGGACTCGGCGTGGTCGCCGGGAACCCGCAAGCCGTGCGAAATGCGTTCACGTTCAAGGCGCTGCTCAACGCCAGCGGCAGCAAGGGGAGCTACGACGGGCAGCTCGCCGCGCTGAGCCTGGTCGAGCCGGTGGTCAACGAGCTGGACGGGGTCGGGCTCCAGGCGGCGCTCAACAAGTTCCTGGAGTCGCTCGGCCAGGTGAGCGCCAACCCGAGCGGCGACCCGGAGCGCATCCAGCTCATCCAGGCGTCGAAGGGCCTCGCGGGCCAGTTCAAGGTGGCGGCGCAGGGCCTCCAGGACGCGGCGAGCGGCGCGGCGAACCAGGTCAAGCAGACGGCGGAGCAGGTCAACCAGAAGCTGAAGGACATCGCGAAGCTCAACGCGCAGATCGAGGGGCTGACCAGCACGAACCAGAACGCCAACGCCCTGATCGACCAGCGGGACAAGCTGCTGAGCGAGCTGTCTGAGCTGGTGTCGGTGCAGGTGGTCCACGAGGGCGACGGCACGGTCAACATCTTCGCGGCGGGCGGGCGCCCGCTGGTGGAGGGCCTCAAGGCGAGCGAGCTGGTCGTGTCGGGGCCCGACGGGGCCGGGGTGATCTCCGTTCAGGTCAAGAAGCCCAACGGGGTGCTGGTCGATCCGCTGGCGCCCTTCGGGGGCAAGCTGGGAGGGCTGATCGGTGCGTATGATCAGGAGATCCTCCCCGCCATCGAGAAGCTCGACGAGATGGCCTTCCAGTTCATGAACGCGTTCAACGCCCAGCACCAGGTCGGCTTCGGCAAGGACGGGACGACCGGGCAGCTCTACTGGGAGCCGGTGGTCGTGCAGCAGGGCGCGGCCTTCAACGTGAAGCTGGCCGCGGCCATCGAGACCAACCCCAACGCCATCGCGGCGGCGGGGGCGGCGGGGGACCTCCCCGGGGCGAACGACAACATGCTCCTCCTGATGGCCATCCAGGAGAGCCCGCTCATGGCCGACGGCAGCTCCGTCACCGGCGCCTGGCAGAACCTGGGCCAGCGCATCGGCTCCGCCATCAACACGGCGAAGGTTGGGGCGCTCACGGACGGGGGCACCATCGACCAGCTCTACGCGCTGCAGCAGGCGGAGAGCGGCGTGAGCCTCGACGAGGAGATGGTCAACATGATGATCGCGCAGAAGAGCCTTGAGGCCGCGAGCGCGGTGATCCGGACGGCGGACGACATGTTCGACACGATCCTGTCCATTGTCCGGTAGGGCGCTACGCTGGTAGGGCCTTAGGTCCGCAGGGGGACTACGAACCAAGAGGAATCGACGATGCGCGTCTCCGACCCGATGTTCAAGCAGCTCACGATTCAGCAGAACGCGAAGAACGCCCAGGCGCTCTTCGAGGCGGGCGAGCCGCTCATGACGGGGAGGCGCGTCAACCGCCCGAGCGACGACCCCATCGCGGCGGCGCGCATCGCGGAGCTGGATCGGGCGCTGGCGAAGTTCGGGGCGTATGAGAAGGCGCGGACGATGGTCGAGCTGGACCTGACGACCATGGAGGGGACGCTCCAGACGGCGCAGTCGGTGCTCGGCCAGCTCAAGGAGCTCGCCGTCCAGATGGTGAACGACACGTACAACGCGGATGATCGCGCTGCAGCGGCAACGGCTGCCGCCGGGCTGAGGGACCAGCTCATCAAGCTGGCCAACACCCAGCAAGCCGACGGACGGTACCTGTTTGCGGGTGTCGCCGAGGGCGCTCCGGCCTATGACGTGGTGACTGGCGCCTACCAGGGGAGCGCCATCAACCGCGAGCTGGAGATCCTGCCCGGCCTCTTCGTCGAAGGGACGCTGAATGGAGCACAGACTTTTGGCGGAGGACCCGGACCCACGGTGTTCGAGGAGATCGACGCCTTGATTGCCGGGCTCCAGGCCAATGATCAGGTCGCGATCCAACAGTCCATCGGGAACCTCGACACCGCCACGGCAACGGTCGGCATTGCGCAGTCACGCATTGGCGGAGCGCTCCAGAACCTGGACCTGGCAGCGGTAACGACGGACGACCTCAAGTTCAACCTGTTGTTGCGACGTTCCAGCGAGCAGGACCCGGACATCGCCACCCAAGCCAGCATGTACTCTTCGGCCGAGCAGGCCCTCACCGCCTCCATCGAGCTGTCGAAGAAGCTCCTCACCTCGTCACTGCTGCAGTGGCTCAGATAGATGAATGCCAGGCGGTCCATTCAGCTCGTTGATGGGCCCCCCCGGTACCCTGGCGCCTCGCGAGGGCCGGAGCGTATGAGCCCACGCTGCTGCGCTCACGAGCGCACCGGCTTCGGTGTGGATCACCGGTTCGTTGGCGCTTTTTTCCACTGGCAGTTAAGGTCTCCAGGGCGCGCCACGTTGTGACCAGTACGGAACGAATGGAAGTTCCAACCCTTTGCGGAAGGCCGAGCGCTTGATCGGCCCAACGAAGCCCCGCAGTCGCCTACGGCACGCGGGTGACGAACCAGGAGGAGAGAATGGCCCTGTCACTTCAGACCAATGTGGCGTCCATCGGCGCCCAGAACAACCTGCGCAGCACCCAGCGCATGTTGGACCAGAGCATCGCCCGGCTGTCGTCCGGCCTCCGGGTCCGCAGCGCTCGCGACGACGCCGCGGGACTCGCGGTGTCCGAGAACCTGCGCGCCCAGCTCAAGGGCTACAACCAGGCCATCCGGAACGCGAACGACGGCGTGTCCATGGCGCAGACGGCCGAGGGAGCCCACCAGGCGGTCAGCGACATCCTCGTGCGCATGCGCGAGCTGGCGGTCCAGGCGTCGTCCGACGGCATCGGGGACTCGGAGCGGGCCTACCTGAACACCGAGTTCACGTCGCTCTACACCGAGATCAACCGCATCGCGAACGTCACCGAGTTCAACGGGATCAAGCTGACCGACGGAACGGACTCCACGTTGAGCTTCCAGATCGGGACCCGCAACAGCGCCAACGACCAGATCACCCTGTCGCTGTTCGACCTGACCAGCGCCGGTTCGGTGACTGGGAGCCTCTTCGCCCAGACAATCAGCGCCCAGGCCAACGCCTTCTCGGCGATCAGCGTCATCGACACGGTGCTCAACTCCCTGAACGACAGCCGCGCGAAGCTCGGCTCCGTCGCGAACCAGCTCACCGTGGCCATCGAGAACCTCGGCGTCACCATCGAGAACCTCTCGGCCGCGAACTCCCAGATCCGCGACTCCGACGTCGCCCAGGAGTCGGCGAACTTCGCGCGCGCGGCGGTGCTCCAGCAGGCTGGCGTGTCCATGCTCGCCCAGGCGAATGCCCAGCCCAACCTGGCGCTGCGGCTCCTCGGCTAGTCGACGTCCTGAGCAGGGGAGGGCCCGCGCCTCCCCTGCCCTGCACGCCCCTGCGGGAGGGCTACCCCCATGGCATCACCAATCACCTCCAGCGGCTTGGCGTCGGGCATCGACACGAACGCAATCCTCGCCCAGCTCGTCCAGATTCAGAAGTTCCCCATCCAGAAGCTGCAGCAGCGGCAGAGCGACATCAGCACGAAGGCGGCAAAGCTGTCGGACCTGACTACGAAGCTGAAGGCTCTCGCGGACGCAGCGAAGAAGCTCGGCAACGTGGGCGACCTCCTCAGCTACTCGGCGACGACGGGGGACGAAGGCATCGCTTCGGTGACGGCCTCCGGAGCTGCGTCTCCGGCCACCTACTCGCTGAAGGTCCTTGGCTTGGCCAAGGCCGAGAAGAACCTCAGCGCCGGATTTTCGTCGTCCACGGACACCGTGGCCGGGGGAACGCTCAGCTTCTCCATCAACGGCGGGACTGCCAACGACGTCGTCATCGACGCGGGCGACTCACTGTCGACCGTGGTCAACAAGATCAATGGAGCGGACGCCGGTGTCACGGCGACCATCATCAATGACGGCCAAGGCACGCCCACCAGCTACAAGATCCTGCTGACCGCCAGCACGACGGGCTACACCGGTGCTGCCTCCGACGCGGTCACTATTGGCGACTCGGGCACCGGATTGACCTTCGCAGAGTCAGTGACCGCCACCAATGCCACACTGGAGCTCGATGACCAGCTTGTCACTCGCACCACCAACTCCTTCTCCGATCTCGTCACGGGCCTGAGCTTCACCTTGAAGGGTGAGGGAACGACCTCGCTTCAGGTCGCGTCAGACCCGGACGCCGTTGTGGACCGCGTGAGTGAGCTCGTAGACGCCTTCAACTCGGCAATGGGCGCGGTGTTGAAGGAGCTCAAGGTCACGTCCGACACAAAAAGGTCGGCGACTCTCGCGGGTGAGCCCTTCATGCGGTCGCTCCAGGCCGCGCTGTCTGCAATTGTCTCGAAGGACGTGGGTGACACGGGGGGCCCGTTCACGACGCTTGCCTCACTTGGCTTGGGCATGACACAGACGGGAACTCTGAAGTTGGACGAGGGCGCCTTCAAGAAGGCGCTGGAGACCAACGCCGCGTCGTTGGCCGGCGTGTTCACGAAGGAGTCCACGGGCGCGGTCGCGCTGTTCGACGACCTCGTGAGCCAGTACACCGACCCGGTCGATGGGGCGCTGACTCGGAGCGCCAAGACGCTCGCGTCCCGCAAGAGCAGCCTCTCGGACCGCATCTCCACTCTCCAGGATCGTGCCGACAGCTATGAGACGAGGCTCCGTAATCAGTTCATCGCGATGGAGCGCTCCATCGCGCTCATCCAGTCACAGGGTGCACGAATGATGGCCATTCTGGGTTCCGGGGCATAGGAGGAGATCGTGTACGCCAAGCGCTACAAAGCAGCGGGCGCAGAGACCGCCGGGCCCGGAGACCTCGTCGTCATGCTCTACGACGGAATCCTGAAGTTCGCAGCGGCCGCGCTGGAGGCGCTTGGAGAGGCTGACCGGCCCCGCCTCACCCTCAGTACGAATCGCGCGATCGCGATAGTCGACTACCTTCAGGTCATCCTCGACTCCGAGCAGGCACCTGATCTGGTGGCCGCTCTGGATCGGACCTACACGCACTGGATTCGCTCCCTGGCGCGCGCCAGCGCGGAGCAGGATTCGGCCCCAATCCATGCGATCCTCCCCGACATTCAGGGCCTCCGGGATGCATGGGCCGAGGCGGCGAAGGCGGTGACGCGGGATCAGCTCATGAATCGGTCCCTGGGTTGACGGGCCATGCGAGACTTGGTGCAGGAGTGGGTCGAGGTCTCCTCAAAGATCTTTGAGGCCGTGCGCGGAGGGGACGTCACGGTGGTGGAGACCCTCTGTGAGCTGCGTACAGATCTGCTGAACCGAATCGAGCAGGACGCGTTGCGGAGCCCGCTTGACCAGATCGAGCGAAACGCACTCCGTGACGCGGAGTCCGATCTTCAGGGGCGAGTCTCCATCTTCCTCGAAGGAGCGCGCACAGAAGCCGCCGGAAACGCCATGAAGAGCAGGACCGTGAGAGCCTACGGTGACCGCTGAGGTTACGACACCGGGGCCTCCGATCCACGTGGGGGTTCATGGCACCCGTTGACGGTGGCACGCGGGAGCCTGGATCCAGCATCCTGGTGGCGCCAAACCACGAAGGCGATGAGTGATGACGAGTCTAGGAACAGCGATCACGGAAGAGTCCCTCCGTCAGCTCGCCAGCGCCGGGGAGACCGTCACGGCGATTCGATGCGACCAGCGAGGAACGTCAGCCATTTCGGGTGCGCCGCTTCCCCCCGCCGGCCTGGCCTCCACCCATGCGCTCGTGCACGTAGACTCCACCGCAACCGACGAAACGCTCGCTGGGGCGCTGCACGAAGCCCTCGATTCATGCGTGGACGGGTCCCCGATCACCGTCGTAGCGGAGAACGGACGGCACTTCTCCGCTGTCGCCCTCCGCATGGCCGCCAGTCCACCTGCGCTAGGAGAGGTCGTGCCGGGTGTCCCTCTGGCCTCGGTTCGAGACCTGCTGGTCGACGCGGGCGTCACCGAGATCCGTGAGAGCGGCGTGTCCGCCGCCTACTTGCCGGAGAGCCTCGACCACATCAGGGGACGGGACCTGTGCCAGGATCAGAGTGTGGACAAGGCGCGCCTCTACAACCTCGCGCACGTGGTCGTGTTCGAGGGGCGACGGGGCTCCTGGCCTCCCAGCTCCTACGACTCGGAGCAGTTGGCAGCCTGGCTGGACTCCGGTGATGTCGAGGGTGCTCTCGGCTACATCAGACCATTCACCGACGTTCAGCGCTCTCGCGCTCGGCTCTGGAGTGATCTGGCCGTACTGCTCGAGGCGGCCTCCCTGCACGACGACGCCATTGCCTGCGCTCGGCGCGCGACGTCCTGCGACGTCTTCCACGACGCAGCCCGCCTGAACCTCTTCGACCTGACAGGCACCACCGAGGCCACCGATGAGGGGGGGAGCTTCTGGGAGTCGGACGCAGAGTCGATGGCACAGAAGGCGGCGTCCCTGGTTCGTTCCCTGTGCCCGGCCGACGCACTGCCCTTGGCAGAGCTGGCCGTGATGCGGTGCCCAAGTACCGTGACACTGGGGACCCTGCGCATGGTACTGCGAGAGCTCGGCGAGATGTCGCGTGCGGGAGAGATCCCAGCACTGGCGCGCCTCCTGAGATTGATCGGCAGCGACGACGACACCGAGGCGACTGTTGAGTAGCGACGTGCTCACGAACGGCGAGGCACGCGCTGTCTACGTGGACCTCCTCATGGCGGTGAGGCGGATCGAGAGCCTGTCCAGGCGACTCACCGAGGCGATCGGCTTCGAGGACGACCATCTCGCCGGGTTCCTGCACCTTCAGCAGGTGGATGCGCGGCGCAATCTGGCCGACGTCGCGAAGAGTCTGGAAGGCAACGCGCCGCAGAACGACCAGGAGACAGCCATCCTGAGTGCGGTATCGGCCTGCGCTGCCCAGATTGCCAAGGACGATTCACGGTACCAGTCCTGGCGGCTGTCGAGGTTCACCGGCAAACAGTTTGCGGCGGACTGGGTCGAGCAGGCGCTGGTCAATCTCCCTCGGCTGATCGACCGACCCATGGCCGGAGCGCTGGCAGACTCATTCAAAGGTGTGCCCGCGGTAGTGGTGTCTGCCGGACCTTCCCTCGACCGAAACATCCGGCACTTGGTGCCGTTCCGCGATCAGATCGTGCTGATCGGGATGAACCAGACGGTCCGCGCATTACGCCGGATCGGGCTCGAGCCCGACTTCGTGCTGGCCCTGGACGGGGCGGACCTCCGGTATCAGTTCGAGGACGCGGGGGCCAAGCCGTTGGCAGCCTCCGTCGTTCGGGTGTCCGTCCATCCATCCGTCCTCGAGGTTCCCTCAACCCACTTGTTCAGTTGGAGTGGAAACCTTCCACACGAGCGCTGGGTCGCCCAGGTGCTGGGGGGCGGCTCCAGAAGCATCATGGGCGGTGGCGGTTCCGTCGCACACTTCTGTTTGAGCTTTGCCCGCCTGATCGGCTGCGACCCGGTGATCCTCATCGGTCAAGACCTGGCGATCACGGGGGCCAGGTACTACGCATCGGGGGCCGCCGACCACGATCACGAGCTGTCGCTGTCCGAGGACGGCCAGCGGATCGTGCACAAGACGTCGGAGAGGAAGGCGAGAGCCATCCCCAGGACCGCCAACCGAACCGAGCTGCTGTGCGAGGTGGAGGGGTACTTCGGGGACGTCGTCCAGACGACCAGCGTATTCAGCCACTTCATTGACCAGTTTCGCGAGCTCCTTGAGTGGTTCAATGGTACTCCGCGGGTGATCAACGCCACGGAGGGAGGAGCGAGGATCCCCGGCACCGAGCAGATGGGGCTCCGCGAGGCACTCGAGCGCTTCTGCGTTGGACCCGTCGAGGTCGCACGAGTCGTCGAATCCCAACTCCAGAGCCGTGACTGGGAGAGCGCGGCGAGCGCGTGCTGCGAGGAGCTGCAGCTGCTCATCGATACGTGCACACTGACCAGGAGAGTGGCAAGCCGCTGGCGCACGTGCGCGAAGAAGGTGTGCGACCAGCCGCAGTCCGTCGAGGACCGGGAGCGGCTCATCGCAGAGACTCGGCGGCTCGTGGGGGCAGCTCGCCCGCTGACGGAGGTCGCGGCACCGGCGCTGAGAGACGCCTTTGGCGCCGCCGCAGCGGCGTTTGCAGAGGCCCCGGGCTTCACCGAGGCCGTGCAAGTGTTCGAGCGCCTTCTCTCGGAGCTGGAGCGGTTCATCTCCCGCGTGGAGACGGCGGCTGAACAGAGTCTGACCGCCATCAGTGAACGCGCGACCCACGCAGCCCCCATGGCTCCATGAAGCGAACTCCCATCTGGTCAATTGGCCGTAGCACTTCCGCCAGGCGTCATCGAGTAAGACAGCGGGGCGCCACGGTGCGGCATGCAACCCGATAGGTCCACTGTCCCGTCGGGAGGGGCACCACGCCTGTCGCTCTGCCTCATCGTACGCGATGAGGAGGCGATGCTCCCCGCGATGCTCGACTCCGTGGCCGGAGTGTGTGACGAGATCGTCGCGGTGGACACCGGGTCAGTCGACGGTACGGCACGCATCCTTGCCGACGCCGGAGCCCGCGTTCACAGCGTGCCGTGGCACGACGACTTCGCGGAGGCACGCAACGCCTCACTCGACCTGGCTACGGGAGAGTGGATCCTCGTCATGGACGCTGACGAGCGGCTCCAACCAGAGTCGGTGAACGCGCTGGAGGCGACCATCGGCGCTCCGGACGTGGGCGCAGCTACCGTCGTCATGCGCAACGCCACCAGCGGGGGCATGGTTCGCGAGGCGCGCCTCCTTCGGCTCTTCCGACGCCACCCTGGCGTGCGGTTTCGTCATCGCATCCACGAGGACGTTGGTGAGTCCGTCGCCGCGGCGCTCCTGAGCATGGGACTGAGGATGGCACACCCTCCCGTGCTGATCGACCACCTGGGCTACGCCCGGAGCGTGGCGGCCGAGCGAGGCAAGCGCGACCGGGACTGGCGCGTCCTCTCGCTGCTCCTCGACGAAGCGCCCGATGATCTCTATGCGCACTTCAAACGCCTGGAGCAGGCCCGGTTCTGGGGAGACCTCGAGCGCTGGCGAGCTGCAGCATCCGAGGCTACCGCTGCGTTGCTCCGGGCAACCCCCGAAGCCCTGCGCTCACTCCACGTGGCTGACGAGCTCGTCTCCCTGATCGCGACAACTCCCGGGGCCACCCTCCTGGCGGACCCTCTCACGTTCCTGAAGCGCACGTTGGCCCACCTCCCGGAGAGCGCCGTCGGCCAGTACTGGGTTGGCTTTCTCTGTGAGTCCGCACACCGCGCGGACGAGGCGGCCGCGGCATACCGGAAGGCCATCGCAATTGGGGGGGCGCGCGATCCTCAGTTTTCGCGCGTCCGTCCGCTGCTCGGCCTCGTCCGTGTCGACCTGGCCCGCGGTCACCTCAGTGGAACCATGGAGCGCGCCATGGAGGCGCTGCGCGAGGCCCCACTCGACGTCGAGGCGCTCGCACTGGTCCTGCTTTGCGCCACAATGCAGCGTGGTCCGCAGGGTGCGCGGGCGATGGTCGCCACGTTGAGGCTCGAGTACGGGCACTTGCCCGGATGGCGCGGGATTCTCGACAAGGCCGCGCGATCCCTGAGAATGCCCGAGCTCGCGGCGATGGTGGACGAGCGCTGATGCCCCGTGTCGTAGCGCAGTGAGTGGACCAGGGCTCTGAAGGATGCCCATGGAGGCGCACTTCAGGCGGACGTCGAGGCGGTCGCTCCTGGAAGGGTGGATGAAGCAAGTGATCAAGGCGGTGGGAGTAGGAGCCGGCGGCCACGCCCGGGCGGTCATCGACGCGGCACGCCTGCATGGCGTCAAGGTCGTGGCCCTGGTGGACGCGGACCCGGCGCGCTTGGGGACGACCCTCGCGGGGGTACCCGTCGCCGGGGACGACAGCGCCCTCACCGGGCTGCGCGGTCAAGCGACGCACGCCTTCATCGGCGTCGGGACGGTGGGGCGCTCGGGGACCCGGGAGCGCCTGTTCGCGCTCGTCCTGGCGAGCGGCCTCGCACCGCTCGACGTGCTGCACCCGGCCGCGATCCTGGCGGCCGACGCCATGTGGGGGTCGGGCGTTACCATACTCGCGCGCGCTGTGCTCAACCCCAATGCGCGGCTGGGCGCAAACGTCGTGATCAACACGGGCGCCATCGTCGAGCACGACTGCGAGGTCGGCGACCACGTCCATGTGGCGACGGGAGCCATCCTGTGCGGGGCCGTGCGCGTCGGGACGGGGGCGCACGTCGGCGCCGGCGCGGTCGTGCGTCAGGGGATCCGGGTGGGTGCGCGCGCCGTCGTCGGCGCCGGCGCGGTCGTAGTACACGACGTGCCCGACGACACAGTGGTCGTCGGGGTGCCGGCTCGTCCCTTGGCCGGGTGAGAGTCGCAGGCGCCAAGGCACGGGCCGCGCGGTAAAGGCTGCGGCCCCACGGCCCGTTGTCGCTGGTGTGCCGGGTGCCCCGCAAGCGTTTCGTAGCGAGCAGACATGATCACCGGAAAGCGGCTTCAGACCATCCTCGCCCCTCCGACAGCGCGACTCACCGAGATCATCGCAGCCATCGATCACGGTGCCGTCGGGCTATGCCTCATCGTGACATCCGACGGAGCGCTGCTGGGCACGGTGACGGACGGCGACGTGCGACGCGCCATCCTGCGCGGTCTGTCGCTGGATGAGGCAGCCAGCGCGGTCATGAACCCGCACCCGCTGTGGGTCTCCGAGACGACGAGCTTGCGCGCCACGGGCGAGCTGATGCGGCGGCGGAGCGTCTCGAGGGTTCCGGTCGTCGACGACGAACTCAAGGTCATCGGCCTGCGACGCCTCGAGGACCTGATTGCGGCGCCTGAGGAGACCGCCGAGAACCTGGTCGTGCTGATGGCAGGGGGGCTCGGCAAGCGGCTGCGTCCGCTGACACAGGACATTCCGAAGCCCATGCTGCCGGTGGGCGGGCGCCCGCTCCTCGAGACGCTGGTGACGCGGTTCCGGGACCAAGGGTTCCGCAGGGTGCGCCTCGCCGTCAACTACAAGTCCGAGATCGTCGAGGGGCACTTCGGCGACGGCACGGAGTTCGGCGTCGACATCCGCTATCTGCGGGAGGAGGAGCCGCTCGGGACCATCGGGGCCCTGACGCTGCTCGACGCTCCGCCGGCCTACCCGGTGGTCGTGATGAACGGCGACGTGTTGACGAAGGTGAGCTTCCGGGCACTGCTCGAGTACCACCAGACCCACGGCTTCGCCATGACGGTGTGCGTGCGGCACTACGAGCTGCAGGTGCCGTACGGCGTGGTCGAGCTCGACGACACCCGTATCACCGCCGTCGAAGAGAAGCCGGTGAAGGGCTTCTTCGTGAACGCGGGCATCTACGTGGTTGACCCGGAGGTGGTCGCCGCACTGCCGAAGGGGACTCGCACGGACGCGACGGACGTGGTACAGCGACTGCTGGGCGAGGGGCTCAAGGTCGGCAGCTTCCCCGTGCGCGAGTACTGGATAGACGTGGGGTCGCACGCTGACTTCGAGCGCGCTGGACGGGAGTTCGGGGACGTGTTCTGGGAGTAGGCGCTTGAAGATCGACGGGAAACGGGTCCTTGTGACGGGCGCAGGCGGGTTCATCGGGTCGCACCTCGTGGAGGCGCTCGTCGCCCGCGGGTGCGCGGTGCGAGCCCTGGCCCGCTACAACGGACGCGGCGACCGGGGGATGCTGGAGGTCATCCCTCCCGACGTCCGCGAAGCCATCGAGGTGGTCCTCGGCGACGTGACCGATCCGTTCCAGGTCGACCGGGTGGTCGCGGGCTGCGACGTGGTGTTCCACCTGGCGGCGCTCATCGCGATACCGTTCTCCTACGTGGCGCCGGCATCCTACGTCGAGGCCAACGTCCGTGGCACACTGAATGTCCTCGAGGCATGTCGGCGCCACGGCGTCGAGCGGCTCGTGCACACGTCCACGTCCGAGACCTATGGCACGGCGCGGTACACGCCCATCGACGAGGCGCACCCACTGCAGGGGCAGTCGCCCTACTCCGCCACGAAGATCGCCGCCGACAAGCTGGCCGAGTCGTTCTACCGGTCATTCGAGGTACCAGTGGCGACCATTCGGCCGTTCAACACGTTCGGGCCGCGCCAGTCCGCACGGGCGATCATCCCGACGATCATCTCCCAGGCGCTCGCAAACAGAGTGGTCCGGCTCGGCAATCTGGCGCCGGTGCGCGACTTCACGTTCGTGCGGGACACGGCGGCCGGGTTCATCGCCGTTGCCGAGTGCGACCGGGCCATCGGCGACGTCGTCAACGTGGGCACCGGCAAGGGCATCGCCATCGGCGACCTGGCGGCGCGCATCGTCGCAGTGCTGGGCGAGGACATCCCCGTGGAGCACGACGCGACGCGGCTGCGGCCCGACGCGAGCGAGGTCTTCGAGCTGCTTTGCGAGGCGACACGCGCGCGCGAGTGGTGCGGCTGGGAGCCACGGATCACCCTGGACGCGGGGCTCGCAGAGGTCGTCGCCTGGGTCGAGGGGCACCTCGACCACTACAAGACCGGGTACCAGGTGTGAGCGTGGGTGACACACCGTTTCTGGCGCTTCACGAGCCCCGCTTCGAGGGCCGTGAGTGGGAGTACGTGAAGGACTGCCTCGACACCGGCTGGGTGTCGAGCGCGGGAGCCTATGTCCACCGATTCGAGGAGGCCCTCGCCGCGGCAGCGGGGACACGCCATGCGGTGGCCGTCGTCAACGGGACGTCAGCACTGCACCTGGCGCTGATGGCCGTCGGCGTCTCGCGCAGTGATCTGGTCATCGTGCCGGCCCTCACGTTCATCGCGACGGCCAACGCGGTCAGCTACTGCGGCGCGTCGCCCGTGTTCGTCGACTCGGAGCTGCCGTCGCTCGGCATGAGCCCGGACGCGGTGGACGACTTCCTGCACAGGTGCGTGCCGGGGCCGCAGGGTCCGGTGCACCAACCGTCGGGGCGACGGGTCGCTGCCTGTGTGCCCATGCACACGTTCGGGCACCCGGTGCGCATGGACGCCCTGGCGACGGTGTGCGAGCACTGGGGGGTGCCTGTCGTCGAAGATGCGGCGGAGGCCCTGGGCAGCACGTGGCGGTCCCGGCCCTGCGGATCACTCGGACGACTGGGCACGTTGAGCTTCAACGGCAACAAGATCGTCACGACGGGAGGCGGCGGCGCCATCACGACCAACGACGATGCGCTGGCGCACCAGATACGCCACTGGTCGACGCAGGCAAAGGTGCCGCACCCGTGGCGCACGATCCACGACGAGGTCGGCTACAACTACCGCATGCCGAACATCAACGCGGCGCTCGGGCTGGCACAGATCGAGCGCCTGCCGGACCTGGTGGCACGCAAGCGCTGCATTGCCTCGTGGTACGCAGAGGCGCTGGCGGACTCTGAGGCGGCGCTATGCGCTGAGCCTGACGGGAGCCACAGCAACTACTGGCTCGTGTGCGCGCTGGTGCCGGACGGGCGGCGCGACGAAGTGCTCGCCGACCTGCAAGCGGCGCGAGTCGGCGCCCGAAGTGTGTGGGACCTGCTGCCGGAGGCGGGCCTGCATCCAGGGGCCATCACGAACACCCACCCCGTGGCGCAGGAGCTCGAGCGTCGGCTGGTGTCGCTTCCATCTTCGCCTCAGCTCACACGGGCGGATGTGGAGCGGACTGTGGCCGCACTGAGGCGCTGAGGCGCTCGACACCGTGCAGGCATGCTCCCTCAAGCATCGCCGCTGTTGGAGCAGCGAGGGCGCGAGGCTGGCCTCTCCGCCGCCGCAAGCGTGCGTGGCGGCCACCTGCCGTTCAGGACGCGGGAGACAACCACTTGGTGGCTCAAGAGATCAGGGTCCAGGGCGTCGCGCCAGCAGCGCCTCGCAGACGGCGAAGTCTAGCGAGGTGTCGATGTCCAACGACTCCTCGGGGGTCATCGGGAGCGGGACGCAGCGCCCCGCCGTGAAGCGGCCCTCCCGGCGGAGCGCCTCGACGCGCGTGAGGTAGATCGCGCCGTTGGGGGCCCAGACGGTCGTCAGGTCCTGGCGACGGCCCGGAGAGTGGGCGACCAGCAGGGGAGCGAGGGCGCCGTCCGGACTCTCGACGAGGCACCAGGCAGGGTGGTGCTTCGGGCGCACTACGCCCAGGACGCTGTCTGCCGCCGCGGTCTCCGCCAGCCTCCAGGCCTCTCGCAGGTGTTCCGCCGTCCGGAGGGGGGAGGTCGGCTGCAAGAGCCAGAGCCACTCCGGGTGCCATCGGCGGTGATCTTGGAGCCAGTCGAGCGCGTGGAGACCCACCGCCAGGCTGGTCGCCTCGTCGGTCGCCAGCTCCGCCGGGCGGAGGAACGGGACGTCTGCGCCGGCCTTGCGCGCCGGCTCGGCGATGTCCTCGGCGTCCGTCGAGACGACGAGGGCGTCCACGACCCCCGAGGCCAGAGCCGCCTCCACCGTCCACACGATCAGCGGCTTGCCGCAGAGAGGGCGCACGTTCTTGCCCGGCAGGCCCTTGGAGCCGCCGCGCGCCGTGATCAGGCCGAGACGGAGTGGGACGCTCACCCGGGGAACTCCAGGTCCGCAAAGCCCTTGCGGAGCAGGGTCGGGCCCAACTCCACCGTGGTCAGCGCGGCGACGATGCGCTCCGCTGCGTGACCGTCGCCATAGGGGTTGGGAGCCCCCGCCAGCGCCGCGCGGAACGTTGGATCCAGCGCCCGCGCGATGGCCGCCCCAATGGCGTCGGTCGTCGGCGCTGCATCGATGACGTTTCGGCCGCGCAGGCGGCCCTCCTGCCGAGACCCGACGTTGACCGCCGGCAGACCGAAGCTCGGCGCCTCCAGCAGGCCCGACGACGAGTTGCCGACCATGGCCGCTGCGTGGCGCATCAGGCTGGCGTAGCGGCATGAGCCCAGGCTCTCGACGAAGCAGCGCCGCTCGGGCGCGCGAGCCACAAAGCTCCGAAGCACGTCGGCGACCGCGCGGCCGCCAGCATCGGCGTTCGGCGCCGTGACGACACAGGGGACGCCCAGCACCTCGAGGCTTGCCACGAGCACCACGGCCTGCGCAACCGCCGCCGTCGGCTCCTCCAGGGTCGGCGGGTGCCAGGTGACGAGCAGCGGCGGCTCCCGCAGGTCCATGCCCAGGAACGCTCCGAGCTCCTCGCGCGACAAGGTCGCGTTCCCGAGGAGCTCGTCGAGGCCCGGGGCACCGCTCACGATTACGCGCCAGGGCTCCTCGCCCATCTGTAGGACGCGGCGCCGGAACTCCTCGGCTGCCACGAAGTGCAGGTGGCTGAGCTTCGTGAGTGCGTGCCGCGCCTGCTCGTCGATGGCCCCACGCGTCACCTCACCGCCGTGGATGTGCGCCACCGGGAGCCTGAGCGGGAGCGCAGAGACCGCCGCGGCAAGCACCTCGAAGCGGTCGCCGAGGACGACCAGCAGGTCCGGGCGCAGCCGGGCCCACGCATCCGCGTACCCGAGGATCCCCACGCCGATGGACTTTGCGACGCCGCGCCCCGTGTCGGACGCCAGCAACATCTCTACGGTCTCGACGGCGACGAAGCCGTCCTCCTCGATGGCGCGGTGGGTGTGCCCAAGCTCAGGCACGAGGTGCATCCCTGCGACGACGGGCAGCAGCTCCAGGTCGGGCGCCGCAACGATGGCCCGCATGACCGGGCGCAAGAGGCCATAGTCCGCGCGCGAGGTGGTGAGGACCGCGACGCGCCTCACAGCAGGTGGTCCCACTGCAGGAGCTCACCCGCGCGAACGGCCCGGCGCAGGCGGCGGCCGAGGACCAGGCGCTCGTCGGCCGGCGAGATGCCGGTCGCGGGGCGCAGAGCCGTGAGCATGGCCTCCGTCACCTCGGCTCCCGCCGAGGCGTCCGCCGCAAGGACGAGACTGCGACGGGCCACGAGGCGGGTGTCGAGCTCGGCCGGAACGGGCTCCTTGCGACCGTGGCCGAGCGCCACCTCGATGGTGCGGGCGCCCTGCACCAACGCCACGAGCTCCGCCGGCTCCAGGCTCGCTCGGTGGTCCGGACCCGGCAGGGTCCGATCCAACGTGAAGTGCTTCTCGAGCAGCGACGCTCCCAGAGCCACCGCCGCAAGCGACACTGCTGTGCCCTGCGTGTGGTCGGAGAGGCCCACGGGCACCCCGAAGGCCACCGCGAGCGTCTCCATGGCGCGCAGGTTCGTCTCCTCGGGCGGCGCCGGGTAGCTCGAGACGCAGTGAAAGAGAGCCAGGTCGGTCGTGCCAGCCCCGCGGATCACCTGGACGGCCGCCTCGGCCTCGCCGAGCGTCGACATGCCCGTCGAGAGCAGCACGGGCAGGCCCGTTCTGGCCACGCGGCGCAGGAACGGGTGGTTCGTCACCTCGCCTGAGCCCACCTTGATGGCCGGAACACCAAGGCCGACGAGCAGCTCCAGGCTCTCCTCGTCGAAGGGCGTCGACAGGAAGAGGATGCCACGATCCTCGCAATGCCGCTGCAGCTCTACGTGTGCCTCAGGCGACAGCTCGAGGCGGCGCAGCATCACGGCCTGGCTCTCGTGGGCGCCGGTGGCCTCTCTCTGGTAGGCAGCCTTCGGGGCGGACGCGGTCACGAGGCGATCCGTGCGGAACGTCTGGAACTTCACGGCATCGGCGCCTGCATCGGCCGCCACGTCCACGAGCGCGTGGGCGCGCTGCAAGTCGCCGTCGTGGTTGACTCCCGCCTCCGCAATGACGAAGCAGGGGTGGCCAACCCCAACTGGGTGGCCAGCCAAGGTGACGCGAGGCGACGGCTCTCGGTGATTGGTGCGCATCAGTGACCTCGGGCGGAGAGGATAGCGCCGCCCGCGTTGGGGGGTCAAACTGGAGCGCAACTTGAGGCGGCGAGTGAACCGCCCTCTCCATGCCTTGCGTCCTCGACACTAGAACACTGTCCACCGGGGTCGCCAGTTCGTGCGCCGGCACCAGTGCTTCTGCTGGATCCAGGGCCACGCGAACGCTCGCCGAGGGGGGCGCCTGGGGGTTCGCCGCTACCCGCGGCCCCGGGGGCCGCGACCACCAAGTGACGGCGACGACATGGCAGATCGCCCCACCGGATGGGAGTCGGTGCTGGATCCAGCCAGGTCAAGCCGGGCGCCTCGATGTGCCGGATTGGCACAGCTCCCACGACGACCTTCGAGCGCAGAGCCTCGAAGATCCCCTCCACCACGTCCCCGCCCGTTACGTCCGCCTGGTGGAAGGCGTGGCGACCCTTGGAGTCCAATTGAGGAGCAAACGTGGCCAGGTTCCCCCGGTTGCCGGCGCAGGTCAGCCCAGGTTCACCGCCCTTACGTCCGGGTGCGCCCGCGCGCCCAGGTGGAGGCACGTGGATGAGGCTGGCGCCGATGAAGCCCGCGCCGCCAGTGACAAACCAGGTGCCCATGCTCTGCCCGGGTAAAGCCCGGACGGGCGTTCACCTGCTGGGAGCGTCTCGGCGGAGGCGAGCGCCGCACCCTGCTTGACAGGGTCAGCAACAAATAGCTGCACGCCCCTCATGGCCGCCTTCGGGCGG
>BTVJ01000035.1:0-75515 GCA_045863395.1 Myxococcales bacterium
CGCCAAGGCGTGCGAAGTCCGCCGACAGGATCGACGGAGCAAGCAGCACGGGGCGAGTGGGCCCGTTGTGTCTCGGGTGACTGCTCATTCTGCCAAAGACCCCCGCCCTCCGTTTGGGCCCGCGCTATATACTGGACCCGGCGGCTGCCCGTCAACATCAAAAACGTGGCCCGACTCCGGCGCGTCCGTCGGGGGTGGCGGCGGGTCCTCCGGGGGCAGCGGTGACCACGCAGGAGTGAAGTACTCGCCGGCCTCCTTGGTGATCATGGTCGCCAGCCGCCCGTCGGCGCTCATGATCCATAGGCGCTTGACGCCCCCGTCGCGCGTGCTCGTAAAGACGATGTATCGCCCATCCGGCGACCAGCTCGGCTCCTCGTTGTTGCCGGAGCCGCTGGTCAGGCGCCACGTGTGCCCCGAGTCCGGGTCCACGGCGAAGAGGTCGAAGCGCGTCGAGGTGACCATGGTGTTGTAGGCGATGACGCTCCCCACCGGCGACCACTCGGGGCTCGTGTTGTAGCCGCCCGCCTGCGGCAGGCGCGTCAGGTTGCCGCCGTCCTTGTCCATCACGTAGATCTGCGGCGAGCCCCCCCGGTCACTCAGGAAGGTGATGCGCTGCCCGTCGGGGCTCCAGCTCGGGCTGGAGTCGATGGACGGGCTGCGGGTCAGGCGGCGCTTGACCTCGCCGCTCTGCGCGTCCAGGACGTAGATCTCGGCGTTGCCGTCCTTGCTGAGCGTGATGGCGAGCTCCGTGCCGTCCGGGCTGAAGGCTGCGCCCGTGTTGAGGCTCTCGTAGGCAGAGAGCTTCTTGCCGTCCATCCAGAGGTCCGGGTTGCCGTCCGCGTAGCTCGTGTAGGCGACGTGGGCCGCGTCGCGCGTCCACGCCGGCAGCATGTTGATGGCGGTGTTCGCGGTGACGGCGACCTCATCCAGGCCGTCCAGCCCCACGTGGCCGACCTGCTTCGGGCCCGAACCCAGGCGCTTGGCGAAGGCGATGCGGCTGCCGAACACCCCGGGCCGCCCCGTCAGCTCCACCAGCAGGTCGTCCGCCCAGCGGCCGAGGGCGCGGCGCAGCGTCTCACCCGTTACGAGCTGGCGGTCGTGCTTGAGGGCCACCCTGACGCCGCTCTCGATGACGTAGAAGCGCAGGTCGAGGACCAGCTCGTCCCCGGGCACCCGCTCCACCGTCCCCTTGACCAGCCCGTAGGCGCCCGTGTCCAGCCACGCGCCCCAGTCGATGGAGCTCGGCACCCATCCCTCGATGGCGGCTCCGCCGGGCGTGCGGCGCCCGTCCACCGCGTCGAAGAACAGAGAGGCCGAAAGGAACCCCCGAAGGATCTCCGGCGCCTGCCGCACCATGGACTCTCCGCGGCCATCGGGGGTCAGGTCGTGGAAGGGCGAGACGGCGACGGGGAAGAGCTTCACGATGCGCGGGTCCTGGGCCGGGCGGCAGGACGCGGCCACGCACAGCCATCCCGGGTTGCACTCCGTGTGCTCGAGGCACCACGTCTGGGCCCGCGCCGGCATCGCCCAGGACAGGGCGACGAGCGCGAGGCTAGCGAGCGAGGCGCGCGCCATCGAACGTGAAGAAGTACCTGCGGGCGTTCACGGCCGAGACGACCTCCGGTGGCAGCTCCGGCAGCTTGCGGAGGCCGCCCTCCTTGGGCATGAAGCGCTTGATGGCGGCCTCGACCGCCGAGTCGAACTGGGAGTTGCCAGAGCGGCGCACGAAGGAGTAGCCCTCGACGTCACCCTTTCCGCCCACCTTGAGCGTGATGTCGGCCTTCAGGCGCCGGATCTCGGAGTCCGTCAGGCTCGTCGGCACCACGAACTGGCGCCGCAGCTCGGTCTGGACGCGCCCGAGCAGCATGTCCCCCTCCTTGCCGGTGGGGTCGCTCCCGTAGACGCTGCCGTGGGGGCTGCCGATGATCTTGTCCAGCGCGGACGCGCGCTTGCGCGGGTCGGTGTCCCGCGGCGCGAGGATGTCGTCCAGCGACTTCTTGCGCCGCTTGTCGATCTCTGCCGGCTTGGGAAGGTTCTCTTTGAACGGGATGGGCTGGGGCTCGACGATCTCGTTCTCGATGTTGATGCCGTCCTGCACGGTCTCCGGCTGCTCGTACTTCACGAGCTCCGGCAGCGCCTTGGGGTCGGGCTCTTTCTCGCCGAGCTGGGCGATCACCGCGACCTCGATGAGGTCCATCTCCGCGTAGGGGGCCTCGTCGAGCCCGCGGCGCGGCCGCGCCACCTCCCCGAAGCCGCAGCGGATGCCCTCGCACAGGCCCGGGGTGCGGGCGGCGGGCTCCAGGTTCATCTTGATGCCGTCGGCCTCCTTGACGAGGACCGTCAGGCCGGCGGCGTGGACGATGAGGGCCAGCACGACGCCCGCAGCCGGGAAGCGCCAGTCCACACCGGAGGGGCGGCGAGGTCCGCTGCGCGGCGGGAGCGGCGACTCCGTGGACGGGTCGATGCCCGGGCCTCGCGGTCGTGTCCTCTCGATGGCGGCGGCCCCGTTCTCTCGCATCGTGCTCACTGCTCCAGGTCGGGCTCGGCGACGAGCCCGAACTTGGTGATACCGGCCTTCCTCACGCGCGCCATGACGGCCAGCACCCGCCCGTAGTCGATGGAACGGTCCGCGCGCAAGTAGAGTTCCTGGTCCTGCCTCAGCTTCTCGTTCTCCAGGAGCTTCTCCTCCAGCGTGACCAGGCACAGCTTGAACGCGTCATCTTCGATGGTGGTCTTCGCGGCGGCGCCCTTGGGGGGGGCCTTCGGATCCTTCTTGGGGTCCTGGGGCAGCCCCTCCAGGCACCCGATGATGCGGGTGTCGCCGAGGAAGAACTCGAAGCCCTCGTTCATGGTCAGGACGAGCTTCTTCTCCTCCGTCAGGTTCACCTTCTCTGCGTTGACCTTCGGCAGCTCGATGGGCACCTGCTGCTGTGGCGCCTTCTCCTCCTCCGACACCGCCTCCTGGAGCTGGCGGAGCTCCTCCATCTCCTGCTCGACGCGGATGGTCTCCACGGTCGAGGTGACCATGAAGATGATCAGCAGCACGAGCATGACGTCCACCAGAGGAGTGACGTTGATCTCGGCGAGGCTGGTCAGCTTCCCCGGGTCGTGGCCGCCCGTCGACATTCCCATGGGAGCGGCCTCCTAGAAGAAGTGGCGGCGGACGATGTTCAGGAAGTCGCTCGAGAAGTTGTCCATCTCGATGGCCGTGATCTTGATGCGCTGGACGAACCAGTTGTACGCCATCACGGCGGGGATGGCGGCGGCGAGGCCCATCGCCGTCGCGATGAGAGCCTCGGCGATGTGCGGCGCCACGCTGGTCAGCAGGGACTGTGACGGGTCGATGGACGCGAACGCCTCCATGATTCCCCACACCGTCCCGAAGAGCCCGATGAACGGGGCCGCGCTGCCCGTGGTGGCCAGGAAGGGGACCATCCTCTCGACCTGGGTCGTCTCGGCCAGCATGGTGCGGCGGAGCGCCCGCTCGATGTTCTCGATGTCGTCGGTGTGGAGGCGAGCCTCCATCGTCGCGGCGTCGGCCCGGGGCTCGCGCTTCTCCTGGGCCCGCTTCACCCGGTCGAGCTCCTGGTAGCCTGCCCGGAACACCCGCGCCACGGGGGAGGCGTCTAGCTGCTCTGCCCGCTGGTACACCGCGTCGAGGCGCTTGCTCTGCCAGAAGGCGTCCAGGAAGTGCTGGGACTGGGTGCGCAGGCGCCGGAAGTACAGCAGCTTGAAGCCGATGACGAACCAGCTCCCCAGGGAGAGGAAGATCAGCACCAGCAGCACGAAGAGCACCACCCACGACTCGCCCAGGCGCTGCATGAGGCTGTCGGTCAGGCTCGGGGGCGCGGCCTTGGTGGCCTGGGCCAGCAGCGTGGCGCCGGTCAGCACGAGGTCACTCATCCTACTCCTCTGGGTCGGCTGCGGGGCATGGTGTCGCGCGGTCCAGGCGACCGGCGAGCCCTACCATGGGCCCTGGGGGTTGTCAAAAATTGGATCCGAGCGAGGCCCTCGGGCGTCCGGAGTCCACGGGCCGGGGCTGCGTTGACATGCCCCCGGGGGTCGATATCATGGCGGGGTTTTCCCAGGGGTCTCGGAGGCGGCGATGACGAACAAGAACGACAAGTACGGCTTCACGGAGGGCACCATGGTGGACATCGACGGCGAGCACGTCGGCGGTCCAGGCCGCAAGGAGCCCTCTCCGCGGCCGCTCGGGGGACGCGACGCCTCCGCACCTCCCGCCTCCCGGGCGCCCCGCCCGGCCCCCCCGCCTGCGCCGGAGCCCGTGGATCTCGAGTCCACGCGCGCCATGGAGATGGCGCCGCAGGGCGACGCGGAGCGTACGGTCCTCATGGAGTCGCCGGTCGTGGACCGCCCCAAGGCGTACCTGACCATCGTCGGTGGCCAGGACAAGGGGAAGGAGGTGCCCCTGCGCGCCGCGGAGGTCCTCGTCGGTCGTGGCTTGGACTGCGACCTGGTCCTCAACGACCCGTCCGTGTCCCGCAAGCACTTCAAGCTCGTCCTGGCAGGCGACAAATACAAGCTGGTGGATCTGGGCAGCGGCAACGGCACTACGATCAACGGGCAGAGGGTGAAGGAGCTGGTGCTGGCGGAGGGGACGGAGCTGAAGTCCGGCACCACCGTGATGCGCATCGGCTACGGTGCCGTCGCGCCAGCCCCGAAGGACCAGACGTCCACCGCACACGTCCCCCGCCCGCAGCCGCCGCAGCGCAAAGCCCCCCCCGTGGAAGAGATCGAGGAGGCGGAGCCCGTCCGCGGTGGCGCGGGCAAGGCCATCGCCATCGCCGCAGTCGTGATCCTCGTCCTTGGTGGTGCAACGTGGTTCGTCGGCGAGAAGCTCATGGGGTGGTGGAACCTGGCGGGTCTGGCGCCGACGACGGTGACGCCCGCGAGCACGGCCAGCGCCGACGAGGCGGACGACGAGGCCGAGGAGGCCAGCGAGGCTGCTACCACAGAGGCGGAGAAGGCGCTCGCGGAGGCGGAGAAGGCGCTGGAGGGGCTGGAGGCGGGTGGCGACGCGGCGGCGGCCATCGCTGCGGCGCAGAAGGCGGCCCTGGAGGCGGCGGGAGGCGACGCGGCGGCGGCCATCGCCGCGGCTCAGAAGGCCGCGGAGGCGGCGGGGGGCGATGCGGCGGCGGCCATCGCTGCGGCGCAGAAGGCTGCACTCGAGGCCGCGGGTGGGGACACGGCGGCGGCCATCGCGGCAGCGCAGGCTGCCGCGCAGGCGGCGGGAGGCGACGCGGCGGCGGCCATCGCGGCTGCGCAGAAGGCGGCTGAGGCGGCCGGTGGTGACGCGGCCGCTGCCATCGCCGCGGCCCAGGCGGCGGCGCAGGCGGCCGGCGGCGATGCGGCGGCGGCGCTCGCGGCGGCCCAGAAGGCAGCAGAGGCCGCCGGTGGCGACGCTGCGGCTGCCATGGCGGCCGCTGCCGCAGCGCAGAAGGCGGCGCTGGAGGCGGCCGGCGGGGACGCTGCGGCTGCCATCGCGGCAGCCCAGAAGGCAGCCCTGGAGGCCGCCGGGCAGACGGGCGACGCGAGCGCGGCCATGGCCGACGCCATGAAGGCGGCGGCGGAGGCCCAGAAGGCGGCGCTCGCGGCAGCAGGCCAGGGCGGTGATGCGGCGGCTGCCATCGCGGCGGCGCAGCAGGCTGCCATGGAGGCCCAGAAGGCTGCGCTGGCTGCCGCTGGCCAGGCCCAGGGGGACGCGGCAGATGCCATCGCCAAGGCCAATGCAGCCGCGTTGGCAGCGGCGCAGGGGGGAGACGCGGCACTGAAGGGAGCCGAGCAGGTCGCCGGGGGCGCGCAGGTCGCCGCGGTGGTCCCCCCGACGGCGGCGGACGACGACGTGAAGGCGCTCTTCGAGGGCGGCCTGGAGCTGACCAAGGATCAGCGCTGGGATGACGCCCTCGCGAAGTTCGAGGCGGTGAAGGCCAAGAGCGCGAGCTACCCCGGGTTGTCGGGAGCGATGGCCCGCGTCCAGGCCGAGCGCGGAATGGGCGCCAAGCTGGAGGACGCCAAGCGAAAGCTGGCCGAGGGACAGACCTCCAAGGGGCTCGAGATCCTCAAGGCCATCCCGGAGACGTCGAGCTACTTCGTCGATGCTGCGACGCTGCTTGCCGAGGCGCGCGACGACTTCGTGCGTGATCGCATGACCGATGCACGAACCGCCGTGCGCAACAAGAACGCAGGCGAGGCGCGCAAGGCGGTCAAGGCGGTCCTGGCGGAGAACGCGGACCACGCGGACGCTCGGGCCCTCTCCAAGGCTCTGGACCAGGGCATGCCCGCCGCCTACAAGCTGGTCACCGGGGAGACCCTGGAGGACAAGCCCAAGGTGGACAAGCCCAAGCCCAGCAAGGCGGACTTCGGCAGCGCCATCAGCGCGTACAAGGCCGGGCGCTTCGACGACGCCATCAGCCAGCTCGAAGCCGAGAGCAGGAAGGACCTACCGAAGGCGGACCAGGCGCGGGCCAAGGACTACATCAAGAACATCAAGAAGTTCCGCAACAACTACGGCGAGGGAAAGGCTGCGGCCAAGGGCTTCCAGGCCGCGGCAGCGACGGGGCCGCTGGAGAAGGCCTGGCAGGCCGACCAGAAGCTCGGTGGCCACTACTCGGGGGAGCTCAAGCGCATGCTTGCGGACATGAACGCCTACCGCGCCGCCAGCTACTTCGCCAAGAACGAGTATGGCACCGCGGCAGTGTTCGCTCGCAAGGCCCTGTCCTTCGACTCGAGCCAGCAGAGCGCGAGCCAGGTCTACTCGAAGTCCCAGGAGAAGGCCGAGAGCCTCCACCAGCAGGGCATGTCGGCGTGGAACGGGGGCAACAAGGCGCTCGCAGGCAGCTTCTTCCGCCAGGTGATCAAGATCCTCCCCGACACCCACCCCAGCTACAAGGAAGCCTACTCGCTGCTTGGCCAGATGGAGGAGTAGCCCTACCCGAGCCTCGCCTGCGAGGCGCGCCGCCTGGCTCCACACCCCAGGGTCGGAGTGCTGCCCCTGTCAGCGGTGCTTCGTGGAGTGGACGTGCCGGATGGTGGTGACGAGCTCGTCCAGGTCGAAGGGCTTGTCGAGCTGCGCATCTGCGCCATACAGCGGGGACGTCAGCTCGTTGAGGGTCGGGCCGATGGCGGTCAGCATCACGATGCCCACCTGGTCGAACTCGGGCTTCTTTCGGAGGTGCTTCGCCACCTCCCACCCGTTGAGCTCCGGCATCATGACGTCGAGCACGATCATGTCAGGGTGCTCCTCCAGGGCGAGCGTCAGCGCCTCGGAGCCGTTGTGGGCCTCGATGAGCTGGAAGTCGCGCGAGAGGCGCTTTCGGATGATCCGCAGGATCTCCAGGTCGTCGTCGGCGATGAGCACTCTGAGCTGATTGTCCGCCATCGTCTGCTCCCATGTCCGGGGACTTCCTTCCATATGATCGCTCTGCGTCGGAAAGTCAAGCGTGGTGCGGGTGGCTGGCATCGCGCGACCTCCGGGGCGGCGTGGGGGCGCTGTCCGCCGCCGCCAAATTGACTTGGTCCAGGGGGGGAACTACCATGCCCGGCCAGGCGCCCCGCCACCTGACGCCTGGGGTCAGTGAGAGACCGGGCGCGTCTCTCGTATGACGGACTCGCCCCCGGGCGGCCACGAGGGGCGTGGAGCGATCCCGGCTGACCCTGGTCGTGTCCCCGCGGTTTGCGGCGCCTCGCTCGCAGGAGACACTGGGATGGCGGACGACCAGCTCGGCCCCGGGGGAGACGATCAGAGCAAGCGGTTCAAGTCTCGCCTGGGGCCACCACCGTCACGCCGTGGCGGTGTCGGCGCTCCGGAGCGGCATGCGCGCCGCGAGGACACCTCCCTGGCCCCCGTTCGCCGCATGGCCGAAGCGGACGTCCCCGGGCCAGTCGAGCCGCCGGTGAGGCCGGAGCCATCGCACGAGAGCCCGGGCGCTTCTCTGGCGGAGCGGCCGTCGGCGTCCTCGCCAGCGCCTGCTCCCGGGGGCCCGCTCCCCGGGTCCCCAGACGTGTCTACGCCACCGCGAGGAGACGCGAGCCCACCCATCGACGCCGACGAGGCGGGATTCGACGAGCCGTCCGGGTTCGGGCGCGAGGCGGAGCCGACGCTCGTCAACAACGACCTGTCCGCGCTCCGCCTGGCCCTGCAACAGCGTCGGGCAGCGCGGGACGCCCTGGGTGGGGCGGGGGCGCGCCGGGCCACCGAGTCCCTCGCGAGCGTGCGGGGGTCTGAGGGGCCCGGCTCCGCCACGTCCGCGTCCGACGCAGCGAGCCCGTCGCCGTCCGCGCGAACGGCCGTGTCGACAGAGGCCGCCCCGAGCGCCGCTGCGCCCGCCGAGGGCAACCCGGGTGTGGATGACCTGGTCGCCAGTGGGCGGGACCGGGGCCCGGTGGAGGCTCACGGTGCCTCGCCCGACGGGGAGAGTGGGGCGGCAGGTCCCACGGGCGGAGCCAGCCGCGCGGGCACGCTGGTCTTCGACGCGGCATCCATTCGACGGGCCCTCGACGAGCTGAGCGACGGGGATGTGGGCGCCGAGGGTGACGACGCCTCGGAGACAGCGGCCCCGGGGGGGCGCGACGCGGGCGCGCTCGGGGAGCCGGGCGAGCCGCTCCGGCTGACGGGCCTGATCGAGCGAAGCGGCCCCGAGGGGGAGCCGGCGGCGGGTCCTGATGTCATGCCGCTGCCGGCGCCCGGGGGGCCAGCTCGACCCGCCCCTGAGAGCGAAGGATGGTCCTCCGACGACGCCTCGGAGCAGGTGGCGCTTCACGCCTCGGAGACGGTGCTCCTCGGCTCCGAGGTCGTGGGAGACGCCGACCCGGGCGTGGCGCTGCACACGTCCGAGACGCTGCTCCTCAGCCTGGACGTGGCGTCGCTTGTTGGGGCTGGCGACGGGCAGCAGGACCCGGAGCCGCGCGAGGACCAGCCCGCGGACCGCGTCGGAGCGCTGGACGCTGCGCCACGCTCTCCGGCCGACGAGGGGGAGCCGTGGGAGGACGGGCCTGCGGACTCCCGCGTCGGCACGCTCGTGCTGACCTCGGAGACCTTCGCCGACGTGCTCACCTCCCCCGAGCCGGAGCAGCAGGGGGACGACGAGGGCGACGCCCGCCAGCAGGAGACATCGTCAACCGCGGCAGCGCAGCTCCTCGATGAGGAGCTGCCCGCTGGGCCCGTGGTCATGGTCGCGGAGCGAACGGAGATGACCCCCTTCGGCGAGGAGCCCGACCCAGAGCCGCAGTGGGACCCCGTCGGGGGGGCGACCGTGGATGAGCTCGCCCTGGCGCCCGAGCGCTTCTGGCCCGACCTGCACGGCGCCCAGGATGACCGCACGTCCGTGGAGCCACTCCACCCGGTCGAGGCCCCCTCAGAGGAGCCCGTTCCTCCCGCAGCCACGTCCGCGTTCCCGGCGCCCACGTCTCCGAGCATGGGCGAGACGTCGCCTGGGTTTGGCATCGGTGAGGTCGACATCGAGGATCTGGACCCGAGCCTGCGCGGCGGAGCGATGACGCCGACGGCTCGGATGGCCCACCCGGAGGAGGACCAGTTCAACAGGATGACGTCTCCCAATCTCGAAGCGCACTGGGCGTCGCGAGCTCGAGAGATGGACACCCACATCCTCGCCGTCGAGGCCGCCGACGAGCCCGCCTGGACCAGCGGCGAGGAGTCGGCTCCGGAGCTGGACGCGCACGAGGCCTCCAAGCCTGCGCGCGCGCGCCGGACCTCGGGCGCCGCCCTGCCCACCCGCGCGCAACCCCAGCAAGTCCACGGGGAGATGTCGCCGGCGTCGCTGGTCGCGTCCGAGGCGACCTCCTTCTTGCGCGCCATGGTGTTGCTTGGGCTGCTCGCCCTTCTGGGCGCCTTCGCGGTCCCTACCGTTGTCTCAGGATCGCTGACCGCGCCCTGGAAGACCATCACCGACGTGCAGAGCCTCTCCTTCCTCTGCGCGGTGTTCTTCGGCATCAACCTGCTGGTCGCCGCCTTGCCCATGCCCCTGGGCGTGCGCGCCGGCCTGCTGACCCTCGCCTCCGCTGCCCACCTCGGCTTTGGCGCGATGCTCGTGAGGGATGCGGCGCTCCGCTTCTCGTTCCATGGTCACCCAGCGTTGGATGAGCTGTTTGCCGCGGGCGCGTTGCCAACCACCGTGGCCCTGCTGGCCGCCGTCGTGCTGCCGGCCGGGCTCTACGCCCGCGGGCGTTTCACGGGGAGCATCGCCGCGCGGGTCACGGTCGGCATCGGCCTGGCGCTGGCGCTGGTGGTCCTGCTGGGGTGGGGAGCGCTGTTCTCCGCGGACGGAGACATGCCCCTCGCCACGCTGGTCGCCCAGGCGACGGGCTCGGCTACGCTGCAAGGCGACCGATTCGCGTCCGTCGCCCTGCTGATCGGCGCCTTGGCGGTCCCGCTCTCGGGCCTCGCCTTCCTGGGGCCAAAGCGCACGGGTCTCGTCTCCCTGTGGGCTCTCCTCTGGTCCTCGATGTTGGGCGTGGCCCTGGTCATCGAGGCCGTCCATGTCGTCCACCTGGAGCATTGGCGAGAGGCCCTGGAGCCCACCAAGGTGGCGGCCTTCGTGTTTGCGGGGCTCCTGATTGCCCCCGTGGCGCTCGGCTCGCTCATCGGGGCGCTCGGCCCAGGGAAGGGGCCAGAGCGCGAGGCGTGAGGCGTGAGGCCGATCCCCGCGGGTTCGTCCGGTCAGCGCAGGTAGAGGAGGATGAATGGCGCCGCGAACAGCAGCCCGTCCACCCGGTCGAGCATGCCTCCATGGCCTGGGAGGAGCGCCCCCGAGTCCTTGACCCCCAGGGAGCGCTTGAACAGCGACTCGCAGAAGTCTCCGGCCTGCTCCAGCACGGCCGCGCCCACACCCAGCGCGATGCAGTCGAGGGGGCTGAGCTCGGGGAGCAGCCACGCGCGGGCGAGGAAGGCGCCGCCGATGCTCCCGGCGAGCCCGCCGATGCCACCCTCCACCGTCTTCTTGGGGCTGACCTTGGCGTAGAGCTTGTGCCGTCCGAGGGCGCGGCCCGCGAAGTACGCCATGGTGTCGCCCAGCCACACGGTCAGGAAGAGCAGCATGATCGCACCGCGGCCGCGCTCCTCTCCAAGATGGAGCAGGAGCACCACGGCCGAGAACAGCACCCCCACGTAGGCGACCCCCGTCAGGAGGAAGGCGGCGCGACGGGCCACCGTCTCCATGGGGTCGGGGCGCAGGAGCAGCGCGACGAGGGAGAGGATCGTGCCAGCCATCACACCCGCCGCCATGCCCGCGTCGGCGCCGAGCCAGGCGCCGACCACCGGGCACGCCCCGGCGAGCACTCCAGCGGCGCGCTCGTAGGCAGGCACCTCCGCCGGGGGGAGGGCCATGCGGACCAGCTCGCGCACGCCGAGCAGCGCCGCGACCAGGAACAGCGCGAAGATGGCGACGAGGGGCCCGTAGAGGACCAGGGCCACCAGGGCCGGCGCCAGGACCACGCCCGTCAGAATGCGGGTCAGCACGCGACCCTCCCCTCTGGCCCGCCGACGAGCCCGAAGCGTCGCTCACGTGCCCGGTAGGCGCTCAGCGCGCGCATCAGCTCCTCCTCGCCGAAGTCGGGCCATGGCGTGTCGGTGAAGTAGAGCTCCGCGTAGGCGGACTCCCAGAGAAGGAAGTTGGACAGGCGCTGCTCTCCGCTCGTGCGGATGACCAGGTCCGGGTCCCAGGGGATCGCCTCGCTGCGCACCTCCTGATCGAGGCGCGCGGTCGTGACGTCCGACGGCGACAGCTCACCCCGGGCGACGCGCTCCGCCAGGCGTCGCGCCGCCGCGGCGATCTGCTCGCGGCCCCCATAGCTCAAGGCGAGGCACAGCACCATCCCCTGGTTGGCGGCCGACGCCCGCGTCAGGGCGTCCAGCGGCGCGCGGACGAAGGCTGGCAGCCGCTCCTGGTCGCCGATGGTCACGAGCCGCACGCCGTTGTCGCAGATCTCCGACCACTCGGTCCGCAGGAACCGCGCCAGCAGGCGCATCAGGCCAGCCACCTCGGCGGTGGGCCGCCCCCAGTTCTGCTCGCTGAACGCGTACAAGGTCAGCGCCTTGACCCCGAGGCGACGGCAGGCGCGGGTCACCGTGCGGACGGCGTCGGCGCCGCGATCATGACCGGCGATGCGTGGCAGGCCCCGCGCCTTGGCCCAGCGCCCGTTCCCGTCCATGATGATCGCGATGTGGTCCGGGACCTGTGCCTCGCGGGGAGAGTTCGGGTTCATGGAGGATCCTGGCGCCTGCGAGGGAGGCCGCACGGCGGCGGCGTGTGGCCTGTGGGATGCCTATCCGATCTTGGTGCCGCACTCGCCGCAGAAGCGGGAGCCCGGCTTGAGCTGCGCGCCGCAGCCCGGGCACCCCGCGCCCTGGCGGGCTCCGCACTCCGGGCAGAACTTGGCGCCCGCGGTGATGTGCGCGCCGCAGCCGCTGCACGCCATCACGACCGTCGGGGCCTGGGCCACGGGCGCCACCTGCTGGACCTGTGGCTGGGCCTGTGGCGCCATGGCGCCGGCGATGGTGTGGGTCATCACCTGGCCCATGGCGAAGCCGGCGCCCATGCCCATGCCCGCCCCCGACATGCCGCTCGGGTTCTGCGCGGCGTCCCGGATCGCGTTGGCAGCCTGGAACTGGGTGTAGCGGCCCATGTCGCCGAGCACGCCCATGGTGCTGCGCTGGTCGAGGGCTTTCTCCACCTCGGGGGGCAGGGAGATGTTCTCGATGACGAACTTGCGCAGCGCGAGCCCGTACTCTGCGAACTGCGACTGCATCTTGTCCTGGATGATGGAGGCGATCTGGTCGTAGTTGCCCGCCAGATCGAGCGCCGGGATCTTCGCCTGACCGAGCGCCGTGGTGAAGCTCGACACCAGGTTCCGCTTGAGCGCCCCCTCGATCTCCTGCGTCGTGTAGTGCCCGTCGGTGCCGACGATCTCTTTGAAGAAGCGGCCCGGGTCGGACACCTGGATGGCGTAGATGCCGAATGCGCGCAGGCGGACTGCGCCGAAGTCCGCGTCCCGCATCATGATGGGGTTCATGGTGCCCCAGCGCATGTCCGGGTACTGGCGCGTATTGACGTAGTAGACCTCACACTTGAAGGGCGAGTTGAAGCCGTACTTCCAGCTCTTCAGCGACGTCAGGATCGGGAGGTTCTGGGTCTCCAGGGTGTAGAGGCCCGGCTTGAAGATGTCCGCGATCTGTCCCTCGCTGACGAAGATCGCCACCTGCCCTTCGCGCACGGTCAGCTTGGCGCCGTTCTTGATCTCGTGATCCTGGTCCGGGAAACGCCACACCAGCGTGTTGTTGGACGAGTCGATCCACTCGATGACATCGATGAGCTGGTTCTTGATCCAGTTGAACAGGCCCATGGGTCCTCCTCCTGCGATACGGTCGAGCCGCGTGGCGCCATGCGCCAGCGCTACGTCAAGGGCAAAGGGTCCGGGCGCTCTCGGCCGCCTCGGTCAGCATGCGAACGTTGCGCTCCAGGCGCCCGGCCAGATCGGCCTCTGCGTCAGGGTCTCGCGCCAGCAACGCCAGGTCGTCCCTCACGGCGCCGGCGGTCTGCTCCAGGCGCGAGAGGCCGCTCTCCAGCTCGGCTACCTGGGACGTGTTCGCGGACGGTAGCGCCAGGTGCTCACCGAGGGTCGCAGCGGCTCCGAGTACCGCCATGGCGCCCCGACCCATGGCGCCGCCGACCCCACCGGCGACGAAGCCGACCGGGTCGTCCTCGCTCGAGAGGCGGATGAGCACGTCGCGCATCGCGTCCGCCACCCGCTCATAGCGCCGCCGGAGGTCGTCCCTGAGGCGGGCTCCCGCGGCGACGACCGCGCGCGCCCGCTCCTCGAGCTCCGGGTCCGCCGGCGCGCCGGGCCAGTCCGCGCGGGCCAGGGGGCGGGCCGGGTGGCGACCGCGGCCCACGAGGGCCCCGGCGACGAAGGCAACCACCGCCAGCACCGGGATGAGCCACAGCATGCCGAGGGCGACCCCCACGGCGACGGCCCCGACCAACATCACGCCGGTCCACAGGTTGAGGGCGGCGACCGCCATGGACGGGGCCTCCGGGGCGCCTCGCAGCGCCTTCGCGGGGGCGTGCAGGTCCTTGAGGCGGGCGACGAGGCCGTTGGCGGCCTCCTCGGTCAGCCCATCCGTCAGCCACAGTGGGGGCTTGCCCTCGGCGAGCTCCGCCTCGATGCGCTCCGCCTCCACGTCGCCAAGGAGCGATGCGCAGAGCGCGGCGACGTCCTTGCGCTGGCGAGCCCCCGCCATGGGCTGCAGCACCACGCTCCAAGCGCTGCCCTTGGTGGCCGGCATGAGCGGGCCGGCGCCGCAGCTCAGGCACACGGACATACCCGCGGGCACGGGCCGTTGGCACCGGACGCACAGCGGTGTGGCCCGGACGAGCGCCGTGCTCACGGCATCTCCGGCGTCTCTGCGGCCAGCTCTCGCTCCAGCTCGTCGATGTCGTCGTTGCGCTCGAAGGCCGACGAGAGGAACCGCAGCGCCCCCCGCTCCTCCTCGCTGATGGACCCGTCGGCCCGCACGAGCAGGATGCAGGCCTTGATGAAGAGGCCGCGGAGGAAGGTGGTGTCCAGGGCTGCGACCGCCTGGTCGATGTCGAAGGGGAGGTCGTCCAGGCCGTCAATCAGGTCCGGGTACCCGGCGTCGGTCACGAACTCCCGGATGACCGCCCGCTCGTCTTCGGTGACGTGGTCGACGGCCGCCACATACTGGAGACCCGCCGCAAACACGGCGACCTGGTCCCGCGTGAGGATTGCCGATGAACTCCCTTGCTGCTCTGTCATGAGACCTCCGCGGCCGCTCGGTGGTTGGCGACGTTCGAACCGGGCAAGCGAGTATAGGAAGGGGGGGAGGAACCGTCAATGCGCTGGCGGCGCAGGCGGGGTCGACTGGATCAATGGGCCTCGGGGTCCAGCGCGTACCGCCCGTCCCGCAGCTTCGTGAAGCCGCAGCTCGACTTCTGAAGGGCGATGGTCACGGACAGGCGCAGGTTCATCGCGGCGGGCCACAGGCGCAGCGACTTCACGTAGCGCACGGCGTCGTCGAGGGTCGACGGGCCGTTGTGCTTGAGGAAGTGGACCATCACGTCGGTGAGCTGGGGTGGCCGGGTCCCTCCCTTGGGCAGCGGCGGGATGTACGCGCCCGGCTTGTCCGTGCCAGCGGCGTCGGGCCCTGCCGCGCGCGGTGCCTCCGGACGTGCGGGTGGCGAGGCCGCAGCCGGTCCAGCCGACCCGCCTGCCGCCGCTGCGGCGCCTGTGAGCCTGGTCGATGACTGCGCCGTCGGAGAGACCGGTGCAGGCGGCGAGGATGACACCGGTGGGAACCCTGGCCCGCCCGGCGCTTGCTCGATGGGGGGAGCGGCCGTGGCGGGGCGCGGGGGCTGCTCGGGCGGCCTCGGGGCGTCCGGGACCAGGTGCAGCGGTGCTCGGGGCCTCGGCCCGGCGGGAGTCTGGTCCTGCGTGTCCCCCTCCGGCGCCGCCACCCGGTCGGCGCCAACCGTGAGGGTGCCCGGCTCCGTCAGGCGGCGTCGGCGGCGGACGGTCTCCGAGATCCGCCAGGTCTCGGCCTCCTCGGTCGTGATGACGAGCACGGCGCGCGGGGGCTCCTGGCGATCTTCGGCAACCGGCGGGAGCGGGGGCGCGGGCGCACGGCGTGGCAGGCGCTCGAGGCGAGGGAGGGCCACCGGGGGGCGCGCAGGCACGGCCGAAGCCCCTCCCCCCGTCGGAGCAGGCTCCCGGAGGGGGCCACAGAGCGATTCGGTTACAGCGTACAGCTCGCTGGCGATGCGAAGGCGGTCCAACAGGTTCTCGAGCTCGGCCACCTCGAAGGTGACCCCCTGGGCGTTGCCCCGCGCGAGGGTCGCGCGGCTGCTGTCCAGGATCAGCGTGATGTCCATGTCATGCAGTTCAAGAGCGAAGTGCGTCATCCTCAAAGTCCTCTGCTCGAGCCACTGCGCCTTGCGGTGCCGCTCCCGGCGTGTACAGTCGTCGTGCGACGGGCCGTCGGTGGTGCGCAACCTACGAGACGAGATCCTGCGCAGTCAAGTGCCCCTGTCAGTGTGATCCCGGTCGCAATGTCGCACCGGGCTGGCCTTGGTTGTTGCTGCGTCCGTGTGATGTAACCGCTGTGGAGTGCGTGGAATTTCCAGAGGCTGAGCGAGACGCTGCTCGGCGGATCGCCGCGGTGGTGGACCCTGACCTGCGCGCCCGCGTCGCCGCCAGGGTGCTCGGGGCCATGGCGACGCGGCAGGCCGTTGCCGTGCTCCACGGGCTCCAGCTCCGGGGCGGCTGGCTCCACCCTGAGCGCCCGTGGGTGGCGGTGGCTCAGGCGCTGTTGAGCCCGACGCTGGTCGAGTACGAGACCCGCAGGGCGTGGCACGCAGAGGCCGTCGCCGAGGGGCTCCTCGGGGTGCGCCACGCTCTCCTCGACACGCCGGCGCGCCGGGTCCACCGGCCCCAGGCCGACCCCGTCCCGGGGCTCACCCTGGGGGAGCGCCGCTGGAGGGCGCGCTTGAGAGACCCCAACCTGCTGGAGAAGCTCCGGCGCGATCCGGATCCTGCCGTTGTCGCCAACCTGCTCCGTAATCCGCGGACCCTGGAGCTGGACGTCGTCCTCCTCGCGAGCCAGCGACCGGCCTTCGCCCACGCCCTCACCGAGGTCGCCCGGGACCCTCGGTGGGCGGCGGTTGCCGCCGTCCAGCTTGCGCTCGTCCAGAACCCGTATGCGCCGACGAGCTTGTCCGTGTTGCTGCTCCCGCTGCTCAGGCCATCGCAGCTCGCAAAGGTGGCCGCGGATGGGACCCTCCACGACGTGGTGCGCGAGGTCGCTGGGTGGCTGCATGCGCAGGGCGGATCGGGGACTGCCGCGGCTGTACGCTGACGAGATCGCCGCCGAGCGGCTGTGGGACGTCCATCGTCGGCCGCCGCGGCCCGCTCGCCTCCGGGCCCCAGCGCGGGAGCGGCCCGAGGGGTGGGGCCCGCAGGGGCAACCTCCGGGTCGGGGCGTCGGGCCTTCGCCGGGACGGGGAGCCGGGCCACTGAAACGACAAGAGGCCCGCTGCCTGGGGCAACGGGCCTCTTCTCTGACTGCTTGGTCGCGGGGGCAGGATTTGAACCTGCGGCCTTCGGGTTATGAGCCCGACGAGCTACCTGGCTGCTCCACCCCGCAGTCGCCGCGATATGTACCCCCGCAGCGCGAGGGTGTCAACCGATTTCTTCATCACGGGCGCCACGGCCCTTCGCTGCGCCCCAGTCCTGCGACAAATGCTTCAAGCCACGGTGCGGCCATGCCGATCCATCTCCTCACCACGAGGGGACCGCGCCCGGAGAGGCATCGGACGGTGATCCCCGGGGCGCGTGAAGTGCATGGTCACCACGGACGGAGGAGAGCGGCGTCATGAAGCGCGGCATCGACAAGATCTCGTTCATCGCCTTGGCGCTGGGTGTCGGAGGCATCCTGGTGGGGAACGCCCTCGAGGGCGGGCACCTGTCCAGCCTGACCCAGCCGACCGCGGCGCTCATCGTGTTCTGCGGGACCTTCGCCGCCGCCATGTTGCAGTTCCCGGGGCACGTGGTCGGGCGCGCCATGACCGGGGTACGTGACGCGTTCCAGCCCCCCACCGTCGACCTGGATGGCACCATGGCGCGCCTCCTCGACTTCGCGAAGCTGGCCCGCAAGGAGGGGTTCATCGCGCTGGAGCGGGAGGCGAGCACGCTGTCCGATCCGTTCTTCCGCAAGGCGCTGAACCTGGCGGTGGACGGCGCAGACAGCAAGAAGATCAGGGAGATCGCCGAGATCGACCTCTACCACGCCCACGAGGAGGGGCAGCTCCCGGGGAGGTTCTGGGAGGCCTGCGGCGGCTATGCGCCGACCATCGGGATCCTCGGCGCGGTCCTCGGCCTGATCCATGTGATGGGGAACCTCTCGGACCCCTCCAAGCTCGGCGCCGGCATCGCGGTCGCCTTCGTCGCGACGGTCTACGGGGTGGGGAGCGCCAACCTGATCTTCCTGCCGATCGCCGGGAAGCTCAAGCTGAGGCACCAACACGAGATGAAGCTCCGCGAGATGATCCTGGAGGGCGTCGCGGGCATCGCGCAGGGGGACAACCCTCGCATGTTGGAGCAGAAGCTCGTCGGCTTCACGCAGTCTCGGAGCAACGCCCGCCGCGGAGGTGCCGCCGGCGGACAGATGCGGCGCGCTGCCTGAGCAGCCTGGAAGGTGGAGGACAGGAGCATGGCACTGCGTCGCGGGCACGCCGAGGAGCACGTCAACACCGAGCGCTGGCTCGTCTCCTATGCTGACTTCATCACGCTCCTCTTCGCTTTCTTCACGGTCATGTACGCCATCTCCACCGTCGACGGTGAGAAGGCTGCGCTGGCCAGCCACTCCGTGCGAGAGGCGCTGGGGCTCCTCGGCGTGGACCGGAACGGCGATGAAGCGCTCCTCCAGCCGCCCATCGAGTCGCCGATCATCGACGCGCGCTTCGTGCGGTCGGGGCGCGACGTGACGAACGACCGGCTCGACGACATCATCCTGCTGAACGACCTGACGCGCTTCATCGAGGTCAACGCCCTGCAGAGCTCCCTCAGGGTGGAGATGACGGCCCGCGGGGTCGTGATCACCCTGGCGGAGGCCGGCTTCTTCGACTCCGGGAGCGCGAAGCTCAAGGAGTCGGCCTACGCCGCCTTTGCCCAGCTCGCGCTCCTGCTGGTGCGATACCAGCCGGAGCTGGCCGTGGAGGGCCACACGGATGATCGGCCCACGCGCGGCGGTCGGTTCCGGAGCAACTGGGAGCTGTCGACGGCGCGGGCGCTCAGCGTGGTCCAAGCGCTGATCGACGACTTCGGCTACCGTCCGGACCGCCTCGGCGCCACGGGCTTCGGGGAGCACCGGCCGGTGGCGTCCAACGACACGGAGGCCCAGCGCGCGCGCAACCGGCGCATCGAGCTGATCGTGCTCCCCCAGTCGAATGCCGTGGCGAAGAGTGCAACGTGGAACCAGGTGCCCGGTCTGCCGAACGTCAGCGCGCGCTGACGTTGGCGATCCGCTACCAGACCTCGGACCCCGATGCCGGAGCCTCGGCGCGGGCGTCGCGCACCTCGGCGGCCAGCGGGGAGAGGATCCGGGCCGCGATCAGGAAGGCCCCCTTGCGGGTGAAGTGGATGCCGTCCAGCGTTCGGGACGGGATGGTTCCGCCCTGGAAGTCCACGAGGGCGTCCACGTAGGCGCCCTTGTCGTCGCTCGTCAGGCTGTAGGCATCGACGAACCGGGCGTGAGGGTGCGCCGCCACACGCTGCTCGATGATGTCGGAGATGTCCCGCAGGCGGCGGCTGAACAGCGTGTCGCGCATGTTGGGGGGGCCCACCCAGAAGACGCGCCGGCCGCGGGTGGTCTGGAGGATCGCGTCGACACGCTCCGCGTAGATCTGACGCCACGCCGGGCGCCCCCAGCGGATCCACCCTTTGGACGACCACGCCCCCTGGGCGTCGTTGGCGCCGATGTTGATCACGACCACGTGGGGCTGCACCTGGCCCTTGAGGCGATCGATCTCTGCCATCCAGTCGTAGAAATCAGGGCGGGCCAGCCCGCTGGACCCGACCCCGACGCGTGTGACCTCCACGTTGGACCACTGGCGGAGCGTGCTCTCCAGGACGTTCCCGAGGGCGCCCTTCATGGAGGAGCTCCCCACGAGGAGCACGCGGAGGGGCTCCGGGTCGGCGTCGGCCGGGCGGGCGGCTCCCACGAGCACGAGGGCGAGGACCAGGGATCGGAGGGGGCCGAGCATGGGTGTGCGATTGTCCAGAAGGCGGTCCGCTCGTCAACCCCCAACCGCGGTAGGCCTGCACAATTATCAGGCACCCCGCCGGAGCGGTCGGGGTCGCGACGGCGGTCCGGGCCCTCGTAGCATCCGGCCCTTGATCTCGTACCCCATTCGTGGTTCAAGGCTGTTTCGGGCGCGCCGCCTCCGCAACGGACGTCGCGGGTCGAGGTCGCGCCGCCCGCCACTCGCAGCCCGGATGCCAGCCCTTGACACACACCGCCATCACCGTCAGCGGCACCGGCCCTGGGGCCGCCGCCGCCTTGCTGCGCCTCGGCCGCATGGGGGTTCGGGGGGTGGCCCTGGACCCGGGGGACGGGCCCGACTACGACGATGAGCTCCCGCACCTCCTCTCCGGGCACGGAGCCGGAGTGCTGCGGCGGCTCGGAGTATGGGAGGAGGTGGCTGCCCAGGCTCACTGCCTGCGCCGGGTGCGGCTCCACGGCCCCCGCGGCAGCGCCATCGAGGCGCCCTTGGGTGGTCTGTGGGTGCTGCCGCCGCGATGGCTGGAGTCCGTGCTGCTCCGGGCCGCCCACGAGGCGGGGATCGTCGAGGCGCGCGCCACGTCGGCGCTCACGGTGCTCGACGCGCCGTGCGTCCCCGACTTCCGCGCCGGGACCGTCGTCGTGCAGAGGTACGCGGGCCTGGCGTGCGACCAGGATGCCCTCGTGCTCGCGCTCGTGGACGGCGCTGTCTGCTGGGTTGCTCCTCAGGGCGGTGGCCAGGCCGTTGTCGGCGCCGTGGTCACGGCCGACGATGCGAGGTCAGCGGTGCTGGCCTTCGAGCGCTTGGTGTGCGGCTCCCTGGCTCAGCGGCTTGGGGACGCCGCCGCCGTGGGTACCCTTGCCGTGTGCGGGATCCCACGTCCGGTGACCTCCCGCCCCGGCACCCTCCCCATTCGCCCCGCCGACCCCGTCCCGAGCCTCGTGGGTGACTGCGGCGTCGACCTGACGCTGGAGACGGGGCTCCTGGCTGGCGACCACGCCGCCCGCGTCGTGCTGGGGGGGCTCGATCCTGCCGCCGCCGCGGACGCCTATGGCCGCAAGGCTCGGTGGCTCGCGCTCCCCACCGACGGCGTCCGCTGGGCCAGTGTTCGGCTCCTGCGGAGCCATCTCGCGCGTGCCGCCGTCTCGCTCGCCTCCCTCCGCGGACTTCGCCGCCTGGGGTCGCGCTAGCGGCAGCTACCGTGCGCTCGCGCCGGTCGACGCAGCCCCCCCCGGCTTCGCGTCGGGCTTTGGCGCCTTGGCGGCGATGACGCCGCAGTCGCAGCCCCACGATGTCGGCAGCCTGGCGCAGGCCTCGGCGGCGATGAGGCGGTGGCCCTCCCGGTTGGGGTGGATGTCGTCGAAGCTGTGCAGCTCCTTCCGCAGGTACCACCGGGGGAGCTCCCGCGCCTCCGAGATCAGGCGCTCGCGCGCAGCGGCCCGCTCCTCCTCGGGCAGCGCGGCGAGCTCCTTCCTGATGGCGGGGCTCCGATCCACGGCCCGCTCCATCGCCTCCCGCGAGCGGAGCAGGGCGGTCGTGTCCCGCAGCGGCGAGTCGTAGAGGTCGACGGAGACGTCCGGCAGGTCGCCGTCCTCCCAAGCCGCCTTGTCCTTCGCGTGCCGCCCGAGGGCGTCGGCGGGAGCGAGGCGGCCCATCAGGAAGTCCACCACCTTCCGGGTGTGGCGACGGTAGGCGAGCCCCGCCGTGCCTGCCCACCGGCGGGAATCGCCCTCGCTCCCCCATGGCGACAGGCTCAGGCCAACCACCTTCATCTTGGCGCCGCGAGCGCTCCGGATGAGCTGGAACAGCTCCGCGTTGGTCTTCTCGGGGGTCCCGACGCTGTTCAACCCCCCCAGGATGACCACCCAGTGGTCCCCTTTGGGGGTCTTCAGGTTCCGGTTCTTGAGGACCTGGGCCTCGAACCGCCGCTTCATGGCCCAGGCGCCATACCGCGCCTTGGCGATGTTCACCACCTCCGTGTTGCTGCACGCCTCCTGCAGCACAGTGCCGAAGTTGCCGGCGTCGTAGGCGGCGACCGAGCCGCCCACGATCACCGCCTTGACGGGCCGGTCGGTGCGAAATCGCCAGGTCCCGACCGGCTCGTTCTGCCCGGGGACCGGCTCGGGCTCCCCGTCGGCCCGGGCGGGCCCGGCGAGGAGGCAGAGGAGGATTGGCGCGAGCGCGCCCAGGCTGCGAGTCTGTGTCATCTTCGATGCTCCGTCATGTCCCGGCGAGGGGATCCATTTCTACGTGTCCTTTGGGTGGCGCTCAACAACAATCGCCATGCCGATGCGGCCCGTGAGCGCGGGGCGGGTGCGCTCCCCGCCCGCCCCCTCGCTGCGCGTCGGCCCCCTGGGTGACGAGACGCCGCCGCCCCGACTTGCCTCCGTCGCGCTGGTCTCGTAGCCTCTGCGATGGGCGGCCGGAGCCGTCCACCCTGACCACATCGTCGCGGTACCAACAGGAGCCCCGCATGTATACGCGGACACGGTTTGCTCTCGCCCTGCTGCTCGCCCTGGGCGCTTGCTCCGATGACACCACGACCCCCGGTGCCACCGACCCCGATGGGCTCGGCGCAGACGCCGACGGCGCGTCGGGCACCATCGACACCGGGGACGCTGCCGAGCCCGGGGACGGCGGCGGCTCCCTCGACGTCTTCATCGACAAGGGGGACGGCACGAACACCAAGGACAGCGGCGGCCTGGACGCCGAGGGCGACGTCCCGCCCCTGTGCGGCGTGTTCGGCGTGCCGTGCCTCGCCAACGGGGACTGCTGCTCCGGCTACTGCGTGGAGACGTTCGACGGCTTCCAATGCACGGACGAGTGCCTGGAGAACTGCCCCGAGGGGTGGGCCTGCAAGGTGGTCTCGAACACTCCGCCCGACGTGGTGTCCATCTGCGTCCCGAACCTCTCCAAGCTCTGCCACGAGTGCAAGACGAACCTGCAGTGCAATGGCGGGACGTGCATCCCGCTCGGGGCGGGGACCTACTGCACGGTGGATTGCTCCGTAGACTCGTGCCCGACCGGCTACGACTGCGTCGAGTCCGCGGACGGCGCAATGCAGTGCCTGCCCGCCAACGGAACGTGCGACTGCGATGCCGCGAACGCGGGCGCACAGCGGCCCTGTGCGAACCAGAATGAGTTCGGGATCTGCAACGGCGTCGAGGTCTGTGACGCGACAACGGGCTGGGGCTCCTGCAACGCCAAGAATCCGGCCGAGGAGGTCTGCGACGGGGTGGACAACGACTGCGACGGCGTCGCCGACGAGGACTTCCAGCAGGCCGAGCCGTGCGAGGCGACCAGCGACCTCGGCACCTGCACGGGTGTCGCGACCTGCCAGGGAGCCTCGGGCTGGGTGTGCTCCGCCAGCCAGCCCCAGGAGGAGCTGTGCGACTTCCTCGACAACGACTGCGATGGCTCCACGGACGAGGGCTTCAAGGGCACCGATGGAAAGTACGCGACCTTGAACCACTGCGGCGGGTGTGGCAAGGACTGCGAGGGGCTCTTCCCCAACGCGGTGGCCAAGTGCGATGGCTCGGCGGTCACGCCCCAGTGCGCGGTCGACACCTGCGAGCCCGGCTACTACAAAGCCAACGATTACCAGTGCCTGGTGCAGCAGAACACCACGTGCCAGCCGTGCGTCGCCGACTTCCAGTGCGCTGGGGGGGCGTGTGTGACCATCGGCGAGGGCAGCTTCTGCACCATGCTCTGCACTTCGACCGACCAGTGTGGCGGGGGGGCGTTGTGCCTGCCCGTCGCGGCCCCTGACGGCACCCCCAAGGGCCAGGGCTGCACCCCCACGAGCGGCTCCTGCGACTGTAGCCCGAAGACCGAGGGGCAGAAGCGCCCCTGCACCGCCACCAACAACCTGGGCACTTGCTACGGCTTCGAGACCTGCCAGGGGGACGCTGGCTGGAGCACGTGTGACGCGGTGCCGCCCGGCTTCGAGGACTGCAACGGCCTCGACGACGACTGCAACGGCCTCGTGGACGACGGCCTGCCGGTGACCATGCCGTGCGAGTCCACGTGGCCCGGCGTCGGCACGTGCGGCGGCGAGTCGAGCTGCTTCGGCTCGGCGGGGTGGGTGTGCAGTGCCCCCAAGCCGACGGTCGAGGTCTGCGACTACAAGGACAACGACTGCGATGGTGCCGTCGACGAGCCCTTCAAGAACGCGGCGGGCAAGTACGCGACCGTGGACCACTGCGGCTCGTGCGGGACCAAGTGCGAGAACGCCATCCCCAACGCGACGGCGAAGTGCGAAGCGAGCGGGACCACGCCGCTCTGCGTGGTCGCCGAGTGCGCCCCCGGGTTCTACAAGCTCAACGACTTCATCTGCCTGAAGGAGGGCGATAGCTGGTGCAGCGCCTGCCTGACGGACGCCCAGTGCAACGGCAAGGAGTGTGTGCAGATCGCTGACGGGCTGTTCTGCTCGACGGCCTGTGTCGTGAACGAGGACTGCCCGGAGGGCTTCGGCTGCCAGGACGTGGACGACCCGGACACGGGCGGGAAGGCTGGCTTCTGCGTGCCGGCCAACGGGGCCTGCGACTGCAACCCGGACACCAACGGCGCCAAGAAGCCCTGCGAGGCGACCAACGACATCGGGACCTGTGTGGGCTTCAGCGTGTGCGCGGCGCAGACCGGGTGGGGGCCCTGTGGGGCGGCGGATCCAGCCGTAGAGGTCTGCGACGGCATCGACAACGACTGCAACGGCTTCATCGACGACGGCCTGCCGGCGACGCAGCCCTGCGAGGTGAGCAATGCCTTTGGGTCCTGCGCGGGGACGGCGACCTGCGCGGGGACGCAGGGGTGGCTCTGCAGCGCGAAGACCCCGGCAGCCGAGACCTGCAACTTCCTGGACGACGACTGCGACGGGCAGGTGGACGAGGACTACAAGACCGACGGCAAGTACGCGAGCAGCCAGCACTGCGGCACGTGCAACGCGGTCTGCGACGGGGCCATCGAAAACGCAGCCAGCGAGACCTGTGACGGCACCAAGGCCAAGCCGCAGTGCGTGGTCCAGGAGTGCGACCCAGGGTTCTACAAGCTTAACGACTTCCAGTGCATCGCCCAGCCCAAGGTGACCTGCTTCCCCTGCACGTCGGACGCCAACTGCTTCGGTGGGGCCTGCGTCACGTTGGGGGACGGGAAGGCGTGCGTGGACAAGTGCGCCGTCCAGGCGGACTGCTCGGCCGGCTTCACCTGCCAGGGCGGCCAATGCATGCCCCAGTCGGGCTCCTGCGACTGCACCGAGGCGACCAAGGGCGTCAAGAAGTTCTGCGCCAATGAGAACGCGACAGGCACCTGCGTCGGCTTCTCCACGTGCAACCCGGCCACGGGTTGGAGCCCTTGCGACGCGCCGACGCCCGCAGCCGAGACCTGCAACGGCCTCGACGACGACTGCGACGGCATCCCCGACGACGGCATGCCGGTCACGCAGCCCTGCCAGAACACGAGCCCCTTCGGTGTGTGCAACGGGGACGCCGTGTGCTCGGGTGGCCTCGGGTGGGTGTGCCAGGCGCCGACCCCCACGGCAGAGACGTGTGACTTCAAGGACAACGACTGCGATGGGCAGATAGACGAGGACTTCAAGAACGCGGGCGGCAAGTACGGGTCCATGCAGCACTGCGGGACCTGCAACAAGGCCTGCGGGGCGACCATCGCCAACGCGCTGACCGAGGTGTGCGACGCGAGCAAGCAGGTGCCCCAGTGCATCGTCTCCGAGTGCCAGCCCGGCTACTTCAAGCAGAACGAGCTGTCCTGCGTGCCCAACCCCGCCATCGCGTGCACCCCGTGCGTCGCGGACGACACCTGCTTCGGCGGCAAGTGTACGACCGTCGGCGCCGGGAAGTTCTGCCTGGAGCAGTGCTCGGGCAACACCTGCAAGGCGGGGTACACGTGCTCCGGCGGTGTGTGCAAGCCGGACAACAACTCCTGCGACTGCACGGCGGCGACGGCGGGAGCCAAGCGGACCTGCACCAAGATCAACGCGCTTGGCACCTGCCTCGGCTTCGAGACCTGCGACCCGGCGGTGGGCTGGGCCGGCTGCACCGCGGAGCTGGCGAAGGCTGAGGAGTGCGACGGCAAGGACAACGACTGCAACGGGCTCATCGACGACGGCCTGCCCGCGAAGGAGGCCTGCGCCAACAAGAACGGCTACGGGACCTGCGCCGGCTTCGCGAGCTGCTTCGGCACCGCAGGCTGGGTGTGCCAGGCTCCGGTTCCGGGTCCCGAGGAGTGCGACTTCAAGGACAACGACTGCGATGGGCTGACGGACGAGGACTTCAAAGACGGCACGGGCAAGTACTCCAGCGTCCAGAACTGCGGCACGTGCGGAAACGTCTGCGGTGACAAGTATCCCTATTCTGCGGTGGAGGTGTGCGACGCCTCCAAGTCGGTGCCGCAGTGCATCGTGAGCGTCTGTGAGGAGGGCTACCTGAAGCTGAGCGATTTCCAGTGCCTGGAGATTCCCGCCGTCGCCTGCGAGCCGTGCTCGACGGACGCCAACTGCTTCGGCTCGACGTGTGCCCAGGTGGACACGGGGCTCTTCTGCCTGGAGAGCTGCGATGCCGGGGCGTGTCCCGAGGGCTACTTCTGCTCCGACAACCTGTGCAGGCCGTGGAACGGGACGTGCGACTGCACGGTGGAGACCGCAGGCAACAAGCGGACCTGCTCGCTGACCAACCCCATCGGCAAGTGCTTCGGCTTCGAGACCTGCGTGCCGGCGAGCGGGTGGAGCACGTGTGACGCGGTGCCGCCGGCGACCGAGACCTGCAACGGCAAGGACGACGACTGCAACGGCTTCATCGACGACGGGCTCCCGCCGACCCAGAGCTGCCAGGTGACCAACCAGTTCGGGACGTGCACGGGCACCTCCGTGTGCTACGGCACCATCGGGTGGTTCTGCCAGGCGCCCAAGCCGGAGGCGGAGACCTGCAACTACAAGGACGACGACTGCGATGGGCTGACCGACGAGACCTTCAAGAACGGTCAGGGCAAGTACGGCTCCCAGGCGCACTGCGGCGGCTGCAACACGAGCTGCGACGGGGCGGTGATCAACGGAACGGCCGTCTGCGACGCCACGAAGCCCGTGCCCCAGTGCGTCGTGGAGTCCTGCGCCCTCGGGTGGGAGAAGTACAACGACTTCCTGTGCATCCCCATCACGAGCACGCTCTGCGAGCCCTGCGCCGTCGATGAGAACTGCGTCGTCGAAGGGGCAAAGTGCGTCGGGTTGCTCGACGGCCTGCGGTGCGGCATCGCCTGCAACATCGACACGGACTGCCCTGCGGGCTACCTCTGCGAGGACCCGGGCGTGGGGTCCAAGCAATGCATCCCGGCGACCGGGTCCTGCGACTGCGATGGCTCCAACCTGGATCTGCAGGTGGCCTGCAAGCAGGAGTATCAGGCACCCGGTGGGCCCGTGACCACCTGCTTCGGCACCGCATACTGCACGGCGAGCGGCTGGACTCCCTGCGTCCTGCCGAGCGAGGTGTGCAACGGTGTGGACGACGACTGCGATGGGCTCGCCGACGAGACCTTCAAGGACGCCAGCGGGAAGTACGTCACGGACGCCCACTGCGGCAAGTGCAACCTGAACTGCGCGGCCATCAACTTCATCAACGCGAGCGGCGTGTGCGACACGGCGCCGGCGACGCCCGACTGCGCCATGAAGTGCGATGTCGGCTTCTTCGACACCAACAAGAACCCGGCCGATGGCTGCGAGTGCAAGTGGACGAGCAGCGTGGACTACCCGGACGGCGTCGACCAGAACTGCGACGGCATCGACGGCGACATCAGCGTCGGTATCTTCGTGGCCAAGAACGGCAACGACGCCAACCCGGGCACCATCGCGCTGCCCAAGCTGACCATCCAGGCGGGCATCGACGCCGCGGTGAGCGGGGGCAAGCGGGACGTGTACGTCCAGACGGGCGTCTACTCCGAGAGCGTGGCGCTTGCGGCGGGCGTCGGTGTGTACGGAGGCTACAACGCGGACTACCACGTTCGCGACGTACTGCTCTACGAGACCGCGGTCATCGGGGTCGCGCCGACGGCGCAGAAGAAGGGCGCGGTCAACGCCCTCGACATCAAGGGCGTCGGAGAGAAGACGGTCTTCGACGGGTTCACGGTGTTCGGCGTCAACAACAACGCCCCCGGCGGCAACAGCTACGGGATCTACGCCCGAAACTGCGACGGGCGGCTGGTCGTGCGCAACAACCGGGTGATCGCGGGCTCCGGCGGCAACGGGGCTGCGGGCTCCAAGGGGGGCGATGGGGCGCTGGGCGGCGTCGGCGCCGGAGGCGTGAACGCGCAGGACATCGGAGCGTGCACGAGTGGGCTGATCACGAGCGGTGGCGCGGGCTCGCCCATGACGTGCGGCGGCGTCAACACGTCCGGCGGCAAGGGCGGCGACGGCTACTGCCCCAACTACAGCACGGCCCAGCAGAACGCCGCGGAGAGCGGCACCGCAGGGGCGAACGGCGGCGGGTCGGGCGGGGGCCAGGGCTACGACGGCGTCATCGCCAGCGTCTTCGGGGGCGGCTCGGGCACCTGCCTTGGCTCCTGCGGCGGCCAGGGCATCGGAGGATGCTGGTGTGACTCGTCCTGCGTGACCTTCGGTGACTGCTGCTCCGACGCCTGCACCTGGTGCGGCCTGAATTGCGGCGGCGGGGGCGGCAGCACTTGCACCATCGGCAACGGCTGCGGGTCCTGCATCATCCCGCCGAACAACCTCCCCATGGTGGGAGCCGACGGCGGCACCGGCAAGGACGGCACCCAAGGGGCGGGAGGCCAGGGGTGCGCCCAGGTCGCCGGCGGAGTAACGAACGGCGAGTGGGTGGGCACGAGCGGCAGCCCCGGCGCGGCAGGTGGCCACGGTGCGGGTGGCGGCGGTGGTGGCGCGGGCAATGGCGTGCAGGTGTGCGGCTGTGCCGGCTCCGACGGGGGCAGCGACGTGGGCGGCACGGGCGGCGGCGGTGGTGCAGGCGGCTGCGCCGGCACTGGCGGGGTCGGCGGTGGAAGCGGCGGTGGATCGTTTGCCGTGTTCCTGGTGTTCGACGTGGCGCCGGCCTCGGCCCCCATCGTAGAGAACAACCTGCTGCAGCGCGGCAATGGCGGCCTCGGTGGCCCCGGCGGCAGCGGCGGCGTCGGCGGCGTCGGGGGGTTGGGCGGCAAGGGCGGCAACGCCGGGACCGGGGCCAACACGACCTTCTGCGCGGGCAAAGGCGGCAACGGTGGTGAGGGCGGCGCCGGTGGCCATGGCGCCGGCGGCGGCGGTGGCTGCGGCGGCGCGAGCTACGCCATCTTCGCCTTCGGGCAGGGTGGGGTCAGCCTCGCCGCCATCAAGTCTGCCAACTCGGTGCTCCCAGGTGGTGCAGGCGGCGCGGGAGGGCCCGGCGGGCTCTCACTGGGCAACGGCGGCGGCAACGGCTCGGCGGGCGCCTTCACGGCGGCCAACTTCTGATGATCCTCGGGGGGGCGCTGCGACGCGGGATGTTGCGCCGCCCGCTGATGGGGCTATGGTGACAGTGCGGAGCGGGGGCGAGGGTGCCGACGAACTCAGGCAGGCGCCCACTGGCCAGGGGATAAGGTCACGGAAGTGACCTGCGCGGACCATCGTGCCGCGTGAGATGACCCCCAGTCGGGGGCCCGGCCTCCCTGGCGCCTGCCGGCACCCGCCGTCGCTCCGTGACACTCCACTCACAAGGTCGGCAACAAACATGGGCGCGGCCCTCATGCGCCGAGCGGCCCGATGGCGGCCATCAGGGGCGCGCAGCCAGTCGTCGCGGACCCTGTCAATCACGCGCCTGGGGGGCGGAGGCCGTGCCGGAACCAGCGGAGGCCCAGCGCGAGGGGGGCCGCCCCGAACAGCGCAGCCGCCGTCAGCGTGGAGCCGTCCGCGGCCGTCGTACCCTCCGAGAGCCCGACAATCGCTCCCAGCAGCACCAGGCCGCCGGCGCTGGCGAGGACCGAGCCTGCGAGGAGGCGGGCCCAGCCGCCGGCGCCTCGCTCCGTGGGTGGGGGAGCCGGGACGGAGACGCCCAGGGCCAGCGCCTGGTCTGCGCGGAAGGAGCGGGTCACGCGCAGGGCCCAGCGTCCCTCGGCGATGAGGACAGTGAGGGTCGCCAGCGCCAGGGCGCCGGTCATGCCGGAGGAAGCGCCGCCGGTGGCCTCGAGGGCGCGGAGGGTGAGCAGCGGCCAGTCGTAGAGCCCGTGCAGGAGCACCGGCCACGCCCACGCGGCGAGCAGGAGCGTGGAGCGTCGGGCCGAGTCGAAGCGCGCGCGCCCCACGAACGCGCCCATGATCGCGCCCAGGAACGCGTGGCCCGGGACCGCGGTGAGGGCCCGCAGGATCGCCACCGCCGTGCCGCCGTCCGCCACGTAGAGCACGTTCTCCAGCGTGGCGAAGCCCAAGGAGGCCACGACCCCATACACGATACCGTCCATGGGTTCGTCGAAGGCCCTTCGGCGGGCAGCGAAGCCCCACACGACCAGGAGCTTGAAGCTCTCCTCGGGGATGGCTGCGACCAGGAAGGCCTCTGCAGCGCCGCTGACCCACGGGCTCTCGCTGCCGCCGACGAGGTGGGCGACAGGCAACGCCACCGCAAGCACCGGGATCACGATGACGATCCCGAGGGCGAAGGTGGCCCAGACCGTGCCCCCCGGCTCAGGGGAGAGATCCCGGGAGCGGAAGTACCCCATGATCAGCAGCGATGGCAGGACCGCCGAGGCCACGAGCACCGGGGTCATCGGGCACCTGGTGGGGCGTCGCGGTGAGCGAGCTGGCTTCGGGGCGCGAGCATGGCGGGAGCATACGCGAGGCGGAGCGCGGTGGCCACCGCGTCGTGTCCCGCGCCTTGACAGGGTCCGGCGCCGGGCACCACAATGACCAGCCTCAGGGTGAGGAGGTAGGTCGCGTCGTGTCGGGATCCAGCGTTCGTGGGCGCGCCCTGCGGGTAGGTCACGTCCTGCGCAAGTGCAACCCCGACGAGTGGGGTGGGACCGAGTCGGCGTTGCTGCGCCTGTGCGATGGCCTCTCACCTCGCGATGTCCAGTCGATCATCTACTGTCCTCGTCTGAGGGAGCCCACAGCGCGGGACCCGTTCACTGACGCGGGCCACACGGTGCGACGGTTCCACTCCGTCCTGCCCGTGTGGGGGATCTCGGAAGAGCAGCGGGAGCGGGCCATCTCGGTGGGCGGGAACCTCCTCTCCGCGGAGCTTCCCTGGCAGCTCGTGCGGGAGCCGGGCCTCGACCTCGTGCACGCGCACACCGGCAACCGCTTGGGAGCGTCCGCGTGGCGGGCGGCCCAGGTGCGGCGCATCCCCTTCGTGATGACCATCCATGGCGGTCTCCTCGACCTGTCCGACGCGGCGCGTGACGGGTTCAAGGAGCCGCTGCGGGGGGGGGATCGAGTGGGGGCGGGCGTTCGGCATGGTGCTCGGGTCACGGCAGCTCGTGTCCAAAGCCGACCTGGTGATCACGGTCAACCGCACCGAGGCGGCGCTTCTGGCCCGAGACTACCCGGATCTGGCGGTGGAGGTGATCCCCCACGGGATCCCCCTTCACCAGTACCGTGCGGACTGCCGGGCGGCGGCGCTGGCGGCGTACCCGGCCTTGCGCGATGCGCCAGTCGTGCTGGTGGCGGGACGCCTCGACAAGCCGAAGAACCAGGCATGGGTCGTCGAGCACTGGCCCGCCATCCGAAACCGCCACCCGGGGGCGCTGCTGGTCCTGGCCGGGCCGGTGACCGACACGGCCTACGGGGCGCGGGTGGAGCGCTTGATCCACGAGCTGGGTCTCGACGGCAGCGTCCTCCTGACCGGCGGGCTGCCGCAGGCGGATCCGCGGCTCATCGGGCTCTTCCAGCTCGCGCGCGTGGTGGTCCTGCCCTCGCTCAGCGAGACCTTCGGTCTCGTGCTCATCGAGGCCTGGGCTGCGGGGACGACCGTGATCTCTACACGGACCTCTGGGGCGCGGGAGATCGTCAGAGACGGGGAGGACGGGCTCCTCTACGACCTGACGGAGCCAGGTGGCTTCCACCGGGCCGTGGACGTGCTGCTCCACGACGAGGGCCTGCGCGTGCGGCTGGCTGAGGCCGGGCGCCGCCACGCGGAGGCGGTCTACGACGAGCGTGCGGTCGCCGACCGCATGAGGGCCGTCTACGAGCGGCTCGCGAGCGGAGCGCCGCGATGACCCGGTGGGTCGTGGTGCGCGACGACGACGCCAACGCCTTCACCCCGCCAGCGTGCCTGGAGCTGCTGTATGGTCCGGCGCTCCAGGCCGGCACGCCCGTCAGCCTCGCGGTCATCCCGGCGGTCACGACGGGCGCGGTCACCGCCAGCGGGGCGCCCGAGGGCTTCCTCTGGGGGCACGAGGGGGTCGCGCGGCTGGCCCCTATGGGCGAGGCGGTCGAGCTCGTCGGGTGGCTTCGGGAGCGACCGCTGGTGGAGGTCGTCCAACACGGCTACTGCCACGAGCCCTTCGAGCTGGACAGCCGGGACCGAGCGGACGTCGCGCGGCGCCTCGACGCGGGGGGGCACGCGCTGCGTGAGGCTGGCCTGACGCCGAGCCCCGCGTTCGTGGCGCCCTATGATCGGCTCTCCCGGGTGGCCTTCGAGGAGGTCGGGCGCCGCTTCGCCCTCGTCTCCACCGGTTGGTTCGAGGCAGGTCGGGTGCCCGCCGCGTGGTGGCCCGCCTACCTGCGCATGCGCGTCGCGCGCCGGGCGCACTGGCGGACGGGGGGCGTGACCCTCCTGTCCCACCCGGGGTGTCTCCTGTCCCGCGACCGCCCCACCGCGGGCATGATGGACTCCGTACGGGCCGCGGTGCGGGCGCGGCGGCTCACGGTGCTCGTGACCCACTGGTGGGAGTACTTCCGGGATGGGGAGCCGGACCAGGGGCTGGTCGCGACGCTCCACGAGGCGCTGGACTGGCTCGCCCGGGAGCCCGACGTCCGGGTCGTCTCGTTTGGCGAGGTCGCGGCCGGGCGCGTGCCTCTGGATTGAGCAGGAGCGCTGGAAGGGGCGGAGGTGAGCGATGCACGTGGCGGTGACGGGGGCGTCGAGCGGCATTGGGGAGGCGCTCGCCCGCGAGTGGGGGAGGGCGGGGGCGAGGGTCACCCTGGTTGCGCGGCGCCGGGAGCTGATGGAGCGCCTGGCTGCGGAGGTGGGGAGCGCCCTCGTGCTCCCCGTCGACCTGTCCGATCCGGCGGCGAGCACCGCCTGGATCGCCGAGGCGGAGGCCGCGCACGGGCCCATCGACGTCCTCGTAAACAACGCCGGCGTGCAGGACGTGGGAGCCTTCGCCCGGAGCGACCCGGAGTCCACCGACCGCCTGATCGCGCTGGATCTGGCGACCCCGCTGCGCCTGGTCCGCGCCGTCCTCCCGGCCATGCTCGGGCGGCGGGCGGGCACCATCGTCAACGTGTCGTCGCTGGCGGCCATCGTCCCGACGCCGGGCATGGTGGCCTATGACGCCGCCAAGGCGGGGCTCGCAGCGGCGTCCGAGGCGCTGCGGTGGGAGGTGCGGGGGACGGGGGTCAACGTGCTGACCGTCTACCCCGGGCCCGTGGAGACTGCCATGGCCCGCCACGCGGTGGGGGTCTACGAGCAGGCCGGGGCGGGGGTCGCCGCCCGGATGCCCGCGGGGACCACGGACGTGCTGGCGAGGCGGGTGGTGCGGGCGGTGGAGCGGCGGAGCGCGCGCGTCATCTACCCGCGCATCTACTGGCTCTCGGCGCTGTTCCCGGGGGTGGCTCGGAGCATCACCGGGGCGCTGGCGCCCCGGCTCGGCTGAGATCACAGGATGGTGAGCGGCAGGTCGGCGGGGTAGCTCGGCAGCCCCACCTCGGCGGCGGTCGCCGAGCGGAGCTTCCAGCCATAGTTGATGCCGGACGCACCGTCGCAGGCCGGGTTGTCGATGCTCGCTGCCTCGAAGCTGGAGAGCGGTACGGTGCCGTTCGGGTTGTCCCCATCGGGGAGCATGATGGAGTCGAACGACGCGGAGTACGTGACCCACTTCGCGTAGATCGGGGGGGCGCCGCTCCAGCCGGAGTTCAGGTACGCGGTGCCGCTACAGCCCTCCGAGGTGTAGTAGATCTGGTCGGCGAACATGGTGCCGTCCCACGCCAGGGCGACCACATGCCCCGTCGCCGTGACGATGCTCACGCCGCCCATGCCCACCTCCATGACCGTGCCCAGCGTGTTGCCAGCGCCGTCGAAGAGGCGCGTGCCGGTACCAGCCGGTCCCGGCGGGCCCTGGGCGCCCTCGGGGCCAGCGGGGCCCTCGGGCCCCATGGGGCCGGAGTCGCCTGGGTCACCCTGCGGTCCCGGCGGGCCGGCCACTCCGGGCGGGCCCTGGGGTCCCGGCGGGCCGTCGAGACCCGCGGGCCCCACGTCGCCCTGGTCGCCCTTGGGGCCGGCGATGCCCTGCGGTCCGGCGGGTCCGGCGGGGCCTGCGACTCCTTGCGGGCCGGGCGCGCCGTCGAGGACCACTGCGGTCGAGCCGTCGGTGCAGGCGATGGTGGTCACGCCCGCCAGCGTCGCGACGGTGCAGGAGACGCCGTCTGCGCCGGCCGGGCCCGGCGGCCCCTGCATCCCCTGCGCGCCCTGCTCACCCTGTTCGCCGCGCGGCCCCATGGGCCCCATGGTGCCCATGGGTCCGGGTGCTCCCTGGGGACCGACCGGACCCTGCGGCCCGTGGAGGCCCTGGGCACCCATGGGTCCCTCGGGTCCCGGCGGTCCTGCCTCGCCCTGCGGTCCGGGCGGTCCGGCCTCGCCCTGCAGTCCGCCTGGACCCTGTGGCCCGGCCTCACCCATGGGACCTTGGGGCCCGATGTCGCCCTTCGGTCCCTGGGCGCCCGTCTCTCCTTGGGGGCCTGCCGGTCCCTGCGGTCCCGCCTCGCCGGCCTCTCCGGGCGGCCCGGACTCCCCCTGCGGTCCCTGCGGACCCGCCGCGCCTGCGTCCCCCTTGGGTCCCTGCGGTCCCGCCTCGCCCTGGGGGCCCGACGCGCCGATGGCGCCGTCGTGCACGTAGGCGTAGCTGCCGTCGGTGCAGGCGATGAGCTTCACGCCCTCGCCGGTGTCGGTGATGGAGCAGGAGCTGCCGTCCTTGCCCGGGGCGCCGTCGCTCCCCGGGGCGCCATCCTTGCCGGCAGCGGAGAAGGTCGAGCAGTCCCAGCCGTGGTCGGTCCAGGTTGGGACCTGCCCCGTCAGGCAGCTCAGGCCCGCCAGGGTGTCGCTGTCCTTGGCGAGGGACGGCGGGACGTCGCTCAGGTCCTTGAAGGACCCTGAGAAGGTGCTGTAGCCCAGCTTGTCTAGGGCCGGCTTCAGGGCGTCGCTGGTCACGTAGTCTGCCGCGTCCCGGTCGCCGAGGCGTGCGGCGGTCTCCGCGATCTCCGCCCGCCGGGCCTGGAAGGAGAATGGCACCGCGCCGAGCGGCTGCCGGGGCGTCATCTCTCCGCCGCCGTTCACCTCCACGCCGATGACGGAGCCCTCGGTCAGCAGGTCCGGGTCGAGGTTTTCCAGTGACCCGAGCGCTGCGTGAAACTCTCCGTGAGCGATGCTGATCGCGGGGTGGGTCTCGGTCCAGACGGGCTGGGTGTCAGCCGCCGAGTCATACAGCCGGAAGGTGAGTGAAACAGCGCCGCTCGGGCAATTCGATGCCGCGTCGGGGCAGTGCACGGGCTTCCCCGTCTGGTCGGTCAGCGTCCCCCGAAACGGCATCTCCGCCGGGATGGCCGCGCTCGCCGCCGGGGAGGCGAGCCCCACCGCCGCGAGCCACATCATACGCCTGGTGATCGGCTTCATTGCTCTCCTCCTGCGGGTGTTCCCATGTGAAGCGTGAAGGTGCCGTCCGTCGCCGAGGGCCCGGCGAGCGGGCTCAGCGTCTGCGCGATGGCCGCGCCGGACGGGTCGGAAGCAGACAGGTGGCCGCCCTCCGGGGTGAAGGCGGCGAGGCGATACGTGCACCCTTGGGCGCAGTCCGCGAACGGACCCGGGGGCGTCGTGGTGTTCTCGCCCGGCGAGCCCGTGGAGCCGGGAGACTCGCCCGGCGTCCCGGGCGTCGGGTCCGCCCCTGGCTCTCCGGCGTCGTCCAGAGGGGTGTGCTCGGCCGTGTCACCGGCGAGCGGGTCGCCGGGGCCTGCGTCTCCGCAGCCGTGGGCGAGCGCGCCGAGCAGCAGGATGACAATGACCCGCTTCATCGGGCCCTCCTGTGGTGAGTGGGATGAGACTCCCCCGCTGGCGGGGGCGCCGAGGCAACGATCCAATCGCCGCGCGGGGCACTTGATCGGCGTCTGCGTCGCGGGACTGAAGGGGAATGTGCGGGGCGGGCGAGGGGCGCGTCGCCGGTCGGGCCCGAGTCCCTGGAGCCTACGCGGAGGTGTTCGAGGGGAGCGGCCCGGCGAGGGCCAGGACGTTGCCATCCGGGTCGGCGAAGTACGCCACCTCGTCCCCCCAGGGGCGCGGCGCGCGGGCGGAGAGCAGGCGCCCGCCCGCGGACGTCACCCGCTCGACGGTGGTGCCCAGGTCGTCGCACTGGAGGTACACCTCGGTGGCGGTGATCGCCCCAACCGCGGGCGCGGCGGGGACCAGGCCCACGTTCCGTGCGAAGCCCTCGCGCTGGTAGAGGCCGAAGCGCTGGCCACCGGGGAGCGCGAGCTCCACGTACACAGGCACCTCGACCGCCGCGGGCCAGCCGAAGGCTTCACCATAGAAGCGACTCGCGCGGGCAAGGTCCGCCACCGCGAGGATGGTGAGGACATGGCGGGGCGCCGGTGGAGCGCCCACATCGCCCTGCCGGGTGGAGCCGTGGTCGTGCGCGTCGTGGGTCATGGTCCTCCGCTCTGCGGGGCGACTCCCCGTTGGGGGGCGGTCAATATGGGGGGACGCTCACACCGCCACGTCGACGAGCGTCGCCGCGAGGAGGCGCTGGATCTCCCCGGGTGGGAGGCTCACCAGGAAGCCCCGCTTGCCGCCGTTGACGTAGACCAGGGGCACGTCGAGCGCGGTCTGCTGCATGTAGAAGGGCATGGCCGTCCGCTGGCCGAAGGGGCTGATGCCGCCTACCTGGTAGCCCGTGAGCTGCTCGGCGCGCTTCGGATCGCACGGGACGACGAGCTTGACGCCCAGCAGGCGTGCCATGGACTTTGTGCTGACCTCATGGGTGCCGTCCATCAGGACCACGAGGGGCGCCTTCTTCTCAGTCTCGAAGATCAGCGTCTTGAGGACGATGGCCGGGTCGACTCCAAGCACGTCGGCGCTGGCCTTGGCGCCCTTCTTCTCCCAGCGGAAGACGTGGCCCTCGTAGGTGACCCCCTGCTCCCGCAGGAAGCGCACCGCCATGGTGGTCGGCGTCTCCATGGTCTCCTCCGTGCCCGCGTCAGCCCGCCCTGCGGGTCGGGACCGTAGCCCCGAAGCGCGGCGGCGTCAATGGTCCGCGCGCCGAGCCTGCCCGCTTGGCTGATCGTGCGCCCCGAGGTGGTCGGCGGGGTCGCGTTGTGCCGAGAGTGGGCGCTGTGCCTGGAACACGAGATCGGGGCGCTGGAGGACGCCAGCAGGGAGAGCCTGAGCGGTGGGCGAGGTCAAGGTCGTCGCTGCGCCTCGCGCCCCCGGCTCACCCCCAGTCCGTGCCGGTCCACTCCACGCTGCGGCGCCAGAGCTCGGCGGCCAGCTCCGGGGTGGCGTGGCGGGAGGGGCGCTTCTCGCGGCTCCTGTCGTAGTAGCGGCCGCTGTGGTCTGCCACCTCCGGGCTCGTCGCGCAGTAGAGGGTCGTCTGGGCGCCCTCCTCGTTGGTGACCATGAAGAGCGTCACGAGCTTGCGCAGCGGCCAGGGCACGCGGCGCCAGATGTCCGAGGCGACGACCCCCGGGTGGAGCGCGTATGCCCCCAGCCTCCCCGCCGTGCGCCGCGCCAGCTCCTGCGTGAACAGCACGTTGGCGAGCTTGGAGACGCAGTACTCGTGGAAGCCCGCCATCGTCGCCGTCGGGCGCCGGACCGCGTCGAAGTCGATGGTCGTCGGGCGGTAGTGGCCGCGGCTCGCCACGGTGACGACGCGGGGCGCCGGCGAAGCGAGCAGGGCAGGGCGCAGCAGGCAGGTCAGCGCGAAGTGCCCGATGTGGTTGGTGCCGAACTGGAGCTCGAAGCCGTCCGCCGTCGCGCCCCGGTGGCCGGCTACACCGGCGTTGTTGACGAGCAGGTCGAGGCGGTCGTGCTGCTCGTAGAAGGCCGTCGCGCACCGCCGCACGGACTCCAGGGAGCCCAGGTCGAGCTCCAGGAGGTCCACCCGCGGGTTGCCGGTCTTCTCCCGGAGCTCCTCCACCACCGGGGCGGTCTTCTCGCGGGAGCGGCAGGCCAGCAACACGCGCGCCCCGCCTCCGGCCAGCTCCAGGGCGGTGTGGCGGCCGATGCCGGTGTTGGCGCCGGTCACGAGGCAGACCGCGTCGGAGACGTTGGCGTGAAGGGTCATGGGTGGGCTCCTTGGCGTCATTCGAGAGGCAGGCGCCAGCCGGGCGTCGCCGATGTGTATGGGCAGCTCCGCAGCTTGCCCCAGGGAGGCTCACCCCCCGATCTGTCGCACCGCCCGCACGGGCACCCAGCCCTCGAGGCCGTTGGACAGCTCGATGCGGGTCCACTCCGGGTCCGCGGTGTCCACGATGCGCACCTCGAGGCCCTCGGGGATGGCGTGGGCGGCGGCGTCCGGGTGGCGGCCCTCCTTGAGCTCCGCGTCCTTGGCGACCACGACCCCGAGCCGCGTGCGCGCCGTGACCGAGAGGTTGCCGACCCAGAGGGTGCCCGTCACGAGCACGATGATCGCAAGCGCGACGGCCGCCCAGCCCAGGCCGGGCGTGGTGCGGAGGCGCCGCGCCGCCAGCAGGCCGAACAGGGTGATCCAGGCGGCGACGAAGGCCCACTGCACCCCGCTCGCCGGGAGCAGCGTGAAGAAGGTGTAGGACGCCCCATGGGACTCGTCGAAGACGAACTGCCCCTTGGCCTCCTTGCGGTAGCGCTCCGTCAGCGCGGCGCGGGCGAGGCCCAGGTTGGCGCGGGCGTCAGTCTCCACCGCTTCGACCGGGTCCAGGGCGAGGGCGCGCTTGTACCAGTAGACCGCCTCGCCGAGGCGATCCAGCTTGAAGGCTGCGTTGCCGAGGTTGTACGCGAGGGCCGGGTCGTCCACTCCGAAGCCGTCCACGATGCGCTGCCAGCCGTCGAGGGCGTCCCGGTAGCGCTCCTGGAAGTACGCCTGGTTGGACTGCTCGAACAGCTCGTCGATGGTCTCGCCCCGCGCCGGGCCCGCCAGCGCCAGCCAGACCAGCACGGCGCAGACGAAGGCGGGCCGCCTCGACCGACGCTCAGGCCGCATGCTTCGCCTCCCGTCCCCGCGCGGCGCCATCGATGTCCCCCAGGAGCCGCCCCGCCCGCTCCAGCGCCTGGCGCATCTCGTCGCCTCGCGTCGAGGCGGGCGCGAAGCGGGCGAAGTCGCAGTTCTCCAGCTCGGCCACCAGCTCCGCAGCCAGCGCGTCGGGCACGCCGGCCTCCAGCAGGCGGATCCGCAGCGCGTCGTGCGTGAGGCCCTGGGCGGCCACCCCGAAGCGGTCCTCCACGAACTGGAGCAGCGCCGCCGATGTGGCGCTGAACACCTCGCGGACGTTTCCCTGCTTCATGTGGGCCTCCGCCGCCCGGAGCTGGGCGCGCGCGGCCGTCAGGGCGCGTCGGGTGCGGAGCGCCCCCGCCTGGGAGGCCTGTCGCCGCTGGAGCTGCCACCGCGCCTCTACGGCGGCCCACCCGAGGAGCGCGGCCGCGAGCAGGCCCCACACCAGCGGCGAGGGGCGGCCGTTGGTGGCCGCGCGGTTCGCCAGGGACACGCCGGTGACGATGGGCTTCAGCGTGCTCGCCTCCTGTGAGCTGGCGCCTGCCTCCACCGTCGCGCGGGCCACCTCGACGGTGAGCGGGGCCGTAGACGACTGGACGTAGCGACCCGCGCGGGGGTCGAAGCTGTGCAGCGTCAGCGGGGGGAGCGTCAGCGTCCCCGGCCGCGTGGGCGTCACGACGTAGCTGAACCGCACGGCGCCGTGGATCCCCGTCGCGTCCCGGACGATGCCGGCCGTGTCCGCGCCCGGGAGCAGGTCGACCCGCGCTCCCTCGACGGCCGGCGGCGTGGGTGGCTTGACGCCCGCCAGGTTCCCCGAGCCCTCGACGGTGACCGTCAGCACGAGGCGCTCGCCGACGGCGCCAGCTGCATGACCACCCAGATCCGCGGCGATGGAGAGCTGCCCCACGTTTGCGGCGCCGAAGCCCGGCGGTCGCCCCTCGGCCGGGAGCGGGAGGACCTCCATCTCCACGGGCTCGCTGCGCACCGTGTAGGTGCGCTGTATGAACACGTCGCCCGCCGCGAGCTGCATCTCCATGGGGTCGATGATCGCCTTGCCGGCCTGGAGCGGCACGAGCACGTCCCGCTTGAGGGTGACGACCACGTAGGTGTGTCGCCCGATCTGGCGGTTGGACCGTGGGTTCTGCCCGCCGAGCAGGTCCTCCGTGGCGAAGCCCGCCAGCTTCGGCGACTGCGTCATGCCGCGGGCCTCTGCACGCACGTTGGTCCGCACCCACAGGTCGAAGCCCAGGACGAAGGGCTGCCCCTCGTAGACGCGCGCCTCGCTCGCCACGGGCACGATGAAGAAGGGCTCCCCCGCGTGCCTCGACACGTCCGCCGCCTGGCCTGGTGCCTGCGGATCGACCGGCTTCGGCTCCGCGACCTGGATGGTGATGGGCCCGGCCTGCGCGACGACCTGCGCCCCGGATAGGAGCCTCGCCTGACCGATGGTCAGGGCGCCGGCGCGGCGGGGCTGGAGCGTGTACGTGAAGATCACCTGGCTCGTGCGGGTGGCGCCGAGCACGATCTGGCGCTGCTGGCTTGTCCCGGTGACGTTCCAGTCCGTCAGGGACGGCTCCTGCACGCTGTCGAAGTCCCCCTCCAGGCGGAGCTGGAGCGTCAGCTCGTCGTCTGTGGTGATGGCGCGGGCGCTCGGTTCGAGGGTGATGCTCGCCGCGCTCGCCGCCGTGGGGACGAGCAGGAGCAGCGCGCAGAGCGGCGCCCACCGCGCCGCGCGGCCCCACGTCGCCCATCTCTCCCGGCCTGGGAGCATCCGCCTGTCCCTACCAGTCCTTCTCGGGCTCAGTGTTGCGGAATGGAGACTTCCGCAGCGCGTCGATGGCCTCGAGGTTGTCCAGGTTCCGATCAATCTGCTCCATGGCATCCTCGATCGGGTCTTGCTTCTGGTCCTTCTGGTCCTTCTTCTCCGGCTCTCTCTGATCCTGGTCCTGATTCTCGTCCTGATCCTGGCCCTTGTCCGGGTCCTGCTGGTCCTGCCCGCTCTGGGGCGGGGGGGGCGTGTCCAGCCGCAGCACGTAGAAGTTGTGGGCCCCCGGCTTGCCCTGGATCCGGAGCAGCACCGTCTGCTCCTCCTTGGATTCGGGCAGCGGCACCGTCTCCGCGTTGATCTCGTCGGTGCTCTGCGCGCTCTCCGCGAGCTGCTTCTTCCCCTCGGCGTCGAAGATCGCCAGGTCCAGGTCCCCCTTGGAGTGCTCGAAGAGGATGGACGCCACCTTGCGCGTGTCCGGCGGCACGGTCACCCGGATCCAGTCCACGTCCCCGTCGCAGATGCGCAGGAGCGCCGTGGACGCCTGCTCCTCTCCCGGCACCATCCCGCCGGGCGGCGGCGCCTGGGGTCCCGGGCCCGGGACGTTGGCGCCCACCCCCGGGCGCCCGCCGGGCATCCCCGGCTGGCCCGAGTGGGGCATCCCCGGCATGCCCGGCTGCCCGGGGGGCATCGGCATCCCCGGCACGCCCGGCATGCTCGGTCGCGGCTGCCCTGGCATCCCCGGCTGACCCGGGATCATCGGCATCTGCGGGGCCGCCTTGGCGAGCTCCTCCAGTGGCCGGGCCTGCTCCGGCGTGTCGTTGGGTTCAAGCGGGTCGTTGCCCTCGGGGCACGGCGGCACGACCTTGAGCTGGAGCTGGACCTTGGCTTCCGTGTCCTCGGCGCCGTCGAGCACCACGTAGTAGGTGCCCGGCCCCGGCGTCAGCAGCGCCGCCATGCGCGCTTGCTCGTGGGCCGCTCCCGTGGTCAGCGTTGCCCCGCTCCCGTCGAGCAGGCGCAGGCGCAGCCCGTCCGGGCGTGGCTCCTTCTGGGCGCTGGCGAAGGCGAACAGGCTCTCGTCCGCACCGAGAGACACCTGGATCCAGTCCGGGTCTCCCGGGCAGACCCGCAGGGCCATGGGCTGATCCAAATCCGCCGGCGCCGCGGAACCCATGGAGTCGTTCTCCTCCAGCGCGTCCTCCAGGGCCTCGCAGGCCGGCAGCGCGCGAACCGTCAGCGTCACCTTGTACTCGTCGGGCGTGCGCCCTGTGACGCGGACCATGCGGACCCCCTGCTCGGGCGCGACGAAGGCGATTGTAGTGCCCGGGGTGGGGGTGTCAATCGACGACAGCGCCGCCTTCGTCCCCCCCATCTCCCACACCTCCACGGCCACCGGCACCCCGTCGGGGGCCGGGTCCGCGCCCTCCTCGGGGGTCGCCTTTGCCTCGATGCTCACCCGGTCGCCGGGCTCCACCGCGAAGCCGAACCAGTCCTGGTCGTCCGGGCAGAGCACCAGGTCCGCGGTTGCCTCCTTCTCGTCGTTCTCTTTCGGCTGGAGCTCCAGGGGCTTGGCGTCCTCTGCCCGGTCATTGGGCTCGAAGCCGTCGTTGCGCTTGCTGCACGGCGGATCCACCCGCAGCAGCGCCACCTCCAGGTTCCACCGGGCGTCCTGGTCGTCGGGGTCCCTGAGCACGAGCTGCTCGAAGCGGCTCACGGCGGCCTCCCACTTTGGCTTGGCCACGTCGCCCGTCGGTGGCGCGCCCTCGGGCTCCGCCGCCCCCCCGGCCGCCGCCGCTCCTCTCTCGAGCGCCAGGCCCCACAGCGCGTTGGTGAGGCCCAGGTTATAGATGATGTCGTCCTCCAGGCCCGGCGGCGCGTCGTCCAGGGCCCGGGCCAGGGCCGACGCAGCCTTCTCCCAGTCTCCCGTCCCCATCAGCGCGGTTCCGAGGTCGTACTCCAGGGCGCCGCTCGCCGGAAGCTCCTCCCGCGCGGCCTTGTACTTCTCCACGGCGCTGGCCGGATCCCCGTCCGCCAGCGCCTCGTTCCCCTCGTCGACGAGGCCGCTGGTCGTGCGGAACATCTGTCCCACCGTGGAGTCTGGCGCGCACCCTACCAGCAGGGTCGCCGCCAGCGCCAGGGCGCGCCGCCGCCGGTCGGACAGCAGCGCCTCCGCGAGCAGGAGCAAGATGGCGGGCAGCAGCAGGACCTGGAACCGGTCCTCCCCCATCTTCTCGAAGCGCGCCTCGTACTCGCGCTTCTCCAGCTTGTCGATCTCGCGGTAGAGGTCGTCTGCCACCGAGCGGTTGGCGTAGTGGAAGTAGGCCCCGTCGGTCAGCTTCGCCACCTCGGTCAACAGCCCCTCGTTGAGCTCGCTGATCAGCGGCGTCTTGCCATCCGCCGCCTTCTGGTAGCCTACGATGGAGCCGTCATCCGTCAGCATGGGGATGGCGTTGCCGCTTCGCGACCCCACCCCGACCGTGAACACCGCGATCCCGGCGTCGGCGATCTCGTCGGCCACCTTCAGTGGGTCGCTGTCGTGGTCCTCCCCGTCGGTGATCAGTATGATCGCCTTGTGCTTGCTGCCCGCGAACTGGTCTACCTCTCCCTCCTTGTCCTCCCCGGCCTTCGGGGGACTCAGCACCTCCAGCGCCAGGCGCAGCGCGCGCCCCACCGCCGTGCCGCCGACGGGCATGTCCGTCACCTCCAGCTCCTGGAGATAGGACCGCACCACCTCGAAGTCGCTGGTCAGGGGGGTCTGCACGAAGGGGATGCCGGCGAAGGGTACGAGCGCCACACGCCCGCCGTGGAGCTTCTTGAGCAGGGAGTCGATCTCCAGCTTCGCGCCCCCGAGCCGGTCGGGCACGATATCCCGCACCTTCATGGACTTGCTCACGTCCAGCGCGATGACGATGTCGATGCCCGTGTTGGTGACCTCCCCCTCGCGCACGCCGTACAGCGGCTGCATGGCGGCCCCGACCAGCAGCGCCCCCGCGACCACGAGCATGGCGACCTTGGCCCACTGGCGCCCGCGAGACGTCGAGGCGGCCATGGTCGCCACCAGGGGGTGGTCTCCGAGTCTCCGAAGGACGCTCGCGCGCCACGCCATCAAGGACACGAGCGCCACCAGGGCCACGGCCACCCCGATGAACCCCCACGCGGCCGGCAGGTTGGCCCACTTGATCGCATCGAAGCTCATGGGAACTTCCTCAGGACGGTGGCGCGCAGCACGACCTCGAGCCCGATGAGGGCCCCGGCGATCAGCACGAAGGGCGGGAACACGTCCCGGTCATGCCAGCGCACCTTGGTCTCGAAGGTGGTCTTCTCCAGCTCCTTCCAGTCCTCGCGAAACTTGTCCTCGTCGTAGGATTCGAAGTACTTGCCGCCCGTGCGCTCCGCGATGGTCCGCAGGAGCTGGGGGTTCGTGGTGAACGGCCGGTTCGGCCGCTCGTAGCTGACCTCGCCCCACGGGTTGCGCATGGGCACGTGGGTCTTGGTCTCGTCCCCCACCAGGAACGTGAAGATGCGGACCTTCTCGTCCTTCGGGCGCGTCGCGATGTACTCGAGCACGGTCTCCGGCTGGAGCTTGCCCCCCTCGTTGGCGCCGTCGGTGATCAGGACCATGACCTTCGTCTTGGTCTTGCTCTGCTGGAGGCGCCGCCACGCCCGCGACATGGCGTCGCCGATGGCCGTCCCCGCGCCGCTGATCGTGCAGCCGTTGGAGCAGGTGTCCGTCCCGCGCGCGCGCTCCCCGTTGTCCAGCACGAGCCCCCGCAGGATGGCCCGCACCCGGGCGTAGTCCAGCGTCAGCGGGAACTTGAGGAAGGCCTTCTCGCCGAAGATCACGAGGCCGACCCGGTCGCCGTTGCGCGAGCCGACGAAGTCCATCAGCACCGAGCGCGCCACCTCGAAGCGGTTCTTCGGGGTCTTCCGCTCGGCCAGGGTGGCGCGGATCTCCTCCGGCGTCCGGTCGACGGCCTGCATGGAGCCGCTCATGTCGAGCGCGAGCATCACGTCGACGCCCTCCCCCTGAAGCACCTCGTTGTCGGGCACCTGGGGCCTGGCCATGGCGACGACGAGCAGCGCGAGGGCGAAAAGCCGCAGCACGTCCGGTAGCCGCACGAGCCGAACCAGGACCCCCGTCCCCACCCGGTCGAGGGTCGGAGTGTTGGCATAGCGCAGTGCCCCGTCGCCGCGGCGCCAGCGGGTGACGACCCAGGCAGCGCCTGCGACCACGGCCACGAGGAGCAGCAGGAACCAGGGCTGGGCGAAGTGCAGGTCTCCCATCACGGCCCCCAGACGTGCAGGACGTTCACGGGCAAGACCCACGTGGTGAACACGAGCGCCACCACACAGGCGACCAGCCCGACCACCGCCCCGGCGTCCCCTTGCTCGGGGCGGGGGTCCACGACCCGCGTGCCCGCGATGCGGTCGCCGATGCGCCGCCGGTCCGGGTCGTAGGCCGCCCAGAGCACCTCTGCGACCTGGCCGCCGACCAGAAGCAGGTTGGGGACGTTGCGCAGGATCCGCGCCCCGAAGGGGGCCGTGCCGTCGCCCCGCATCAGCCGGAGCCCCGCGAGCGCCTTGCCCGGGCTCCCGGTGGCCGGCATGTCGCGCAGCAGCAGGAAGGCGAGCAGGAGCCCGAGATCCAGCCACGCGATCCAGTCTTTGCCCGTCTGCCGCATGGCGACGAGCAGGATGAGCGACACCACGGAGTAGAGCACCAGGTCGATGGAGAACCCGAACGCCCGCTTGAGGACGGACGCCGCCACGAGCCGAGGGACCGGCGCCTTCACGACCTGCCGCTCCCGCGCCTCCTCCCGCGTCCGGTCGACGAAGAGCTGGGCCTGCACGAGCGCGGTGTCCATGTCCTCGCGCTGGGGCTTGAACTTCGCGAACTTGACCAGGTCGGCGTCCCCGAGGAAGACCTGCACCTCTTCGAGCGACAACCCCGGGGTCTCCAGCCGGGCGAGCGCCCCCAGGAGCTCCGTCGAGGTCTCTCCCAGTGCTCCGATCTCATAGCGGTTGCCGAAGTACTCGCGCACGATCTCCGTGAGCGCCAGGTAGAACTCCTTGGCGAGCCCCTGCTCCGGCAGCCCCTCCGCCCGCAGCGCCGCGAGCCGCTCATAGGCGACCTCGTGGGCGGGGCGCGGCGGCGGGGGCGGGGCCAGGCCGCGCAGGTGCTTCGCGTAGATCCGCACGGCCACCAGGGTCGCGGCGGCGGCGAGGAGCGCGACCCCGGCGGCGGCGACGCCCCAGATCAGCCACCAGTTCCACTGCTCGTAGGGGACGGGACCGCGCGGCGCCTTCAGCCCTGGATCGGTCTCGCTGGCGAGGAGGCTCCGCACCACGAGGCGCAAGGGCTCGGTGCTCACCGTGCCCGCGGTGCCATCCTTCAGGACGTAGGGGACCTCGATGGCGGGGATCTTCAGCTTGCCGGTGCGCACGGGCACGATGGTCAGGGTGTTGCGCTCGACGACCGCGTCTCCGCCGGCCTCCCGCGCCTGGACGTTCCCCGCGAGCCGCGCGCGCTTGCCGACGAAGGGCCGCCCGGGGAAGTGCACCTGGGCGTCGGCAGGGTAGGTCAGCGTGACGAGCACCGTGACCCGGTCACCTACCTGCACCCGCTCCGGCAGCGGGTCGAAGGCGGTCGTCACCGTGACCGGCGCCTTGGCCGGCGCCTTGGCCGGCGCCGTCGCTACTGGCGCCTCCTGGGCGGCCGCCGGCGCGGCGGCAAGCAGCAGTGCGAGGACGAGCCGCACCATCTCTAATACCTCCGCGACCGCAGCCGGAAGTAGTTGAGCAGCGGCTTGGAGTAGGAGTCCCCCGTCCGGAGCGTGATCAGGTCCATCTTCATCTTCTTGAAGCGGTCCTCCACGGCGGTGAAGTCGATCTTCGCCTGCTTCCGGAAGCGGCGTCGAAACCACCCGAGGTGGGTCGGGGCGATGCGCACGCGCCCGGTCTCCGGGTCCTCCAGGTGCACCATGCCCAGGTTGGGCAGCTCCTCCTCCAGGGCGTCGGTCAGCAGGATGGGTACGAGGTCGTGGCGGGACGCCGCGATGCGGAGCTGCTTGTCGTAGCCGTCCGCCGTGTAGTCGGTGATCAGGAAGGACACGGCCCGGCGTTTGGCGATGCGCAGCAGGTACTCCAGGGCGACGCCGACGTTGGTCCCCCGGTGGGCGGGGTCCGGCTCGAAGCCGATGATCTCGCTGACCACGCGCAGCACGTGCTTGCGCCCCTTCTTGGGCGGCACGAAGCGCTCGATGCGGTCGGTGAACAGCACGAGGCCGATGCGGTCGTTGTTCTTGATGGCCGAGAAGGCCAGGAGCGCCGCCACCTTAGCCGCGACCTTCCGCTTGGGCTCCTTGCGGGTGCCGAAGTCGAGGCTGCCGCTCATGTCCACGAGGATCATGACCGTCAGCTCCCGCTCCTCGACGAAGCGCTTGACGTGCAGCTCGCCGGTGCGTGCCGAGACGTTCCAGTCGATGAACCGGATCTCGTCGCCGGGCTGGTAGAGGCGCACCTCGTCGAAGCTCATGCCGCGCCCCTTGAACACGCTGTGGTAGGACCCTGCGAGCTGGTCGTTCACGAGGCGGTTCGTGACGATCTCGATCCGGCGCAGCTCGCGGAGCTCCTCGCGCGTCAACATCAAGGGACCTCGACCTTGTCGAAGATCTGCTGGATCACGTCCTCTGCGGTCAGCTCCTCGGCCTCGGCCTCGTAGGTGAGGATCACCCGGTGCCGCAGCACGTCCATGCCGATGCTCTTGATGTCCTCGGGGATCACGTAGCCCCGGTGCCGCAGGAACGCGTGGGCGCGGGCTGCCTTGTTCAGGTAGATGGAGGCGCGCGGGCTCGCGCCGAAGGAGATGTAGTCCTTGATCTTCGCGAGGCCGATCTTCTCCGGGTAGCGCGTCGCGAACACGATGTCGACGATGTACTGCTTGATCTTGTCGTCCAGGTACACCTGGTTGACCACGCCGCGGGCCTGGAGCAGCTCCTCCGGCGTCACGACCTTGGACACGGACGCGGGGCTGTCGCTGGTCATGCGATCCATGATCAGCAGCTCCTCCTCGCGGGTCGGGTAGCCCACCTTCAGCTTGAGCATGAAGCGGTCGACCTGCGCCTCGGGGAGCGGGTAGGTGCCCTCCTGCTCGATGGGGTTCTGCGTCGCCATGACCACGAAGGGATCGGGCAGCCTGTAGGTGGTGTCGCCGATGGTGACCTGGTGCTCCTGCATGGCCTCGAGCAGGGCGCTCTGGACCTTCGCCGGCGCCCGGTTGATCTCGTCGGCGAGCACCAGGTTCGCGAACACGGGGCCCTTCTTCACGTTGAAGGTCTGGGTCCGCGGGTCATAGATCATGGTGCCGACCAGGTCGGCGGGCAGCAGGTCCGGCGTGAACTGGAGGCGCTGGAAGTGGGCGTCCACCGTGTCGCTGATCGTCTTGACGGTGAGCGTCTTGGCCAGCCCCGGGACGCCCTCCAGCAGGATGTGCCCACCTGCCAGGAGCCCGATGAGCACGCGCTCGACCATGTAGCTCTGGCCGACGATGACGTTGCCGACCTCCCGCAGGATGCGGTCGACGAAGGCGCTCTCCCGCCTGACCATCTCGTTGATGACGCGGACGTCGTTCTCCATGGGCTCCTCTCGGGGATGCGCCCCCCGTGGGGCAAATTCATCTGAAATTTCAGTGAGATGTGCGCTCCAGGCTGCTCCGGCGCGGCATAACAACCCGACCCCGGGCGTGGCCATTCCTGGGCGGGCGGCGCGCAAACATAGGACGAGAGGACGTTGCGGTAAAGGGGGGCGCTGGGTCTCGGGGGTGGGATCAGGGGGCGAGGGTCTTGGCGTGGCTGGCGATGGCCTTGATCTCCTCGGGGGTCAGCTTGCCCTCGAAGCCCTTCATCTTGTCCTTGCCCTTGGTGATCACATTGGCGATCTCCTCCTCGGAGAGCGCCGAGGTCTTCGCCCCGAGCTTCGCGGGGGCTCCGATCTTGTCGCCGGCGGGGGTCACGGTGCCGTCGGGGCCGTGGCAGACAGCGCACTTCTTCTTGAAGAGGTCGGCGCCATCGGGCCCGTCGGCCATGGCGGTAGAGGCGAAGGTCAGGGCGAGCGCAAAGGCCAGGGTGCCAGCCAGGGTCTTGTTCATCGAGGTTCCTCCGTGTCAGGTTCAGTGATCCACCGTCGGGGACGGTGGCGAATGATGCCGCACGACGACGGCCGACACAACCGCTCCATTCAGGCCTTGCTCCCACGAGAAGGTGAATCGGCTTGACCTTCGGCCGTCCCCGACGTAGCAAGTCGCCTGACCCGCCCGCGCGGGTCTCGCTGAGAGCAACGACTCCACGGAGGATGACAGACCCATGAGAGGATGGCACGCACTTGCGCTCGCCCTGATGGTGGCCGCCCCGCTCCTCGCGGCCCCCGCCCACGCCGACCACACCATGTTGGTCTGCTTCCCTGGCGGCCCCGGCAGCACCACGGATGCCAGCGAGAGGCTGCGCGCGTTCTTCGCCCGCCTTCAGGAGGTCTCGGGCCTCCAGGTCAAGGGCGAGTACCACAACACCCGCGAGGCCTGCGACCGGTACATCAAGGACCGGAGCCCGACCATCGCCATGTTCCCCTACGCCGAGCTGGTCGCCCGGCACGAGGCGCTGAAGCTGGTCCCCGTGGCCCAGGTGACGCGGCAGGGGCGCGGTGACAACCGCTACTACGTGGTCGCGAAGAAGGGCACCGCCCTGGACGCCCTGAAGGGCAAGGCGCTGATGACCGCCGTCGGGGCGGACCTCCCCGTGATCTCCAAGGTGGGCTTCGGGGCGAAGCTGGACGTGGAGGCTCACTTCCAGGTGAAGCCCGTCGCCACGGCGCTCAAGGCCATCAAGGCGCTGGCCAAGGGGGAGGTGGACGCCGCCCTCCTCGACGCCAACGAGTACAAGAGCCTGCAGTCGCTGCCCAACGCCTCGGAGCTGGAGGCCGTCGCCACGTCGGACCCGCTCCCCGGCGCCCCGGTCGTCGTCATGGGCGAGGGCGCGGCCATCGCGGGCAAGCTCCGCGAGGCCCTGCCCAAGGTGTGCGAGGACGCCAAGGCGTGCGAGGCCATCGAGGTGGAGCGCATTGCACCCGCCGATCTTTCGGCTTTCCAGGCGATCCTGAGCCTGGGGAAGTAGCCTCGATAGTTTCTGTCAGCGTTCTCTCGCCAAGCGTCCTGGTTATCTACGCATCCACCGATTTTCACCGTATTACACCCAACTCCCGCGCGCGGCGGGGGGCATTGCCGGCGCCGGGGGCTGCCACGGCCGCGGCGGGGCCCCTCCGGCGCCGGGCTCCCCTCCCATGGCACCGCGACGGAATTTCATCCCACCTCATCCCACAGGGCCCCTGGCGGCGGCGCCACGTCGCCCTCGCTGAACGGATATCCAGGTGTTGGAGAATCCTCACAACGCGCCGTAAATCATTGGACAATGACCGGTATCTCCGTGTTGAGGATCTGTGGAGACCCCGCACCCTGGGCTGCGATTTTCTTGACGGTCCCTCCGCGTGCCCCTAGGTTCCGCCCGGAGCACCGGCCGCCCCCCGGTGACCCCATCCGCTGGCTTGCATTTCCTCGCTCTGACCCTCTTCTTACTTCTTGACACCCTCGGAGGGCCGGTTGTACGGTGGCCGGCGCCAGTGGGTTGATGTGGGATGACGTGGTAGGGACCGCGGGGCGAAATGTACCGACTCTCGGGATGGCATGAGCACACGATCGACGACAAAGGTCGTACGTCGATCCCGTCCGCCTTCCGTGAGAAGCTGCGCTCCCACGACGACAAGACCGTCTACGTGACGCGGGCGATCACCGGGAGCTGCCTCGACGTCTATCCCGCCTCGGTGTGGGAGCGGATCCTCGACGAGGTCGGCAAGCGCCAGCAGAGCGACCCGGCAGTCATCACCTTCCGCCGCGGGTTCATCTCGGCGGCCGTGGAGGCCGAGCCCGACAAGGCGGGGCGCATCATGCTCCCCCAGCGCCTCCGAGAGCGGGTCGGGCTGACCAAAGACATCGTGATCTCTGGAAACATCGACAAGATGGAGATCTGGGATCGCGCGCTCTTCGAGCGCACCCAGGAAGAGACCGACGACGAGACGCTGCTCGCCGCGGCGCGGGAGTTTGGTTTCTGAACCGGGCGCGGAGCAGGCCATGGCGGAGTTTCGGCACATCCCTGTGCTGCTCGAGGAGGTCGTTGGGATCCTCGGGCAGACCCCGGTCCCCGCGGTAGTCCTGGACGCCACCGTCGGTGGGGCCGGCCACGCCCGCGCGCTGCTGGAGGCGGGCGCAGGGTCGCGGGCTTACGTGGGGCTCGACCGGGACCCCCGCGCCCTGGCTGCCGCCGCAGAGCGCCTCGCCTCCTTCGGTGACCGGGTCGTGCTGCGGGAGCGCCCCTTTGCCGAGGCGGAGGCGGTGGTCGCGGAGCTGGGCCTCGGCGCCCTCGACGGGCTGCTCGTGGACTGCGGCGTCAGCTCGCCGCAGCTCGACTCCGCCGAGCGCGGCTTCGCCTTCCTGGCGAGCGGTCCCCTGGACATGCGCATGGGGAGCGCCGGGGAGACGGCCGCCGAGCTGCTGGACCGCCTGGACGAAGACGGGCTGGCCTCGATCCTGCGGGAGCTGGGCGAGGTGCCGGGGGCGCGCGGTCTGGCCCGGCGCATCCTGGCGGCGCGCCAGTCCGGGCAGCTCCAGAGCACGCGGGAGCTGGCCGAGGTCGTCTACCGTGGCGCGCCGCCCGCGCTGCGCAGCCGGCGGGTACACCCGGCGACGCTCGTGTTCCAGGCCCTGCGCATGGCGGTCAACGACGAGCTTGGCCAGCTCGGCGCGCTGCTCGACGCGCTGCCGCGCCTGATGGCCCCCGGGGGGCGCGCGGTGTTCATCGCCTTCCACTCGCTGGAGGACCGCCTGGTCAAGCAGCGCCTGCGCGGGCTGTGCACCGGGGACGGTCCCCGGGGCCCCTTCGAGGGAGGTGAGGTGCGGGAGCCCGACTTCGAGGCGCTGACCCGCAAGGCGGTGGTCGCGACAGAGGTGGAGGTGGCCCGCAACCCCAGGGCGCGGAGCGCCAGGCTGCGCGCGGTGCGGCGGGTCCGGAGGGCGGCATGAGCACACTGAGCCGATCAAGTGGAGCGGGTGAAGCGGGCGGTGGCCTGAGCCCCGCGCTGCGGCGTCTCCTGCTGGGCGTCCTGCTGGCCTCCTTCGTCACGGCGCTCGGCGTGTACCACGTCTGGTACCAGCACCGGACCCGGGAGCTGGGCAAGCAGCTCAGCGCGGAGACGGAGCGCCACACGGAGCTGCTCGAGCAGCAGAAGCGACTGAAGCGCGACCTGTCCGCTCTCAAGCGGCAGGTCGACGTGCGCAGGGAGGCGTCCGAGCGCCTCAGCATGCGCATCACGACCCAGAGCGACTACATCGTCGTCACGGACTGAAGGCATGGGAGCGCGGGTAGACATCCAGCGGCTCGCGGGGGCGGCCATCCTGGTGGGGCTGTTGCTCCCGGGGTGCCCGAGCCTGACCGGCGCGGTGGAGAAGACGCCCGCCGAGAAGGCCGAGTTCCACTACCAGCTCGCCAACAACTCCTTCTACGCGCAGGACACGGCGTCGGCCATCGCCGACCTCTTCAAGGCCCTGGAGCTCGACCCGAGCCACGCAAAGGCGCACCACCTGCTCGGCTTCATCTACTTCGGGCGGCGGCAGCACGGAGACGCGGCGGTCCACTTTCGTCGCGCCATGGAGCTCGACCCCAAGATGTACGAGGCGCGCGCCAACCTCGGGGCGCTCTTCCTGGCGCAGCAGCGCTGGACTGAGGCCATCGAGGTGCTGACCCCCCTTGCGGAGGACCAGCTCTACCCGACGCCCCACCTCGTTCAGAACAACCTGGGCTTTGCACACCTGAACGCCGGAGACCTGGAGGCAGCGCTCAAGCACCTGCAGCTCGCGGTGTTCCTCAAGCCCGAGATGTGCCTGGCGCACAACAACCTGGGGCGCGTGTACCTGGCGACCGGCCAGACCGAGCTGGCCGTGCGGGCCTTCGACCGGGCGACGGCGCGCTGCGCCGACTACGTGGAGCCCTACTTCTGGCTTGGCGAGCTCTACACCGCCACCGGGCAGCGCGACCTGGCGCGCCAGAGCTACGACAGGTGCGTGGAGCTCGGCCCCGAGACCCCCATCGGCCTCCAGTGCATGGAGAAGGGGGGGAAGCGATGAGCGAGCGAGGATCGGGCATCTTCGGGCGGTCCACGGGTGAGGGACGGGAGCCGCGGGGCTCACGGACGTCTCGCATGTCGCGGACGTCCGGCGTCTCGCGTGTCCAGGAGCGCCCGGTGACCCGCGTCACGCGCAACCGCCAGACCCCGCCGCCCGTGGAGGTGTCCCCGGAGGTGCGCCTCAAGTGGCTTCGCCTCCGCATGGCAGTGGTCGTGGGCGGCGTGATGATCTGCTTCCTCATCGTGCTGGGGCAGGCGTTCCGGCTCCAGATCCTGGCGCGGGACAAGCTGCTCTTCGAGGCCGAGCGCAACTACATGCGCACCAAGGTCATCCAGTCCCAGAGGGGCGCCATCTTCGACCGCAACGGCGAGCAGCTCGCCACGTCGGTCGGGGTGAACACGGTGGTCATGGTCGCCCGCCACATGAAGGATCCGCAGCTCGTGGCGACCCAGCTCGCCCACGCGCTCAAGGGGGTCGACGCGGACACGCTGCTGAAGCGCATGCGCAAGAGCTCGTGGTGGGCCTATGCCAAGCGCCGCATCTCCGATGAGGAGGCTGAGCGGGTGAAGGCCCTCGACCTCGCGGGCGTGACCGTCATGCAGGAGCCGAAGCGCTTCTATCCGAAGAAGGAGCTCGCGGGGCAGCTCCTCGGCCGCGTAGGCATGGACAACGAGGGCCTCGAGGGGCTGGAGAAGTCCTTCGACGACATCCTCGTCCGCCGCAAGCCGGTGGAGCAGGAGGACGTGGAGGGCACCGCCAAGGCGGCGGCCAAGAAGAAGCCCGTCATGGACGCCGTTCGGGTCCCCTACCTGAAGGACATCTATGGTCGCGAGGCCTACGTGCTCGGCTTGCCGCAGAAGCTCCTGACCGAGGGCTACAGCGTCGTCCTGACCCTCGACGAGAAGATCCAGGCGGTGGCGGAGGAGGCGCTGGCGAAGGCCATCAAGACCCACAGCGCCAGCTCTGGCATCGCCATCGTCATGGACGTGCCGACCGGGGAGCTGCTCGCGGTGGCCAACGTGCCGACGTACGACCCGAACAAGCCGGACCCGACCCAGGTGTTCGCGTGGAAGAACAGGGCCGTGAAGGACGTGTACGAGCCCGGCAGCACCTTCAAGGTGTTCTCGCTGGCGGCGGTGCTCGAGCACAACGCCGCGCGCCTCGACGAGGTCGTCGACTGCGAGCGGGGCTCCATGCAGGTCGGGCGCTATCGCATCCGCGACACCCACCGGGCCGACAAGCTGACCGTGCGCGAGGTGCTGTCCCACTCGTCCAACATCGGCATCACGAAGCTGACGCGGCGCATCGGCAAGGCGGCGCTGCGCGATGCCATCGAGAAGTTCGGCTTCGGCAGCGCCACCGGGGTGGAGGTGGACTGGGAGGCCCCCGGCAAGGTGCAGCCGCTGAAGCGCTGGGCGGACATCACCTTCGCCAACATCAGCTTCGGGCAGGGCATCGCCGTGACGCCGCTGCAGATGGTGCGGGCGTTCGCGGCCATCGGCAACGGCGGCGTCCTCATGCGCCCTCAGGTGGTCAAGGCCCTGCTGGACTCGGACGGGAACCTGGTGCGGACGTTCCTGCCCGCGTCGGACGGCCGGGCCATCAGCGACCGGGCGGCCAAGCTGACCCTCGACGCCATGACCGCCGTGACCCGCGAGGGAGGCACGGGTACCAACGCCGCCATCGAGGGCTACAGCGTCGCGGGGAAGACGGGGACGGCCCAGAAGCCGGACACGGGCTACCGCAAGGGCGTGTTCGTGGGGCGCAGCTCCAAGGGCTACCGGCCGGACGCCTGGATCGCGTCGTTCATCGGCGTCGTGCCCGCCGAGGCTCCGCGCCTCGCCATCCTGGTGGTGGTCGAAGAACCCGATGGCCGGGGCTTCGGTGGCGTGGTCGCCGCACCCGTGTTCAAGGAGATCGGGGAGTTCGCGCTGAAGTATCTGGAGGTCCCGCCCTCGCAGCGGCGGCCGATCAAGGTGTCTCACATGGCCAAGGTGGCAGCCGCAGCGGTGAACCTCGAGCAGGTGGATCCGCCGCTGCCGGCGTCCGAGGACGGGGACGTCGTCACAGTCCCGGACTTCTTGGGCGTCAGCATCGGGCGCGCCCTGGACATGGCCCGCGTCGCGCGTCTGGACCTGCAGATCGACGGCACCGGAAAGGCCGCCGAGCAGTCGCTGGCCCCCGGGTCCCCCGTCGCGCCGGGCACCACCGTGCGTCTGCGCTTCGCGTCGGCCCTCGATCTGGCCGCTGCCGCGCCCCCTGCTGCGGGAGGCGCGCCATGAACGTCGAGACGCTGCTCCAAGGGGTGGACGTGGTGGGGTCGGGCGGCCTCGCGGCTCTCGGGCCCCTCCGGCGGGTCGTCGCCGACTCCCGCCAGGTGAGGCCCGGCGACGTGTTCGTGGCGGTGCGGGGGGAGCGGTCCGACGGGCACCGCTTCCTCGGCGCGGCGGTGGCGGCGGGGGCGTCGCTCCTGGTGGTGGAGTCTGGGGACGGCCTCGCGGCGCCCTGGGTCCAGGTGGCCGACACGCGCCGAGCGCTGGGGACGCTGGCAGCCAACGCCCTCGGGCGGCCGGCGAGCCGCATGGACGTGGTTGGCGTGACGGGCACCAACGGCAAGACCACCAGCACCCACATCCTCGACGAGGCGCTCTCGGCGTGCGGGCGCGTGACGGGGCTGCTCGGGACGGTGCGGCGCCGGTGGCCGGGGGTGGACGAGGCCACGGAGATGACCACCCCAGACCCGGTGGAGCTGCAGGGGTTGCTGTCCCGCATGGCAGAGGCCGGCGTGGACACGGCCGTCATGGAGGTGTCGAGCCACGCCATCGAGCAGCACCGGCTGGAGGGGGTCGACGTGGCGGTGGCCGCCTTCACGAACCTGACTCAAGACCACCTGGACTACCACGGCACCATGGAGGCCTACGGCGAAGCGAAGGCGCGCCTGTTCACGGACCTGCTGCAGCGGAGCCCGCGCTCCAGGGGGGCCGCCATCAACGTGGACGACCCCTTCGGCGCGGCGCTGGCGGGGCGTGTCGCGGGGCGCGTGCTGCGGTTCTCGGCGCGGGGTGCGCGGGCGGACCTGGTCGCGGAGGACGCGCGGGCCGATCTGAGCGGCCTCAAGGCGACGGTGCGGTTGGGGGGCGAGAGGGCGGAGCTCGGCTCGCCTCTGGTGGGCTGGCACAACCTGGAGAACCTGCTGACCGCCATCGCGGCTGGGCTGCTGCTGGGTGAGCCCCTTGGGGCGCTGGTCGAGGGAGCAGGCGCCGTGACCGGAGTCCCCGGGCGCTTGGAGTCGGTGCCGGCCGCAGGCTTCGCGGTCCTCGTCGATTATGCGCACACCCCCGATGCTCTTGACCGGGTGATCGCCACCGCGCGGGCCGTGACGCCCGGTCGGGTGATCACGGTGTTCGGCTGCGGCGGGGACCGGGACCGCGGAAAGCGCCCCATCATGGGGCGTGCGGCGGCGGCCAGCGACGTGGTCCTGATCACGAGCGACAACCCGAGGACCGAGGATCCCGCCGAAGTGGTGGCGCAGGTGGTCGCGGGGATCGAGGCGGTGGGGATGCCTCGCCTGGCGGGTGGGAGGGGCTATGCGGCCATCGTCGACCGGGGCGATGCCATTCGCGCGGCCATCGGGCTGGCGCAGCCGGGGGACACGGTGCTTGTGGCAGGCAAGGGGCACGAGGCGACCCAGGACATCGGGGGCCGGAAGGTGCCGTTCAGCGACGTGGAGACGGCCCGGGAAGCCATCGGGCGGAAGGACGGGGAGGTGTGAGCGTGCGCAGGTGGACGACGGAGTGGCTGGCGCGGGCGGCAGGCGGGCGAATCGTGGGAGGTTCCCTGCCACTGGACGCGCCGCTCGTGGGGATCAGCACGGACACCCGGACCCTGGTGGCCGGGGAGGCGTTCGTGGCGTTGCGGGGGCAGAAGTTCGACGCCCACGACCACGTGGAGGCGGCGGTGGTGGCGGGGGCGGCGGCGCTGGTCGTAGAGGACGGCAAGGCCGACGCGGTGCGCGCGGTCGCCGGCGCGGCGGCGGTCATCGCGGTGCCGGACACCCTCTTCGCGCTGGGTGAGATCGCCCGCGTACACCGCTCCACGTGGCGGGGCACGCTGTACGCGGTGACCGGGTCGGCGGGCAAGACCACGACCAAAGAGATGATGGCCGCGGCCCTGTCGAAGGCGGGCACCGTCCACAAGACCGCGGGCAACTGGAACAACCGGGTGGGGCTGCCGAAGACCCTGCTCGGGCTCCGCGACGAGCACCAGATCGCCGTCATCGAGATGGGCACCAGCGAGCCAGGAGAGATCGCGCGCCTCGCCGCCATCGCGGCTCCGAAGATCGGGGTGATCACGAACATCGGGTCCGCACACCTGGAGAAGCTCGGCTCCCTGGATGGGGTGGCCAAGGAGAAGGGGGCGCTCTTTGCGGCGCTCCCCCACGACGGAGTAGCCGTGGTCAACGTGGATGACGCGCGGGTGGTGGACGCGGCCTCCCGCTCCGGTGCTGCCCACGTGACCTTCGGCACCAGCGAGGAGGCCCAGGTGCGCGTGCTGACCGCCGGGCGCAGCGACGACGGGCGCATCGTGGTGATGTTCGACGTGCAGGGTCACACGGTCAGCGGCCCCCTCGCGATGCTCGGGCACCACAACGCCGTGGATGCGGCGGCGGCCATCGCGTGCGCCGTCCTGGCCGGGGTCACCCCCGAGGCGGCCCTCGCCGCCGTCAGCGAGGTGGTGGTGGGGTCGCACCGCCTGTCCTATGTGGACGCGGGCGGCATCAACGTCCTCGACGACAGCTACAACGCCAACCCGGTCAGCATGGAGGCGGGCCTCGCGACCCTGACCGAGTACGCGGGCCCTGCCCGCAAGCTGGCGGTGCTCGGCGAGATGATGGAGCTCGGCACAGAGGCCGCGGCGGCCCACCGGGAGCTGGGCGCCAAGGCCGCGCGGATTGGCCTGGCGCGACTCTGGGCAGTCGGCGCCTACGCCGAGGCGGTCCGCGAGGGGGCGGTCGGCGCCGGCCTGGCGCCCGAGGCAGTCATCACGGCCCCGGACGCCGCCGATATCAGCGGCGAGGTGCTGGGAGAAGCCGACCTGGGTGACTGGGTCCTGGTCAAGGGATCCCGCGGCGGTCGTCTGGAGCGCGTCGTCGAGGAGCTCACGCGAGGGGGGGTCTGCTAAGTGTTTCTCTGGCTCTCCGAGACGCTGCGCGAAGCCTTCGGGCCCCTGAACGTCTTTCGGTACGTGACGTTCCGGATCATCGCGTCGCTCGTGACCGCATACCTGATCAGCATGGCGCTGTACCCGTGGTTCATCCGCCGCATGCAGGCCAGGCAGATCGGGCAGACGGTCCGCACGGACGGCCCCAAGTCCCACTTCTCCAAGGCGGGCACGCCGACCATGGGCGGCGCGCTGATCATCCTGGCCATGGCCGTCTCCACGTTGCTGTGGATGGATCTCGACAACCACTACGTGTGGCTGACCCTCATCGTGACGCTGTCCTACGGGATCCTGGGCTTCATGGACGACTACAAGAAGTTCCGGGAGCGCAACAGCAAGGGCGTCAGCGGGCGCATGAAGCTCCTGTGGCAGGGCACCGTGGCCATCGCGGTGATGGGCGCCTTCTTCTTCTGGCTGCGGGACGACGCGTCGTATCCCTACTCGCTGCGGCTCTACGTGCCCTTCCTGCGCATCGATCAATATTACGTCGACCTCCCCGCCTGGGCCTACGCGGCCTTCGGAGCCTTCGTGCTCATCGGCGCATCCAACGCGGTCAACCTGACCGACGGCCTGGACGGCCTCGCCATCGGCCCCGCGATCATCGCGGCGGCCACGTTCCTGGTGCTGTGCTATCTGACCTCGCTCAAGATCCACAAGTTCGACGTCAGCGACTACCTGCTCATCCCCAAGGTGAAGGGGGTGCAGGAGCTGTCCATCCTGGCGGCGGCGATCATCGGGGCCGGGTTCGGCTTCCTCTGGTACAACACGTTCCCTGCGCAGGTGTTCATGGGGGACGTGGGGGCCCTGGCCCTCGGTGGCGCGCTCGGCTGCCTGGCGATCTTCAGCAAGAACGAGCTGTTGAGCGCCATCATCATGGGCGTCTTCGTCCTGGAGGCAGTCAGCGTCATCGCCCAGACCACGAGCTTCAAGCTGACGGGGAAGAGGGTGTTCCGCATGGCGCCCATCCACCACCACTTTGAGCTCAAGGGGTGGGCGGAACCCAAGATCATCGTTCGGTTCTGGATCATCGCCATCATGTTGGCGCTCTTCTCTCTGGCCAGCATCAAGCTGAGGTAGGCGGTGGCATCGCTGACGGACATCCGGGGCATTGGGGAGGCGGCTCGCACGGGCAGGCAGCCCCGCGCCGTCGACGCGAGCCTCCTCGCGGCGGTGCTGGCCCTGGTCGGCCTCAGCGTGGTCATGATCTACAGCGCCAGCGTCTATGTGGCCGAGGTAGACCTGAAGGACTCGGCGTTCTTCCTCAAGCGCCAGGTCTTCAACGTGGCGGTCGCCTTGCTCGCGCTGGTGGGCGGGCTCGCGATCCCCTACAGGCGCCTGCGCCTGCTGGTCTACCCGCTGCTCCTCCTGAGCGTGGCGCTGTTGGCCCTGCTGCTCGTGCCGGGTGTCGGCACCACCGTCGGGAAGTCCACGCGGTGGTTCCGCATCCTGGGCTTCTCCTTCCAGCCGGCGGAGCTCGTCAAGCTGGCCTTCGTGATGTACCTGGCCTACTCGCTCGAGAAGAAGACCCACAAGATCAAGAGCTTCACGGTCGGTTTCTTGCCCCACCTCATGGTGGCGGGGCTGATCATGCTCCTCGCCCTGGCCCAGCCTGACCTGGGGACCGCCGTCGTGCTGGGCCTGACCATGGTGGTGATGCTCTTCGTGGCGGGCACCCGCGTCAGCTACATCTTCGCGATGGCGCTCAGCGCCGTCCCGCTCCTGGTGTGGCTCATCTCGCGGAGCTCCATGCGCATGGCCCGCATGTTCGCCTTCCTGGACCCGTGGGAGCACCGCTACGACAGCGCCTTCCAGATCGCCAACGCGCTGGCGGCCTTGGGGTCCGGCGGGGCGTTCGGCCTCGGGCTCGGCGGCAGCCGGCAGAAGATCGGCTACATGCCGGAGGCGCAGACGGACTTCATCCTCCCGATCATCGGCGAGGAGCTCGGCTTCGTGGGCATCTCGGTCATCGTGTTGCTGATGGCCATCGTCATCTGGCGCGGCGCCGCCATCGCGTGGCGGGCCAAGGACGAGTTCGGCCGCTACCTGGCCTTCGGGCTGACCACCCTCATCGCCGTGCAGGCGGTGATCAACATGGGCGTCGCCACGGCGCTGCTGCCGACCAAGGGCCTGACGCTGCCCTTCGTGAGCTTCGGCGGCACCAGCCTGATCATCCTGTGCTTCGGCGTCGGCGTGCTCTTGAGCATCGGACGCGCCAACGAGCAGCCCGGGGACCCGCCGCCGCTGGAGGCGCGCCCCAAGTCCAAGGTGCTGGCCACCAAGCGCCCGATCATCCAGCGGGAGCGGCCGATCACGGAGGTGCTGCCGTGAGCGCGCTCTTGACCATGGACGCCGTCATGGACGCCGCCCTCCTCGTGGTCATCGCCGGCGGCGGGACCGGCGGGCACCTCTACCCCGCGATGGCCATCGGGGAGGCGCTTGCTGAGCGCGGGGTGCGCGTGCACTACGTCGGCAGCACGGCCGGCATCGAGGCGCGGGTGCTCCCGCAGACCGGAGTGGACCACACGCTGCTCCCCTCGGCGCGCCTGCGCGGTGGCGGTCCGCTCGTGGCGCTGCGGGGCCTCGCGGGGCTCGGGCGGAGCGTCGCGCGTGCGCTGTCGCTGCTGCGCTCCCTGCGGCCGGCCGTCGTCGTGGGCGCCGGGGGCTATGCCTCGGGGGCGGCGGTCATCGCCGCGTGGCTCCTGGGAATCCCCGTCGTGGTGCAGGAGCAGAACGCCGTGCCCGGGCTGACCAACAAGGTCGCCGGCCGGTTGGCGAGGCGCGTGTTCGTGAGCTTTGCCCCCGCGGTCGGGAGCTTCCCCACCGGCCGCGCGGAGGTTGCCGGCAACCCCATCCGGCGGGGCATCCGCGAGGCCTTGGTCGATGCCGGCGACGGTCGCGGCCTGCTGGTGTTCGGCGGCAGCCAGGGGGCGCGCTTCCTCAACGAGCAGGTGCCCGCGTTGGTGGCCCGCCTCGGCGTGCCGGTGCTGCACCAGACTGGTGCGAGCGATGTCGAGGCCACCCGCGCCCGCTACGCGGCGCTGGGCGTCGAGGCGGACGTGCGCCCCTACATCGACGACATGGCCGCCGCCTACGCGGGCGCCTCCCTGGCCATCTGCCGGGCGGGGGCATCGACGATTGCAGAGCTGCTCGCGGTGGGGCTGCCCGCGGTGCTCGTGCCGTTTCCCTTCGCGGCCCACGACCACCAAGCGGCGAACGCGCGGGTGCTCGACGAGGCGGGGGCCGCGATCATGGTTCGTCAGGAGGAGTGGGACCTCGATGTCGTCGCGAGGCGCGTTCGGGCACTCCTGGCAGACCCGGCGCGCCTTGCGGGCATGGGCGCAGCCGCCCGTTCTCTGGCGCACCCGGACGCCGCCGACCACATCGCCGAGGCCGTGCTGGGGCTGGCAAGGGGGGAGGCATGACCAGGGCGCGTCTCACCGAGGATGTCCGCGCCGCCGTGCGGGACGCCGTCCGAGGCACCGTACGCTCCGATGAGGAGCTGGCCCCCCACACGTCGTGGCGGGTGGGCGGCCCGGCCGACCTGTGGGTCGAGCCCGCCGACGTGGACGACCTGCGGGCGGCGCTGGCCGTCTTTGCCGCGCACGAGGTTCCGTGGATCGTGCTCGGCAAGGGCAGCAACGTCCTGGTCGCGGATGCTGGCGTGCGTGGGGCAGTGCTCAACCTGGAGGAGGGCCTCCGAGAGCTCCGACACGAGGTGGACGCGCTCGGGCCCGGCGTCCACCGCCTCGTGGCCGGCGCCGGAGCGGCCATCGCAGGCGTGCTCCACTACGTGGTGCGGCACCAGATCGAGGGGCTGGAGCTCTGGACGGGAATCCCGGGCACCGTCGGTGGCGCGGTGGTCATGAACGCGGGCACGCACCTCGGTGAGACCAAGGACGCGCTCCTGGACGCGACGATCATGGGGGCCGACGGCGCGGTCTCGGTGCGCGACGCTGCCGCGCTGGGCCTCTCCTACCGCCACTCGGCACTCAGGGCTGGCGAGGTCGTCGTGGGGGCGACGTTCCGCGTCCGGACGGCGCTCGACTCGTCCTTCGCGCAGGTCATCCAGGAGACGAAGGCCCGCCGTCGCGCGACCCAGCCCGTCACGCTGCCCAGCGGGGGCAGCACGTTCGCCAATCCGCCGGGGGACCACGCGTGGCGCCTGGTGGACGCGGCGGGCTTGCGAGGGCACGTCATCGGGGGCGCCCAGATCTCGGAGCTGCACCCGAACTTCATCGTGAACCTCGGGGACGCGACGGCGGCGGACATCGCTGCGCTCATGCGGCTCGCGATGACCGAGGTCGAGCAGCGCTTCGGCGTGCGGCTCCGCCCGGAGGTGGTGCGCGTCGGCGAGTGGGAGGGCGAGTGAACCTGACGGAGCAGAAGGTGAGGCGCCCCCGGCGCAACCGCAAGCGCCTGACACTGCGCTTGCGGGAGCTGTGGACGGCGGCGGGGCCCGCGTCGAGGGCGGCGCTCGCGGCCACCCGGGGCGGCCTGCGAGACCTGGCTCCCTATGTGGGCGTGACGTTGCTGGTGGCGGCCATTCCAGTCACGGCGGCGGCGCTCGTGCGCTACCTGACGAGCAGCGAGCACTTCGCGCTGTCCACCATCGAGGTCGTGGGCAACGCCCACGCGAGCGAAGAGGAGCTCTTGAAGATGGCCACGGTGTGGCCAGGTCGCAACGTGCTGACCCTCGACACGGACGCCATCGAGGCCGAGGTGGAGCGCCACCCGTGGGTGCGGTCGGCGACCGTGGAGGCGGAGCTGCCCGACAAGCTCGTGATCCGGGTGGAGGAGCGCCGGCCCATCGCCGTGGCGTCGCTGCCGCAGCTCCAGCTCGTCGACGACCGCGGCGTGGTCTTCGAGCCCATCGGCGCTGGCGAGGTGCTGGACCTGCCCGTGATCACCGGCGTCACCCGCGAGGAGCTGGCGGACCCGGATCAGGCGGACGAGGCCCAGCGGCGGCTCCGCGAGGCCGTGCGGGTCGCCGACTGGTACGTGCTGCACCCGGTGGCCAAGGCGCACCCCCTCGGCGAGGTCCACGTGGACCCGCTGTTCGGCTACACGGTCGTGCTGCGCAACGACGCGGTCGAGGTGCGCCTCGGCCTCGTGACCGACCAGGCTGACCTGTCGCTGCGCCTCGGCCGCCTGGAGCACGTGATGAACGACGCCCGCGCCCGCGGAGCCCGCGTGGTGCTGGTGCGCCTCGACGACCGCCGGGACCCGACGCGGGTCACGGTGCGCCTCGAGTACCCGAACGGTGCGGCGGCGGGGGTCGTCGCCGACGCGGAGCCCGAGCGTCCGAGCGACGACGCCCCTCCGAGCAAGAAGAGCAGCCCCTCGCGACGGCCGACCGCGCCGTCGCGGGACCACATCCTACCCTGAGCAGTGAAGGCGAGCCCGAGCGCACCCCGGGCGGAGGACGAGCATGGCAAAGAAGACGGACGAGATCATCGTGGGCCTGGACATCGGCACGACGAAGGTGTGCGCGGTGGTGGGGGAGGCCTCGGAGCACGGGGTGAACATCATCGGCATCGGCACCGCCGAGTCGACCGGGCTCCGCAAGGGCATCATCGTGAACATCGAGACGACGATCCTCGCCATCCGCAAGGCGGTCGAGGAGGCGGAGCTGATGGCCGGCTGCGAGATCTCGTCGGTCTACGTGGGCGTGGCGGGCGCCCACATCAAGGGCTTCAACAGCCGCGGCATCGTCGCCGTCAACGACAAGCGCGAGGTGCGCACGGCGGACCTGGAGCGGGTGGTGGACGCGGCCAAGGCGGTCCAGATCCCGTCGGACCGCGACGTGATCCACATCCTGCCCCAGGAGTACCTGGTCGACGACTGCGACGGGGTGCGTGAGCCCCTCGGCATGTGCGGCACGCGCCTGGAGGCGAAGGTCCACATCGTGACCGCCGCGCGGTCTGCGACCGAGAACATCGTCCGCTGCACCAACGGCGCGGGCCTGCACGTGGCCGACGTCGTGCTGGAGCCGCTGGCGAGCGCGGCGACGGCGCTGTTCGAGGATGAGAAAGAGCTCGGCGTGGTGCTGGTGGACATCGGCGGCGGGACGACCGACATCGCGGTCTTCTACAACGGCTCGGTGGTGCACACGTCGGTGCTGCCTCTCGGCGGCAACCAGGTGACCAACGACATCGCCGTCGGCATGCGCACGCCCAGAGGGGAGGCCGAGCGCATCAAGCTCCGCCACGGCTGTGCCATGATCAGCATGGTCGGCGACGAGGAGAGCATCGAGGTGCCGAGCGTGGGCGGGCGCGACCCGCAGTCGGCGCGGCGCCAGTTCCTGTGCGAGATCATCGAGCCGCGCATCGAGGAGCTGTACCGGCTGATCCACCAGGAGATCCAGCGGAGCGGCTTCGAGGACCTGGTGGCGAGCGGCGTGGTGATCACCGGGGGCGGCGCGCTGCTCGACGGCATGGTCGAGCTCGGCGAGGAGGTCATCGGGCTTCCAGTGCGGATCGGGCAGCCGACGCGGGTCGGCGGCCTGGCGGACGTGGTGCGCAGCCCGAAGTTCTCGACGGGGGTCGGGCTCGTGCTCTACGGGGCGAGCCACGGCGCGAAGACCCGGGCGCGGGACCAGCAGAAGCGCGCCAAGGACACGGGCCCCGTGGGTCGCTTCACGGGGCGGATTCGGGAGTGGCTGGGGGAGATCTTCTAGTGCCGGCAGATTGTGGAGGTCGCGGGCCAGGGTGCGGCGCGCGGCCTTCGGGTAGACGGAGCAGTCCCGGCAGGTCGTCGGGTGGGCTCGACCCGTCCCCGCTCGAGTGGGTGCCGAGCGGTGGCAGGTGGGCTCTGGAGCTGCACACATTCACGGAGTTCGGGGCGAGGGCCCCATCAACGTCAGGGGAATCGACATGATCCAGATCGTAGAGGCGAGTGGTCACGGAGCGAAGATCCGCGTCGCAGGCGTGGGCGGCGGGGGCGGCAACGCCCTCAACAACATGCTCACCAACAAGCTGGACGGCGTGGACTTCATCTGCGTCAACACGGACTCGCAGGCGCTCGGCGCCAACCAGGCGGGGCACAAGATCCAGATCGGGTCCAAGCTCACCCGCGGGCTGGGGGCCGGCGCCAACCCCGAGATAGGGTGGAAGGCGGCCCACGAGGACCAGGCGATGATCGCCCAGGCCATCGAGGGCAGCGACATGGTCTTTGTCACCGCGGGCATGGGCGGCGGCACGGGCACGGGCGCGGCCCCCGTCATCGCGCGCATCGCCAAGGACCTCGGCGCCTTGACGGTCGGCGTCGTGACCAAGCCGTTCGACTTCGAGGGCAAGCAGCGGCGTCGCCGGGCGGAGGAGGGCATCAAGGCCCTGTCCGAGGCGGTCGACACGCTGATCGTCATCCCGAACCAGCGCCTGATGAGCATCGCGCTCGGCAACATGAGCATGCTCGACGCCTTCCGGAAGGCGGACGAGGTGCTGCTCAACGCGGTCCGGGGTATCAGCGACCTGATCACCAAGCCGGGCCTGATCAACGTCGACTTCGCCGACGTGAAGACCATCATGTCGAGCATGGGCATGGCGCTCATGGGAACGGGCTTCGGCAACGGGACCAAGCGCGCCATGGACGCCGCCCAGTCGGCCATCTGCAGCCCGCTGCTGGAGGACACGAGCATCGACGGCGCGACGGGGATCCTGATCAACATCACGGGCGGCACGGACATGACCCTGCACGAGGTCACGGAGGCGACCAGCCTGATCCAGGAGGCCGCCCACGAGGACGCCAACATCATCTGGGGCATGGTCATCGACCCCTCCATGCGCGAGGAGGTCAAGATCACCGTGGTCGCCACCGGCTTCGACCGGGCGCGCCGCGAGGTGGTCGCCGGCTGGAAGGGCGGCAGCTCCATGTCCTACCCCGCCTACCCGGGCGCGACGGCCCAGCAGCCCCAGCTTCAGGCGGTTCCGCCGTACATCCGCCAGGAGCGCGCCCAGGCCCAGCCGCACTTCGCCCCGCCGGCGGTGCCGGTGGCGGCCCAGGCCCCAGAGCCGGTCTACTCCGTCGCCGAGACCACCCTCGACCGCCCGGCCTTCATCCGCAACGGGGGCAGCCCCCGCGCGGTGGAGTCCGAGCGCCGCAGCCCGCCCCCCCCGCCGGCGGGGCGCAACGGCGGCGTCCTGCACCGCGACGGCGAGGGCACCTACCACAACCCCTTCACGGGCAACGACCAGAGCGAGTTCGACACGCCGACGTTCCTGCGTCGGCAGTAGCCGACCCCACCGAAGCCGACCCCGGCCTACGAGCCGCGCTCGGCCGCCCAACGAGGGCCTACGCCGGCTCGCGCGCCGCGCCTCGCTCCCCACCGAAGCCGATCCCCGCTCGGGCGCGGCGCACCCCCGAGGTGGCGGCCGGGCCTGCAGACCCCTCCGCCCGTCCCTCGGGGGGACCTCCCGCAATTGACCGGTGGGGGCAGACTCCTACCCTGCTGGATGTGGCGTGTGCGACGCCACCGCGCGGCCACTCTGACTCCGACAGGAGGAGGTTGTCATGAGATGGGACACAGCGGCGACTCTCGCGCTTGCGGTGCTGCTCACGGGCGGCGTCGCGCAGGCGAAGGGGGGAGACAAGGGTGACGAGGCGAAGACCCCGCCGGCGAGCGCGAATACGAACGCGAACTGGATCAGCGCTCAGGCACAGTCCCACGTGGCGGAGGTCATCATCGGCAAGGTCGTCGTCGACAACGCCCGGGACCCGCGAGTCAGGGCGTTCGGAAAGACTCTCCTCATCGACCACGCGCAGATGGCGTCCCGCATCCAGGAAGTCGCAGTCAGCGAGTCGATCCGCGTCCAGCCGCGTCTGGCCGGCGCCATCGCCGTCGTCTCGACCGTCGAGCTGTTTGCGTCGGGATTCTCGACGGTCCCGGCCAAGGGCGCGGAGATTGCCGACCGGACCTTCGAGCGTGAGGCCGGCGCGAGAGGTGCGCAGAAGGGCTTCGAGCAATCCCCGAAGACCGCTGATCTGGACGAGACCGAGGGCGCCGCGGTCGGCGCAATGGCTTCCGACTCTGCCATCCGCAACCTGAAGATCGAGGACCTCGGCGCCCGGCTCGACGCGAAGTACCGGCAGCGCGTAGATAAGGTGATCCGGCTCAAGGACGACGCGGACTTCGACAGGAAGTTCCTCGCCATCACAATCGAGTCCCATCAGAAGGCGATCAGGGGGCTCGAGACCTGGATTCGCGCAACGGCCAATGAATCGCTCGAGGAGCTCGCAGTGACGACGATCCCCGTCTTGCAGAAGCACCTGGCCAAGGCGGAGGGCCTGAAGCGCGACCTCGATTCTCCGCCCGTGTTCGAGAGGCTCGACTCGCCGCGGGACGGCAAGTCGGACGATTGGCGCGAGCCACCGAGCAAGGTGAGGTCCGACGAGGCGAACGAGGGAAAGAATCAGGTCGAGTGATCCCACAACTGAGACTGCCGTGACGGGTCGCCTGGCTCGAACAGGCTTGACTCACGCCGGTTGATCACTCGCGCCGCACCGGGACTCTCGCTTCGAACTCGAGGGTGGCCTCGCGCCCACCGAACGGCTCGCCCGGGTCCTCTCGACCACTCGCGCTCAGCCGACCTGTGCGCGTGCCACGGTCAGGGACCGAGGCGGATCGGGGGACACTGGCCACAGAGCCAGGCCGGGGCTTCTGCGCGACAGTCGCCGCCTCACCAGAGTGTGAGCACGACCGTTGAATGGACTCGATACTCGGATAGTGCCGGGCAGCGCAGCCGACGAACGTGGGGACCGAGTTCAAGTAGTCCGAGGAGCCCAGATCCGTCAGAGCGTTGGGGTGGACGTGGCCCAGAACGTGCGTCATCTCGTGGGCGATGGTCCCGGCGAGGCGCCTCACGCCATCCTCCGCTCCGAGCAGCGTGTCGACGTAGTCATCTCGAATCACCACGAACGGGAGCCCTGGGCGCGAGTAGGCGTGGATGCCGGGGTCCATGAGCGAGGTGTTGCATGGGTGGCCCGCATCCCGGCCATAGGCGATCACCGCGACCTCGACGTCCTTGTCCGCGAGCTGCCCGAGGAGCTGGGCTCCCAGCGAGATGCCTTCGTCTGCGCCTTCGTGGCCCCAGTCGCGCTTCGCCTTCAGCAGGTCGGCGACGCTCGCGTCGGCGAGCGCACGGCGGGCGTGCTCGGTCGCGCGGTCGAACAGCGCGCGCCGCGCGGCGTCGAGAGCGCCCGCACGACAGCGATGGCGCCGAAGGTAGGTCAGCTCCTCCGCTGCGTCGTCTCGCAGCGCGCCAGCACCCGCATGTACGAAGCGGACCTCGGCGGTCGCGCTGGTGAACGCGACCACGACGAGCGCCAGGATCAGGGTGAGAGACCTCCACTTCGCCACGCCTGCCTCCTGAAGATCGTGAGCTGCCGAGCGGACTTCGCGCCACGCACTCTCGCAGATGACGCGCCCCGGGGGGGCCATGTCACGGCCGCTGATCGTGGTGGGTCGTAACCGGAGCAGCGTCACGTCCGGCTGCCCACGCAGCCGACGCGGGTCCGCGCTCCTCCTACCCCGCGGGGGCGGTCGGCGGATCCTGGACCCACGGCCTGAGCTCGGGGAGGGCGCGCTGTGTCGTTCGGCACGTTCTTCGGGGGGCGGACGAGCGGAGAGCGGCCACCCGCGGCCTGGGCGAGGCCCCCTGAGTGGCGGTGTCGAGCGGCCCTCCTACGGTGGGGTCCTCGGGGCGCCCGGCACCCGACAGGCTGCCTCCAGGACCCGGTCGATGAGCGTTGCGCGATCAAAGGGCTTCACGAGCAGATGGACGCCCGGTTCGAGGACCCCGTGTCTCGCCAAGGCGTCATCGGTGTAGCCCGACATGAAGAGGATGCGCGTGCCCGGGCGCAGCTCCCTCACTCGTGCGGCCAGCGCGGGGCCGCTCATCCGTGGCATGATCACGTCGGTCAGCAGCACGTCGATGGGACCCGGATGGCCCTCCAGGACCTCGAGGGCGTCGAGCCCGTCGGTGGCACACAGCACCGAGAACCCGACCGACTGGAGCATGCGGCGTGTGGCCATGCGGACGCCGTCCTCGTCCTCCACGAGCAGGACGGTCTCGCCCGCGGCCTTGATGGGGGCCTGGAGGGGGCGCTCTGGGCTCGCCCCGGTTGTGGCCCCGCAGCGAGGAAACAGGAGCTCGAAGGAGGCTCCCGCGCCGGGTGCGGTGGACACGGTGACCGCACCGCCGCTCTGCATGACGAGACCATAGACCATCGCGAGGCCGAGGCCGGTGCCTTTCCCCACGCCCTTGGTGGTGAAGAAGGGCTCGAAGATGTGGCTCTTGACCTCCTCGGTCATTCCGCAGCCGGTGTCCCTCACCGCGATGAGGACGTGATGCCCGCTGGCCAGCCCGCGGGCCCGGGCGAACTCTGCGTCAAGGTCCACGTTGGCGGTCTGGATCGTGATGCGGCCACCCTCGGGCATGGCGTCGCAGGCGTTGACCACGAGGTTCAGCAGCGCCTGCTCCATCTGGCCCGGATCGACCAGCGTGTGCCAGAGGTCGGGCTCCGTCTGGACGTCGAACTCGACGTCCTCGCCGGTGACGCGGCGGAGCATGGGCACCAGGGTGGTGACGACCTTTGTCAGCGACACGATCTGAGGGTCCAGGACCTGGCGGCGGCTGAACGCGAGGAGCTGGCGCGTGAGCTGCGCGCCTCGCCTCCCCGCGGCCTGGATCTCGCAGAGGTCCGCCCTGAGCGGGTCACCCTCGGGGAGGTCCTCGATTCCAAAGCTCGTCAGGTTGAGGATCACCGTCAGCAGGTTGTTGAAGTCGTGGGCGATGCCCCCGGCCAGGCGACCCACGGCCTCCATCTTCTGGGCTGCCCGGAGCTGCTCCTCCAGAGAGTCGCGCTCGGCCCGGGCACGGTCGTGGGCGTCTCGGACCGCGAGGGACGCGAGGGCGAACGCGAGGTCGTCCTTCAGGCCCCCGAAGAGATCGTGCTCGTCCGTCGCGGCAGCGTCCTTGGCCGATGCCACCAGCACGTAGCCGTGGCGCTCCCCATCGCGCCGGAGCTCCGCCGCCAGGTGCAGCGAGTAGCGCTGGCAGTGGGCGGTCATCGGGCAGCCCTCGCAGGAGCCCTCCAGGTCGGGCCGAATCGGCGCCCCGGCTGCGTCACGGGCCAGGTGCAGGCACGCGGGCAGGCGGCCCTCCGCGAGGGACGCGGCCAGGGGCGCGAAGGCGCCGCACAGCCCTTGCTGCGCCCAGGACACGGGCGCGCCCGTGGCGTCGCAGAGCACGATCATCGCGGCGCCGTAGCTCTCGGACTCGACCAGCACCCGACACGTCTCGCGTGCCAGCTCCAGCGCGCTGCGCGCGCGCACGATCTGGCGGTTCACGTCCCCCACGGCGCGCAGGACCCGGTTGAGTCGCTCGATGCGTGCGAGGGCGCGTGATCGGAACTTGGAAGGCTGTGGCACGGCGCTCACCTGCGGTAGCGGCCGGTTCACCCGCGGCGCTCTGGAGCCATGGGGACCGGGCTATTTGTGCCTGTATATCGTTGGACCGGGGTGCCTCGCCAACCTCAGATGCACCGGGTTGGGTACAAACCCCTCAGCCGGGTGCCAGGGTCAGGTCTGCGCGCGGGGGGCAACGGGGGACGCCGGCTCGCCGTTCCGCGCTGGCAGGTGCTTGATGTAGACGTCGTGCTTCGCATACGGGATCTCGATGCCGGCCGCGATGAACGCCTTGTAGACGCGGGTGTTGAGCTGATCGATGGCTCGCCCCCTGAACTCGGGCTCGTCGATCCAGGCCAGCAGCTCGAAGCGGAGCCCCGAGTCGCCGAACTCCCGGAACCGGACGCGGGGTGGGGGATCCTCACAGACATGGTCCAACCCCACGGCGCTCTCGAGCAGCACCCGGCGCACGTCATCGACGTCCGAGCCGTAGGCCACGAAGACGCTGACCCGTACCCGCTCCTTGACGTGCCGTCCCCCGGTCTCGTTGACGATGCGGGAGGAGGCGATCACCGCGTTGGGGATGGTGACCTCGATGTCGTCCCGGGTCAGGACGCGGGTCGAGCGGATGCCGATGCGGATGACCTCCCTGCGGTAGCCGCCGTCGATCTGCACGTAGTCGCCCAGCTTGTAGGGGGCGTCGGCCAGGATGAAGATGCCGGCGAAGAGGTTGGCGAGGGTGTCCTTGGCGGCGAAGCCCACCGCGATGCCGATGATGCCCGCCGACGCCAGCCAGGCCGTGAGGTCGATGCCCCACGCGATGAAGGTGAAGTAGGTCGCGCCCCCCAAGACGATCAGCTTCACGAGCAGATCGAAGATCGGGAGCGTTCGCGGCTGCACGATGGCGCTCTGGGCGGCTCCTCTGCTGAGTGCCCCGAGGAGCGCTCCGCCGATGCGCATCGCGGCCACGGTCCAGATCAGGACCGCCAGGGTAGCGAGGACTGCGTGCACCGTCTCCGGGCTCTCGGCCAGCTCCAGCTCGTCGGTGCCCCAGGTGAGGCCCAGCAGGAGGGCGCTCAGGCGGACCGGGCGCCGGAGGTGTGCTACGACCTCGTCGTCCACCGAGGAGCGCGTGCGCCGGGCCAACGCGCCCAGCGTCCGCGTGAGGAGGGCCTCCAGCAGGAAGCCCGCGCCCACCGCTCCCAAGACGATCACTCCGAAGCGGACGCCCGGGATCGCCCAGAGCTGCTCGACCACCTCCACCATGACCAGACACCTCCGTTCCTCAAGCAGCGCTGCGCGCGAGGATCATCGTGATCCCATGTCGCGGCGTCGCGATCAAGCCCCGCTACATAGTCATGGAGGCGGGGCGGATTGATGTTCGTGTGCGAATGTCTCTAGTATTGCAGCCATGGAGGTGCCGATGAGGTCCAAACATGCCGCTTGTCCGATGGTCGCAGCGATCCTGATCGCCCTGTCCGTGCCTGCGTGGGCGGCGGGCGATCCGAGCCCGTCCGACGCAGAGGGGAGCTGTGCGAGCCCACGGCAGGCACTGTTCACGGTTCTCTACTGGCTCCAGGCAGAGCGCCACGACCCCGCCAAGGCCGCGGCGTGCGTGGACCGGAGCGGCCTCGAAGACCCGGTCCGCGAGGCGCCGGCCGTGGCAGACAAGCTCAAGAAGGTGCTGGACGCGCGAGGGCTGTACGTGCTGTGGCCGGAGATCCCGGACGCGCCCGACCACGCCGCCGAGGGCGGGGGCGCGACGTTCGACCTCTACCCGAAGGCGCTCGGAGGCGTGATCATCGCCCGGACCGGGGACCGGTGGTTGTTCTCACCCGCCTCGTGTGCTCGCATCGACGAGCTCTACCGGGACACCTTCCCGGCAGGTCTCGAGGACTTCATTGCGTCGCTCCCAACGTGGCTCCAGGGACGGCTCCTGGGCATACAAGGGTGGCAGGTGCTCGCGCTCCTCCTGCTGGTCTTCGTTGCCCTGGGGCTCCAGAAGCTCGCGGTCGCGCTCTTCGCCACCTACCTGCGGCGAATCGCCCGCCGCCTCCCTGGCAAGTGGCTCGAGAAGGTGGTCCAGCGCTCGGACCGCCCGGTGGGCGGTCTGGTCATGGCCGCGGTGTTCGCCATGGGCGTGCCACTGCTCCAGTTCCCCGTCCAGGTGGCCGCGATCACCCTGCTAGCCACACGGGTCCTGGCGGCGTTCAGCCTGGTGTGGCTCGGCTACCGGCTCGCAGACGTCCTGTGCGATGCCCTCGACGAGCGCGCCGCCCGCACCGAGACCCGCCTCGACGACCAGCTCGTGCCCCTGCTGCGCAAGTCGATCAAGGTCGTGCTCGTCGTGGTCGGCGGCATCTTCATCCTCCAGAACCTCGATGTGGACGTCGGGTCGCTCCTGGCAGGTCTCGGGCTCGGCGGCCTCGCGTTCGCCCTGGCCGCCAAGGACACCGTGGCCAACTTCTTCGGGTCGGTGATGATCTTCATCGACAAGCCCTTCCAGATCGGTGACTGGATCAAGATCAGCGACGCAGTCGAGGGCACGGTGGCGGAGGTGGGCTTCCGAACGACCCGCATCCGCACCTTCTACAACTCCATGGTCACGGTGCCCAACGCCCTGGTCACCAACACGGCCATCGACAACCTCGGGGCCCGCACGTACCGGCGCTACAAGGCCACCCTCGGCCTGACCTACGACACCGCGCCCGAGAAGGTCCAGGCGTTCTGTGAGGGTGTCCGCGCCGTCATCCTTGCGCTCCCAGGCATGCGCAAGGACTTCTACATGGTCGAGTTCCAGGGCTTCGGCGCTCACTCCTTGGACATCCTCCTCTACTGCTTCATGCACGTGCCGGACTGGGCCACAGAGCTGCGCACCCGGACCAACCTGAACCTGGAGATCCTGCGGCTGGCCCGCGAGCTGGGCGTCGAGTTCGCCTTCCCGACCCAGACGCTGCACGTCCAGATGGGGGCGGCAGTAGAGGCGCGCGACGGTGCGGACGTTCCGGCCCTGGCGGAGGTCATCCGATCCTTTGGACCGGGCGGGCGCCTGTCCCTGAACCACGGCTTTCGAATCAGCCAGGGCTTCGACCCCGGGGGCGTGGCCGGGAGCCGCGGGAGCGCCGACGCCGATGGCTGATGGCGCACGTAGCGCGCTTCATGGAGGTGGGGCAGGCGGTGTGGCGACCGGGTTGAGGCAGCGACAGCGGTGGGGAAGCCAATGGGCGGGGGGGCGGTGTGGAGTGTATTTGAGTGAAATCAATAGATTTCAACTCGTTACGAGTCCGAAATGAGTGGTTGACCCGGGGGGTGGTGCTGAATATGCTAGCGCCGCTTTTCGACCCCCCGGTGCCTGGCGCCGGGCAGGATGCGATCACCGCGGACCACGTCCGTCATTCATCGCAAGGAGGACACATGGCTCGGCGGATCACTTGGGCTCTCGGTCTCCTGGCGCTCGCGCTGCCCACGGGTTGCGAGTCGAGCGATGAGGACCCCATCGGGAACGGGGACGCGGCGGTGACGGACATCTCCGTGCCGCCGGTGGACATCGGACCGGTGGAGTGCTGGACCCCGGTGGACTGCACGAAGAAGGCATCTCCAGCGCTTGAGGCCTGCCAGCAGTGGGCCTGCGTCAGCGGCAAGTGCGAGGCACAGGCCTCCCCGGTGGACAGCCCGTGCGCCGGCGATGCCACGGCGCTGGGGACGTGCGAGCGCTGGGCGTGCAGCGAGTCCGCCCAGTGCGTGGTCCGCGCGGCTCACGACGGCGCCGTGTGCGGTGCGGTCGATGGCTGCACGGGCAACTACTGCGCCGAGGGCAAGTGCGCCGAAGTCACCCTCAAGACCTGCAACGACGGCGATGTCTGCACGGCGGACTCCTGCGCTGGCGGCGTGTGCGTCTTCGAGCCCAAGGACGGCGTCTGCGACGACGGCAACCCGTGTACGCTCAACGACGCCTGCTTCGGCGGCGCGTGCAAGGGCACGGCAAAGCCTGAGTGCAACTGCACGAAGGCCTCGGACTGCGCCGACGACGGGAACCCCTGCAACGGGGTCGAGACCTGCATCAACAACTTCTGCCAGCCGGATCCGGCAACGGTCGTGGAGTGCACGGCGAGCGCGGCGTGCCTGGTCTCGGTGTGCAGCGCCGCGACCGGCCAGTGCGAGGAGGGGCCGGCGGCCGATGGCACCTCGTGCGACGATGGCGAGCCGTGCACCGTAGGCGACGCCTGCGAGGCGGGGTTGTGCAACGCTGGCCCGGGCATGGGCTGCGAGACGGAGTGCGCGGACGGGAACGACGAGGACGGTGACGGCGATACGGACTGCGATGACGGCGACTGCGCCGAGGACCCGGCCTGCAAGACGGAGACGAACTGCAAGGACCAGGTCGACGACGACGGCGACGGCAAGACGGACTGCGAGGACTTGGACTGTGCTGAGGACGCGGCCTGCAAGACCCCGACCAAGGAGACCAACTGCGTCGATGGCATCGACAACGACCTCGATGGGTCCACCGACTGCGACGACGAGGACTGCAAGGCGTCGCCTGTCTGCAAGCCGAAGACCGAGACGGTCTGCACGGGCGGCGTGGACGAGGACAAGGACGGCAAGACGGACTGCGCCGACGAGGACTGCGCCGACGACGTGGCGTGCGTGCCGGCGACCGAGACGGTCTGCACGGGCGGCGTGGACGAGGACAAGGACGGCAAGACGGAC
>BTVJ01000036.1:0-72855 GCA_045863395.1 Myxococcales bacterium
GGGCCATGGGGCCGTAGCTGCCCACGTAGCTCTGCACCACGTAGGCTGCGACCACGTTGATCAGGGTCTCCTGGAGGGCGTCGCTCTGCCGCTCCTGCCCGAGCAGGTGGTCCAGGTACAGGCGCCGCAGGCTGCGCATGCCGCCGATGCCGCCGCCCTGGGTGTTGGCGACCCGAGCCGGGTGCAGGTGCCGGAGCAGCTCCTCCGGCGTCAGGCCCGCCGACACGAAGGCGTCCACCGTGGCCACCAGGTTCATGAGGGAGAGGCGGTCCACGGAGCCGGCCATCTCCGCCGGGATGCCGTGGCGCTGCGGGTCGAACCCGTCGGGCACGGCGCCGGCCACGCGGCGGCTCAAGCGCACCTGCCGCGGGACGCGCACCTCGGCGCCCGCGAGCCGGGTGACGCGCCAGGCGCCGCCGTCCTGCTCCACGCGGGTGTGCTCCGGGTCCGCGTCGACGAAGCTCCGGGCCTCGTCGAGGGAGCCCACGGGGAAGCTGAAGTCCCGCTCCAGGTAGACGGTGGCCAGGACCGGCAGGCGCGCCGGGTCGAAGCCGGCGCCCCGAGGGTCCAGCAGGCGGACGCCCGCCCGCCCGAGGACCTCCGCCTCGTAGCGCTCCCGGATCTGCGCCTCGGGCACCTCCTCACCGCTCTCCACGTCCACCCACCGGTGGTCCTCGTAGCGGATGAGGCCCGTCACCCACGCCAGCTCCAGCGCGCCGGCCGCCGAGAGCCCCCCGTTGAGCTCCACCTCGAAGCGGGTGCGGGAGCTGCCCCACGGGCCCACCTCGCCCATCCCCACGATGACGACGGTCTCGTCCAGGCGGGCGGCACATGCGGGCCAGCGAAGGGGGGCCCGCCGCGAGGCAGGCAGCCACTCCGGCAGGGGGACGACCGTGGGCGGCACCGCGGGCTCCCCGGCGAGCGCGGCCTCTCGCCGCGCCAGGTCGGCCCGCCTGCGCCGCGCCCCGAGCTGCGCCTCGATCCCCTCGCGCACCCCCTGTACCAGCTCCCGCAAGCCCGTGGCCGCCCCGAGCCCTCCGGTCAGATCCGCGCGGAGCGGGGCCACCAGGGCAGCGCCCCTCGCTTCGGGCGTGCACAGCGCCGCCACCAGGAGCCCCATCTCGGGCGACGAGAAGGTACGGATGCCCGCCTCCCGCTCCAGCGCCTCCGCCACGGCGTCGTTCTGGTCCATGAGGCCCGTGCCGCGCACCCAGCCGATGCGGGCGGCGCACAGCGTCATGGCGCGCCCCCACGCGTCGTGCTCGCTCTGCCAGCGGGCGGCGAGCACCTCCAGCGCCGCCTTGCCCTCGGCGTAGGCGCCGTCTCCACCGAAGCTCCCGTGGTTGGGAGACAGCGGCAGCACGACGTGACAGCGCCGGGACAGCAGGCCGTCGCGCCCATAGCGGGCGGCGATGCCCCCCACCAGGCGCTCCACCCCGACGAGCATGGCGCGCAGGGCGGCCTCCGACCGGGCTCCCATGGTGTCCAGGGTCGCCAGGTCCTTCAGCGCGGCGAAGGGCAGCACCAGGTCCGGGGCGAAGGGGCGCTTCGTCACCTGGGCCGCCGCGCCCACCTGCTCCACGACGGGATCGAAGAGCCAGGCGACCAGCGCGTCCGCGTCCTGGCGCGAGGCCTGGTTGAAGGGGACCACGTGCAGCTCCGCCCCGGGGCCCGCCGCGCGCTGGTACAGGCGCCGGTAGTACAGCAGGCGGTCGCGGGTGTAGGTGGAGGTGGTCACCACCACGCGTGCGCCGCCACGCAGGAGGTGCCCCACCGCCTCCACGGCGATGGAGCCGGGGCTCGCGCCGGTGACCAGCGCGGTGGTGCCCGCCAGCGAGAGCGGCCGCTGGATCGCCTCCCGCAGCGCCGCGCCCAGCGAGAACCCTGGACCCTCGGCGCTGGCGTGACCGCTCGCCGTGACCTCCTCCACCCACCGGGCGAGGGCGTCCTCGCGCTCATCCGGCACCTCGCGCGGGGCACCGGCGTCGTCGAGGTGCGGGCGGGACGGCGTCACGGCGTAGGGGGCCGCGCCATCGCCTGCCGCGATGCGGGCCAGCGCGTCCGCGAGGGGGCCCTGCGCTCGCCCACCATACCAGCGCGCCGTCGCGGCCACCCCGGCGTCGGCCCCGAAGATCGCCAGCCTCGCAGCCTCACGCGCCAGCTCCCGAGGCGACGGCTCGGGCCCCAGGGCCAGGCGCGCCACGTCGCGGCGGGCCCACGCCCAGCAGGAGGCCAGCGCAACGTGCTTCCGCCGGTCGAAGGCAGGGGTGACGAGCGCTGCGTACTCGGCGCCCAGCTCTCCTTCATAGAGGGCGAGGCGCTCCGCCGACTCGTCCGGCTCGGGCACACCCCCTGCGACCGTCCCACCGAGGCGGGTCGCCAGCTCCCGCGCCGTCTGCATCAGGACGCCGCCGGGCCCGAGCAGCTCGTTGCGCAGCTCCTGCACGGCGCCGGCGTCCACCGCTCCGCCGGCCACCTCTCCCCGTCTCTGCAGCGGCAGCCCCAGGCGAGCGCCCACCATGGACGCCACCCGATCGAGGAGCTCGAGCGCCGCGCCACGCCCCTCCGGCGCCGCCCCCGCGAGCTGCCCCAGCGCCCCGCCCCGCGCCGATGCGCCCTCCCGCACCTCCAGCGTGAGCGCCGCGATGACCGCCTCGGTCAGCCCCGCCCCCAGCCCCCACGTCTGGTCCAGCCAGGCGCCGATGTCCTTCCGGCCCAGGCCCGCGCGGCGGCCGAGCACCTTCTTGATGGCCTCGTCCTCCGCCGCCCTCAGGTAACGCCCGGGCGCCGTATAGCGGGCCCGCCGCTCCAGCTCCCGCGCCAGCTCCCCGATGGGGCGCTCGTGGGCGCCGTCCATGGTGCCCAGGGACAGCTCGGCGCCGATGTCGAGCAGCACCTGGTTGCGCCGCGAGGAGACGCCGTCGAACAGCTCGTCGATGGACTCCCGCTCATCGATCTGCTCGGGCCGCACCCGCGCCTGCGCCGCCAGGATGAAGCGCAGGGCGTCACCGGCCGTGAAGGGGCGGTCCACGGGAGCGCCGCCCGCAGGCGCGAGGGGCGCGGCAGACGCGAGGGGCGCCACGACGGGGGGACCGACCGGAGCGCCCCCCGTCGCGGTCGGGGGTGGTCCCTCCGCCTCCGCCTCCGCCGCCGCCTCGCCGGAGCCGTCGTCCACCTCGTCGCGGCACAGCACCCGCGCCAGGTCCGCCTCCGCGTGGAGCACCTCCACGGCCGCGGACCCCAGCGACGAGCGCAGCATGTTGACGAGGGTCGGCTGGTGGCCGGGGCCCACCTCGATGACCCGCTCGACGCCGAGGCCGCCCTGCTCCAGCGGACGCAGCAGCGCCTCCTGCACCTCGATCCACCGCACCGGGCTCGCGAACTGCCACGCGAGCAGCTCCACCAGCAGCTCCCGGGCCAGCACACGGGGCGACAGCTCGTCGAAGCGGGCCAACAGGTCCACCACGGCCTCAGACGCCGTCAGCTCCCGGAGCGCCTCCGCAAACTCGCGCGTGAGCGCAAAGGGCACCGGGAGCAGATCCGGCACGTAGCGACCGACCAGCCTCTGCTCGTCGACCTCCGCCGGCAGGTGGCGGCGCAGGGCCTCGCGGAAGCTCCCCACCCCGGCCCGCAGCAGCTCCGAGTGGAAGGGCACGTCGATGCCCGGCACGTCCACCCACGCGGGCTTGCCCCCTGGCACCGTCCGCTCCCCGAGCGCGCGCGCGAGGGCCGCGAGGGCGTCGGCGTGCCCCGTGACCGCGTACTGGCGCCCCCGGACGTTGTAGTTCACGATCTGGGCGAAGCGCCCTCCCTTGCGCACCTCGGAGACCAGCGCCTCCACCTCGTACTGGCTCAACCCCGCCAGGTGGGGCCGCACGACGCCCATGCGGTAGCCGCTCTCGCCGGCGGCGTCACGCCCGACGAGGCCGTGCATCACGAGGCCCCGCTGGTAGACCAGCTCGACGAGGGCCTCCACCGGCAGAACGTGCGCAATGGCCCCCAGCGCGTTGTACTCCCCGACACTGTGCCCGGCTGCGACGGCGTCCTCCACGAGGACGCCCGCCTCCCGCAGCTCCTCGACCTGGGCGCGGGCCATCACCGCCATGGCGACCTGGGTGAGCTGCGTCAGGTGGAGCACCCCCTCCGGGTGGACCACCGACGATCCATCCACCACCAGCTCCTTCGGGTTGTCGCGCACCACCCGCAGAATGGAGAACCCGAGCCGCCCTCTGGTGTGGGCGTCCGCCCGGTCCCAGACGGCGCGAGCGGCGGCGGAGCGCCCGTACCCCTCCATGCCCATGCCCTGCCGCTGGACCCCCTGCCCCGGGAACACGTAGGCCGTCCGCGGCGGCGCCACCCAGGCTACCGCGCGCACCACCGGCACCTCGGGGTCTCGCAGCGCCGTGGCCACGAGCTCCACCCGCAGCGCGCCGCCGCGCACGCCGGTCCGGTGCGCCTCCAAGCGCAGCACCTCGCCGGGAAGCGCCGGCGCCATGAAGCTCGCCGCAAACTCCGTCACCCGCCGCGCCTCGCCCACGGCCTCCACCACCAGGGAGTGGAGGCGCGCGGCGGACCACATGCCATGGACGATGGGCCCGCCGAGGCCCGCCAGGCGCGCGGCGAGCACGCTGCGGTGGATGGGGTTGAGATCCCCACTGCACTCGGCGAAGGCCGTCAGATCCTGCGGGGCGCGCACCTCCGTCGCCGCGAGCCTCAGGCGGGGCGTCTCGACCACCGCGTCACCCGCTCCCAGCACCTGCGCCAGGGCCCGCAGCGGGTGCACCCTGGCGTCACGACGCACGTCGAGCTCGATGGTCCCCACCCGCTCGTCGCCCCGCAGCAGCACGCCCCTCGCGCCGAACCGCGGCGTCCCCTCCCGGGGCCGCTCCTCGTCCAGCTCCGCCCGCAGGGTCAGCTCGCACGGAGCCCAACTCCACGCAGCGTCCAGCGTGACCCCCTCGTGCTCCCGCAGGTGCTCGAAGGCGCCCGGGTCCTCCACCCGCAGCGTCGCAAGGAACGGCTCCCGCGCCCGCACGGTCCACGGGGTACGCCCGAAGTCGCCCCTCACGAAGAACCGCGAGCGCACCACGGCGCCGTCCTCGGCGAGCGTAGAGATCACACGCCCCTTGGCCGTGTCCTCGACCCGCGTCACCCGCGCGGCGATCCGAGCCCCCTGCCCCGCCACCGGCCACCCGCCCCTCTCGACTTCGTTGTCCAGGTGGACCAGGCGCAGCATGTCCGGGCACGCGTCCGGGCAGGCGAGGACCCGCAGCAGCGGCTCCCACCCCAGCGAGAAGGCCAGGCTCAGCGGAGGCTCCCCCACCGGCGCCGCTGTGAGCGCGGCGTACCCCTGCACCCTCCCAGGCTCCACCACGCCCTCCCCCACCGCCTCTTCGAACAGCCCCACCGGCTCCACCGGAGCCCCCACCAGCGCCGCGTCGTAGAACCGACGCACGGCCTCGGCGCGCTCCTCTGGCGCCATGTGGAAGGCCCCACCAACGTGCGTCAACGCAAGCACGAGGTCCGCGTCCCCGCAGCGGGCGGTCAGCCGCGCACCCTCCCCCTCCACGACCACGTGCACCTCCTCCCCCTGGTGGGGGCGGGCCGGGTGGTAGCGCAGGCTGGTTGCCGTGTCACCGTTCGCGTCCACGCGCAGGCTCGCCCCCGCCTCGCACACACACAGCTCCCACAGGGGGTTGGGCACGGACCGCCGCCCCTCGAAGACCCTCGGCGCCCTGAGCAGCGCGGAGAGCACCCCACGGAAGCGCGCGCCGATCACCGGCAGCCAGCTCGCATCCTCGTGCATCCCTCGCAGGGTCACGCCGCGCGCGTCCTGCTCCACCAGCACGCTGGACGGCCACTGCGCCTCGAGGGCCTCCCCGACCTCGCATCGCCCTTCGAGCGCCGCCACGAACCGCTCCAGCAGCTCACCGATGGGCTCGTCCGCCCGCAGGATACCCGCCACCGCCTCCGGCCCCGGGATGACCAGCACCTGATCCGCGTCAAAGCGGGCGTCGTGGGACGCCCAGAGCGAGTCGGCCTTGAACCACCGGCGCACGCCCTCATCGATCACCGGCACGAAGGGAACGGGCTTGCCGGGGCGCGCGCACACGGAGTGGACGAACCAGTCCGCGTCCGCCGGGTGGACGCGGCGGGTCCGGGCCTCGGGATACCGCTCCGCGAAGCGCTCCAGCACCCTCTGCGGCTCGTCCAGCGCGTCCAGACTGCCGAGCACGCTCTCGCCCCCGACCCCGAGCCGCGCCTCCCCGCGCCGCAGCATGTCCGCGACCCGCTCCCGCCACGTCCGGTCGAGCCACGGCCCGTCCTCGTAGCGTCCAAAGCGGCCCAGCGCCATCAGCGCCACCATGCGCTCCAGGGCCGCGAGCCAGGTCATGTCCGCCACGTCGCCGAAGTAGGGCCGTGAGGTGCGCGACAGCGCGTCCACGATCTCGGCGCGACGCGCCCGGACCGCCGCGGCGTCCCCCGCCACCTCATCGAGGAGCCGCCCGCACCGCGCCGCGCTCGACTCCAGGTAGTGGATGTCCGCGTCGAGCTGGCTCCGACCCGACGTCACCCCTCCCTCCACCTGCCCGCGCAGCACCCAGGCCGCGGTCCCGCTCGCCGCGACCAGCGCCGCCTTCACCTGCGGCGACGTCGCCGCCTCCGCGCAGGCCATGGCGAGGGTCCCGATGAGCACCGCGTCGACGGGCATGGGCCTGAGCCCGTACCGCGTAGCCCACTCGCCGGTCAGCAGATCGGCGGCCCTCCCTTCACTGCCGATGCCGCCACCAGCGCAGAGCACCAGGTTCTGCTGCTCCCGAATCATGTGGTAGGTGTCGAGGAGGAGCTGGTCCAGGTCCTCGAAGGAGTGATGACCGCCGGCCTTGCCCCCCTCCAGGTGCAGGAAGAGGGTGTGGCTCGGCGCCGCGCGCGCGATGCGCACCACCTGCTCCACCTGGGCCACGGTCCCCGGCTTGAAGCCGTTCTGCCACAGCCCCGCCGCCGCGAACGTCTCCAAGAGCGCCACCGCCTCGTCCACGTCGGGAACGCCAGCGCTGATGGTCACACCGCAGATCGGCGCCCCGGCCCGCCGCGCCTCCAGCACCAGGCCCGCGCGGCGCACGTGCAGATCCCACAGCCAGGGGTCCAGGTAGAGGGCGTTGAACAGCACCTCGCGGCCCGGCTCCAGCCGCTCCGCCAGCTCCTCCAGGCGCAGGCGGAAGATCCGCTCGGTGACCTGCCCCCCTCCGGCCAGCTCGGCCGTGAAGCCGGCGTTGGCGGCGGCGGCGACGATGCCGGCGTCGGCGGTCGTCGGGGTCATGCCCGCCAGGATGACCGGCGGGCGGCCGGTGGCGCGGGTGTACCGGTTCTCCAGGCGCGGCGTGGGGTCCTCCACCCTTCGGGGCGCCAGGTCCGCGTACCGAAGCGCGGGGGCCTCCTCGGCGGGCCGGAACAGGGCGCTGCGCTCGGACGGCAGCGCCACGGCGTGCACCCTCACCCCACTGCCGCGCAGCAGCGACCGGGTGAGCCGCGCCACCCCCTCGCCGGGCCCGAGGTCGAGGACGTGGTCGACGCCACGGAGCCCCTCCACTGTGGCCGGCCACCGCACGGGGCGGACGAACTGGCTGACCAGCAGCTCCTCCACGAGGTCCGGGGAGTCGTTGAGCCGCTCACCGGTGGCCGGCGAGATCACGTCCAGGTGGAGCGGGCCGGCAGCGAACCCCAAGGCACGGACGCTCTCCCGCATGGCGTCGAGCCCCGCCTGCATGTGGGGCGAGTGGAACGCCGCCCCCACAGCGAGATCCTCCCAGGTCACGCGCAGCGGGCGCCCGCCGAGGCGCCCCTCCTTGCGGAGCCGCCCCTCCGCCGCCTCCCTGGCCTCGAGCGCCGCACGCAGCGCCGCCAGAGACGGCGCGGTCCCGCTGACCACGTGGCGGGTCCGGGTGTTGTGGAGGGCGACGACCGGATCCGACTGCCCCCGCGCGCGATGCACGCCCTCCAGGGTCCGGCGCAGCTCGTCCAGCGTCGGCCCGCTGATCGCCGCCATGGGAGCGCCCTCGCCCCGCACACGGCCCCCGAAGCTCTGCGCCATGTGCAGCCCCTGCCACGCGAAGTACCGCACCACGTCCACGAAGCGTGGGAGGCGCACCGCCCCGCCGGGGCTCTCTGCGACCACCAGCGCCGCCATCATCCCCTGGGAGTGACCCGTGGCGACGGGGATGGCCCCCGCCGTCACGGCGGCAGCGAGCCCCTCGTCGAAGAGCGCCTGCCACGTGGCGATCTGCGTGATGAAGATCAGCGGCTGGGAGACGGCGGACGATGCGAGGTAGGCCGTCTCCGGGCGCCGCGCCTCGTCCCGGACCCAGCGGGACACGTCGAGGCCGCGCTCGTAGAGCCCGCTCCACCGAAACTCGCGGCGCCCGAGCAGCTCCACGAGCGCTCCAGTCGCCGCGTCGACCCAGGCCCGCACCCCGGGCGACTCCCGCTCCAGGACCGCCAGCTCGTCCAGGCAGGGAGCCCCTTGCCCACCGAAGCACACGGCAGCCCGCGTCGTGCCCAGGGCGAGCCGCTCCGCCAGCGACAGGGCGTGGTGTTCGCCGAAGCGCCGGTCCTGACGCCCCTCGCCCGCCTCGTGCCCTGCCACCGGATGGATCGAATCAGTGATCATCCCACGCTCCTCGCCTTCTGGAACGCGCGCTGGGTGCGCGTCGAAACAGACCGACCAGTCTAGTCGTTGGGCGCCACCGATAGTCGACTTGCGGTCGATCTGTCAAGAAGAGATGCGAAGAACTAGACCCGGCGGTCTACGAAGCGCCCCAAGCGGCGCGGAGCAGGCCGACGAGCGCCTCCCGGCGCAGCGGCTCCCCTGCGGAGATCGGGACGTGCCGCATCCGCTTCCCGGTACCCACGAGGAGGCCGTCGGGGTCCGGGAGGACCGCACCATGATAGAAACCGAGGTGGACCCCGTCCCGTCGCGGCTTCAGGTAACAGACGAGGCGGCCATCCCCGTAGGCCACCACCCGCCACCCGGAGATCACGCGCTCCTCCGAATCCGGGAGCGCCTGCCGCACGACGGCCCGCACGTCCAGGAACAGGCGCCGTGCCCGCTCGTCCAGCGCCGCGATCAGAGGCTCCAGCTCCGGCGACTCATCCCCGGTCTGCCTGAGCTCCCGCACCTGGCGGAACCAGCGCCCCAGCACGCCCATGAACCGCTCGATGACTCGCCCCGCGTCGGCGTGGTCCGGGTCGGACATGTCCTGCATGAGCAGCCCCGCGTACCCCCCGAACAGGGTCCCGGCGATGCCCTTCAGCTCGTCCTCGGTGACCATGTCCTCGAGCAGCGGCCGCAGGATCTCGGCCACTGCCGTCCGCGCGCGCCGGTAGAACTTGGACAGCGCCTCGCGCACCTCCGGCTCCCGTCGCGCGAGGACCGTCAGCTCCAGCCACAGGGGCACGATGACCCGCCCCCGGTGCAGCTCGCGGGACAGCCCCTCCGTGAACACCCGCATGACGTCCTCGCGCCCGGTCGCGGTCTGGAACTGCTCGTAGAGCTGATCCATCACCTCCCGCGACCAGGTCTCGAGGATGTCGATGAACACCTCTTGCTTGGAGGTGTAGTGCCAGTAGAAGCTGCCCTTGGAGCTGCCGGCGGCCTCGCAGATGCCGTCGACGGTGGTGTCGTTGTACCCGAAGTCCCGCAGGCAGCGGTACGCGGCCTTGCGGAGCTGCTCACGCTTCTCCTCGCCGCTCCGCCCCTTGCGCTCGGTCCTGGGCACCGCAGGCCTCCCTGGTCTGGCGCCCCTCGTACTCGACGAACGTTCGGGATGTCAAGTGGCCCCCCCGAGCCCCGAGAGCTACCGCCCCCAGGCCCGCCGCCCCTGGGAGGGACGCCGCTGCTGCCGGGGCGCCGGCGCGCGGACCTCGCCGCGGGGCACCGACGACTCGTAGGGGTGGCCGGAGATCACGCGCACCCGCTGAGAGATCAGGCGCTCGATGTCACGCAGGTAGGCCCGCTCCTCGGCGTCGCAGAAGGAGATCGCCATGCCGCTCGCCCCGGCCCGCGCCGTGCGACCGATGCGGTGCACGTAGCTCTCCGGCTCGTTGGGCAGATCGAAGTTGATCACGTGGCTGATGCCCTCCACGTCGATGCCGCGCGCCGCGATGTCCGTGGCGACCAGCACGCGGGTGCGGCCGGCGCGGAAGTTCTCGAGTGCCCGCTGCCGCGCGTTCTGCGACTTGTTGCCGTGAATCGCCTCGGCGGACACCGCGCTCCGCTCCAGCGCCCGGGCCACCTTGTCGGCGCCGTGCTTGGTCCGCGTGAACACGAGCGCCCGCTCGACGCCGGCCTGCTGGAGGATCTCCTGCAGCAGCATGGGCTTGTCCGCCTTCTCCACCATGAGCACGCGCTGCTCGATGCGCTCGGCCGTCGACGACACGGGCGTCACCTCGACGCGCACCGGGTCCCGCAGGATGCGACCGGCGATGGTCGCCACCTCGTCGGGCATGGTCGCAGAGAAGAGCAGGGTCTGGCGCTGGTCGGGCACCGCGGCGATCACCCGCCGCACGTCGTGGATGAAGCCCATGTCGAGCATGCGGTCCGCCTCGTCCAGCACGAACACGGACACCGAGTCCAGACGCACGTGGCCCTGGTTCATCAGGTCGAGCAGGCGGCCGGGGGTGGCGACCAGCACGTCGACGCCGCGCTGGAGGGCCCGCACCTGGGCCCCCTGGTTCACGCCGCCGTAGATCACGGCGGTGGTGGTGCGCATGTGCGCGCCGTAGGCCCCGAAGCGCTCGGCGATCTGGATGGCCAGCTCGCGGGTCGGGGTCAGCACGAGGGTCCGCGCCGACCGGGGCTGCGCCACGGTGCGCGCCTCGACGAGCCGGTGCAGGATGGGCAGCGCGAACGCGGCGGTCTTGCCGGTGCCGGTCTGCGCGCACCCGAGCAGGTCACGCCCCTCGAGGAGGTGCGGGATGGCCTGGACCTGGATGGGCGTGGGGGTCTCGTAGCCCTCCTCCGCGACTGCGCGGAGGAGCGCCGGGTGGAGCGAGAGCTCCTGGAACGTCTGAATCTGCATGTACTTCCTGGAGTGGTGTGCCGGCCGCAAAACGCGGCCACACGAGCTGAGCTCACTGCGCGCGCACGGGCGGCGAGGCTCGAAATCGGGAGGAGCAGGGCCTTGGGAAAAGGCGGCGACCGCACGAGGTGGGACGCTTGCGCGCTGTCTTCCGGAGCGGGACTCTCATGTCCCGGGGAGCTTCTTGCCTGAGTCGCGGCACGATGTCAAGAAGCGCCATGAGCTGGGGCCTACCCTGCAGTGCACCTCCTCGGTGTCACCCCCCGGGACCATCACCCAGTCGCAGACATTGCAGATATCGAGATCCACGTATACGTTTGTTGCAACCGCGCACCCGCTGCACCTCGTCCCCTGCGCGCCGATCGGGAGGAGCACCATGAGGACCGCCGTCGTCGCACTCCTCGCCAGCCTCTCCGCGACCCTCGGCTCGTGCGAGTCGGATCCGGCATCTCCCGCCACCCCGTGCAACGAGAGCGCGGAGTGCGGGGGCGGCCAGGTCTGCGTCCACGCGGGAACGGGTGAGGTGCTCGGGTCCCTGGCCCTCAAGGCGGACTGCACCTGCGACTACAACCCGGTGTGCGAGGCAGCCATGAAGTGCAGCTCCGGGAAGTGCTCCTGCGACCCGGAGTGCAACCACGGGGAGGCCTGCGGCGCCGACGGCCACTGCGACACCTGGTGCCCGACCGGCGTCGACGCCGACTGCGCCGGGTCGCCTGACGACGGGAAGTACTGTGCCTCCGAGCCGGCGCCACCGACCTCGTTGGACGCGGGCACCGGAGGTGCCGACGTGACCGGGGCGGGCGCACAGCCGGACCCCGTCCAGCCGACCTTCGCCGGCACCTGCGCGCCGAGCCCGTCCAGCGCGGCGCCCGGAGTGGGCGGCTCGGGCGGCGACCCGGGTGCGTGCGGGGACCCTGGCGCCAAGACCAAGGCCTCCTGCAAAGAGGACGGCGAGTGTGGCCCCGTGCTGACCTGCATGAAGCCCTGCCCGAGCTGCGAGAAGACCTGCAACCTCCCCTGCGGCACCGGAGACGAAGGAGACGCCTTGTGCGCGTCCTATGGAGCCGGGATCTGCCCCGAGAAGACCTGCACCATGTGCTTCCCGGTGTGCAGCAAGCCCCCCACGCGGTGCACACCCCTCTGAACCGTCCGCACGGAGGACGGCGCGCACTGCGCGGGATCCCTCAGCGCCGCGTCCACACCCGCAGCGCCTGCTCCTGCCCGGATGTGCCCAGCGCGAGGCGGGTCCCGCCGCCATTCAGCGCGACGGACATTCCATAGCCATCGAAGGCGCGGAGCTCGGACATCGTCCCCCCGGGGAGCGCCCAGATGCGAGCGCGTGCGTCGAGGCACGCGGCGACCAGCTCCCCGAGCGGCGAGAAGGTCACGTCGTTGCAGCCGAGGTCTCCAGCCGCGAACTGGCGGATCTCCACGAGGTCCGCCGACCACAGACGCACCGGCGTCGGACCGCGGAAGGCCTCCGTCGTCGCGAGGACCGACCCGTCCGCCGACCAGGCCACCGCCGTGTAGGCGCGGGGCTCCTGGGTCGACGCGCGCCCCTCGTCCTCCCCTGGGTCCCAGGTCCGCAGGACGCCGTCCTCCCCCACCGAGGCGATGCGGGGGCCCCACGCCACCGACGTCGCGCCGCCGGGGTGGCCGCTCCACGTGCGGAGGAGCGCGCCCGTGGTGGCGTCCCACAGGCGCACCCGCCCGTCGCTCGCCGACGTCACCACGCGCCCCCCATCGGGCGCCCACGCCACGTCCGTGGCCCCCCCTTCGTGGCCACCGAGCGTGAGGGGAGCGCCACCACCCTCCAGGTTCCACAGCACGACCCGGGTGTCGCCCGCCGTCGCGAGGCGCCCCTCCGGCGAGAAGGACACCGAGGACACGGCCCCCCGGTGCGCGGGGATCACGCCCCGGCGCCGCGGAGACGCCCACACGGTGAGGCCCCCATCCGCGTGCCCGGCGACCACCACGTCGCCCCGGGGCGAGAAGGCGACGGCGCGCACCGCCGCGTGCTGACCCCGCGCCGACGCCATCACCGCCCCGTCCGGCCCCCGCAGCTCCAGCCCCCCGTGGATGTCCCCCGTGAGCACCCAGCCCCGCTCGGCGCGCAGCGCAATGGTCGCCGGCTGGGCTCCGTTCCAGTCGCGGGAGACAGGTCCCCTCCCCACGCGCGCCTGCTTCGCCACGTCCCAGCGGTCGAGCCCGTCCATGGTCGCGACGAGCAGCTCGTCCCCGCTCGTCCCCAGAAGCGCCACCGCGGTGACCCCGACCCCGTCGAAGTTCGCCCCTGGCTCGCGCACCGCGACGGTCCCCACCAGGAGGCCGGTCCCCACGTCCCACACCAGGGCCTCGTCGGCAGCGGCCGCGGCCCGGCGTCCATCCAGGCTCCAGGCCAGGCCGTTCGGGGGCAGGAAGTACGCTGACGGGTGCGCTCCCACCCGAGCCGTTGCCAGAGAGAACGCCCGAATCAGCTCCAGGGTACGGGCATCGCGCAGCTCCACGGCGCCGAACTCGTCTCCGCGGCCCACGAGCAGCCCGCCCGGCCCCCCCGCCAATGCGCGCACACCCTCCCCCCCGGCCACCGAGCGCGGCTCCGCGGAGCCCGCCTCCCACCGGCGCAGCGACCCGTCCGCCAGACCCACCACCAGACCACCCGAGGCCCAGGCCAGCGCGCCCACGGACCCACCGGGGTTCAGCTCCCGCGCAACGCCCTCGCGCGCCACCACGGCCAGCTCCCGACCCTCTCCATGAAGCAAAGCGACCGTCCCGTCCGGAGACAGCGCCACCACCGCCCCACTGCACGGCGCCCACTCCCTCTGCCCACGAAGCTCAAGACCGGGCAGGCTCCACCAGCGCAAGGTCCCGTCCCAGGACGCGCTCACGGCAGCGTCCCCGGCGACGTCGACGGCCGCGATGGCCGCGTCGTGCCAGGGCGTGCTCCAGAGCGCCCACTCCGCCCGGGCGGTGGCTGGCGCAAGAAGCAGCCACACCGCCACGCACCCGATACGCTTCATACGAGCCCCAGGTCGGTGAGCCCCCCGAACGTCCGCAGGCTGCCATCCGTGCGGTTCAAGAGGGGAGGTATCCGCGCCAGACGTCAGGTGGACTGGCTGATCTCGTCGGTGGTCAGGATGGGCGAGGCGTCGATGTCCCCAGCCTCCATGAGGTCCACGACCCGCTGCAGGGCGTCGAGCAGCGCGACGCGCTCGGTCGCATCGAGGCGGGACAGCCGTCGCAGGAACGCATCCTGCAGCGGGGTCGGCAGGTGAGTGAAGAGCTCCGCCCCGCGCGGAGTCATGGAGAGGCACACCTTGCGCCGGTCGCGGGACCGTCGCTCCCGCACGACGAGGCCGTCACGCTCGAGGCGGTCGAGGATCCCGGACACGGTGGCTGGCGAGAGGTGGACCCGCTGGCTGACCAGCGCCGGCGTGACCTCATCCTCCTGGGCGTCTCCCACGGCCTTGAGGCAGAGGAGCTGGGGCACGGTGAGACCTACCTCCCGGGACATCATCCGGGAATGATCGGACACCTTGCGGATGATCCGCCTGATGGAGCGCAGGATCTCATACGAGCTGCCCTCGTCGCGCGGTCCCTCTTCGTGGGTCACGGCAGGCACTCTCCTTCCACCGGGGTGACGGCGGCGCATGCACACCCGTCAGCGCCGCCCCACAGATCGACGATTCAGAGGGTAGAGGACGCCTCGCGGGGGCGTCACGCGGGCTTCTTGTCCTTCAGACGGCGCTTGTCGAGCTCGAACACCACGTTCCCCTGAGCGATCTCGCGCAGGGCCGTCACGAGCGCCTTGTTCTTGGTGCGGATGGTGGGGTCCGCTCCCTGCATGAGCTGGCGGGCGCGCCGTGTGGCGAGGTTGACGAGAGCGAACCGGTTGTCCACGTGCTGCAGACAATCCTCGATGGTGACGCGAGCCATGCTTCCTCCTGAGTGGTCTCTGACGGCGCCCGCCGGACGCCGACAAGGCGGCACAATCTAGTGGGCGCGCCGCCTCGGTGTCAATGACGGGCTGGACCGGGTGCTGAAACCGCCGGGCCCAGCCGTTCTGGAGGCCTGCCCGCCGCGCCCCATCATCTTGATCCCTGTCACTGCGATTGACAGGTCCGCCCGCCCTCCGCTACACCTGCTCGGGTGTCCGTGGCGGGCGACCGCACACCCTCACAGCCCCGACGGGAGCCAGCGTCATGAAGTGCCGAGCGATCACCGCAGCCATCGCCCTCACGGGTGTGATCGCGTGCGGTCCCGATCGGCCGGACCCCGCGGCGCACCCGGACGAGGTGATGAGCACGGCGCGCGGGCGCCGCCTGGGCGTCGTCCAGCTCGTGCACAGCGAAGGCCACCGGCTGCACGGGACCTCCCGCCTGCTGGTGAGCGCCGCGTTCGTCCGCACGGACGGGCTGGACAGAGGCACGGTCGCCAGGGTCCTGGGGCTGCCGGACATCCCCGACGCGGCAGACTTCGAGTCGGCCCAGTGCGCCGTCTCGTCTACGTCGGTGTCCGCCTCCATGGACGAGGCCGGGGGTGCGCCCGCGGTGGAGCTGCTGGACGCCGGCGCGCTGGAGCTTCGCGCCGGCCCCGAGACGATCACCGTCCCGAGCCAGTACTTCCCCGACGTGGTCTCCAACATCGCGGGCGTGACCTACGAGGCGACCGTGCGCAGCCGCAGCGCCCTCCCCACCACGAGCCAGGGACTCCGCGCCACCATCGCCGCGTCGGGCAGCGTGGACGTCGGGGCCTTCGAGGTGTCGCTCCAGGTCCCCGCGCGCCTGCGCCTCGTCGAGGTGGGCGGGCGCGCCGTGCGCCACGGGGTGGTCATGGCCGAGCTGACCGGTGAGCTCGGCCTGAGCTGGGAGCCTCCGAGCCGCGACTCGGACCTGCTGGTCGTGGAGGTCGCGCGCCAGTCCTTCGGCTCCGTGTCGACCGTCCGGTGCCTCGCCCCCGACAACGGGGCCTTCGCCGTGCCCGGCGAGATGCTCGCGCGCCTCCCACCCTCGGGGCCAGACACGACGGACCGCCTGTCCGTCCGGCGCATCATGCTGCAGCCCTTCGATGCACCCGGGCTCCACGAGGGTCTCGCCGTCTACGTCACCGAGGACGCCGTGCTCCTGCGCTGACCCGGGGCCCCCCTCAGCGCTTCTTGGCCCCACCCTTCAGCAGCTTGGCCAGGAATGGCAGGTTCTTCTCGAGGAAGGACTGGCTCTTGGTGCCCGTCGGCCGCGCAGGGCCCCCCTTCCCCTCGCGCATGGTGAGCAGCCGCAGCTCTCTCTGGGCCTCCACGTAGTTGGGCTTGACGGCCAGGGCCGCCTCCAGCGCCGAGCGCGCCTTCGTGCTGTCGCCCATGGCCTTGTAGAACTGGGCCATGTAGTAGTGTGGCCGGGCGTCGTCCTTGTCCAGGCTCCGGGCACGCGTCCAGAGGGCCAGGGCCTCGTCCATGCGAGCCTTCTCGGCGAGGGCGTCGTTGTTGAAGACCGCCCACCCGAGGTCGGTCATGATGCCCGCGTCGTCGGGGGACAGCTTGATGGCCTGCCGCAGGAAGTGCTCCGCCTGGGCATAGCCTCGCATCTGCAGAAGGCGCTGCGCCTTGTGCTGGAAGATCTTGGCCTCCTCGATGTGTGCCTTGCCGGCCCCTCGGTTCGCCGGGCCGGCCTGGGACTTGCCGCTCTCCGCCGCCTGGACGGCAGCCTGGCGTTTCGCCGGATCCATGAGGACGGTGTACGCATCGGACACGAACTTGAACAGCTCGCTGGCCCGCGCCTTGGAGTCGGCGTCGAGGCCCGTGCGCCCGATCTTGTCCGGGTGGATCTGCTTCGCCAGGGCGAAGTACTCCTTCTGGATCGTCGCCGCGTCGGCCTTCGGGGTCAGGCCGAGGACCCCGAAGTAGTCGCGCGCGACCACCCGCCCGTGGCGCTCGTCGATCAGCTCCCGCAGCTTCTGGTCACTGTCGCTCATGGAGTCCTGGCGCCCCCCGCTGGATTGTGCGCGCCCCCACCGCGCCGAGGGATTGTAGGAGCGGTTCCGCCCGGGAGCAAGCGCCTTCACCGCGCGGCCTGTGGAAGCGAGGCCTCAGTTGTGGTAGTTCCTCACTGTGCTCCACGCGTCCACCGCTCCCGTGTCCGCCGCGCTGCGCGCCACCCTGGTGGCGGCGCTCTCGCTCGCGGCCTGCGACGCGCCCCCGGTCGAGGCGCCCACCATCGAGCTGCCCTCCCTGAGCGTCACCGCCTGGTCTCCCGACGTGGTGCTCCCGGGGAGCACCCTGCGACTCCAGGGGGCGGGCTTCCTCCCGCCGGAGACCGCGACGACCGTCGCCCGGCTCGATGGCACGGTCGGCGGCTCCAAGGTCGTCTGGGAGGGTCCGGCGGCGGTTGCGGGTCCCACGGAGCTGCTCGTGACGGTGGACGACGCCCTGCTCTCCCGTATCCCCGCCGACGGCCCCCCGCTCGTCGGGACGCTGCGGATCACGAGGACGCTGCTGACCGACGGTTCAGGCTCCTGGTTCGAGGTGCCGGTGACGATCCACGCCAAGGTGAACCTGCGCCCGGTCGTCAAGGGCCTCGCCCCCGCCGTGCTCTTCCCCGGCGACGCGGTCACGGTGGACGGCGCCGACTTCCTGCTCCCCGGGGAGGGCACGAGCGCCGTCGTCTTCACGGGCACGGTGGCCACGGACAACCCGCCGGCCACCCGAACGCTGACGGAGGTCTTCATCCCCGGGACGACGACCACCCGCACCATGCTCCGCTTCACGCTGACCCCGGACCTCTTCGGCATCCGCCCCGGGCGCATCCAGGGGTCCCTCCGGGTCGTCAACGTCGCAAGCTCGGGCGACGCCATGGGGAGCGAGGTGCTCGCCGGGATCGACCGCCCCCTGGAGCGCCCGTACCTGGACGCAGTGACGCCGACCACCGTCAGCCGCGGCCAGATCCTGCGCTTCGACGGGCGGGGCTTCCTCCCGACGGACGCCGCCTACGAGGCGACGACGCTGCTGCTGGTCGAGGGCACGTTCCGCACCAAGGCCGGCAAGAAGGTGACCTTCTCGGGCCTCGACAGCCTCTCCCTGTTCCCGGATCGCGTCACCGCCAACACCTCCATGGACTACGTGCTGCGGGTCAACATGAACCTCAACGGGGAGCTCCAGGGCCTCGGCCTGACGGCAGGCACACTGGAGGGCACGGTCTCGCCTTGGATCCTCACGGGCTCGGAGAGCGTCCTGGGCAAGGGCATCCCGATCGCGGTGACCGTGCTCCCACAGAGACAGATAGTGTGGCTCAAGTACCTGCCCGGCTTCTCGGCGAGCCTTGAGCACTTCGGGCTGCGCGCGGTGGAGCGGCGCATCAAGGACCGGATCCTCGCCGTCTGCGACCGCGACTATGTGGGCGTCAACATCGCCTTCCGCGAGGACAAGCCCACCGACTTCGCGGAGTATGGCGTCGTGGAGGTCGGCGGCGCGGACCCCAACAGCGCCGATCTCTTCGGCCTCGACAACACCGAGGGCAAGGACGTCGGCAACCTGCGCTTCAACGACGTGATAGGCGGCCTCAACGCGGAGACCGAGACCCAGGGGTACTACGGTTACGGCGGCATCTTCATGGAGTCCTTCCTTGGACTGAGCCCGACCCTGGGGCACGGGAGCCTGCCCATCCGGGACCCGCGGTTCGACGACCTGTTCGGCGCCTTCATCCCGGAGCTGGGGGGCGAGCCCGTCCAGCCGTCCGAGGTGCAGGGCGGCCCCCGAGAGGTGCTGGTGGCCGAGGCGGTGCGGGTGCTTGGCAACCTGGTCGGCAACACGATCACCCACGAGGTCGGCCACAGCCTGGGGCTGGCCGCCATCGACGGAGAGTTCCACAACGTGGGCGACAACCCGGGCTGGATCATGGACGCAGGCGCCTTCCGCCCCTTCGCCGAGCGGGCCGAGATCGATGGCCAGGGACCCGGGATCTTCGCCCCCTTCGACCGGGCCTACCTGGAGTCGGTCCTTCCGCAGGAGTAGGTCTCGATGCTACCGCGGCACTCCCTGGCCGTCCTCTCCCTGATCGCTGTCGTGGGCGCCTGCCGCGACGGTCGCAGCGAGCCCCCCCCGCGCAAGGAGGCCGCACCCACCGTCGCACCACCGCAGGTGGAGCCAGTGGCCGAGCCCCGCGTGGTGCTCCGAGCACCGGACGGCCGCGAGGTGGCGGTACGCTCCGAGATCGTGGCGACGCCGGCGGAGCGCCAGCGAGGGCTGATGTACCGCAAGACGCTGGACCCCGACGCGGGCATGCTGTTCCTCATGGGCACGGAGCAGCCCCACCGCTTCTGGATGAAGAACACCTACGTACCGCTGGACATGATCTGGATCGGGCGGGACCTGCGGGTGGTGGGAGTCACGGAGAACGCCCGCCCCCTGACCCTGGACCTTCGGGGCATCGACGCGCCGTCCACCTACGTCCTGGAGGTGAACGCCCACTTCGCCCGGCGCCACGGGATCACGCCGGACTGGACCGTGGAGCTGCCGCCCGAGGCGCGAGCCATAGGGCCTTGATTTGCAGTGAAATTGACACGACGCGCCACCCTCTTCTATACACAACGGGGTGGTGAGTGCCTTGGACTCTCTTGACTTCAATCCCTCCCGAGGCTGCCGGATGCGCACCGTCGATGTCACCGTCATGGGGCGAACGTTCTCCATCCGCACGGATGAGACCGACGCACACGTCAAGGCCGTGACCGACACCGTCAACAAGCGGTTCGAGGAGCTGGGCGGGGGCGCGATGACCTCCCAGAACATACTGATGCTGACGGCGCTCACCCTCGCCGACGAGCTCATCAAGGAGCGGACCCGCCACAAGGCGTTGAAAGAGGCCGTCCGCCTCCGTGGGAGCGCGCTGGTCAGCCGGATCGAGCAGCGAGGGCAAGGGCAGAGCTGAGCCCCCGCACCTGTGGACTCCACGGGCGTGATGAGCGCCCGTTTGTGCTATTGCCTGGCTGCCCGCCACCGAGAGGGGGCGCATGCCCGCTCGGGCTCCCGTGCCCGAGGCGTGTTGCGCTGCACCGGGGGCAGGCGCTCGGGCGACGGGATGGAACGTGAGCGGAATCCCCGAGGGAGCCGGGCCCGGCAAGGCTGCGCTCGCCAGCGCGGCGCCCGTCCCGTCCCTCGCGCTCTGCCACGGGTCGCCCCGCCCCACTGGGGCCCATGCACCCCACGCACACGCCCATCCCTTCGCGAACGTCGTAACCTCGCTCCTCGGTGGTCTACCGACCGTCGGGGGCTTTGCTCATAGGGCCAGCCTTGCGCTGGACGGGGAGGACTCTCACCCATGGAGACCGTGATCACAGCCATCGTCGCCCTGGCGGCGGGGCTCGCCGGGGGCTTCCTGGCAGCCCGCAAGCGGGTCGAGGATCAGACGGAGCAGGCCCGGCGCCAGGCAGAGCACATCCTGGAGGAGGCCCGCAAGCAGTCGGAAGAGCACGTGCGACGTGCGGAGGAGCTGGGCCGCAAGGCAACCCAGATCGCCGAGAAGGCGGAGGCCGAGCGCCTCAAGGCGGCTGAGGACGAGCTGCGGAAGGCCCAGGAGGCCCGACGGGAGGCGTCGGAGGCAAAGCGAGACGGGGAGGAGCTCCGGCGCCGGAGCCAGGAGGCCCTCGCGCGCGCCGAGGAGGAGGCGGCGCGCACCCTGGCGCGCGCCCACGCGACGGAGGCCGAGTCCAAGGAGCAGCGAGCCGAGGTCCTGCGCCTCCAGACCCGCCTCGTCGAGAAGGAGCAGCACATCGACCGCAAGGCGGACCTGCTGAACGGCCGGGAGGCGGACCTGCTGCGCCGTGACCGGGAGACCGCCGAGCGCGAGCGCCGCAGCCAGGCGCGTGAGGCCGAGGTCGGGCAGCTCCACGGCGCGGCCCACGCCCGCCTGGAGGAGGTCGCGGGGCTGACCCGCGCGGAGGCCACCCGCCGCATCGTCGAGGACGTGGAGGAGGACGCACGCATCGAGGCCGCCCGCCGCCTCAAGCGCATCGAGGAGGAGACCCGCGCGGACGCGGACCGGCGCGCCAAGCGCCTGATCTCGACGGCGGTCATGCGCTACGCGGGGGAGTACGTCTTCGACCGGGTGGTCAGCGTCGTGGCCCTCCCGTCGGACGACATGAAGGGCCGCATCATCGGGAGAGAGGGGCGCAACATCCGGGCCTTCGAGACGGCGACCGGCACGGACGTGATCATCGACGACACGCCGGAGGCGGTGGTGCTCTCCTGCTTCAACCCGGTGCGCCGCGAGGTGGCCCGGCTCTCGCTGGAGGCGCTGATCAAGGACGGCCGCATCCACCCGACCCGCATCGAGGAGGTGGTCGAGAAGACCCGCGCGGAGGTGGACCAGACCATCCAGGAGGCAGGCGAGTACGCGGTCTTCGAGCTCGGGCTCCAGACGGTGCACGCCGACCTGGTCAAGGTCATCGGGCGCCTCAAGTACCGCACGAGCTACGCCCAGAACGTGCTGGCGCACAGCATCGAGGTGGGCTTCCTGGCGGGGATCATGGCCGGGGAGCTCGGCCTCGACGTGAAGATGGCGCGGCGGGCGGGCCTGCTCCACGACATCGGCAAGGCCGTGGACCACGAGGTCGAGGGCCCGCACGCGATGATCGGTGCCCAGCTCTGCCGCAAGTACGGGGAGTCGCCGGAGGTCGTGAAGGCGGTGGCTGCCCACCACGAGGACGAGCCCGCGGACACGATCCTGGCGCAGCTCGTCTACGCCGCCGACGCACTGAGCAGCGCGCGCCCGGGCGCGCGCCGCGAGACCATGGAGAACTACATCAAGCGCCTGGAGGACCTCGAGGCCATCGGCCGCTCCTTCGACGGCGTGGAGCGCTCCTTCGCCATCCAGGCAGGCCGCGAGATCCGCGTCATGGTGGAGAACAGCGAGGTCTCCGACGAGGCGGCCGTGCTGCTCTGCCGCGACATCGCCAAGCGCATCGAGGAGAAGCTCACCTACCCCGGCCAGATCAAGGTCACCGTCATCCGGGAGACCCGGGCCGTGGACTACGCGAAATAGGGGCGTCCTGGCGAAATCCGAACAGGCTTGCTCGCTCTACCCTCTCAGCGCACGCGCACCAGCACGTAGCTCTTCTTTCCGCTGCGCAAGACCGCCGTACTCTCGCTGGCGAGTGTGTCCGTGGTCAGGCGCGCCTCGGCGGAGCCCACCCGGTGGTTGTTGAGATAGACGCCGCCCCCCTGGACGAGTCGGCGCGCCTCGCCCTTGCTCTTGCAGAGGCCCGCGGACACCAGCGCGTCGACCAGTGGCCACCCCTCGCCCGCCAGGGACTCCCTGGACAGGTCGATGCTGGGTACGTCCGCAAAGATGCCGAGGATGGTCGCCTCGTCCAGGCCGTCCAAGGGCGCGCCGAACAGCACCTGGCTCGCACGGATCGCCTTGTCGGCCTCGGTCTCGCCATGGACCAGTGCGGTGACCTCGCGGGCCAGGGCCCGCTGGGCCTCTCGCGCCCCAGGGTCGCGGCTGAGGGCTGCCTCCAGCTCCCCGAGGCGCTCGTCCTCCAGGAGCGTGAAGGTGCGCAGGTAGCTCATCACGTCCCGGTCATCGGTGCGGACCCAGAACTGGTACATCTCGTAGGGGCTCGTGCGGGCCGCGTCGAGCCACACGGTGCCCGCCTCGGTCTTGCCGAACTTGCCGCCCGACGAGGTCTTCAGCAGCGGAAAGGTCATGCCGTGGGCGCGCCCACCCCGCAGGCGGCGGACGAGGTCGATGCCGGCGGTGATGTTGCCCCACTGGTCGCTCCCGCCGATCTGCAGGGAGCAGCCGAAGCGGTCGTACAGGTGCAGGTAGTCGGCGGCCTGGAGCAGCATGTAGGAGAACTCGGTGAAGGACATTCCGTGCTCGCGGTCCTCGATGCGGCTGCGCACGCTCTCCTTCTGGAGCATGGCGTTGACGCGGAAGTGCTTGCCGATGTCCCGGAGGAAGTCGATCAGCGAGAACGAGCACAGCCACTCGGCGTTGTTGACCAGCACGGCGGGGTTGTCGCGGGCGTCGAAGTCCAGGAAGCGCGCGAGCTGCGCCCGGATGCCCTCGACGTTCTCCTCGATGGTCTCCCGCGTCAGGAGCTGGCGCTCCGTCGTCTTGCCGCTCGGGTCGCCGATGAGGCCCGTGCCGCCTCCGACTACGGCTATCGGGCGGTGGCCGGCGCGCTGGAGCCGGACGAGCCCGAGGATGGGCACGAGCGTCCCGACGTGCAGGCTGCTCGCGGTGGGATCGAAGCCGCAGTAGGCGGTGAGCCGCTCCCGATCCAGCGCACCTGCCTCGATCTCTGGGGTGGCCTGCTCCACCACCCCTCGGCTGCGGAGCCGCTCGAAGAGCCCCGGGACGTTGCCTGTGTCACTCGCGCTTCCATGATCCATGGCTCACCTCGTCAAGGGCCAGCGTCATACGGAGAGGTGCGCCATGTGTCAAGACGGTTACGACGGAAGGTGGCGCCCAGGCGCGCCGCGTGTATACAGGAGGGTACACGGCCGTCCGATCCCTTAGAGGGTGTATTCAAAATGGCCCTGCTACGCGCGCGGTCGCATCCCGCTTGGCCGCGTCGCGGGCCTCCCGACGAGGGGACGAGTACCACGAGTACGCGCCCCCTCGTCGGGAAGCCCGCTCCTTGCCATGCGGGCGCGCCCACGCGCTCGCGACGGGCCATTTTGAATACACCCTCTTACCGCAACGCCCCGACCACGAGAGGTTGACTGGACGATGAATCAGCTCGTTGCCATCGCGTGCAGCACCCCGCAGGCGATCCCCCTGGCCATGGAGGCCGCCACGCCCTTCCTGGAGGCCGCGCCCGCCACCGAGGACTTCGCCAGCGGCGTCGCCACCTTCGGCCCCGACGGACAGCCCCTCGTCAGCCGTCGGCCCGCCGGCGGGCGCCGGGACGACGAGCTCAGGAGGGCGCTCGCCGGGGGCTTTGTCCTGCACCAGCTCACGAAGAACCTGGACGGACCCTTCCGGGGCGAGGACAGCCCGCCCTACCGCTACCGCCGCTGGGTCGGCGCTCTCTTGGACCGTATCGAGCCGGGCACACGCCCGTCGGACCCGGTCCTCGCCGTCCCGCCGCACATCGCGCGCAACATCCGCGGGCGGCGGGCGGCCGAGGAGGTGTTCCACCTGTTCGTCGCCTTCATGCACAGCTTCCACAACGTGGACGCGGCCACCCCGGACCCCGCAGTGACCCGCCGCGCGCTGCGCAGCGCCCTGTCGCTCATCCCGGGGCGCTGGGGCTCCACGGGCGGCGCGGCCATGGTGGTGTGCGACGGGCGCCTCATGGTGGCCACGAGCCACGACTGGCCCCTGTGGTTCGCCACCCTCGGAGACATGACGGACGGGCGGACGACCTTCGACGCGACGACGCGGCTCCCGATGCGCTCGGTGCCGCCCCGCGCCGTCGTCCTGACCGACCGCCCCATGGACGGGCCAGGGTGGCGGCGCGTGCCCGACGGCGGCTTCCTGCTCGCTGACCGCGCGGGGCGCTGGGAGCTCGCAGAGGCGTGAGCTAGCCCTTGCGGTCGTCCCACTTGAACCAGATCAGCCCCACCAGCACGACGAGCAGCAGCGCGCCCAGGCCGATGACCATCCACTTGCGGGAGGTCCCGACCTCGGCGGCCGGCGCCGGAGCCGAGGGCTGCGCCTCGGCCGCCGCGGCAGGGACAGCGGCGGTCGCCGAGGCGGTCGCCGAGGCAGTCGGCGGGGGGGTCGGCGAAGGAGCCGGCGGCGCTGCGGGCTCCGGTGCGGGGGCGACGGCGAGCGGAGGAGGAGGCGATGGCGCGGCCCCCTCCCGGATGCGAGGCTCGGGAACCACGGCCTGAGCCACCGCGTCGGGGCAGGGCTTCGAGCAGCCGGCCGCGTCCGCGTCCTTGTAGCCGTCGACGGTACCGCAGGCGTTGGCGATGCCGGCCCACCGCTCCAGCCCCTTGGCCCCCACGACGTCCGTCTTGTTGCCGCAGATCACGTTGTCATGGAGCTGGTGTGCGACGCAGCCCTCGGCGCCGTAGCTGCGCTTCGCCGCCGCCTGGCACTGCTGCTCGTAGGCGATGAGCTGCTCCTTGGTGCCCACGTCCACCTCACGCACGAGCTCCGTCTCGCCCTTGCGCATCTTGTTCGTCAGGTCGTTGGCGAGGCACACGTAGTTGGGCACGCAGCCCGGGATCCCGATGGCGTCCGTGACCTGGGGGGCGCACCGATCCATGAACACGTCCCACTCGGCGCCACCTTGGGCGTTCTCCTGTCCCGTCGGGCGGATCAGGATGTCGTGCCCAGCCGCCCGGAGGTCCGGCAGCCAGGCCTCGTGCACCTGGCAGCCGTGGCAGCCGCTCGAGTAGAACAGCGCCGTGCCCGCGCGCGCGCCCGGCAGGGGCGGCTTGCAGACGCATGGGTCCCAGGGGCCCGCGGCGCCGTCGCCCGAGCCCGACGCCGCCGGGCTGGAGAGCCGCACGCCGACGCTCCCGCCCGTGATCACGTTGTTCTTCAGCACCGGCAAGGCGTCACAGGCCGCGATGCCCACCTGCGCTCCTTGGACGTGGGTGCCCGTGACGACGGCGCCCCGGTTGTCGAGGGTCGCGCCCGCCGGGCACGCGCCGCTGTCGTCCGCGCCGAAGGCGATGCCCACCTTGCCCTTGGACACGATGGAGCGGGTGACGCGCAAGCCCTCCGTCCCGATGGCACGGATGCCCGCGACCTCCGCCTCGACGGTGTTGTGGAACAGGGTCACCTGCTTCGCCCCGGCGACCTCGATGCCCACGTCGGCGCCGGCGACCTGGACGTTCTTCACCAGCACACCGCTGGCCTCCACCCGCACGGCGACTGGGCTCTTGCCGCCCACGGACCGGATGTCCCGCTCCAGGCCGTCGAGGCGAGCGTCCTGCCCCTTGATGACCACGCAGGGGCCGCCGCCCTCGTGGACGATGTCGTCGGAGAGCTCCGCGCGGGCCCCGGTGGTCGCGAGGGCGGCAGTGCAGCTCTCGCAGGACGAGCAGCGGGTGGCGAACTGGGCGGAGGCCGGCGCCGGGGAGAGCGCTGCCCCTGTGACGAGCAGAGCAGCGAGGCGAATGGAGATCGTCATGGGGAGTCCTCCGTCGGGGTCTCAGGGCGTCGCTCGGCGCGACAGGCGGCGAAGTCTCGCACGGGAGACATCAATGCCACAACCCGCGTTCTGCTTCCCGGCGACCCGCTCCAGGAGCTCTGCCACGGCGCGCGGCCCGCTCCCCGGGCTGGGCTCGTGGTCCGCGACCCCTTTCCTTGTCATGGGTGCGGGGCGCGCTATCATCGGCGCCATGTTGACCGGCCCCCTGGGACTGCTCGCCCTGGTGTGCGTCTGGCTCGTGGGCCACGCCGTGGTCGTGCGCCTGGACGGCAGGGGAGTGCCCGTTCGCGGCGTCGAGTACGTGGCGGCGGGTCTCCTGGCCTCCCTGCTCTCCGTCGGGGCGGACGGCCCGACGCTCGCGGGGGCCCTGGCCCCGCTGCTCGCAGTCATCCTCGTGGTGGTCGGGCTGGAGGTGGGCCTGAGGTTCCGCTTGCGCGCCCTGGCCGAGCTGCGCGCAGACGCCTTCCAAGGGGCGGCGCTGCTGGCGGGAGTGACGCTGCTGCTGGTGGGCGGCGCCACCATCGCGACCCTGGTCTGGCTCGGCCGCCACGACGCCCTGGAGATCGGCGCCGTGACCCTCGCGCTCGGCTCGGCCGCCATACCGAGCGCGTCCCGCACCCTGGCCTCGCTCATCCGAAGGACTCGCGCCTCCGGCTGGATGTCCGAGATGCTCGTCGCCGTGAGCTGGCTGTGCGAGGTGATCGCCGTGCTGCTCTACGGCCTCCTGTTCTGCGTCATGCACGCGGGGACGGTCAAGCTCGGCCGCCCACTGACGGGCGTCGAGTGGGCCGTGCTCTCCCTCGTGCTCGGGGCCGGGCTCGGGGCGGTCACGGCCGCGCTCATGGGCAACGACCGAGACCCGGACCGCCTCCTCGTCGTGCTCGTGGGCATGGGGCTCCTCCTGGCTGGCTCGGCGTGGTTCCTGAACCTGAGCCCCCTGTTCCTGGGCACGGTCGCGGGCATGGCCATCGCCAACCTGTCTCCGGGGAGGGAGCGGCTCCTGGATCTGACGGGCCTCCTGGCCAGACCGCTGGTGCCGGTCCTCGGCTTCTTCGCGGCGGCACTGTGGGCGCTCCCGACCGCCGCGGAGTGGGTCCTGGTCGCGGCCTTCCTGGTGTCGCGCCTGCCGGCCCGCTGGCTCGGGGGGGTGCTCGTAGAGGCCGCCTCGACCCACCCGGCGGCGGACACCCGGGGCATGGGGCGGGGCTTCGTCTCACAAGGAGCGCTCTCCGTGGGCATGGCCCTCGGCTTCCACCAGGCCTTCCCGCACATCCACGGCGCCGCCGTCCTCACGGCGGTGCTGCTGGGCGCGGCGCTGTCGGCGGTCCGGGAGGAGAGGCTGGCCCGGGACCTGCTGGTGGACGCAGGAGACATCCCCCTGGAGCTCGCGCCGGGCACGGAGGCACCCGCATGAACATCGTGGTCGCCGGGATGGGGGAGGTGGGGCGCTACATCGCGTCGCGGCTGATCCGCGACGGGCACGACGTCACGGTCATCGACGCGCGGAGCGACGCGGTTGCCCGCGCCGAGGAGACGCTGGACGTGCTCTCCGTGCGCGGCCACGCGGCCAACGCCGCCAGCCTGCGCGCGGCCCGCGTTGATCGGGCCGACCTGTTCATCGGGGTCACGGACCGGGGCGAGGTCAACATGATCTCCTGCCTGCGGGCCAAGATGCTCGGCTGCAAGAAGACCTTCGCGCGGGTGCAGGAGCGCGACTACTTCGAGGACGAGCGCGGCGTCTACACGGACATGTTCGGCATCGACCTGGTGATCAACCCCACCTTCCTGCTCGCCCAGGAGATCCACAAGCTGATCCGTACCCAAGGGGCGGTGGCGGTGGAGGACTTCGCCGACAACCAGATCGAGATGGTCCAGATCGCGGTGGACATGGACGCGGCCCCCATCGGCCGCCCCCTCCGCGAGCTGCGCCTGCCGGCGGGCACGCTGGTCGCGGGGGTGCTGCGCCGCGACGAGCTGATCATCCCCCACGGCGGCGACGTGCTGCTCTACAACGACCAGGTGCTCGCCATCGGGCGCATCGAGGAGATCCCCAAGCTGGAGCACATGTTCGGTCGGGACCGCGACCGCATGAACCGCCGCACCTTCATCATGGGGGGTGGCGAGACCGGCCTGTCGCTGGCGCTGACCCTGTGCGCGGAGGGCACGGACGTGGTGCTCATCGAGCCCTCCCGGGAGAAGGCCCAGGCCCTGGCGGAGAAGCTGCCGCGCGCCACCGTGCTCCACGGCGACGGGACCGACGTGCACATGCTCGAGGAGGAGGGCATCCACCGCTGCGACGTCTTCGCCGCCGTCGGCGCCGTGGACGAGCACAACCTCATGGCCGCGCTCCTCGCCAAGGACCTCGGGGCGGCGCGATGCATCACGCTGGTCAACCGCCCCGACTACATCAACGTCTGTGGGCGCCTGGGGCTGGAGGCCACGCTGAGCCCCCGGCTCGTCGTCGCGCGCGAGGTCCTGCGCCACCTCCCCAAGGGCCAGGTGCTGACGACGACCCCGGTGCTGGGCGGTCGGGGCCTGTTCGTGGAGATTCGGGTCGGCGAGAGCTCGCGTATGGCCGGGAGGCCCCTCCGAGACGTCCAGTTCCCCCGCGGCGCCCTGCTGTGCGCCGCGTTCGCCACCGGCGGCGGCGCCTTCATCCCGAACGGCGACACGGTGCTCCAGCCCGACTGGCGCGCCGTCGCGTTCTGCCGCCCCGCCATGCTGCCCGCCGTCCAGCGCCTCTTCGAGCCGCGCTGGCTGGCGGTCTGAGGCACCGATGAGCTTCCGCCAGGTCTTCCGGCTCCTGGGCGTCCTGATCGGGGTCCAGGGGGCCTTGATGCTGGTCCCCGCCGTGTGGTCCGCCTGGGCCGGCGAGCGGGACAGCGCCTGGGCGCTCGGCGCAGCGGCGGCCATCACCATGACGGTGGGCGGCGTCGGGGTCTACGCCGGCCGCCGGACGCGGGGACGGGACCTGCACCGGCGCGAGGCCCTGCTCACCGTCGCCCTCGGGTGGATCGGCGCCTCGGCGGCCGGCGCCCTCCCCTACCTGCTGGACGGCGCGTTCACGTCGTTCGTGGACGCCTTCTTCGAGACGGCGAGCGGACTGACCACCACCGGCTCCACCGTGATGACGAGCATCGAGGACAAGGGGCGCGGGGTGCTCCTGTGGCGCTCGCTCACCCAGTGGACGGGGGGGATGGGCATCGTGGTGCTGTTCATCGCCATCTTCCCGGAGCTGGGCGTCGGGGGGAAGCACCTGTTCCGCTCCGAGGTCCCCGGGCCCATCACGGAGGGCCTGCGCCCCAAGATCCGCGAGACGTCGTCCGCGCTCTGGCGCATCTACCTGACGCTCACCGCGGCCTGCGCAGGGCTCCTCCTGCTCGCCGGACTGGATGGCTACGACGCCGTCAACCACGCGCTGACGACCATGGCCACCGGCGGCTTCTCGACCCGAGACGCCAGCATCGCGGCGTATGACAGCCCTCTCGTCGATGGCGTCACGACGGTCTTCATGGTCTTCGCGGGGATCAACTTCTCTCTTTATTACGCCACCATTCGAGGGGGGGGCAGGCAGGCCCTGGGCGACCGGGAGCTGCGGGCCTACCTGGTGCTCCTGCTCGTCGCGACCCTCCTCGTCACGCTGGACATCCTGCCCCGCCACCAGGAGCTGGACCGGGCCTTCCGCTTCGCCGTGTTCCAGGTCGCGTCGGTGATGACCACCACGGGCTTCGCCACCGACGACTTCGACGTCTACCCGAGCTTCTCGCGGCTCCTGCTGGTCGCCCTGATGTTCGTGGGGGGGTGCGCCGGGTCCACGGCGGGAGGCATGAAGGTCTACCGCTTCATCGTGCTCGCGAAGGCGTCGGTCGCGGAGATCCAGAAGGTCTTCCGCCCGCAGGCCGTGCTCCCGGTCCGGGTCGGGGGCTTCGTGGTGCCTGAGGACACCGTCCGCGCGGTGCTCGGCTTCTTCGTGCTCAACCTGGCGATCTTCCTCGCGGCGAGCCTCTACATGGCCTGGCTCGGCCTCGACGTCGTCTCCGCGACGACGTCGGTGGCAGCGACCCTCTACAACATCGGCCCGGGCCTCGCGCAGGTCGGGGCCATCCAGAACTTCGCCCTCGTCCCTGACAGCGGGAAGGTCCTGCTGTCCGCCTGCATGATCCTTGGACGGCTGGAGCTCATGACGCTGCTCGTGCTGATGCTCCCCGCCTTCTGGAGGCGGTAGATGCGGCGGCTGCTGATCGTAGCCGGGCTCCTCGCGCTTCCGCTGTTGGCGCCGTGGTTCGTGCCGGGCCGGACGCTGGGGGCGGACGGCGCCGCGGTAGGAGCCCTCGGGCTCCTGCTGCTGGCGGCGTTCGTCGCGGCGGAGCTGACGGCCGCCGCACGGGCTACGCGGGTGATGGGCGCGGTGCTGGCGGGCCTGCTGCTCGGACCCGCCGGCCTGGTCGTCACCGAAGCGCAGGCAGACCTGGAGCCGCTGCGCGACCTGGCTGGCGGGCTGCTCGCCCTGCTCGCGGGAGCGACCGTGCCGCTGCGAGGCGGGCGCCGGTGGGTGATCGCGGCGACGCAGATCGTGGCCTGCCTCCTGATCCTCGGGCCGCTCACTGCCACGCTGGCTCCGGCGCTGCCCTCGTTCACCGGCGCCACGCCGGGCGTGCTGGCGCTGGCTGGCCTGCTCGGGGCGCTGGTCCTCTCCTTCGACTCCCCTCTCGCGACGGTCGCTGCGCGCCTGGAGCTGCGCGCCACCGGCAAGGTCTCCGACGCGGCCCAGGCCCTGTCCGTGGGGCGCACCACCGGCGCCGCCGCTCTGTGCCTGGTCGCGCTCGGTGCCGTGCGCATCGGGGCCGAGCCAGAGGGGCTCGGCTGGGCCACGTCCCTCGCCGTGACGGCCGGAGGGGCCGTCGCCGCCGCCGGGATCATCTCCCTGTGGCTCCACCGGACGAGCGGTGAGCTCGTCGTCCTGCTGGTAGGCGCCCTGGGCGCCGCTGCCGCTGCCCGCCTGGGCGGGGCCGACCCGGTGCTCATGCTCCTGCTGACCGGCCTCCTGGTCCGCGCATGGTGCCCTGAGCACGAGGTCCTCGCCCACCTGGCGGAGCGGGCGTCCTATCCGGCGGCCCTCGTGCTGTTCGCCCTGGCAGGCGCGACCGTGGACACGTCCCGTCTGCCAGCGCTCGGGGCCCTCGCCGCGACCCTGGCCGCGGTGCGTGTCCTGGTGCTGCTCTCCTCGACGATGCTCGCGGCCCGCGCGACCCAGCGCCTGCCGGCCCGCGCGCTCGCAGGCACCCAGCTCAGCGCGGGGGTGCTGGCCATTGGCGCTGCCGGAGGCGTCGCCGCCCTTCCCGTCCCCTGGGCGGCGGATCTCGGCGCCCTGCTGGCCTTGACGGCGGCCATCGGGCTCCTGACGGGCCTGCCGGTGTTGCGGGCGGCCCTGGATCGGGCGGGCGAGACCGAGCGGGCGCGGCGAGCCCAGCGGCGGACGGAGCAGACGGAGCCCGACGAGAGGGCGACGGCGCCGCACGCGGCCGGGCGCCCGGCGATCCCGGAGCCCGAGGGGCTGCACCCCAACCTGGATCGCATCCTTGCCGAGCTGCGCAACCGCCTGTTCGACATCCACGAGCGCTTCGTCACGGACGTTCTGGACGAGCGCCTCCACGACGCGCGGCGGCTGGCGGGGACCCTGCGGGGCCTCGCGGAGGCGCGCCTCGTCCAGCTCGAAGACGAGGTCATGGCTGCTCAGGACGCGGAGCAGCGCGACACCCACCTGCGCCGCGCGGCCGAGGAGATCGCCCGCGACTGGCGGGACGCGGTGGCCTGGCACGCGGCCTCGCTCCAGGAGCGGGGACCGGAGACCGGCCCGCTCCTCGCTCTGGTCCGCTCGGTGGAGGACCTGGTGCTGTCCATGCCGCCCGTGCGCATCCCCATCCGGGACGCGGCGTTCGAGCGCCTGCCCGACGACCCGGTCCGCGTGCGCCTGCGCAAGCTGGCGGGGAGGCTGCGGATCCGGCTCGGGGCCAGGCTCCGCCGCCGCCTGCTGCTCCGCGAGGTGCCGCTCGCCCGCCTCGGCCGCGTCGCGCTGAGCGGCCCGCTGCCCCTGGAGATCGAGCGGACGGTCGCACCCTTCCTGGGCCACCGCACCGTGCGCCTCTGGCAGCTCCTCGTCGAGGCCCACGAGGACCTGGGGCAGCGCCTGCAGAACGCCGAGGGGACGCAGGCCGGCGGCACCATCCCGCACACCCGCGAGGCCGTCCGCGGGGAGCTGGACGCCCTCGTCCAGGATCTGGAGACCTACCGAGACGAGATCGCGGACCGGATGCTCCTCGCCCTGGGCTCTGGGTTCGCCGAGCTGCTGCGCCTGGCCGCCATCGCGGGGACGCCGCTCCTGCCCCGGCGCGAGACCGACCCGTCTCGCATCTGGGAGTCGAACCGCCAGGCGCGCGACGCCATCTCGGACTCCCTGGACCGCTGGTGGCTCGCTGCGCGCGGCGCGAGCGGCGCGCTGATGCTCCGCCTGGACGTCGCGGCCATGCGCCGTGGCGCGCTCACGCGCACGACGGAGGCCGCGACGCGCCTGCGCGGCACGGTGGGGCGGACACTCCTGCGGCAGCCGCGCCGTCTCCTCACCGAATGCACGGCCCAGCGAAACCGCCTGGACGCGACGCTCACACCCGGTGGTACGAGGGCGGCCATGCAGCAGGCGCTGGATGGCGCCCGGGACGTCCTGGTCGCAGCCGCCGACACGGCAGAGCTGGAGCGCATCCGTGACCAGGGTGGCCTCCACGGGCTGCTGGCCGAGGTGCACCGAAACCTGCGCCTGCTGTGCGACAAGCTCCCGCCCACCGTGGACGTCCTGCCACCCAACGGTGAGTTCGGGCCCGACGTCCCACCGACCGCCACGACACTCGCCCCGTTCCCCCTGCGCGACGTGGCGATGACGCTGTTCGGGCAGCACGCCGCGGCGCGGCTGGCCAGCGTGGAGCCGTCCATCGAGCGGGGGGTGGAGAGCACCTTCATGGTGCTCGTCGATGGCGCCAACACGGTGCGCTTCCACCTGGACGCCGCCATCGCGGAGCTGGGGCAGGCGGCCGAGGACGCGCCGGTGCCCGAAGACGTGTTGCAGACCGCTCGGGACTTCGCGCTCGGCGGCATCGAGCGCACGGCGGACAACGTCGAGGCCTTCGCTGAGGCCGTCGGCGCCGAGCTGGACGTCCACGTGCGCGACATCGAGCGGGTCCTCTCCGACGCCGTGGACCGCCTGAGCGCCATCGTCCGGCGCTGCGACCCGCGGGAGGCGACCGTGCTCCTGGGCGGGGGGGAGGCGCCCCCAGCCGCCGAGGAGCGCCCGGGTCCCGTCCAGCGCCTGCGGGCAGCCCTGGCGCGCCGACCGACCACGCGCCACCTGGCGCGACGCATTGGCGAACGCATCGGCCTCGCTCCCGCCGCGGAGGTGCTCCTCGGTGCCGCAGAGGCCAACCTCACGGACGGGGCTCCGCCAGGCATCCCGGAGACCTACGCCCGCCTGTTCCTCCCCGCCCCGGTGGGCATGGAGACCCTCTTCGTGCCCCGCCCGGAGGAGATGGCCACCCTGGAGGCGGCGGTGAAGAGGTGGCTCGGCGACCAGCCGACAGCGGTGCTCATCGCGGCGCCGGCCGGGATCGGACGCAGGAGCCTGCTGGAGCGGGCCCTGCGGACCACGCTCTCGGAGTTCCCGTCGCAGCGACGCCGCATCGGCGCGCGCGTGACGTCCGAGCGAGACGCCCTGCGGGAGCTGAGCCGCCTGGTCGGGAGCCAGCGCGATCTGTCGGAGGAGGAGCTGCGGGCCAAGCTCAGCTCGGCGGGCCGCACGGTCCGCGTGGTCGAGGACGCCCACCGCCTCTACCTGCCGCATCCAGCGACCCTGGGAGGAATGGAGCGGTTTCTGAGCGCCCTGGCCGAATCGGGTCCCCACGTTCTGTGGATCGTCACCGTGGAGGCCCACGCCCGCGCGCAGCTCGACATCCTCCTGCGCTTCTCTGACGTGTTCACCCACGTCATCGAGATGCGGGCGTTCGACCGCGCCGCCACCGAACGGCTGGTCATGGCGCGCCACCACGTGAGCGGCGCCGGGCTCCGCTTCCTGCCTCCGTCCGGGCGGCGCCGGACCCAGGAGCAGCTCCAGCGCGCCCTGTTCGATGGCCTCTACAGAGGCTCGGGTGGCCACCCGACGCTGGCCCTCTTCCTGTGGCTGCGGGCCCTGCGGCGGTGGGACGAGGAGGGGAGCGTCGTCGAGGTCGCGGTCACCGACCCGCCTCGCTTCGACTTCCTCGGGCGCCTGGAGTGGGAGCGCCTCCTGGACCTGAAGCGCCTCCTGCTGTTCGGCGCGATGACCCCGGCGGGCTTCGCGATGGCCCACCGGGTGCCGGTCCCGGACGCGGAGATGCGCCTGCGCGCCCTGGAGCGGGCGGCGCTGGTGCGCCAGGAGCGCGTGGGCCACGAGGTGCGGTTCTCGCTCAACGCCGTGCTCGTCCACCCGCTGACGCTGCTGCTGGAGGAGAGGAACCTGCTGTGACTCCCTTGGGACCATCCACCGGCACGCTCGCCATCGCGCTCACCCAGGCGGAGATCGACGTGGCCGAGCTGCTGCTCGTCGTCCTCTCCGTGGGGGCCGTACTGGCAGGCGCCTTTGCCCTGAGCGCCCGGCTGGCGCGGGAGGGGGCCGCCCGCAGGGAGCGCCGGGTGCTGGCCGGTGTGCGCGTCGGCGTGTGGGTCCTCGCGGGCCTCTCGAGCGCAGCGCTGGTCGCCGCCCTGGCCCCGGGGGGCGTCCCGCTCCTGGTGCTGGCGCTGCTGCTCGCCCTGGCGCTTGCGTCGGTGGACGCCCTGCGAAACGCCGTCGCGGGCGCGATCCTGGCGGTCCGCCGACCCTTCCGGGTCGGGGATCTGGTGGTCATCGGGGACACGGCCGGCTTGGTGCGACGGGTGGGTCTCCTGACCGTCGAGCTGGAGACCGACGACCAGAGCGTCATCGAGGTCCCGACCCGCCGGATCCTCGAGGTGGCCGTCCGGCACCCGCGCCCGACGACGCGGCGCGGGGTCCCCGTGTCCCTGATCTACCCGCTGCCCCCCGCGGCGGACCCCCGCAAGGCACGCCAGGCCGCGCTCGCGGCGGCCATCCTCTCCCGGTACGCCGCCCCCCACCGCGCCCCCACGGTGGTCCTGCTGCCGCCCGACCCCACGACGACCACCTGGCGCCTCCACATCCAGGGCGCCGCCTTCGACCCGGCCCACACGGCGGCGTGGCAGAGCGACGTCACGGACCTGCTGCGCGACTCGCTCTGACCACGACTAGGCGCTCGCGCGAAGGACCACGGGGGCGGGGCGGATGTCGGCGCCCGGGGCGCAGAGGACGCGGTCGCGCCCCTCGCGCTTCGCCTTGTAGAGGGCCTCGTCGGCGACGCGCACCAGCGCGTCGAGGGTGGTCCCGTGGGTGGTGTCGGCGACACCGAAGCTGGCGGTGACGGTGGGGACGCCGGCGCGGGCGGTCGCCGCGGGCAGCTCGGCACGGGCCCGCTCCATGACGGCCGCACCCTCTGCGGCATCGACCCCAACCACGACGATCACGAACTCCTCGCCACCGAAGCGGGCGACGATGTCGTCGGGGCGCATGGAGGCCTTGAGGGACCGCGCAAGCGTCTGAAGGGTCCGATCACCCACGCTGTGCCCGAAGGTGTCGTTGAGCTTCTTGAAGTGGTCGATGTCGGCCATGGCCACGGCGAATGGCTGGCCCGCCTTGAGCAGGGTGTCGACGCGGCTCTCCAGGCTGCGGCGGTTGTAGAGGCCAGTCAGCGGATCCGTGGTCGCCGCGCGCTCGGATGCCTCCATGGCCCGCAGCACACCAAGGCGGCTCCCGGTATGGGCCGCGATCATGGTCAGGTCGTGCAGGGTCTGAGAGGGCGGCGGCTGGCCATCATCTCCCGTCGCGTGGATGACGCCAACGGTGCGCCCCCCGATGCTCACCGGAACGCAGCCCGCCGACCGCGCCTCGCCCTGGCGCTCCGCCAGGAAGGGGCACGCGTCCAGGGCGCTGGCGCTCGGGAACGTCTGGGGGCTTCCCTGGCGCGTGGCGGGGCACAGTCTGGGGCTTCCCACCTCGCAGCGCGATCCGGGGGCGTCGCACGCCGACCCCGACGCCACGGCGCGCCGCAGGTGGGCCTGGGACGAGTCGGCCAGCAGAAGCTCGACGGCGTACCCACCCGAGACCTGCTCCATGGCCCGCTGGGCGATGCGCAGCGTGCGGGGCTCGTCGTCGGCCATCTCGAAGGCCCGCCGGAGCTGGGCCTCGATGCCCTGCTGGTGCGAGCGCTTCTCCAGCTCGGCGGTCCGCTCCAGCAGTTGGCAGTGTTGAACCGCGAACCGGCGAGCCAGGGGGCCGGCGATCAGGACCCGGCCCGCGAGCCCGACGACGATCACCAGGAACCCGGTGTCGAAGGCGACCTGGTGCCACCAGGGCCTGTCTGCCAGGTGCAGCTCGATGAGCAGCATGGCGAGGAGCTCCGTGGCCGCCGTGAGGGTCAACAGCAGCGCAAACGCGATCTGCAGGGTGCGCCAGAGGCGCTTCGGGTCGGTGAGGGCGACGTCATGTGGCGTCACACCGCTGCTCATCCCAGACATCGAGGTCCTCCACTCGTCGTGCGCGAACCCCTTGGATCCGCGCCGGCCGCCTCCACTGGCTCACTGCTCGCGCCGGACCATCGGATGAACTGCCCGATCCCTTGACGTTTTTCTTGGTGTGCACCGACGGAGGCCTCCAGGTGGGCCCGCCATGGCCTCGCCCGGGCAGGACGCTGCGCGTGACCACGGGGCGGAGGGGGTCAGCGCAGGGGGTGACGCGGGGGTCAGGTGACGCGGGGGTCAGGTATACTCACATCTCATATCTTCCGGCGCCCCCCGTGGCGCCGCCCCTCAGCCCTTGCGGAAGCGCAGGGACAGGGAGTTGACGCAGTAGCGGAGGCCCGTGGGGCGGGGCCCATCGTGGAACACGTGGCCAAGGTGGCTGCCGCAGCGGGCGCAGGTGATCTCGGTACGGATCATGCCGTGGCTCAGGTCGCGTTGCTCGCCAATCGCGCCTCCCTCGACGGGGGAGTGGAAGCTGGGCCACCCGCTCCCCGAGTCGTACTTCGCCGACGAGTCGAACAGCGCCTCCCCACAGGCTCCGCAGAGGTAGGTCCCCTCATCCTTGGTGGCGAGGAGCTCCCCCGTGAAGGGGCGCTCCGTCCCTCGCTCCCGCAGGACGCGGTAGCGCTCTGCACCGAGTTCTGCCAGCCACTGCTCCTCGGACTTCCTGACCCCGTCGTCGCTCATGCGCTCACCTCCGATGCGGCAGGGTACGGATCAGGTGCCCGCAGTCCAGGCTCACCGCCGCGCGAGCACGTGGATGGGCCCGATGTGGACGCGCCCCTCGTCGTCACTGCCGGCCCCGCGCGGCGGGATGCGCTCGCCGTCCCCCTCCTTGTCCCACAGCCCGAACACGACCTCGTAGACGCCCGGGGGGAGGTCCGCGGGAATCCGCACCCAAGACCGGTCCCGCACGAAGTCCCCCGGCCTCCAGGCCGACACGGGCCACGCGCCGGCGACGGGCTCGTGGTCCAGGTTGATGTGGCGGTCCCCGCCCACGAGGTGCATGAACAGCGCCCAACCGGGCCCCGCCTGAGCCAACACCTCGAAGTCCACGATGACCTGGACCGAGTCGCCCGGCTCGATCACCCGCGGCTCGACGCTCCACCCCCGCAGCCGCACCGCGTCACCAAACCGGACGTCCGCCGCCGTGTCCACTGGCCCGGCCCCCCGCGTGACGAAGCGCTCGAGCAGCCGCTGCCGCTGCGCCTCATAGAGGCCCAGGGACCGCGCCTGCCAGTCGAGCATCGCAGCCCTGGCCTCGGAGAGCTCCCCTTCGCTGACCTCCGCCGCCAGGTCCACGGTCTGCCCCGGGTCGGTGGCCACGTCGTAGACCTCCATGGGCCGGCGGTCGAAGTGGTGGATGTAGGTGCGACCACCCCGCCGCATCCCGAGGCAGTAGGCCTCGTAGTGACACGCGAAGTACAGCGCCTCGTGCCCCGGCGAGGAGAGCAGGCTCCGCCCGGTCAGCGGCCCCGCCTCCACCCGCATCCCAAGGAGCTCCAGCACCGTCGGCACCACGTCCACGTTCTGCCGCAGCCCCTCGACGACTGTCCCCGGCTCGACGCCCGGTCCGGCGAGCACGAGCGGGACGCGGAGCCCCTCTTCGTAGAGGACCGCGTCGTGCTGGTAGCGCCCATGCTCGCCGAAGCCCTCCCCGTGATCCCCGATGACCACGAAGATCGTGTCATCGGCCAGGCCCCTGCGTTCCAGGCCCTCGACCACCTTGCCCAGGAACCGGTCCACGTACCGGACCGTGTCCAGGTACCGGTCCAGCTCGGCGTTGCCGGTCCCCCAGCGGCGCCGGGCGAAGCCGGCCGGGACGGTGTACTCGTGGTGTGGCACCACCGTCGCCAGCGTCAGCAGGAAGGGCCCGCCCTGGCGCTCCGCCCAGCCGAGGGCCGGCTCGACGAGCACGTCGTCCTCGTAGCCGAAGTAGGAGCACCGGTCGAACCCTTCGGTCAACAGCGACTCCGGGCCCTTGTAGGTGGAGAAGCCGAAGCTGCGCGCGAGCAGATCGCCCCGCTCGTAGGCCTCGTCCACCGACTGGAACAAGGCCGTCGCCCACCCGCGCTCACCGAGCAGCGCGGGCAGGCACTCCACCGGCATCGCGTCCGGGAGCGCCTCATCGTTGGCCACCACCACCTTGGGCGGGATCCCGCAGAGCAGCGGCACCAGGGACTTGGTCGTGTGCGGGATAGTGGTGTAGGCCTCGCGCACGAGCGCGCCGCGGGCGGCGAGGCGGGCGAGGTTGGGGGTCGTGTCGAGCGTTGGCGCATAGGGAGTCGTGGATTGGGCGCGAGTGGACTCCAGCACGACGATGACCACGTTGTGCCGCGGGGCCCCGTCCGCCACCGCCAGCCGAAGGGGCTCCACCGGCTCGACGCGCGGGGTGACGAGCGCACCCGCGCCGAACAGCCCCTGGAACACGTTGGCGACGGCCGGCGGGCGGAGCGGCTCCAGAGGGCCGGGGAGCCGGCCCCCGAGGGCCAGGAGACTGGTAGACAGGAGCAACAACGAAACCCCTGCGACGATCCGACGGATGCGCGAAGGTCCCGACGACGCCGATTGTCCCAGACGAGCCCGCACGACCGGCAACACCCCCACGCCGATCGGTGCCATGATCAGGCAGGCGGCGAGGCCCATGGCCACCCACGCCCAGGTCGGAGTGGAGGCGAGCAGGACGGGACGCAGCTCCTCGAAGTGGGTCAGCCCGTGGCGCAACAAGCGGCCATCGAAGAGCGCCCCCGTGGTGACGAAGAAGCCGTGCTCGGCGACCGCAAGCACCGTCGCCCCACCCAGCACGAGCCCGACCCCAGCGAGGGCCAGCCACCGCCAGGCGCCCCGTGCGGCGTGGAGGAGCAGCAGGGACCCGAGACCGAGCGCGGCGAGCAGGACGACGTCCGACGAGACCGCCACGAGGCTGTACCAGCCCAGCCCCCTCCCGAGCACGGCCACCTTGTGCAGCTTGCAGCCGACGAGCACAAATGCCAGCGGCACCCACGCGGTCCCGACTGCCAGGAGCGTTCCACTCGTGGGAAGGGAGACTGCACCCATCCACCGAGAGATCGCCCCACCAAGTGGCCCACGCGAGAGACTCCCAGCCCGACCGCTCATGTACACCCATGGGTCCGCGGCGCGAGACCGCGAGTAACGGAGGGACGGACGGCTCGACCCGAGCTGCAACGCTACGCCAGTCGGAGCCGGCAGTCCAGTAGTGCTCGACGGCGCGTTCTCGCTCGATTGAGCCCTGGCGCGTCACCAAGACACTCCGCAAACGCTGGCGCCGCGCCCCGGCTTCGTGTCATCCTTGCGCGGCCTCGGAGGGACCATGAACGCTCAGCGGAGACTCCTCACGCTCGCGCTGCTCGCCGCAGCGGCGTGCGCCCCGGACGAAGATCCCACGGATTGGGGCACCCGGGAGGGCCCCCTCGCGGCATACTGCACGGCCAACGTCACGGGCAAGGGCGCGAAGGAGGTCGAGGGCGACTACCTCGCCCACGTGATCACCTGCGAGAACGGGGGCGCCCCGTTCGAGGCGCTGAAGGCTCAGGCGGTCGCGGCGCGGAGCTACCTCTACTACAAGCTCTCGACGTCGGGCGCCATCGGAGACGGGCAGAACGATCAGGTCTACACCTGCAACGCCCAGCCCGCTGCCCACCACTACAAGGCCGTGGAAGAGACGGCGGGCCAGGTCCTCCGCTACCAGGGCACCCAGGTCGCCGCGTTCTATGTGGCGGGGGCCAAGCCCTCGGCCGGCGACTGCGTGGCGAAGGGCGGCGACCCGGACCCCTACACCACCGAGAAGTGGGTGACCTACAACTGGGGCAAGTCCGGTGGCGGCGTCACCCAGACACCGCTCGGCTGGGTCAACCAGGGGAACAAGGCCAACCGCGGCTGCAAGAGCCAGAACGGCGCCCGGTGCCTGGCCGACCACGGCTGGGGCTACGTGGACATCCTCAAGTTCTACTATGGCATGGACATCGAGCTGGTCACGGCAGAGGGAGCCTGCGTGGGCGAAGCCCCACCACCACCGCCTCCACCACCGCCCCCCCCACCGCCCTATGAGCCCACTTGGCGGCACGTGGCGCAGCGCCCCGACGGATCGGGCTTCACCCTGGACGGCACCGGCGCCCTCCACCCCTTCGGAGGCGCTCCACCGATCACCGACGGACCATCCTGGAAGGAGCAGGACGTCGCCCGCTCCTTTGCGCTGCGCCCCGACGGCCAGAGCGGCTGGGTCCTGGACCTCTACGGCGGCCTCCACCCCTTTGGCGGCGCCCCGGAGGCCGGCGCGACCTGGTACGACACGAGCGGAGACAAGGCGCGCGCCCTGGCGCTCGTCGACGACGCCGGCTGGGTCCTCGACGGCTTCGGCAACCTCCACCCCTTCGGCGGCGCCCCGACGGTGAGCGCGCAGACGTTCAGTGTGGACATCGCCCGCGACGTGGTCGTGAGCCGCGACGGCGCCTCCGGGTGGGTGCTGGACGGCTGGGGAGCCACCCACCCCTTCGGCGGCGCGCCGCCGCTCCCGGCAGGCCCCGATCTCGGCGGTCAGGACCTCGCCCGAGCGCTGCTCTTGAGCTTCGACGAGCAGTCCGGGTGGATCCTGACCTCGGACGGCGCCCTCCACCCCTTCGGCGGCGCGCTCCCCATCGTCCAAGGCCCCTCCTGGCCCGGCACGACCTTCGCGGCCAGCGCGGCGCTCGGACGAGACGCGGTCAGCGGCATCGTGCTCGACAGGGACGGCGGCATCTCCCCCTTCGCCGCCGAGCCGGGCGCGCGGGCGCTGCTCCTCCGTGACGACGGGGCCAGTGGCTGGATCGTGCATGCGACGGGGCGCCTCGACCCCTTCGGCTCGGCCCCCGAGGCAGGCCTCCCGCCTCCCTTCGCGCAGACCGCCGAGGCGCGGGACGGCGGGCTCCTCCCGGGCCACGACGCAGGCTGGGTGCTCGGCCGCTCCGGCGCGCTCCTCCCCTTCGGTGGGGCCCCGTCCCTGCTGGACGGCCCGCTCTTCGGCGACGCCAACGTCGCGCGGCGCCTGCTGCTCCGCAAGGACGGCGCCTCGGGTTGGATGCTCCTCGGCACAGGGGCTCTCGCCCCGTTCGGCGGTGCGCCAGACTGCCAGCCCGCCCCCCTCTGGACGGCCGACGTGGCTCGCGACGCGGCCGTCCTGCCCGGCGATCTCTCCGGCTACGTCCTGGACGCCGCCGGCGGCCTCTCACCGTTCGGAGGCGCGCCCCCTGCCCCCCTCGCGGCCCCGCCCGGCGTGCCCGCGCGGGCCATGGCCCTGCGCGACGGAGGCGGCTACGTGCTGTTCGGCGACGGTCGTGTGCTCCCCTTCGGCGGCGCGCCGCCCGTGTCGGCCGCCCCCTCCTGGCCCGGGTGGGACGTGGCGGTGGACCTGGCGCTCCTGCCGACCGGTGGCGGGTGGGTCGCCGACGTGTACGGCGAGCTCCACCTCTTCGTGACCAGTGAGCCCGGGGCCCCTCCCCCGCCGCCCACCGGAGAGCCCGACGCAGGCGCTTGGGCTCCTCCACCCGGCGACGAGGACGCCAAGAGCTTCGTCGTCGGGTCGACGGGGCCCGGGGAGAGCCTGGCGCCCGATGCCGTCGGCCAGCAGCCCACCGCGACCTACGCATCGTCGGCCGACGGGGGGTGCAGCGGCTCACGGGGTCCCTCGTCATGGCTCGCCCTCTGCCTTGCTCTCGGTCTCCTCGTCCGCTCCCGCCGCACCCCCACCAAGAGCTGAGTCCCCCTCGACTGCCCAGATGCCAACCCCTGCGCCCGGGACGACCGCGAGCTCGCGAAGAGCCGGCGCCACCACCCCGTGGAGCCCTGCGCCTGCAATCCAAACGACGGCCGCCAACAGGAGCCGGGTGTCTGGGGGGTGGGGGAAGACGAACCCCCTCCGTGCGAGCGTTGGCGCACCACGGTCTGGTGTCAGCGCCGCGTACCCGCCTCGATCAACGTTCCGGTAGACTCCAACAGCGTGTCGCGCACCGGGTCAGCAGCACCCCGCAGCGTGCTCCGCAGATCGGCCGCGGTCAGACGGAGGGTGCTCACGCTGTCGGCGGGGATGCGCACCGTACCGAGGAGGTCCTGGGTGACTCCGCCGCCGGCCGTCCGCACCAGGTCGGCCGCAGGGCGATACGCGGTGCCGACCACGTCCTGCGCGTCCACGAAGGCGGTCTGGAGCAGGTCGCGCGTGTCGAGCCGTTGGGTGCGGAGGATGTCCTGCGTCCTCCCGGCGGCCGCGTCGATGGCCTCGGAGACCGTGTTCGGGTCGCGGAGACCGGAGCCCTTGACCCAGCTCTCGACCTCCTCCACCGCCGCCGCGAAGAACTCGTCGATCTCGGCATCCTTGTACTCGTCGAGGATGAGCCCGTAGGTGTTCTCGTACTTGCGCGCGACGTCCAGCACCTTCCGCTCGAAGCCGATCACTTTCGGATCTGCCACGTCGAGTCCGCCCTTGAGGATGCTGCGCGCGTAGCCCGGCGGGAGGATCACGGTCTGGATCTGCGCCGCGATCTCGTTCGCCGTCACCATCGCCGCCTTCTGCACGAGGCCCTGCTGCGCAAACTCGATACCCCCTGCGAAGAGGTTGTAGTACGCCGTGGGGTTGGACTGTTTGACCAGCGCCCGGGCCCGCCGCAGGAACCGCCGCTCCAGATTGCGCGCGAGCTCCGCACGCCGGCTCGCCTGCCGGAGCGCCGCCACCGGCGCTGGGGCGTCGAGCTGTCCGGCGCCGCGAATCCCCAGGAAGGACCCGCCGGCACTCACCAGGGTCGCGCCGACGCTCATCCAGGACAGGCTCCCCGTCTGGAGATACTCCCTGCGCAGCGAGATCACGTCACCGGCGAGCTGGCCCAGGATGGAACCGATGGAGTTCGGCGCCGCAACGAAGATGGGCAGCGTGATGATGATGGCGATGAGGTCGAAGGACTTCTTGTTCTCTTGAATCACGTCCCCAAAGGTCGTCTGCGCGTGCCAGAAGTCGCCGAGCCAGTCCTGGTGGAAGTCCTTCTCGAAGCCGAGACCCGCCGTATACGAGGTTCCATCGAAGGGCTGCAGCTCCGACGTGGGTGAGACCCAGCGAAAGACGCGCTGCGTGTCGGCGATGTAGGGCTGCGGCTTGGCGTTGGTCAGCAGCAGGTTGGTGCCCCGCGGCACGATCTGCCCGCTCTCCCGATCGAGAAAGCCGACGAACCCCAGATCGAGGTCCTGGATGGGCACTGCCTCGACACCGTAGGCCGCCGTGAAGTATGGCATATCCCCGTCGGGCGTCCGCACGAACCGTGACGTCCCGCTGAGCAGCAGCTTGCCCTTGGTGTCGAGTGTCTCCCCTTCGAACTTGTACACGTACTCCTGGATCAGGTCATCGCCCAGGTATACGAATCGCCGCGGGCGCTCCGAACGCAGCGTGGATGGCGCATCGTAGGTCTCGAGCACCCGGCGGTCGAGCGCGTCGTACTGCAGCCGCCGCCGGCTCGCCACGCAGGTCCCGAAGTTGCAGTTCTTCCCGATGATTGACTTGTCGTCGGTCGTGATCAGCCGGTCAAACAGATCGTAAGTGTGGCGATCCCGGTCGCCGATGTCGGCCCCAGACAGAGTGACTCCCTCGCGCAGGCGGCCGGACGGCGTGTGCAGATAGGCCCAGAAGCTGCGGTTCTTGGGCGGCACCGTGTTGAACCCGATGGTGGTGTCCGTCGCCTCCGGCGGACTGCTGACGACGCTGCCCAGGAAGTTCATCTCGTCGCCCTGCAACGTGCACTTCGTGCCCAGCGGGTCGGACTCGTTGACCCTGCACATCATCAGGTGCCGCACGTGACAGACCCGCTCCTCCACGCCCTGCTCGGCGCACAGCGTCGAGGCCGCGGACTCGTCTCTGTAGGTGAACCGCACATGGGTGAGCTCCTGCAGCTTCTTCGGGAGGGTCGGGTCCCAGCTCACGGTCAGGTGCTCTCGCCGCCGGGCCCCATCATACGTCGTGAGGCCGAGCAGGAGCTGTGCCTTTCCGGTCGCTGCGCCATAGGTGGTGGTCAGCGTGCGGCGGGTGAGGCCCAGGCCGTCCGTGTCGTTGAGCAGGTAGCTGCTCGGCAGGGGCCGCGCCTGGAAGGTCGTGTAGGAGAACAACCCACCCAGGTTCGTCGCCGGATTGTAGAGGGCGGGGTCCACGTGGCTCTTTCCGATCAAGACCTGTGGCAGCAGCGCCACGTCTCCCACCGGCTTCAGATCGTTCTGGAAGGCCCGGTTCGTGGTGATCACCGGGTCTCCTCGCAGGAAGACGCGGCGGCTCTCGTAGAACGGGAGCACCTCGCTGTCCTGGAAGTGCTGCACGAGATACGGGGCGCCGATGTCGTCGTAGCCATAGACCGACCGAATCGCCCCCGCAGCCAGGATCGTAGCCTTCTTGCTGGCGATTCGATCCCCCGAGTACTTCCAATCTATGAAGGAGGTCCCCAGATCGACGCGGGTGAGCCGGTCGAGCGCGTCGTGCTCCCAATAGGACAGCTCCGGCGAGTCCGCCGCATCCCAGTACAGCGCGGTCCGGTTGCCCCTGGCGTCGACCCGCGAGCGGGTCACGACCGTCGCGAGGCGACGCTGCTCCAGCTCAGCGGCGGTCAGGTTGCCCACGTCGCCCTTGTGGAGCGTGTGGCGCTCCTCGAGGACCGACCCGCCAGAGTCGTGGAACCAGCGGACGGTGGTGTATGCCAGGGCACCCTCCCGCTCCTGGGCGCCGGTCATCGCGCCCAGGGCGTCGTAGCGGTAGATCTTGGCGGCCGACTGACCCGCCTCCGCATAGGCAGACGGCGCGTCGCCCGGCGCCCATGGGGCCGTAGCCTCGACCCGCGTCGCTCGCCCCAGCGTGTCCCAGGTGGTCGTGCGGACGATCCCCGTCGGGCTGGTCTCTGACAGGAGGTTCCCGGCCGCGTCCCGGACGTGCTCGACGACGGCGGTGCCTTCACGCCCGTTCGGCCACGTCCGCCGGATGCGCCCGAAGGCGTCGTGCGCCCACGAGGTCCGCTCCTGCACCGCGCCTCCGGTGTCGGGCAGCGTGGCAAACGCCCCACCCACGATCCGCTCCTCGTCCGTCGGCGTGCGACCCCGCCAGGTGGTCCGCGTGCCCCGAGCCCCCTTGTCGTTGCGAGGCCCCTCGAGACGTGTCTGGCCCAGTCGGTCGTAGCGTCGCTCCCAAATGGCGCCGCGCTTGTCGATCCAGGCCCGCTTGCGCCCCCGGGCGTCGTAGACGATCTGCTCGGACTGTCCCTCGCCCCGCAGGATCTTCGTCTTCCGTCCGGCGGTGTCGAGCTGCCAGGTCTCGGTCACCGTCACCGTCGCCTCGCCCGTGTCGGTCTGGGTGTGCCCCGTGACGCGGCCTGCGCCGTCGAAGGCCCAGGTGATCTGGGAGCCCCCGGTCACACCGCCCGCCGAGCGCCGCGCCAGGCAGGCCTCGCCCAGGGCCGTGTGCGCCGTCTCGAAGGTCTCGCCGTCATCGCGCCGGCGGAGCGTCACCAGGTCGCGGTCGTCGTAGCCGTAGGTCTCCGTCGTGCTGGTGGGGCCGGGCGCGTCCGTCAGCTTGCTCGGGTCCTGGCGAACGAACCGGTGCTGCGTGCGCTCGGCGACACGCCCCCAGGCGTCGTAGGCGTAGGCCTCCGACGCGAGCTTGCGGCTCGTGCAGCCGGCGCCAGTCAGCGGCTCGGGGCCGGCGTTGGCTGCGCCGTCGTCGCCGAAGATCTCGCGCTTCGCCGGGTTGTCGTCGGCGTCGTAGGGGCCGAGCACCGTCTTCAGGATGGGGGTCGTCGGACCCAGGCACGAGGCCGGGTCGTAGACGCGCTCCTCGAGCAGGCGCCCGTGGCCGTCCCAGACCTTCTCGATGAGGTGGAGCGCGCCGGGTGTCGAGCGCGGGTCGACGAGCACGGCCAGCCGGTCCTCCACGTCGAGGTAGCGGTCCGTCTCCCGCGCCGAGGCGTAGGGAGACTCCACCTCCGCGTCCTCGAAGCCGTCGCTCTCACGCACGAAGAGCGGGTTCTGGTGCGTGTCGTAGGTCGTCTTGCGGATGACCACCTTTGGCCCATAGGAGGCCAGGGTGGCCGGGTCCGGGTCGGGCAGGTCAGAGAGCAGCTCGAGGGCGCCCTGACCCTTCTTCAGCGTCGTCGCGATGAGGTCGAAGGTCGCCGCGTCGACGCCTCCACCGGGCGTGAGGCGGCGAATGGGGTTGCCGCGACCGTCGAGCCCGAGCACCTCGAAGTCTCGGTCGAGCCCGCCGTCCGGATTCTCCAGCGTGCCGACGCGCCTGCCCGCGAGGTCGTAGAAGTGCTCGACCCTCTCGATGCGGGCGTTGACGTTCCCGAACACGGAGGCAAACGACGACGACAGGGTGGAGAACGTGTCCCGCGCGTCGTGCTCGACCGCCTTCGGCAGGTCGCGGGGCGTCCACGTCGTGGTCACCGTGGCCGCGATGCCGGCCGGGTCGAGCACCTCCTTCACCACCCGATCCTTCATGTCGTAGGTGCGCTCCTCGACGATCCCCGCGCCGCCGTTCTTGCGCGTGGTCCGCACGGTGTTGCCGCGCCCGTCGACCTCGTAGGCCCTCTCGAAGGCGACCGGGACGGACGCGCACTCGGGCGGCACCGCGCCGGTCTCGGTCTCTCCGATCAGGTGGCCGAGCGCTGGCTTCGGGACCTTGCCGCGGTGGAAGGCGGTGGGGTTGGCGCCCCCTCCCGCGTCCACGCCGTACGCATACTCGGTGCGGCGTCGCTCGTTCCCGCCGAGCAGCACCGCGGCAGACGAGAGCAGGCCCCGCTGCGCTCCTGACGGAACGTAGGCGTACTCGTCGGTCCAGGCGTCCCCGGACACGGGCGCCCGGTCGCGGCGCAGGTGCCGGCAGACCTCTCCCGGCTTGCCCAGGGGGTCCGCGCCTCCCACGGTCCAGAGGGTCTCGCGACCGGACGGCGTCACCTCGCGCACCAGGAGCTGGCAGGCGGGGTCGTACTCCCAGGTCCAGGTCTTGGGCGCCGTGTCTCCAGCCGGGATCACCTGCCTCGTGAGCGCCCTGCCGCGGTCGTTGTAGGTGAACACCGTCCTCCGGCCGCTCGGGTGGAGCTCCTCCTCGACCTGGCCGTGGGCGGTGTAGGTGTACTCCCAGGTCAACGTCGTCTCGGTGCGGCCCGGCGGGAAGAGCTTCCCGTCCCAGACCTCGCGGGGGTAGCTCAGCGACGCCACCACGCTCGGGCCTCCGGCGCCGAGCGGGGCGAGCGCGTAGGTGCGCGGCGTGCCGCGGCCGTCGGTGACGACCACGGTAGCCGCGGATGGTGCCGCGAACGTATAGACCATGCCACGGCGGAGGCCCGGGCCCTGGCCGTCGTCCTGGCCGATGACCTGCCGGACGACGTGGCCGTCTCCGTCATACTCGACGCGCAGCGCCGGCTCCACGTCGCCGGGCAGGCGCACCGTGAGCAGGCGCCCATCGGCGTCGTAGGTGTACCGCGTGGTCTCGTCGATCTTCAGGGCCGCGTCTGGCGATGCAAACAGGCGCTGCACCCGGTCGAGCACCACGCCACCATCAGGGAGGGTGGCGTAGCCGTAGCGGATCTCCCGCCCGAAGGGGTCGGTGAGCTTCGCGATGCGCGGGGCCCGCTGCGCACCGCTCCCCGCGTCCTCCCACGCGACCTTCCACTCCCGGTTGCGCGTGTCGACGATGCGGGTGAGCTGGCGCACCTGGGTGATCGGATGAATGGGACCCTCGTACAGGAGCTCGATCTCGCGGAACCGCGGGTCGATGATGCGGATGAGCTGCCCGCGGCAGTTGAAGATGCGGCGCGTGCCACCGGGCTCGCGTAGCTCGTAGAACCGCCGCTCGCCCGCGCTGCCCTGCGCGCCCCCAGACCAGTAGGGGTGCTCCTCCATCGCGGACTCGCCGTCCAGCAGCTTGACCGTGTAGGCGCGCAGCGTCTCGAAGCGACCGGGAGGCGCCTCGTAGGTGACGACGTCGGCGATGAAGCCGCCGCCGGGGGCGAAGGCGACCGGCCCCTCGGTGGCCGGGTCGAGCACCAGGTAGCCATTGGCGCCGCCGCCGAAGGCCGTCCCCACCACCCCGGCCGCCCCCGGGTGGGTGAACACGTCCACCCGCCCCGAGCCATCGTGCAGCGCCAGGTCGAGGAAGGACTCCGGGGTCTCCAGGGTGGTCGGTGATGGCTCGCCTGCCACAGGAATCACGCGCTGGTCCAGCGACAGGGTCCACCCTCCGAGGACGCCGCCACCCGTGGGCCGGGCGGCGCTCCGGTAGGTACGCCCGAGCACCATGTCGAGGCCGAGCCCCTTCACGGTGAGGTCCACCTCGGACAGCTCGAGTGACCGGTCGTGCAGCAGGACGCCCTCACCGGCACGGGCGGGGCTCTGGGCGGCCGGGAGCGATGTGTCGGGGCTGATCGGGTGCGGCGGCGTGCAGGCGACGAACCCTTCCTCCGAGGGCGCACAGGCATCGGGGTCCTCGAACACCACCGCCACCGTCGTGGGAGGGCCGGCCTGGCCGTTGGCGTCGAGCGCCGACACGGCCACCAAGGCGGTGCCCGCTTCCTCTGAGGTGACCCAGGCACACTTCCCGGCCGCAACGACCACCACGTTCGGGTCGTCGGACTCGTCGAGCGTACCCGTCGGCGACGTGATGGTCGCCTTGCCGCCCGTCAGCGTGTACCGGACCTTCCCCGTGGAGCCCTTCGCGCAGACCTGCACGGTGTCCCCGGCGGCCGCGCTCGGGTTGGTGGAGCCGTCCAAGGCCTTCACCTCGACGACGAGGGGGCGACCGAGCACCTTGTAGACCTTCTCGCGGGTCGGCTTGCCCAGGTGGTCGCAGGAGGTGTGGCGCTTCTGGCGCAGGAGGTCATAGACCGTCTGCGGGTAGCCTGCGCCGCCCCCCGTCGTCCCCATGGCGCCGGGCACGTAGAGCTCATTCCAGCGCGTGCAGCGGACGAAGCGGGTCACGGTCGTGATCCCGTTGAAAGTGCTCGACACGTCCTTGACCAGCACCGACGCCGTGTCGCACTCGACGAACACGCCGCGCCCCTCGGTGGTCAGCGCGATCTTGACCTGGCTCGAGTCCTTGGCGGGGCCGCTGGGAGCGAAGCGCAGCTCGTTCACGGTGTAGCCGGACTTGGTCATCATGTCGTTCCAAGCCGCGACGCGCTTCTGAACGTCGCAGTCATTGGTGACGAGGACGGGCGAGCCGTTCACGAACCCGGTCTGGGACGCGACGCACGAGTCCCAGATGCCGCCGGGCGGATCGCCGAGCAGCTCGGGTCCGAAGATGTCGGTGTCCTTCACCGGGGTCCCGAGCGGGTAGCGCGGGCACGCCTCGGTGGGCGTGCAGCCCTCGATCTGCTCCATGGGGGCCTCGAAGGATGCGGCGGGCACCGGTCCCAGCAAGGTGTCCGCGGGGACCAGCAGGCGCACGATCACGTGGCGCGGCTTCGCGCTCCCGTCGTAGGTGTCGAGCACGGAGAGCAGGCGGCCGTCGCCGATGGGGAACAGCCCGTGGCCGATGCGCGGCGTGGGACCCTCAGGGGTCTGCTGGCTGCCGGGCACGACCACCGGATGCAGCTCCATGAGCGCTGCCGTGCGCGCGACCACGTCTGCGACGTCTCCGAGGCGCCCCGACAGCAGGTGGTCGGCGTTCGTCGCCGCCCAGCCGGGGGCGGCGCCGGGGAACAGGCCGAGGATGACGCGCGGATCGTCGAAGGCGGGCACCTGGAAGACGACGTCCTTGCCAGGCTCGGCGGTCAGGTCGTGGAGCGTGAGGCGGCTACAGACCTGATTGGGGGCGGAGCTCGTGCACTGGTAGGTGCCCATCAGCGCGCGGCCGTTGCCCTCCAGGGCGAGCACGCTCTCCCCCCGCACGATGGAGCCCTGGCGCCTGGCCCCGAAGTAGGTCGCGGCCGGCAGCGGATAGACCCGGTGGCCCTCCGGGACGAGCGAGGCGCCCGCCACGCGCAGCTCGGTGACTTCCAGGGCGTAGCGCTTCGCCGAGAAGACGTAGTCGCCGCAGCCCGTCATGTCGAGCAGTCCCTTGCAGCCCTTGCAGGGGCATGGGACGAGGGTGGCGTTGGGCGAGCAGGCCAGTCCGGCGCCGCCCTGGGCGTTCGGCTGCTCGTCGCAGCAGGCCTCGGTCCACGTCTCCGCGGGGCAGCCGCCCGGGGCGCTCCCGCCCGCATCCACCACCTTGGGGTCGAGCCCGTAGAGGGTCGCCCGCTCCTCGCAGTCCGACTGGCTGGTGGTCGGCGGCTCGCCGACGACGACGGCGCGGTAGCAGGTGCCGCTCCCGCACGGGTAGCGCTCGACGTGGAGCTGCCCGTCGCGCTCGCGATCCACCGCCAGGTTGTCGAACTGCGTCCTCCCGAAGGTGGTCGAGGGGGTGACGACGGTGTCGTGGATCATCACGCTCGCGAGGTCGTCGCGCAGGAGCGTGAAGGAAGGAGAGAACACCCGGAGGCGCGGCGCCGTGAAGTTGAAGTTGGCGCAGGTGGCTCCGAGTGGAGCCGTGGTGGCGACGAGCACCCAGAGGCGGTCCGCGTCGTCGAGCGCGAAGTCGCGCACCGGGTCCTGGTGGACCGCGGCGGGCAGCTCGGTCGCGACGATGGCCTCGCCGTCCTTGGGGATGGGCGTCTGGTAGAGCTTCGCCTCCTTCGGGTAACCGCTCGCGACGTGCAGCAGGATGAGCCGCCCGTCCGAGGTGAGCCGAGCGCGGAAGCCGACGCCCTGCTGGCCGGGGCCCCCAACCCCGAGCGGCGCCGTCAACGGGAGGGCCACGGTCCACAGGACCGCCCCGGACGTCGGATCGAGCCCCACGACGGCCGGGTGGTCGCGGTTCACGCCACCCTCGGTGTAGGTGACGCGCACGATGGCGACGAGCTGCTCCGTGGTGCCGCCGTCGAGCAGCACGTGCAGCAGGTCGGTCAGCAGGACGCCGGTGGGGACACGGGCGGGCGTCGTCGGCCCTTCCGGCAGCAGGTCGACCAGCTCCTGCGGGGACAGGTCGAACGAGCCCAAGGCGGCCAGGGCCTCGCCGGCGTCGAGGCGGACGATCTCGCTGCGGAAGAGCTGCGGGGCCGCGGAGGTGGTGAGGCGGCGCCCGAGGCCGAGCCAGCCCGCACCGGCGCCGTCGTCGGCGAAGGTCACCGTAACCACGTCCTGGGCGGGAAGTGGGTCGGCGCCGGGCGCGTCGGGGTCGTAGAGAAGCCCACACGAGGCGCCAGGACAGGTCTCGGGAGTGCTCGCGAGGGGGTCTCCGAACTCGCACCCGCTCGCTACCAGCGGGCCGCCACCCTGGTGCGCGGCGCTGAGCGTGAACGCGCTGCCCAGCTTCAGCTTCGAGAAGGGGCGGTCACGACGCGACGATGACTGAGGCCATGTGCCGGCGAGCTTGGCGCCGCGATCACATGCGTCGCCCGCGCCGTCGCCGTCTGCGTCCTCCTGGCCCGGGTCGGCGACGGTCGGGCACGTGTCGCAGGGGTCGCCGGCGCCGTCTCCGTCGAGGTCGGCCTGGCCCGGGTTGGGGTGAACGGGGCAGTTGTCGTCCGCGGTGGGGATGCCGTCGTCGTCCGGGTCGCCCGCCGGATCGGAGGTGTCCAGCGTGTCCGCGGTGGTGTCGGCAGCATCGCCAGGACCCGCGTCCCCACCGGACGTGTCCACCTGGGTCGTGTCAGGGCCGCCGGAGGCATCGGTGACCCCCGCGTCGTCGCTGGCGTCGGGGACGGTGGGGAGCGGCGTGCCCGCAAAGCCGTAGCTGAAGTGGTCGACCAGGGCCACCACATCACCGAGGCCCGCGGTGGTGTCGAGGGCCTCCCACAGTGGTGTGTCACCGGGTGTCCAGTAGATGCCGACGTTCCCCGTTACGCCGAGCGCGAAGTGGACCTCGGCCGGGACCGCGAGGTCGAGCCCGTGGGGGGTGATCTCATAGATGGCCGTCGCAGGGTCCACGTCGGCCGGGCCCGCCAGGTCTGCATAGTCCAGCGCGATGGCGGTGGGCTTGCTCAGCGCTCCAGGCGGGATGACCAGGGTGAGCTCGCCGAGCGAGATGACGCCACCGGCCGGTCCGATCAGCTCGGACGCAGCGTCGGGGCTCGTGTCGGAGAGGGCATCGAGGAGAGCGCCGCCAGTGTCTGCCTCCTGGCTGTCTGCGATGTCCGCGACGTCGGTGGCGTCGGCGACATCGGTCGTGGCGACGTCCGAGCTCACCGCGTCGGGGACGGAGACGTCTGGTTCCGGCGTGGCGTCCACCGCGTCGACCAACGCTCCATCCGGCCCAAGCCCGTCGGCGGGGGCCCCGGTGTCGGGCGTGCGGCCTGGCACGTCGCCGAGCGTGTCATCCGCGCCTCCCCCCCCGGCGCCCCCGTCGGCGGCCGCGTCGAGAGCGGCACTGTCGGCGGCGCCACCCTGGTCGGGCTCGTCGGGGCACGCCGGCAGCAAGGCGACGAACAGCGTGATGAGAACGGACATGCCACCAGCACGACGCGGGCACACTTCCATGGTGGACTCCGATGCAGGAGATGATCCGTCCATACGGATCACCCGGCCGACCGGATCGGAAGAAGCGCGTCCGCTACCGATCTCCCACGCGACGTGTCTGGCGCAGGACGTCCGGCGCTGCTCCATTCGACCCTCGCCTCGAGTTGTGGCAGAGTCGCCGCCGCCCGCCGCTGGTCGCCGGCAGGTGGGCGAACTGCCACGGATGTGAGGCATGAAGCGATGGGTGTTCGGTTGCGCGATCCTGGTGCTCGCTGGTGGGTGCAAGAAGGAGGCGCCGCCGGCGCCCGCGAAGCCCGCCACGGAGGCTGGCCCAGCGAAGGGCGAGGCCAAGGACGCGCCGGTGACGCTGCGCTCGCGCGGTGACAAGGCGCCGGGCGTGTGGGGTGGCCTGCGGCTCCTCGGGAACGCGAGCCGCAGCGTCCGCGAGGGTGTCGTGATCGAGCACGCCGGGTTGGAGGGGCCCGCGGTGGAGGTCGCGGCCCGCGGTGGCAATGACCGCCTCCCGCAGCGCGGGCTGCGCCTCCTCCAGGCGAACCAGGTCGACCGGCCACCGCACGATGCCGAGGACCACGCCCAGGGCCCGGAAGAGCGCGTCCTGCGCGAGCCCCTCGACGGGCAGATCCACGTCGGAGGTCTCCGGAGCCCATGCCCCGCTGACGAGGGAGCCGAAGAGGATCAACCGCCGCACCCCCCAGTCCCGCCGGAGCATGGCGGCCGCCTCGACGACACGGGCACGAACCGCAGCGGCGGCTCGGTCTCGCTCCGCGCGTTCTCCCGCGAGCCGCGCTCTCCATGATGTGATCAGTGGCTCGATCTCCATGGCCGACGTGTCGACCCGCGGCGCCGGTACGTCAACGGTAGACCCCGTCGGTACCACGACGGTCGCTGCCATGTAGCGTGGACGCCGAAGACGACCGAGGTTCGTACCAAACAGCGGACACCGCCTCAGCTCGTGCTCGTCGGCGCCGGCCACGAGCACGGGTGCGATGCGACCGAGCGCCGCGGTGCCTCTCTTGGCGCCGGACGAGACCACAACCAAGGCCGGGAGTCAGGTGCAGGCACCGCTACTCCCGCACGACGCTTGCCTGCCGCTCCAGACGGATCTGATACCCGTCGAGCTTGTTGTAGAGGGTCCGCCGGTCGATGCCCAGCAGCTCCGCGGTCTTCTTCTTGTTGCCCCCGCAGGCCTCCAAGGTGCGGATGATCGCCTCCCGCTCCAGCTCCGCGATGGTCATCCCGGGGCTGAAGGGCAGCCCGTCCCCGTCTCTCCCCACCGGCCGCGCGCTCACCCCCGACGCGGCCGCCACGATCTCGTGGAAGTGGGCGAAGCTCGCCGGCGTGAGCTGCTCCCCCTCCGCGAAGACGCTCGCGTTCTTGATGATGGTCTCCAGCTCCCGCACGTTCCCCGGGAAGTCGTACCGCGCGAGCAGCGTCAGTGCGTCGGCGCTGATGCCCTTGATGCGCGTGAGCCCCGAGGCCCGGTTCTCCTTGATGAAGTGCTGCACCAGGAGCGGGATGTCGTCCTTGCGCTCCCGCAGCGCCGGTAGCTGGATGGGCACGACGTTGATCCGGTAGAAGAGGTCCTCGCGGAACTCCTTGCGCCGCACCTGCTCCTTCAGGTCCCGGTTCGTGGCCGCCACGATGCGCACGTCCACCTTGGTGGTGCGCGGGCTGCCCACCTTCTGCACCTCCCCCGACTGGAGCACCCGCAGCAGCTTCACCTGCATCTCCAGCGGCATCTCACCGATCTCGTCGAGGAACAGGGTCCCCTTGTGGGCCACCTCGAAGAAGCCCCGCTTGTCGGCGCTCGCCCCGGTGAACGCCCCGCGAACGTGCCCGAACAGCTCGCTCTCGAAGAGGCTCGCGGGGATGCTCCCGCAGTTGACCGCCACGAACTCGTGGCTCCGCCGCGCGCCGTTGTAGTGGATGGCCCGCGCCACGAGCTCCTTCCCCGTGCCGCTCTCCCCACCGATCAACACCGGGATGTCGTTCTCCAAGAGCCGGTCGATGATGTAGAACACCTCGCGCAGCTTGGCGCTCTGACCGACCAGCGCCTCGTAGCGGTGCCGGCTCTCGAGCTGCTGCTGCTGCCGCGCCATGCGGGTCTGGGTCTCCGCCAGCTCCAGGCTCGTCCTCTGCAGCTTCTCCTCGAGCTGCTTGTTCAGGTCCTCTACGCGCCGCTGGCTCTCTGCCAGGGCGTTCTTCTGCCGCAGGTTCTCCTCGAACAGCCGCGCGTTGCCGATGGCGATGGCCGCCTGGTCCGCGAAGGCCTCCATGAACGCCAGATCGACCTCCCCGAAGGCGCTCGCCTGGAAGCGGTTGTCGATGTAGAGCACGCCGATGGAGCGCCCCATGAGCCGCAGCGGCAGGCACAGGATCGACCGCAGCCGCAGGTTGTGGATGGACAGGTACTCCCGGTACCGCTCGTCCTCCATGGCGTCGACCGTGATGATGGGCTCCCCCTCCTCCATGACCCGCTCGGCGATGGACGTGCTGATCTTGAACCGCCGGTTCTTGATGTTCTCCCGATCGATGTTGCGCGCCACCCGCACGGTGAGGCCATCGGGGCCGTCCTCCTCGCTGCCGAGCAGCAGGAACCCCCGCTCGGCCCCCGTCAGCACGATGGCGGAGTCCATGATGAACTCCAACAGCCGCGTGACGTCGTGCTCCGTGTTCAGCCGCTTGTTGATCTCCAGGAGCTTCGCCATGTCGGCGCCGAACACGTCCGTGCGCTGCGCCCGCGCCGCGTGCCCTTCCAGCGCCTCGATCCAGCGCAGCTCGGCCATGGCCTCCCGCCGGTCGCGCACCCCCATGAAGGACTCGGCCAGCTTGGGTGGCAGCGGGCGCACCAGCCCCCGCAGGATCTCCAGCGCTGCGAGCCCGTGCTCGATGGCCTTGCGGGTCTCGCCCAGGTCGCGCAGCACACGCGCCGCCACGAAGCGCAGCGGCCACAGCACCTCGGGGCTGTCCAGCCCCTCTGCCGACCGCAGCGCGTCCTCGACCAGCTCACCGGCCCGATCCGGGGCGCCGTCGGCACGCACCCGCTCGGCCTCCGCCCGCAGCGTCAGCGCCCGGACCCGCAGATCCCGCGCACCGTGCCGCAGCGCCGCCTCCAGCGCCCGCCCCGCCCAAGCCGCCACGTCGTCGTGGGCCCCCCGATCCAGCGCGAGCTGCCCCAGCTCGAGCTGCACTTCCGTGATCTCGTTGGCGCTCCCCAGCTCCTCGAACAGCGCGAGGGCCGCGCGCAGGTGCGCCTCCGGGTCGCCGCAGGCCCCCTCCAGCCGCTCGATCTCCCCCAACAGCGACAGGTTGTACCCCTCGATGAACCGGTTCTTCTCGCTCCGGCACAAGGCCAGCGACCGCTCCACCAGCGCCCGCGCGCGGTCGAGCTGCCCCAGGTAGCGGTACACGTTCCCCAGGTTGTTGCAGTTCTTGAGCACCCCTCCACGATCCCCGAGCACCTCTGACAGCCGCAGCGACCGCTCGTAGTGCTCGATGGCCCGCTGGACATCGCCCCGCTCCTGGTAGACGACGCCCATGTTCATCAGCAGGGACCACTGGCGCGCCCGGTCTCCCGCACGCTCGGCCATCTCCAGCGCCCCCTGGTACTCCGCGAGGGCCTCGTCGTAGCGGTCCTTGCGGTGCTGGACGATGCCGAGGCACGTCCGAAGCGCCGCCACGTCCCCGGGGCGCCCGAGCGCCTCGTAGCGGGCGAGCGCCTCGCCCAGGGTCCCCTCCGCGTCCTCCAGGCGCCCCTGGTAGAAGGCCGCCAGGCCGAGCACGTGGGAGAGGCGCGCCCGCACCACTGGCTGCTGATCACCCTCGCCCAGCTCGCGGCGCGCCTCCTCCCCCTCCTCGATGGCGCGGGCGTAGTCGCCCCCATACAGCAGCGCCTGTGCGAGCCAGCTCCTCGCCTCGGCGCTGTCCAGCGGCCTGCGCCCGGCCAGGGTCGCGACCGCATCCCCCAGCCGGTCAGTGGCCAGGGCGAACGCACCGCGCCGAAGCTCCAGCACCCCGGCTCGCCTCAGCGCGTCGGCCCGCAGATCAGGGTCGGCCCCCACCTCCGCCAGCAGGCGCACGTAGGCCGCCTCGGCGCGGTCGAAGGCCGCGAGCTGGACAGCGGCATCCCCCTGCAGCACGAGCAGCCGCCGCCGCAGCGCTGCCCCTTGCACCCGCGTGTCGTCGATGGAGCCGATCAACCTGTCCACGAGCGCAAACGCGGACCGAGCCGCCAGCCCCTCCGCCGTGTCTACGGCCACGGCCACCGCCTGATCCAGCCCTACCGGACCATCAGGCGCGCCGGCCGCCCGCAGCAGGTGAATCGCCCGCGCCACCCGGGGCTCGTCGCCGCTCTCCTGCTCCAGGAGCCCCGCCGCGACGACGTGCAGCCTCCACCGCTCGTCGGCGTCGACGAAGCCCAGCGCCGCCTCCCTCACGACGGGCGACGCCACGGTGCACGCGATGCGGTCGCCGCGCACGTCGCGGGACAGGAGGCCCAGCGACTCCAGCCGGTCGAGCGCGACCCGAACGCCGCCGAGGTCCTCCCCAAGCAAGGCCCCAAGGAGCGGAGGCGTGGCCGGAACCTCCAGCAGCGAGATGGCCACCAGGGCCGACCGCGTCTTGGCGTCCAGTCGCTCGACCTTCCCCCGCAGCATGTCGTCCACCGTGCGCGGGAGCGCGGGCCGCGCGGGCATCTCGGGGGCAGCCGCCGCCTGCGTCGCCCCCACCGTGAGGTGACCGGCCTCGAAGAGGCCCCGCGTGGCCTCGACGAGCAGCAGCGGGTTGCCTCCGCTCAGCGCGTGCAGGACCACCGCCAGCCCATGAGACACGCGCCTGCCGGGAAACAGGCGCTCCAGCCACTGCCGCACGTGGTCGACGGCGAAGGGAGACAGCACGATGTCGGCCCCCGCGTCGAGGGCGTCGGCGACCACGACCAGCAGCCGCGCCTCGGGGTCCACGCCGCCCTCCATCGCCCTCCCGATGGCCGCCATGACCTCCCGAGTCTCGCCGTCGCCGAGCTCCAGGCCATCGACGAGCAGCGTGGTCGGCGCCCGCCTCCCGAGTGACAGCAACAGCCGCGCGAGGGCGTCCACCCGGTTCGCGCGCGCGCGGACCGGGTCCTCGGCGACCAGGGCGGAGGCCTCGGATGGGGCCCACTCCGGCAGGACCCCGGCCAGCGCCGCGCGCTGGCCCTCGGACAGGGCCTCCACCTCGGGCGCATCCCCGCCCGCGCCCAGTGCCCCGAGCAGCAGCCGCCGGACGGGCGCCAGCGTCGCCTCCCCGGGCGCGCACGTCGTCGCGATCACCCGCTTGCCCTCCCCCAGCAGGGAGTCTGCCAGCACACGCAGCAGCCTGGAGCGCCCCGAGCCCGGCGCGCCCGCGACGCGCACGAGCTGCGGAGGTGCCTCGAGCGCGGCAGCGGCCCGCCGGAGCGCCTCACCCTCTCCGCCGACGTCCACCCGGTCCACGCGGCTCACCCGCGCGGAGACGATCTCGACCGTCAGGTGCGGTACGGGCCGCCCGAGCAGATCGGAGAGCTGGTCGAGGACCTCGGCGGCCGACGCGGGCCGCTCGGCGGCCGTCGGAGAGAGGAGGCGCCGCAGCAGCGGGGCGACCTTGCCCTTCGCCCCCACGGCCGCAGGCTGAGGCGGCGGCGCGTCGGGCAGGGTGCGCGGGTAGCGCGGGTACGGGTGCTTCCCGAAGAAGAGCTGCCACCCCAGTACGCCCAGACTGAACAGGTCGGACCGGGGCGAGACTGGGGCCCCGGCGAGGGTCTCGGGCGCCAGCCAGGGGAGCGCCCCGCTCACTCCGCCCCCAGCCGTCGGAGAGGACAGACCGAAGTCGAGCACCTTCACGCGGGGCGCCTCGCCGGTGGCCACCAGGATCACGTTGGCCGGGTTCAGGTCCCCGTGCACTCGCCCCTGCTCGTGGATGTGCAGCAGCGTCCGGGCAAGCTGAACCAGCACCTCGACCGCCTGCTCCTCGCCGACCTCGCCCGTGTCCACCCACTCGCCGAGCTGAGGCCCGTCGCACAGCTCCATGGTGAACGCCGGCCTCCCGCCCTCCGGGTCCTCGTGCAGGTCGTACACCTCGGGCAGGTGAGGGTGGGCCAGGCTCCGCAACAGCACCAGCTCGGCGCGGAAGAGGCCCGCCAGCTCGGGGCTCTTGACCCGCTTGAGGGCCAGGCTGCGGCCGGGGAAGAATCGATCCTCAACGAGGAAGACCTCCCCCATTCCCCCCTCTCCGATCTTGTGAAGGATCTCATACCGGTGCAGGATGGTCGTCATGGTCCCCTCGCCGCGTTTTGCTGACAATCGCGGCGGATCGTAGAGGAACTGCACACGATTGCAAGTCTCCAATCGCAAGCGGGCGGACGGGCGCCGGTTGCCCTCCACAAAGATCAATGATATCCAGCACCGATCCGCCCCCCGGCCCGTTGGCACATGGGCTGCACTGCTGGCGTGGAGCGTGACACCCGTAGCATCGGCCAACCCGTTGGCGAGGCGTGAATGAAGCGAGCCAGGCACATCGCAGCCGCCCTGTTCATCGCGTTGGCCCTCCCGTGCTGCGACGGTGGCGGGGAGGACGTGTGCATCAGCCCCGTGCCCACCCCGAACGCCTGCCCCAACGGCCAGGGCCCGGCGGCCGCCGACATGGACGCGGCGGAGTGGAGCGGCGGCGAGCCGACCCATGCGTCGGACACCGGCGGCGGAGGGGGCGGAGGCTTCGCTGGCAGGAGCGACGCGGGCTCCCTGGACCCGAACGCGGGCGCCGTGGACGGGGACCTCGACGCTGAGAAGGATGCCTCGACCGGGGACGCCGAGGCGACGTGCGGCGAAGACGCCGATGGCGGCTGCCCTGACACGGCGGATCCAGATTCCGGCGACGCAGACAACCAGGAGCCCGACGGCGACATCGCGTCGCCAGACCTCGACCTGCTGGGGGAGGACGCGCCATGAGCCACCGACTTTCAGGCCCCCTGAGCCTCGCCTTGCTGCTGGCCGCCTGCAACATCAGCCCGGTCCCGACGCCCAACAACACGGGCGAGGGCGCCAATGGCGGCGGTGGCTTCGGGAGCGCAGACGCGGGCTGGGAGGACCCCGGCGGCGAGGGCAAGGGACAGGACACGGCGGGTGGAGGCTGGCTCGACTCGGGCGGCTCGGGGGACTGGGGCTCCGGTGGCAGCGACGCCGCCGGCGGCAGCGCCGACGCGATGGGGCCAGGCACGAACGACGCATCGTGGGACACGATGGGCGGTGGCACCGGCGACGCGGCGCACGAGGACGTGTCGGGCCCCATCGACTGCGGCCCGTGGGAGTGGGACGCGGAAGATGGCGCCGACGTGCAGTGTTGGCCCGACGACATCGGAGCAGGGGTCGACGCAGACCCGTGGCCCGACGACGCAGACCCGTGGCCCGACGACGCAGACCCGTGGCCCGACGACGCAGATCCCTGGGCCGACATCTTCGGAGACGACGACATCTGACGCGCCCCGCCCTCTGGCGCCACCCCTCCCCCTCGCCACGCTGAGTGACTTTGCGGACACTCCAGGTCATCGCCCGGGTCGCCCAGGTCCTCTTCTGGTCCTTCGTCGCCTTCTGCCGCTTCGCCGTCGGAGCCCCGGCGGCCCTTCTGCCGTCGGGGGCGCGCCGCCGCAGGGCAGGCGCCCTCGCGGCCAACGTCTTTCGCCGCTGGCTCCAGGATCTGGGCGCGACCTTCATCAAGGTCGGCCAGATCCTCAGCACGCGCCCCGACATCCTCCCCGAGTACGCCATCGCGGAGCTGGCGCTGCTCCAGGACCAGGTGCCTCCGTTCGCGTTCCCCATCGTCGAGCGCACCATCGAGGCGGAGCTAGGCCAGCCCGTCTCCCACCTCTTCCGCCACCTGGACCCGGTGCCCATCGCGTCGGCCTCGGTCGCCCAGGTCCACGCTGGAGAGCTCCCGACCGGGGAGCGCGTGGCGGTCAAGGTGCGCCGCCCGGACATCGTGCGCACGGCCGAGCTCGACGAGGTGATCATGAAGCTCCTGGCGCGCGCGGCCTCCCTCCTCCCAACGGTCCACTTCCTCTCACCGGTGGAGTCCGTGAGCGAGTTCTGCGCCGCCATCCGCGACCAGCTCGACCTGACCAAGGAGGCGGCCAACAACCGCCGCTTCCGCGCCAACTTCGCCAGCTCCCCGGAGGTGCGCTTCCCGGCGCTCCACGAGGCGCTGTGCTCCCCTTCGGTGCTCACCATGGAGCTGATCGACGGCGTCAAGGAGGGCAGCCTGTCCACCATCGACGCGGATCCGAAGCGCCTCGCGCGCATCGGGAGCAGAGCCGTCCTGCAGATGATCTTCCGCCACGGCTTCGTGCACGCGGACCTGCACCCGGGGAACATCCTCTTCGAGCCGGGAAACCGCGTGACCTTCATCGACCTGGGGATGGTCGGCCGCATCGACCCTGAGCGGCGCCGGGCCCTGGCCACCCTCTTCTTCGCCCTCGCGGCCAACGACGGGGCCACGGTCGCCCGCATCATGTTCGAGCAGAGCCCCCACAAGGTCGTGACCGACTACCAGGCCTACGAGGCGGACGTCACGGGCTTCATCGCCACGTTCTACGCAAAGCGCCTCGGCGACGTGGAGGTCAGCCTCCTCATCGGGCACGTCTTCCGCATCATCCGGCGACACCGCATCCGCGCCGAGGCCGCGTTCACCATCATCAACATCGCCTTCATCGTGATGGAGGGGCTGGGCAAGAAGCTCGACCCGACCATGGACCTCTTCACGGAGACGATGCCGTTCCTGGCGGAGCTCCTCGCCGAGCGCCCGTCTTGACACTCCACAGCACCGGCGCGTACTTTCGCTCGCCGGCCCGCGACCCAGGCGAGCGGCCTATCGTGCAAGGAGGCCCCGGTCACATGAAGAAGAACTTCATCCTCGACACAAACGTGCTGCTCCACGACGTGCGGGCCATCTTCGCCTTCGAGGACAACAACGTCTGCATCCCCATCTACGTGATCGAGGAGCTGGACACCTTCAAGAAGGACATCAGCGAGCTCGGCCGGAACGCCCGCGAGGTGAGCCGCCAGCTCGACCGCTTCCGCGAGCAGGGCCGCCTCTCCGACGGCGTGACCCTCCCGAGCGGCGGCCGCCTCCAGGTGCTCTTCACCCAGGAGCGCCTCCCCGAGGCCTTCGCGGTCGCCCACGCGGCCGACAACGCCATCCTGGCCGTCGCGCTGGACCTGGCGAAGCGAGAGCCCCACTGCCCCACGATCTTCGTCACCAAGGACACGAACCTCCGCATCCGCGCCGACGCCCTGGGCATCCACGCCGAGGACTACGACCGGGAGCGCTACGACATCAGCGAGCTGTACCCGGGCGCCACGGAGGTCTCCATCTCTGGCGCCCAGATGCAGGCGCTGTTCGAGAAGGGCTCCATCCCGCTGGACGGGCTCAGCCCGAGCGACGGAGAGCCCTTCTACGCCAACGAGTACATCCTGCTCCGCAACCTGGATCGCCCGGGCCACACGTCCCTGGCCCGCGTCAACGGCGACGTCAACGAGGTGGGCCCCATCACGCCGTTCCGCGACACGGTGTGGGGCATCCGCCCCCGCAACAAGGAGCAGCACTACACCCTCGACGCACTGCTGCGGGACGACATCAAGATGGTGACCCTGGTCGGCAAGGCGGGCACGGGCAAGACCCTGCTGGCAGTGGCTGCGGGCCTCTACAAGGTCACCGACGAGAGCTCCTTCAGCAAGGTCCTGGTCAGCCGCCCCATCTTCCCGCTGGGGCGCGACATCGGCTACCTCCCCGGCGACATCGAGCAGAAGCTCACGCCCTGGATGCAGCCGATCCACGACAACGTGGAGTTCCTGATGGGGCTGTCCAAGAGCGACAAGAAGCGGGGCCGCAGCTACCACGAGCTCATGGACCAGGACCTGCTGGCCATCGAGCCGCTCACCTACATCCGCGGCAGGTCCATCCCCAACCAGTTCATGATCGTGGACGAGGCCCAGAACCTGACGCCCCACGAGGTGAAGACGGTGCTGACCCGCGTCGGCGACAACACGAAGATCGTGTTCACCGGCGACCCCTACCAGATCGACAACCCGTATGTGGACAGCGTGAACAACGGGCTGACCTACCTCGCCCAGAAGTTCAAGAGCGAGAAGATCGCCGCCCACGTGTCCCTGTTCAAGGGAGAGCGCTCGGAGCTGGCCGAGCTGGCCGCAAACCTGCTCTGACGAGCTTCAGCCCGGCCCCGTCGCCGAGGCTCACCCCCTCCGCGCTCCGTGGCCTGGTCCCCCGGGTCGACGGAGGACGAGCAGGTGCGAGCGAGGGAGCGCCCGCTACCTCCGCAGGAACGTCGGCACCGGCGCAAAGTCCTCCGCCGCCAGCTTCTTCCGCAGGTTCAGCGTCAGGCGCGCGGGATTGTAGACCATCAGGTTGTGGGTGGTCGGCGTCGTGAGGATGAACTGCGCCCGCGTCACGTTCAGGAAGCGGGTGATGTCGTCGATGCGCTCCACCGACAGGTGGGCGAAGGGCTCGTCGAGGATGAAGAACCCGCCGGGCTCCTCATCGTCCTGCATGGTGAGCGCCATCAGCAGGATGAGCGACGCGATGACGCTCTGCCCTCCCGAGAGCTTGGGGTCGTTGATGGGCACGGGGGACTTGCCGTCGAAGCCGATGCGGATGTCGATGCCCGCCTTCTTGAGCACCTCGTCGTCGTCGACGAGCTTCGGCACGTGCACCTCGACCTCGACCCGCGCCCGCTCCGCCAGCCCCATGATGTTACGGCGGTAGCGCTGCACCGTCTGCTCCATCACGCGGATGTAGCTCTTGCGGGCCCGCCGCAGCTCCATCTCGCCGCGCCGGTGCTCGGTCTGCCGCTCGGTCATCACGCGCTGCTGGCCGTCCAGGTCCGCCCGCGCCTTCTCGAAGACCTCTACGATCTGCGGGTCCTGGCACCCCTCGAAGCGGTCGATGGCCTCCCGCACCACCCGCAGCCGCGCCCCGAGCTGCTCCTCGGTCTCGGTCAGCGCCAGGGCGGCCTCGGTGCGCAAGAGCTCCGGCAGGGCCGCCTCGGCGAGCTTCACCTCCATGTCGACCCGCGCCCGCTTCGCCCGCCGGTGGGCCAGGTCCGCCCGCGCCTTCTCACTCTCTTGCGCGACCACCCGCGCCCTGTAGTCCAGCAGCCCGAGGTGCTTCTCCTTCTCCACAAGGGTGCCGTTGATGCCGTCGCTCTCGGTCATCGCGTCCATGAGGCGCACGCTGAGCTGCCGCTTCGTCTCGGCCAGCTCCGCCGACCGCGCCTCCAGGGCCGGGATCTCCGCCGCCCGTTCTGCCAATCGGGCCCGGGCCCGCTCCCGGTCGAGCGCCAGGTCGATGCGCGTGAGGGCCCGCCGCACCTCGCCCGCCTCGTGCTCCTTGCGGTTGATGGCCCCCTCCAGCTCTCCCTCTCGGCGCTGAATCTCGTCGAGGCGGGCCTTGCGCGCGCCCCCGCCGCAGTAAAGCTCCTGCACGGCGATGTGGACACCGCCGCGGGGGTCCTGCTTGTAGCCGTCCGGCGTGATGCTCACGGCGTCGCGCCCCAGCCTCATGCCGTCCGCCACCGACTCGACCAGCATCACGCGGTCGAGCTGGCTCAGGATCCACGACGGCACGCGGTCGTCGCCCAACACCACCTGCGACAAGGCGCTGCGGGGCTTGGCGGCGGCGGCCTTCACCCTCTCGAAGGTGCTCACGTAGCACGGGTACTTGAGCTCGCGGGCCAGCTCCCGGGCCGGCAGCGACGCCTCGGGCGGAACGATCCAGGTGAAGCGGTCCCGCCCGAGCACGCTCTCTACCGCGAGCTGCCACTTGGGATCGACGATCTCCAGCACGTCCAGCACCAGGACCGCCTCGATGCGCGCCTGGGCGAGCCGCTCCCCCATGCGCCGCACCCAGGGCGGCGGCTCCCGGCGCGACGACTCGCTCAGGGTGCGCCGCTCGGCGCGCAGCTCAGCCTGCTCCCCTCGCAAGCGCTGGAGCTCCGCCCCGGCGCCGGCCTCGGCCACCAGCAGCCGCCGCCGCTCTGCCTCCAGCGCAACGGGATCCACCGGCTCCGCGTCGGCGTCCGCCCCCAGCTTCTCCCGCAGCTCCTCGATCTCCCGCAGCCGCACCCGCGCGGTGCGGTACTCCCCGTCCACCCCCTCCTTCTCGCGCAGGATCGCCTGCTGCTCCGCCCGCCGGTCCCCCACGCCGCTCTGCAGGCGCTCAATCTCTTGATGCGTACGCTCCCGGTCCGCGACGATCCCCGCCGCGTCCGCCTCCCTCGCCGCCATCGCGGCCAGCGCCTCGTCGATCTCCGCGTCCAAGAGCTCCCGCTGCTCGCAGAGGGACTTGTAGCGCACCGCGGGCAGCCGCACCTCCCGGATCTGCCGCTCCTCGTCCACCAAATCCCGGAACCGCTCGTAGCTCTTCGCGTCCCGCTCCAGGAGCTGCACGTGCCGCGCGACCTCGTAGGCCTTCTCCTCCTGCTCCCGCAGCTCCCGCGCGCTGAGCAGGTAGCTCTCCCGCGCCGTCGCGTAGTTGTCCATCACCTGCTTGTCGCCCTGCATCTCCAGGACGTACTCCAGGAGCTGCTGGGGAGTCCGCCGGCAGAGCTTGTTGGTCTCCCCCTGCTCCAGCGCCAGGATCTTGAGCAGCGTCCGCGGCAGGTGAGCCTTCTCCAGGTCCGCGGCGTACTCCTCGGGAGACAGCAGGTTCGGCATGTCCCGCAGCGACTGGATCGGGGCGTCCCCGGGCAGGATCGCGTAGCGCCGGTTCCAGTGCCCGCTCTTGCGGGTCAGCACGCAGGCGAGGGTCGCCTCCTCTTGGAAGATCCCCCGGTGGGTGAAGGGCCGCTTCCCGAAGCCGCGCCGCAGCGGGTTCGACACCACCCCCTTCACCACGGCGATGCCGGTCTCGCCGCGCATGTACTCGTTGACCTTGCGCGAGGTCGATAGCGTCCGGGCGCCGAGCAGGATGCGCATGGAGTCGAGGAAGGTCGTCTTCCCGGACCCGTTCGGCCCCGCGATCATCACGACCTGCTCGTCCACCGGGACCCGGATATGGTCCCAGAGGTCCCAGTTCATCAGCTCGATGGCCTTGAAGGAGAACACGGCCTAGTCCCCCCCGTCCTTGGCGCCCTCGGTGTCCTCCAGAGCGCCCTCGCTCTCAGTGGCCTCCAGTGCGCCCTCCGGGTCCCCCATCACGCCCTCGTCGCCCACGGCGCCCCCGTCCTCGGCCGGACCCGCGGCCTCGGGCGCGTCCAGCTCCAGGTCGTCGAGCCAGGTCGGCACGTCCTCCTCAGCCTCCGCGGCGCCAAACCCCTCGGGGAAGCCGACATCGTCCTCGCTCGCCGCCACGCGCCGCAGCGGCAGCTCCGGCTGCCCCCGCGTCGCCTCCGCCCGGTCCTCGAAGGCGCTCCAGAGCACGCTGTCCTTGAGCTTGATCGCCATCCGCGTCCCGTCGACCAGCAGATCGAGCAGCGGCCCCTCGCCCACGTTGCCCGAGCGGTCTTCCGTCACGAAGCCCATGTTGCGGAGCTGCCCCAGGTACCGCGCGAAGTTCACCTTCCCGAACTTGCTGCCGAACTCGGCGTAGAGCGCGTCCCGGTGCACGTGCAGGCGCACCGGCTTGCGCGGCTTGGACTCGGGGAACAGGTCGGCGTTGGGCTCGTCGGGGTCGAAGCGCCGCTCCTGCGCCACGCGCTTCGGCAGCACCAGCTTGGCCCACAAGATGACGAGCAGCGCGACCGCCCCCTTGTGGAGCCGCGCGTTCGTCGCCCAGTCGAAGGACACGTCCCCCTCGATGGCCGGCACGAGGCGCACGGCGAAGTGCTCGCTGTAGACGTTGTCGACCAGCTCCATGCCCACGGCGAGCAGGCGCGCCCGCACCCGGTCCCGCAGGTCGTCGTCGATGACCAGGTCCTTGCACGCGGTCTTGCGCAGGCTCGTGAAGATGAGCAGGTGGGAGCAGATCTCGCGCGCCCGGGCGTCCAGCTCCTCATCCGGGGCGAAGTCGCCCGGGGTCGGCGGGTTCCGGTCCTCCTCCTCGGGGGTCCATGCGTCGCGCTCTTCGGCCATCCGCTCCCTCTCGACGCCCCCACATGGGGCGGACCGCGGCTTGTAGCACAGGCCCGGTCAGCGATCCAAGGGGGTCGGCCGCACCCACCCGACGGAGATCTCGCTCACCCCGTCCTTGAAGATGCGCTCGCCCTCCCCGCTCGCGTCCACCTGCGCCCGCAGCCCCCGCAGGCGCTGGATGAGAGGCTCGCCGCCCTCCTCCGGGAACGCCATGGTGCCCTCGGTCATCGCGAGCAGCGACAGGCGATAGGCGCTCTCGGCCCAGCCGCCCCGGGGCACGAACTCCGCGAGCCGCACCGGCTCCCCGCTCCGCGCCACGGCCTCCATGTCCTCGACGAAGCGCGCGAGCCCCGCGAACCGCTGCTCCTCCTCGCCGAGCGCCGACAGCCGCGGCCCCTCGTCGGACCACCCGCGCCGCTCGACGGGCTCCTCGCGCTCCATGAGGAAGAGCACGAACTCCGCCTCGGTGAGCACGTTGTCCGCGATGGCGAACAGCGGCTGCACCGGCGTCGACACGAAGCGCCGCCCGAACTCGGCCAGCGTCGGCACGTCGCACCGAATCAAGAACTGCGTGATGTCCGTGATGGACAGCCCGCTCTCGTCAAGGTGGATGCGCCGCCGCGCGATGTCGTTGAGGGCCCGCTGCAAGGCGCCATGCCACTGGTGCAGCTCGCTCAGGCTGCGCCCGACGGCCTGGGCGGTCTTGTAGGCCTCGAAGTCCTCGATGTCGAGGACGTCGACGGACTCCCGTGCCCGCCGCGACCAGGCCAGGTTGCGGTCGAGCTTGTCCCGCACCTCCAGGATCTTCACCTCGGAGTGGCTCTGCATGGCGGTCTCGGCCTCGCCGATGACCTTGCGCAGGTTGTGCAGCAGGTGCCGCAGCGGCGCCCCCTGGTCCGCCCCGAGCTCCGTCGCCACCTCCACGCTGAACACGCCGAGCGCCAGGTCGCCCTCGGCGGGCGCGCTCCCGAGCAGCGTGGAGAGCAGCGAGTACACGGCCTCCCCCCGATCAGAGAGCGCGTAGCGCCCCTCGCGCAGCGTCAGCCACCCGCTCTGCCGCAGCCCGCGGAACACGCGCGCCCGCTCAGCCGGAAGCAGCCACGGGAAGTGCCCGTGCAGCTCCTCCAGCGTGAACCCCGTCCGCTCCGACGAGGCCAGCTCGGCGATGACCGCCGTCCGCGCCACGAAGTCCGCCTCCCCGAGCCGCACCAGCTCCCGCAAGAGCGGGAAGTAGGCGAGCAGCCCCCGCGCCCGCTCCCCGCCGGGCACCGACGCCGCGTCGAAGCCGGGGGGCAGCAGCTCCTCCAGCGCGGCGGACGGCGCCTCCTCCACGTCGGTGGGTCGCAGCAGCTCGTCGGCGATGGTGTCGGGGCGGCTCATGGGCCGGGCTTGTAGCACGCCCGGGGCGGCGCCTTCAACGCCCGCAGGCGCGCACACTGCGTGCACACGGCCGCGTGTTCGCCACCCGCCACACGACGTCGAGGTGGCAGCCCAGCCAGTGAGGAGCGCGTGACGTCCGTGCCTCCCCGTTTCGACGCGCGGCCGGCGAAGCACATCGGCGCCCACGGTGGATCAGATCACCACTGCACGGGCCCTCCCACACATCGCGCCGATCCCGATCACGACCTGCCTCGTATTGACTCCGTTTTGATCGCTCAACCCCTGAGCATGGGTTGACGCGCGCTGGTCGCTCGCCGAAAGTGACGACTTCCGACCAGTGTGACACTCGCGGCGCCACTCACCCGTGGCAACCCGTGGAGGATGCGCCGATGAAAGTGCTGTTCTTGGTCCTGTCACTGGCCGGGCTTTCTACGACTGCCCTGGCCGCGGAAGTTGTGGCGGAGGTCAATGAGAGCGGCAACTCCAACCCGGTCCAGCTCCATGTCCACGATGGGAGCCTGTACTTCGTAGCCGAGGATACGCCGTTCTCCGTGAGGAGCCTCTGGCGCTTCGACCCGGCCTCGGGTCTCCCACCGGTGAAGCTGGCACAGGATCCAACATGGCTGTTCAACGACTCGAGTCGCCACCCCCGCTTCTTGACGAGCGCGGGGGGCCGCGTCCTCTTCATGGCGTACTCCACGACGACGGGCTATGCGCTGTGGGCGACCGACGGCACCCCGGCGGGGACGGGGATCATCGCCGACCCCGACCCGCAGACCGCCTCCGGCTTCCTGGACGGGACGAACCACGCATCCATCGCCGGCGTCTTCACCTTCGGTGTCAACGACGGAGTGCACGGGCTGGAGCTTTGGCGCTCCGATGGCACGACGGAGGGGACCCGGCTGGTGGTGGATGCGATCCCCGGGACGCCCTCACTCAACCCCAGGTACATGACCGAGGTGGGCGACCGAACCTTCCTGAGCGGCTTCATCTACAATGCGGGCGGAGGCTTCGCCGGCACCCGGACCTACACCCTCGACATCGTCGCGGACACCGTGGCCCTCGCAGGCGAGGGGCTTGCGCCGCTCGACTTCGAGCCGGTGGCGATCCGGCCCTTCGGACCCGTGACTGAAGCCCTGGGCGACGGGGAGGAGGAGCCGTCCCCCCGCGCCATCGTCTGGGGCAGCGGCAAGGGCCTCTACAACACGGACGGCACCTTGGGGGGGACGCTCCAGCTTGCATCTCTCACCGGAACGATGAACGGGCACGGTCTGGAGATCGGGGGCGACGGCGCGATCTGGTTCTTCAACTCCACCGCCGCAGCGGGGAAGGAGCTCTGGCGATCCGACGGCACGCCGGAGGGGACCTCCATGGTGGCCGACATCCGCTTGGGCTCCAACCCGGGCATCCCCGCGGCGGGACTCAGCGCTCTCGTCCCCCGAGGGCCGGGCGTGTGCTTCGTCGGTCAGACAGACAGCCTGGATCGCGAGCCGTGGTGCAGCGACGGCACCGAGGAGGGGACGAAGCGCCTCGCCGACATCAACCCAGGTCCAAGCGGGTCGGATCCCGCCTGGCTCACGCCTGTGGGCGACGTACTGGCCTTCGTGGCCACCGCCGGGGCCGACCGGGAGCTCTACCTCCACGCGCCCGGCTCCGACGTCGTGAAGGTGGACCTGAACCCGGCGTCGTCCTCCGATCCAGACAACCTGGTGCTCCTCGACGGCACTCTCTTCCTCGTCGCCACCGTCCCGGGCCACGGAAGGGAGCTCCTCCGCGTCGTCCTGCCCACTGGCTGTGCCTTCCAGCCAGACGAACCTTGCGACACCGGCAACCCCTGTGACGAGAAAGGAGTGTGCATTGGCGGCACGTGCACGAGCACGTCCCCGGTGGACTGCGACGACCTGAACCCGTGTACGGACGACGCCTGCATCGATCCTCTCGGCTGCACGCACGTCCCCAACAGCGCTCCGTGCTTCGACGGCGACCTCTGTACGGGTCCAGACCTGTGCGTAGAGGGCGCGTGCCAGACCCTTGGCTTCAAGTCATGTGACGATCTGATCTTCTGCACGACGGACGCCTGTGTGGAGGGCGACTGCGTCCACACGCCCAACGACGCAGCCTGTGCGGACCCCGCAGCCGGGCCCTGCGTGGAGCCGCTCTGTGTCGCCGACGTAGGCTGCAACCACGCCCCGATCACAGGACCCTGCGACGATGGCAAGGCGTGTACGGAGCCGGACACCTGCGACGGCCCGGTCTGCACCGGCCCCTCCATCTGCCTGGACATTCCGTGCCACCTGACGTCGTGCAACGAAGCAGGGACCTGCGACTACAAACAGCAGAAGCCCGGCAGTGACTGCGCCACTCCGGGGATGGTCGGTGGCTGTGACGAGGAAGCGAGCTGCGTCGCCTCTTCGGACCTCGTCCTGATACAGATGAACGTCAACCGCTACATGGTGGCCCTTGGCGCCAGGGCGTACATTCCATTCCGGGTGAGATTCAAAGGGCCCACGCCAGCACTCAGCGTCCAGGTGAGCGCCTCGAGCAATCTTCCGCTCAACGACGCGTACATCACGTTCGGGACTCAGTCGAAGCCGTGTGACTCGAAGACGTGCCTGAGCGACTCGGTGGCCATGCCCCACGACGGCCAGCCGTGGAGCGATGACTACGATGGCTACTATCTGGAGGGACAGATCGACTTCCAGGTCACGGAGCTCGCGGTCTACAAGGTGAAGATCGAGACCTTCAGCGAGAATCGCGACTTCAACTTGGGCAAGAGTGACAACGACTTCGAGGCCGAGGTGGAGGCCCTGTATCAACCCGTCCTCTTCCTGGACGTCATTCCAGACGAATATCACAGAGACGTATTGCCCAAGGAGCATGCATTCACGGTCGTCGGGATTCAGAACCCGGGCGACCTGGACTTGAAAGTGATTCTCGAGGCACAGGCCCCCCCGGACAGTGAGGTCGACTTCCCGTTGCCCGACTGCTATGGCCTCGAGCCGTGGATAGCCCGTTGTGAAGTCATGATCCCCGCCAAGAGCCCGACGCTCATCCTCCCACTCCTTGCGTCAGGAGAGATGACGGGACCACATGGCGTGACCATCTCGGCGCTCGACCTGGCCATACCCGATCTGCCGGACGGAACCCCGTACGACAAGTCTCAGATCAAGCCGGCGCATTTCTACTTCAACGTCTCCAACCCGGCTGCGAAGCTCGGGATCTCCGCGACGAAGCCACCCGACGTCGACATCGGCGAGCTTGCCGAGTTCATGGTGACGGTTGAGAATCTCGGACTCGAGCCCATCGACAACGTCTCCTTGCATTTCGACTCTTACGGTGCCTGGGAAGTCCACGACCGGAGTTACCTCGGACCGTTGACCTTCGACCATCTGGACCTGGACTGCAAGCCTGCGCCGAAACCAGTATGCAACCTGCCCATGCTTTATCCGGGCGTGTCGATCGACATACCCTTCGGGTTCATTGGGTCAGAGGCCGGAAACGGCCAATTGGTCTTCGAAGCGAGTGCGCCCGGGGTCGACTCGGCGAGCACCACCGTCGAGGTCACGACACTCGACCTCTGCTACAAGAAAAACGACGGTGAGTGGTGCGACGACGGCAACTACTGCACCGAAGACGACAAGTGCAACAACCTCGTCTGCCAGGGCACCCCGGTCGGTGACTGCGCCAAGTCTCCGTGCGCCATCGGAGTGTGCGACAAGACCTGTGTGGTCACACTGCTGCCTGACCAGAGCTACTGCGTCAAGCCCGATGGTGAGGCGGGGCACTGCATGAATGGAGAGTGCATCAAGGAACGCCTCGTCCTCGAGGTGACCGGACCAGATCTGAACACGACAGTCCCGGTCGGGAAGCTCACCACGGCCACCGTGACACTAGAGAACGTTGGAGCCGTCCCAGTTTCCGTCGTGCTGGCAGTCGTCGCAGACAACCCCAGCAACGACATCTTCTTCTCCTTCGCGGGCGTATCAGTGCCGTGCCCCGGCCAGGTATGTACCACGAAGGAGGGTGTC
>BTVJ01000037.1:0-72009 GCA_045863395.1 Myxococcales bacterium
ACGTAGGTCGCCGTCTTGTCGAAGAAGCCGTCGTCCGGCGGGGTGGCGCCGCCGCTCAGTGCCGGAGACCCGCTGGCGGGGGCGAAGGTGGGAGTCTCGCTGGACGCCCCGGTCAGCTTCGGGTCCACGAGCCGATTCGACGCGCTCGCGGCGGTGAAGTGGGCGACCGCGTCGAAGGTGTCCGACCCCTTGGCGATCAGCTTCGACGCCTCGTTGCCGTTGTCGAAGAAGATGCTGTTCTTGACGAAGAGCTTGCCGTCGGTCGCTGCCTGCTCCGTGGACGGGTCGGCGACGCTCAGGGCGATGTCGGCGTAGTGGGCGAAGATCACGTTCTGGAGCTCGCCCGCCGTTCCCCTCCGGAACAGAGCGCCCGACTGGGTCTTGACGGCTGTGCCGGGGTCCGCGTCGCTGCCGACGAAGGTCGCGTTCCAGATCTGCGGCGCCGACTGGGGCGTCGCGTCGTTGTTGTTCTTGTTGTTGTCCGCCTCGATGCCGTTGTCGCCGAGCGCCCCGCTCTGCTTCGCGACCAGGAACTGCACGCGCCCGTTCCAGCCGAAGTCCCAGTCCAGGCTGTCGTCGTCGGTGGGTCCGAGGACGACGTGCTTCAGGTCCACCGTGCCCCCGAACACCTCCAGGCCGTCGTCCGCGCCCCGGGTGGTCTGCACGTAGTCGACGATCGTCTTCTTGCCGCAGCCGCCCAGGGTCAGGCTGTTCAGCTCGTTGTCGGGGGCCAGCTCGAAGCCCGCGAAGTGGACCTGCACGTAGCGCAGAGTGCCGCAGTCGTGGTGTGCGTCGGTGCCGCCGTAGGTGGTGCGGGCCTCTGTGCCGGGGAAGCCCTCGATCTTGTCCGTCCCGCCCGTCACGTTGATGGGCGCCTTGCCGAGCAGCACCACGCCGCCCCAGTCTCCCGAGGAGCGCGTCCCCTCGTCGGCGGCGCTGGTGAACACGATGGGCTTCTCCCGGGTGCCCTCGGCCCGGATGACGCCCGTCTGGGTGATCACCAGCGACGAGCCCGCCTCACCAAGAATGGTGGTCCCCGGCTCGATGGTCAGGGTCGCATCCGCCACGAAGATGTGGGTCTTCAGGATGTAGGTGCTCTTGCCCTTCCAGGTCGTGTCGGAGGAGATGCCGGCGCTCACCTCGACAGTCTCGCCTTGCTCCTCGGTCGTGTCGGGCGTCTCGGACGTGTCTTCCGAGGACCCGCCTCCTCCCTTGGCTGTATTGTCCGTCGTCCCCTCGCAGCCGGACGCCAGGAGCGCCACGGCCGCAAGCCTCCAGAACCAGTTGCTCATGTCGATTCCTCTTCAGCTTGACGCTGCCGCGCGCCGGACAGTCCGGCGAGTCACAGCGCCCACTCCAGCGCCAGCGAGCCGGACATCGCCGGCTCGACTCGCATCACGTCGAGGCTGCCCTGCTTCAGCACCGTCGGCTGCCAGGCCAGGTTTCCGAGGGACAGCTTCATGCCGAAACCGGCTCCGAGCCTCTGGCTGGCCGTGAGATCCAGCCGGTGCACCGGCTCCTCGGTCACGTCGGGGAGCTGGTCGAAGCCCACCTCGACGATTCGTCTCCCGAACACGTTGTAGAGCAGCGAGACGTCGGTGCCGCTCTCCTCTCGGCTCCAGCCGACCCCCAGGTTGACCACGAACGGAGACTGCCCCTGCAGTGGCCGGCTCTTGCTCGTCTGGAGCGCCCCCTGCTCGTCACCGAAGATCACCTCCGAGTGGAGCACGGTCAGGTTGCCCGAGACGCGGACGCCCGACAGCGCCTCGTCGATGAACCCGAGGGTCGCGCGGCCCTCGATCTCCCCGCCCACGACGATGGCCCCCGGCGCATTCGTGAAGCCGACGTCTCCCTGGCTCGCCGACAGGATCACGCGCTCGATGGGGTCCTCGAACTGTTTGAAGAAGACGCTGGCCGACACCACCGCGCCGTCGGACGGGAACCACTCCCAGCGCAGGTCCGCGTTGTGGATGCGTGACTGGCGCAGGTCGGGGTTGCCCGAGACGCTCCGGCGCCGGACGAAGTCAAAGTACAGGAACGGCGCCAGCTCCCGAAACTGGGGCCGCGCCAGGGTGTATCCATAGGCGGCGCGCAGGTTCATGGTCTCCGACAGCGCCAGTACCACGTTGAGAGACGGGAGCCAGGACGAGTCCGTGCGGTCGACGCCCGGCTCCTCCGTCTTGTTGACGGCGAAGGGGCTCCCCGGGGTCAGGCGCTGGCTCGCCACCTCGTAGCGCACGCCTGGGATGATGCGGACCGGGTCGCCCGCCGTGATGTCGAGGGACGTGAAACCCGCGAACACCTCCAGCGCTGCTCCGTATGCGTCCGACTGGAGCGTCCGCTCCTCGGCGCGAAGAGACGGGCCGATGTGCTCCGGGGACAGCATCTCCTCGATGGGCAGATAGATGGGAGAGACGTCGTCTCCACCCAGGGCGAACCGGAAGCGCCGCGATCCGAAGTCCCTCGCCTGCGCCTGGACGGAGCCTCCCGCGCTGATCGTGACGCCGTCGAGGGGCAGCGAGAGCTGGAGCCCGCCTCCGCCGGCGAGGTCCTCGAGCTCCGAGAAGAACCGCTCTCCGCTGCCGGGTCCGTTCTTGAACCGCCGGCGCCCGTCGGCCAGGACGTGGTGCATCGAATCGCGCGTGTCTGGCTCGTCGCGCTGCGTGACGGAGACATTCCCCTGCCAGCGCAGCGATAGATCCAGGGCGCCCGGGAACCGGTGCTCCCCTCGGAGCTGCGAGAAGGAGAGCATCCGCGTCAGGAACTGGAGCCGGGTGGACTCGAAGTCCTCGGCATCGGTCTCGTTGAAGCCGTGGGCCACCTGGACCCGCTTCTCGCCTTGGTGGGTGAACAGGGAGAACAACCCAAGCTCGTGCTCCTGGCCGACCCGGTAGCCCAGGTTGACCAGCGCGCCGAGGGTGGCGGACTCCACGCCGCCCAGGTTGCGCGCCTGCTCCCGATACCCCACCTCGCCGTCATCGACACGCACCTTGCCGACGCTGGCGTCCACGACCTTGTCCGTGTGGCTGAAGGTGAAGTTTGCGAGTCCGCCGAGCTGGTCTCCACCGATGGGGAGGGTCCCGCCCACCGTCCCTGAGATCCCGAGGTTGGGGAGCGCCATGCCCTCCACGCTGGTCCACTCGTTGCGAAACGCCTCCCCCGCGCGCTCCTGCGTGGCCGCGTCCTGCCCGCCCTTGCCGCCGCGCAGCGGAGCGTCCCCGGGGATCTCCGCGGGGAGGGTCCGGGAGCCGTCGTCGAAGCCATAGGCATCCGCGCTCCCACCGTCGTAGGTCCGCTGCTCCTGGAAAGTGGAGCTGGTATCGAACCCAAGGGAGACGCGCGCCTTCGCTTCGAGCTGCTCCGGGTAGGAGTTGGTCTCGATGAGCAGCGCCCCGCCGGCGAAGTTCCCCGGCAGCTCGGCAGAGTGGCTCTTTGCCACGGTCAGGTTGGCCAGCAGCGAGGTCGGGAAGAGATCCAGCGGGACGGCCTGCTCGTCCGGCTCCGGGCTCGGCAGGTTCACCTGGTTGAGGAGGGTGGCGCCGTAGCGTCCGCCGAGACCCCGGATCAGCACGTACTTGCCGTCGACTACAGTGGTCGAGACCACCCGCTTCACCGCGTCCGAGGCGCTCGAGTCTGCCGAACGGGCGATCTCCTGGGAGCCGATGGAGTCGGAGACGGCAGCCGCCTTCTTGCGGGCTTGGAGCAGCGCGGCCTCCTTGCGCCGGTCTGCTCGTGCCTCGACCACGACCACCTCGTAGGACTCCTCGTCGGCCTCCAGAGTGATGTCCAATGTGCGGAGGGCTCCCCCGCGGATGACTACACCGGTAACGCGGCGCCCCACGTAGAGCGGGCAGGTCACCCGCAGCTCAAAGGTGCCCGGGGGGAGCGGCAGGGTATAGCCCCCGTCCGCGCCCGTCTCTGCACGGCCAGCCCCCCTTCCCTTGGTCACCAGGATGGTCACGCCTGGAAGGGGCTCTCCCGTGCCGGCGTCCGTCACGACGCCGCGGATCCCACTGTCGCTCGGTGGGGCAGAGTGTGCGCCTGCGACGAGCGCCAGCGTGAGGATCACCCCCGCCATGAGGCGCATGGACCAGCTCGAGGACATACTCCTCCCGTCTCTCCGGCGTCCAGAGACTGCTCTTGGGACGCACTGAGGCCGCACTCTCAGAGGCCCATGGGCTCCGTCAGCACCGACAGCGGCGCGGCGCCGCCTGCCCGGGCCAGGTCAAGCAGGTCCATGGCGCGCCCGAAGGGCACCTCGTCGTCTGCCGCGAAGAAGACGACGTTGTCCTCCCGCGCAGCGAGCACCCGCTCCAGGCGGTCCCGGACAGACTCCAGGTCTACCGTGTCGCTGTTGAGCCGGACGACTCCTTCCTTGGAGAGGGACAGCACCAGCGGCGGGTCCACCTCGCCGGCGCTCGGCGGCTGCTCTGCCTTCTCCTTCACCGGCACCTGCGTCCAGAAGTGCCTGGTCAGAAGTGGCGTGACCACCATGAAGATGATCAGGAGCACCAGCACCACGTCCACGAGGGGCGTGACGTTGATGGAGGGGCGCACACGCCCTTGCTTGGCGCCGACTTCGAATGCCACGGCGATTCTCCCCTACGTGGATGCCTTTCGCTCGGTCACCTGGAGAGAGACTCCCGGAAACCCGATGTCCCGGCACAGCTTGAACAGCGCCCGCACCTGCCCGAATGGGACAGCGCGGTCCGCCTTGAGCACCACCTTGCGGGACGGCTCCCGCGCGCGGACTGCCCGCAGGTGCTCCGCCACGGCGTCCAGGTCCACCCGCGCCTTCTCGAGGAACAGCGTCCCGGTGGACAGGAGCGTGAGCGTCACCGGGCTGAAGCTCCCCTTGGGCGTCGCGTCCGGATTCACCACCTTCGGGAGCTCCACGTTGAACCCCTGCACCATCTGCGGCGTGATCACCATGAAGATGATCAGGAGCACGAGCACCACGTCCACGAGCGGCGTGACGTTGATCTCCGGGCGGATGGCTGCGCGCTCACGCGATGGCGACATCGGCCCTCTCCGGCCTGAGCGTGGCGTGCGTCTCCGTGGCCAGCGTCCCGTGGACGCGGGCCTTGGGTGTCTCGACTCGCTCCGCCTGGCTCTCCACGAAGTCGACGAACTCGCCCGCGCTCTGATGCAGGGCGGTCGTCAGAGAGTCCGCCTTCCCGCTCAGGAGATTGAACGCCAGCACCGCGGGGATTGCGACGAAGAGCCCGAGGGCCGTCACCACCAGGGCCTCGGAGATGCCCGCGGAGACCGCCCCGATGCCGGCGGACTCTTCCTTTGCGATGCCCTGGAAGGCCTCGATGATCCCGATGACCGTCCCGAGGAGTCCGACGAACGGGGCCACGGACCCCACCGAGGCCAACGCCGAGAGACCGCGCCGAATGGATGCCGCGGCGGGCTCCAGGCGCCGCTCCACCTCCCGGCGCACAAGCTCCGCGGGCGGTACGCGAGACTTGGAAGGCGCAGACAGCCATGTGGACAGCCCGGCGCTCACCACCTCGGCGAAGGGTACGGCGCGGAAGGTGGTGGTCGCCTCCTTCACCACATCGCCGTAGGCCCCGCTCTGAAGCAGGGGCCCCGCGACGTGGGCGAAGCGCGTCGACCGGAGCCGCATGGCTCGGAAGGCCCACAGGCGCTCGATGAAGACCGTCATGGACATGATCGCCATCACGCCGAGGGCACCGACGACGACCCACGCCACGAGTCCCATGTCGTGGAACACCTTGATCAGATCGAAGCTCATCTCTCCTCCTCGCGGTCACGCCCTCAGGCGAAACGGGATCTTCACGACCCGCCACGCGGGCGCGGGCTGCCCCCCCACCGTCGCGGGGTCGAACGTCCAGGTGCTCACCGCGGCTACCGTAGCCGCGACGAACGGCTCCTCGCCGCTCACCACCGTCAGCTCGCTCACGGTGCCCTCTGCCGTCACCACGAAGCGGACCACCACGACCCCCTCGAGGCCCGCCACCCGCGCCTCAGCGGGGTATTGGGGCAGGGTGTTGGCGCGCCGGGGGCGCGCGGGGGTCGCGTCGTCGGGTAGGAACACGGGCTCCCTCGGTGCCCGCGATGAAACCTCGACCTTCGGGGTATCGCTCGGGGGCGCTGCGTCATCGGTCGGTGCCTCGACGACGCCCTCGGCCGCCTCGGCCGCCTCACCCTCGCCCGTGCCACCGACCTCGCCGTCCACGCTCCCCTCGGTCGTCGCTTTGGCGCGCGGGGCGCTGGGGTCGCCCTCCTTGAGCCGCCCCTTCGGCAGCTCCTTGGGGGGAGCGGCGATGCGCCGGGCTGCGGGCCGCGGCGGTGGTGGCTCGACGGCGGCGGCCTCGGGGGCCGGCGGTGGCGGCTCGGGCACCTTCGGAGCCTCGGGTGGGGGCTCCGGCGCCTCGGGCGCGCTCACCGGCTCCGGCGGCAGCGGCAGGAACGCCACCTGGATCTCATCCTCCGGGACCACGTGCTCTGCCTGGGACGCCAGCCAGCTCGCCCCGATGGCCACGAGCGCCAGGGCGGCCGCGGAGAGCGTCCCCGCCACGGTCCACCGCCCCCTCCCGGACGGTGCCTCCTGCTTCTCGAATGCCTCGAACATGGTCCTCCCGTGACGTGGCGAACTGTAGGTGGTCCCCATGGCGGCACGGTGAGCGCCGTGCAACTTCTCGCGGTGGCTGGCGTGACGGGGCTGTTGCGGGGCGGTCGCGGGAGGCTGACGGGGCGGGGCGCGCCGCCCCCGCGCTCAGCGAGCCCAGGAATCCTGTATCCACAGGGAGTGGTTCTCGTATATCATCGCCGCGATCCCCCAAAAGAACCCTGGAGGCACCACATGACGGATCCCCACCACGGGGGGCACGAGCACCCCGACGAGATCATCGACGAGCGCAAGGCGTTTACCCGGCGGCAGTTCGTGGCAGGAGCGGGCGCGGCGGTCGCTGCCCTCGCGCTGCCCAAGGCGGCGCGCGCCGCGACGAGCGGCACCCCCATCTACCGCATCCACCCGGCCGTCGGCGTGGCTCGGGTGGGGAACGCCGACTCCGGCTCCTACTTCATCGGCCCGGAGGTGCCTGGCTACCTCTCGCTGGGTGAGGCGCCCGGGACCGCGGTCCCCCCGTACAAGACCCCCGACGGGAAGATCAAGCCGCAGGCGGCCCGGTTCCGCATCTTCGAGTACGCGGACGTCGACGGGCGGCTCCTGCCCATCCGCGAGGTGACCCTCGCCACCCCCGGGGTCCTGGACATCCGCTGGGACGTGCACCTTGCCAACAAGAAGGCGTCCTTCCACGGCTTCGACGGGGGCAAGGGGGAGGACCGTCCCCCGGCGCCGCTCCGCAACGCCAGCGTCGCGGACCGCAAGTCCCTGGAGATCGACTTCGGCGCGCGGGCCGTGGCCGGCGCCTCGCAGGGCCCCGTCCCCTTCGCCGTGGGCACGAGCGGCAACCCGGCGTCTGAGAGCGTGCCGCGTGACTACCTGGGGCAGCCCATCATCCCGTACCTCGGTGAGCTGCGCACGGACAGCGCCGGGCGCCTCATCGTCCTCGGGGGCAAGGGCAAGGCGGGCTACGGGACGCCGACGCCGCCGGCCATGCCCCACTGGGCCAACAACGACGGCTGGTTCGACGACGCCTCGGACGGCCCCGTGACGGCGGTCGTCACCATCGACGACGGTGGGACCCCACGCGAGGTAGCCATGGACCCCGCAGGTCACGCCTGGGTGCTGTGCGGGCCGCCTGACTTCGCTCCGGGCGTCCCCGGCTCCGTGACGGCCTACGATCTGCTGCTGGACCTGGCCGTCCGGTCCATCCCGGTGCCCGCGGACAACGGGCTCTACGACGACGGCGGGCCGCTCGCCACCCTGCGCCAGCTCCAGGACGACTTCGTGCCTGGCGCCAGCCCCGAGCTGCCGACCTTCGTGCCCAGCTTCACGGAGCACATCGAGCCTATTCTCATCGCGGCCTACAACCTCTGGTGGGTCAACGGCCTGGTCACGGCGAAGCACAACTCCCTGATCAGCGCGAGCCTGGGGGACCCGGCCGCGAAGTACGCCGCTGCTCGCAAGAAGGTCTTCAGCTACATGCGCGCGCCCCTGGGCGTGTCGGCCTCTACCGGGCCTCGCACCATGCCCAAGATCCTCGGCGATGACCCGTACATCGGGCAGATGCCGGACTCCGTCAAGAAGCTGCCCCTCACGCACACGCAGTTTGCCCTGCTCCAGCGGTGGTCGGACGGCGCCTTCACAGCCCCCGACGGCAGCACGCCGCCACTTGAGATCTCCCCCCACGGCCTCGACCGGGCGGCCCTGGAGAACTGCGTGGGTGGCGCCTTCTTCCCGGGCATCGAGTTCGGGTGGCAGATGCGCAACCCCAACCTCTTCATCGAGCCCTTCCGCCTGCACCCGCAGGCGACCAGCGGCTACCCCGGTGAGGAGGGCGTGCCCATCGGCCCGGGCCACTTCTCGCGCCAGATGGCCGTGCCCTGGCAGGCGGACTTCAACGACTGCCGCAACGAGGGCAACTACGCCTGGTGGCCGTCCCAGCGGCCGACCCACGCGCTCCCGACCGCGTCCGCCAGCAAGCGCCTGGACTGGGCACGGCCGACCAAGCGCTACAGCGCCGGCAACCTGGAGAGCACCCACGAGGACATGGTCGCCCACTGGTTCAAGTATGGCTTCGTCCTCGAGGAGGGCGACGTGTTCGTCGAGAAGGAGCGGGCCGCGTCCATCCCATGACCCGCTTCGACGTCGTCGTCGTGGGGGGCGGTCCCGCCGGCCTCGCCGCCGGGGCCGTCCTCGCCCGAGGGGGGCGCACCGTCGCGGTGCTGGAGCGGGGGAGCTGTGACCAGCTCCGCGTCGGCGAGACCCTCGGGCCGGAGGTGGGCCCCCTCCTCCGCGCCCTCGGGGCCTGGGACGACCTCTGCGCCGTCCTCTCCCATCAGGTGCCCTTCACCGAGGTGAGCTCCGCCTGGGGTTCCCCGGCACTGTCGGAGCGTCCGTCCGTCCAGCACCCCCTCGGCGAGGGGTGGCACGTGGACCGGTCGCTCTTCGACCGTGCCCTCGCCGCGTGGGCAGCCCGAACCGGCGTCGACGTGCGCTTCGACGCAGGCTCCTGCACCGTCGCACGCGAAGGCGGCGGCTTCCTGGTGCGTCCGCGGCGGGGGGAGGCGGTGTGGGGGCAGCAGCTCGTGGACGCGAGCGGCCGGGGCGCGCCCGGCTCTAGCGCCTTGGGCCGCTGGCTCGCCCACGACCGGCAGGTGGGGCTCCTCGGACGCTTCGAGGGCCCCCCCGGCTCGGGGCTCCTCCTCGAGGCCGTGGCGGAGGGGTTCTGGTACGTGGGGCCCCAGCCAGACGGCACGCTCATCGCAGCCTTGGTCACCGACGCGGACCTCGTGCCGCGGGACCGCCAGCACTTCCTGGCCTCCCTCGCCAGGACCCGCCACACGGCCCGGTGGCTCGACGGGCGCTCGCTCCTCGGGGAGGTCCACGCCTTCCGCTCGGACAGCGGGCGCCTCCTCCCGGACCGGGGCGACGGCTGGTGCGCGGTGGGGGACGCGGCCATGGCGACCGACCCCCTCGGCGGCAACGGCGTCGCGCGGGCGTTTCAGAGCGCCCTGGGGGTTGCCCTGGCGCTGAGCGAGCCGTGGGACGGGCGGGCCGCGTCTCGCCGGTTCAGCGACTACATGGATCTGCGCGCCACCTATTACATCATGGAAGGTCGCTGGCCCGACGCTCCGTTCTGGGCGCGCCGCCGCCCGGCCCATCCAGACGGGAGCCCCTTGGAGTGGCGACAGGTGGACCTGGCGTTGCCGCCGGAGACCCTGCTTGCGTGGGTCGGGGATCCAGGGCCTGCCGCAGAGGCCTGGCTGCCCCCCGCGGCCCTCGATGCGCTCCGCAAGGCGCTGGCCGGTCCCCTCCCGGCGCACGTCGCCCTCACCCGCGTGAGGGAGGCGGCGCCCATCGGAGATCAGCGCCTCCTCGCGGGCTTGCAGTGGCTGCTCGCGGCGGGAGTGCTCGCCCCCCGGTGACCCCCGATCAGCCCCCGAGCCGCACCGACGGGATGGACACGGGGCGGACGTTCATGCGCCGCGGCGCTCCGCTCGCGACGGGGAGCGTGGCTGTGGTCCGGGGGGCCGCGCCTCGGACGGCCGCGGCGGGGTTGGCGACGACGCCGGCGACGGCCGCGGTCGCGGTCGTCCCGAGGAAGCGGAAGAAGGCCCGCCGGTCGTTGCGGGGGCTCTGCGATGCCTGGCTCATCTCGTTCCCTCACCATGGTGAAGCCCGCGTCTGCGGGCGGTGGCTCAGTTTCCCGGCGCGACGGGTCGCCGCCGGTTCATGTGATATGGAGCGACCATCTTACCCGAGACGCGGCGGCGTGGTACGAAAAATGTGGGCGGAGCGACGATGTTTCTGTTGAAGCCGAGCTCTCCCAGGCTCCGATGTTCGTGGCGATGGAGCCGTCCAACCGGCTGCCGGTCCCCACCAGTGGCATCTCGCGAGGTCCTTTCGCGTGTTCGTGCGTGGAGTCCCCGGATACCCCACACTGCGGGGCCCAAGAGGAGGAAGCAATGAAGGTGCTCGTGTCTGCGTTCTCTCTCGCCCACCTGCTCGCCTGCGCCTCACCCGAGGCGCCTGCCGCACCGCCTGCACCGGCCGAAGCCGTCCCCATCGCGGCGCCGAACCGGCTGCCCGAGCTCGTACTCTCCCCCACTGCGACGCTCGTGAAGCGCGCAGAAGTGGCAGCGCTCGTCGATGCGCTCGCCGTCGAGAAGAAGATTGAGTCGTCCCATGTAGGTGCCGCGGGTGCACCGAGCGCCATCTACGCGAAGTGGGAGGCCGTCGAGAAGGCGGCAAGCAGCGAGGAGCTCCAGGCGTTGCTGCGTCACGAGCGCCCCGTGGTTCGTGCCTACGCGGCGCGTCATCTCGTGCGGGGGGCCACGCCCCTCGCGGCGCAGTCTCTGGCCCCGCTGCTGTCGGACCTGGCCGACGTCGGGTCCACCGACGGGTGCATGATTGGAGAGACCACGGTCGCAGCGATCCTCGTCGAGGACCTCTGCTACAACGCGAAGGACAAGGAGGCGGCGCGCGCCCTGCTGCGAGAGGCCGTCGATGGCGGGCCCGAAGACGTGGCCAGGCAGGCCGAGCGCTGCTTGCCCAAGCGGTGAACGCCACCGAGGACGCGGTGGGCAGTCGCCGAAGTCGAGAGAGCCTGGCTCTGGGCGCTCTCACCGAGCTGCGCCGACCGGGTGCCCTTGGAGTCAGCACCGCGATCACGAGAGCTCGCGCGGTGACACCGCATCGCGGCGCTCGTCTACCGCGGGTGATCTTCGAAGCCCGAGCAGCGGTTGTTGCCGTCGCTGACCACACCGCCTCGCAGGTCCCGCGCGTTGACACTCCACAGCGCCGGCGCACACTGGCGGCATGGGGGTGAGCCGCCCATACACCGCTTCATCAGTGCGTGTTCCAGCGTTGCTCATCGGTCTCGTCGCGAGCTGCGGCGCGAACTCCGCCGCTCCCGACGGCTCCGTGCCGGACGGCGCCCCTTCCGTAGACCTGGCACCACCTGACACCGCGCCGGACTCTGAAGCAGACACCGCGCCGCCTGCCCCGCCCTGTCCCCCGGCCGCGCCGCCGCGCTGGGAGCCCGAGCCGCTGGTGCCGCCGGGCCGTGGCCTCGTCCCGTGGCTGGCGTCGCGCATCCCGGACATCCCCATCCCCGAGGACGCAGGGAGCATCGGGACGTGGCAGGCAGCGCTGAGGGCGGAGCTGGTCACGGCGCTTGGCTTCGATCGCGTGGAGGCGCCCGGAGCGCCGGTCGCGGCACAAAACGTCGGCGCCTACCCGATGGGCGACGTGATCGCGGGGCGCTGGCTGGTCGAGGCCCACCCGGGGACGTGGATCCCCACGCTGCTGCTCGCGCAGGCCTCCCCTCCGGCTGGAACGGTGCCGGGCGTCCTGCTCCAGCACGGCCACAGCGACCCAGGCAAGACCCGCACGGCGATCCTTACGCTCGGGGTGACGCTCGCGCGGCGAGGCTGCATCGTCGCCATGCCGGACTGGCCGGGCTTCGGGGACCTGGACGACGACTCCTGGGGCCACCTCCACGCGGAGGGGAACCTGCTCGCGGGGGTGTCCATGAACGTGCCGGTGACGACCGTTCCGCGGCGCGTGCTGGACTGGCTCGTGGCCCGCCCGGGGGTGGATCCGGCTCGCCTGGGCGTCGTGGGGCACTCGGGAGGCGCCGAGACGGCGATGTACATCGCGGCCGCCGACCCGCGCGTGACCGCTGCGGCCATCGTGGATGGGGTCGACTCGTGGCCCTGGCGCCTGCAGGAGGGCCTGGCCCGTGACCCGGAGCACTACCCGGTGGGCCTCATCCCGCGCGCCAGCTACGCGGCGGTCGTCGCGCTCGTGGCGCCCAGGTGGGTCGCGGTGGTCTCCGGCGACAGCGATCACACGGCGGGCCCGAGCCATGTCGTCGCCCGCGTCGTCGCGCACGCGCGGCGCGCCTTCGCGGCCCATGGCGTGCCCGAGCGGCTGCGTCACTCTCCCGTCGCGACCGGGCACAACCTGAACGCGAAGAAGCGCCTCGCGGTGTACGCGCTGCTCGCAGACGCCTTCGGGGAGCCGGCGCTCGCGGGGCCAGAGGATGGGCAGACCTGGTCGGACGCCCCCGGCCTGCACATGGTGCCGCCGCCCGGCGGGACGACCCTCGACAGGGTGCGGGCCCTCCTGGACGAGGCGCTCGCCGGCCGCCCGTCCCACCCGTCGTCTGAGGCGCTCCGGGTGGTGCTCTCCTGGGCGCCGCAGCCCGCCACCTGGATCGACAGGGGGCCCACCCGCACGGACCGCACCGGCGGCCTCGTGGAGCGCCCGGACGCGCCGCCCCTGCCGGCGGATCTGGTGCAGCCGGCAGGCCCCGCTCGGTCGGTCCTGGTGTGCTTCGCCGACGAGGGTCGCGTCGGCTGCTCGGCCCTGGCGGACCAGCTTGCGGCGACGGGCCTCGCCGTGGTCGCCGTGGACCTGCGGGGCCAGGGGGAGCTCCAAGGTGACTGGCCCTTCGACGACCCGTTCCAGCGCCTGCGCCTCGCCAACCTCGCCGTGGCGCTCGGCGATCCGCTGCCGAACCAGCAGGTCCGCGACGTGGGCGCCGCCTGCTCGGCCGCCCGGGCGCGCACCGCGAGCCGCGCGCCGGGCTGCGCGGTCGTCGGGCTCGGCCCGCGCGCCGGTCTGATCGCCGTGCTCGCGGGCGCCGCGGACCGCATGCTCGCCCCGGTGCTCGCGCCGGGCGCGGAGCTCGATCTGCGCGCTCGCTGGACCGCACCGAAGGGGGTGGCGCCGGCGGAGAGCTACCCGTTCGGCCTCTTCACGGTCACCGACGGGCCGGGCCTGGCGGCGCTGCTCGGCGACCGGGCGGCGCTGATCGGCGCACCATGGAGCGGCTCTCCCGAAGAACGAGACGCGGTCTGCGAGGCCCTCCGCGCGCCGTGACCGGGGCGGCCCGTCCCAGCGGCGGCGGGTGTCCGCGCGGACCAGCGCCGTCTGCGTGCCCCGTCCCCACGCATCGCGCGGTTCCGTGAGGCGTCGGGCTGGTCGCGGTCCCGCAGATCCCCCACGATGTGGACCACATCGCGCCTGCCGCGGCCTGAAGAGAGGAGCTTGGGCATGCCCCGAGGACGTCGCATGACGCGCCGGGAGGACCTGGCGCCTGGGGCGGCGGCCGTCCGCTGCCAGCGGATCCTGGTGCGAAGCGCCGAAGGAGGTCCACCGATGAGTGACACCGTTCTCTGGGGCGACCACCAGGTGGTGCCGTTCCGGTCCGAGCCCCCAGTTCTTGAGGTGCCGACCGGGCGGCTGCTCGTGTCCCAGAGCGACGACGTCGCCCGCACCCGCCACCGCGCGGACCGCGAGTTCGCCCGCGTCAGGGGCGTTGCGCTCGTCGTCGCGGGTGCGTCGCGGGACTGGGACCTCCTCCTCGCGACAGGCCGCCTGGGGCGTGCGCGAGCGGCCGCCGGGATCCGCGGATGAGCGCCAACGCCCCCCCCCGGACGGAGGACGCCCCGGATCCGCTCTCCCTGCGCGCGGCCGCTCGCGTGTGGGGGCGTATCGGCCTGCTGAGCTTCGGGGGTCCGGCCGGGCAGATCGCGCTGATGTACGAGGAGCTGGTCGTCCGTCGCCGCTGGATCGACGAGGCGCGCTTCCTCCACGCCCTGAACTACTGCATGCTGCTGCCGGGCCCCGAGGCGCAGCAGCTCGCCACCTACATCGGCTGGCTCCTGCACCGCACGCCGGGGGGCCTCGTCGCCGGGCTGCTGTTTGTGCTGCCGGGCTTCGTCGCCATGATGGGCCTCGCCGCTCTGTACGCCGCCTTCGGCACGCTCCCCGCCATCGCGGCTCTGTTCTACGGGCTCAAGGCCGCGGTGCTCGCCGTCGTTGCGGAGGCGGTGCTCCGCATCGGCCGCCGGGCGATCCGGACCCGCGCCATGGGCGCCATCGCGGTGGCGGCGTTCGTCGCCATCTTCTTCTTCGGGGTGCCGTTCCCCCTCATCGTGCTCGGGGCGGGCCTGACGGGGCTCGCCGGCGGGGCCCTCGCCCCCGGCGCCTTCCCCGCTGGCGCTGCGGCCGGGCCCGCCGCTCACGGGGCGTGCCTCCTCGACCGCCTCGAGGCTGCCGGCGCCCTCGCCCACACCCGGCCCTCCGTGCCGCGCGCGCTGCGCGTGCTGGTCGTGTGCCTCGCCCTGTGGGTGCTGCCCGTGGCGGTGCTGGCGGGGGTGCTCGGCACGGGGTCGGTCTTCGTGACGGAGGGGCTCTTCTTCTCCCAGGCGGCCGTCGTCACCTTCGGCGGGGCGTATGCCGTGCTCGCCTGGATCGCCCAGCAGGCGGTCGAGGTCCACGGCTGGCTGAAGCCCGGCGAGATGCTCGACGGCCTCGGCCTCGCAGAGACCACGCCGGGGCCGCTGATCATGGTCGTGCAGTTCGTGGGCTTCCTCGGCGCGTGGCGGCACCCGGGGCTGCTCCCGCCCGGGTTGGCAGGCGTGATCGGAGCCTGCGTGACGGTGTGGGTCACGTTCGTCCCGTGCTTCCTCTGGATCTTCGCCGGCGCCCCCTGGGTGGAGGCCTTGCGCGGCCACCGCCCGCTGCGCGTCGCCCTGTCGGCGATCACGGCGGCCGTCGTCGGCGTGATCCTGAACCTGGCGCTCTGGTTCGGCCTGCACGTGGTGTTCGCCCGCGTCGGAGTGCAGCACGTGGGGCCGGTGCGCCTGCTCGTGCCCGAGTGGGGCACGGTGGATCCGGCGGCGGCGGTCCTGACCGCCGCCGCCCTCGTCGCCATGCTGCGCTACCGCGTGGGGCTGCCGGCGACGCTGGCCGCCTGCGCGGCGCTCGGTGCGGCCTGGAGGCTGGTCGGCGCCTGACGGGCGCGTCGTGGGGCGTCTCGGTTTGGTGCGCCCGCACCACTTCTCGACGGTCCCGAGACCGTCGACAGTGTCACCTGACGTGGTGCAGGCGCTGGGAGGCGTGCCGGAGTTGCGTAAACGCCGCCGTGTGGTTCTACCTCGGGCTGCGATGCTGCGAAGGAGGAACCGTGCGATGGGTGAGCGAGGTTTGCGAGACCGGGTTCCTGCAAAGTGCGTAGTCGCTTCGAGCAGAGGGCGGAGCGTGCTCGAGCACTCCCCGGAGGCGGCGCTGGAGGGCATCTTGGGAGCGGGCAGCGAGCTCGTCAGCGGAGGGCCGGCCCGGTTGGCGGGGGCTGGACGGGCCGCGGCGTTGCTCGGCTGCCTGCTCGCTGGCTGTGGCGGGGCATGGGCGGCCGGGCCCATCGCGGTGCCGGCGCCTCGTGTCGGGGAGGCGCCGGCGCCCGCAGCGCCCGTCGAGGCCGTCGCGTGGATGCGAGGCACGTGGCGGACGGCGCCGGAGGGGCCGGACGGCGGGACGGTGACCGTCGAGCGGTGGCTCCCGACGGACGGAGACGTGACGCTCGGCACCTCGGAGACCACGGAGGGCGGCCACACGACCTTCTTCGAGTACCTGCGCATCGAGGCGACGGGCGGTGCCCTCGTGTACGTGGCGCAGCCGCGCGGAGGGCCGGCGGTCCGCTTCCCCGCCACCCTCGTGGAGCCGGGCCGCGCGGTCTTCGAGAACCCGGCGCACGACTTCCCCACGCGCATCACCTACCAGCGGGAGGGGGAGATCCTCGTCGCGAGCATCGAAGGCCCGGGCAGGGACCCCGTCACCTGGCGCATGGCCCGCACGTCTCATCCGCCTCCGCCGGAGGCCGCTCACTACGAGGGGCCGGTCATCGATGTGCATGCCCACGTCTTCTTCGACGGGGACGGCGGCGCGCGACGGGACGCCTCGCCCGCCGGGCTCGTGCGCCAGACGAAGGGTACGCCGGGGGCCCGGGTCGGCGTCATCGTGATGGCGCTGCGCCCGGGTATCGAGGAGACGCGTCGCCTCAACGACCGCCTCACGGCGCTCGTGGCGGAGCACCCGGGCCACCTGTTCGCCATCGGCACCGTGCATCCGGCAGACGGCGCCGACGCGCTGCGCGAGCTCGAGCGCATCGCAGGCCTCGGCTTCCGCATGCTCAAGCTGCACCCGAACACCCAGTCCCTCGACCTCGACGGCGAGGAGGTCTCGGCCGTCGTCGGGAAGGCCGCCGCACTGGGGTTGCCGATCCTTTTCGACTGGTCGGGCGTCTTCGCCGCAGCGGACCTCGGCCCCTACGTGAAGCTCGCGGCCCGGCACCCGGACGCGCGGATCGTCCTCGCCCACATGGGCGGCACGAAGTTTCACGACGCGATGCTGCTCACGGCGCTGCACGAGTATGCGTGGTTCCGCGGCAACCTCTGGGTGGAGCTGTCGGCGGTGGCGCAGCTCTACGCCCGCTCGCCCTACCGCGAGCAGCTCGTGCACGTGATCCGCCACATCGGCGTCGAGAGGGTGCTGTTCGGGTCCGACTACCCCTTCGCGCGGACGACGGCGGAGGCCCTCGAGGACGTGCGCGCGCTCGGCCTCACGCCGGACGAGGAGCGCCTGATCCTGCACGACAACGCGGCGAGGCTGCTCGGGCTGGGGGCGTCGGCGCCCTGACGCCGCCCCCTGCCGCGAGCTCAGTCGTCTTCGGGGTCCCGGGTGCCCTGGGGAGCAGGGGGGGGCAGCTCCACCCCGTCGTAGAGGGCGTCCACGGCCAGGGTCGCGCCGACCGACGGCAGCTCGAACCGGTCGCCGCGACCGTAGACCTCGAGCACCCAGGGGCCCACGGCGGTGCGGTGCAGGCGATGGACCGAGACGCGCTCCGCGTCGATGAGCAGGTAGTCTTCGAGCGTCGGGATGCTCCGGTACATCTCCAGCTTCCGCCCTCGATCAAACGAGGCGGTGGACGGGGACAGGATCTCGGCGATGAGGCGTGGAGACGCGGCGATGTGCGACGTGCCGGGGCCCGGCTCGCAGGAGACGACGAAGTCCGGGTAGAGGAAGGCGTCCGCCGCCTCCACCTGGACCTTGACGTCGCTGACGAAGAAGCGGCACCCATGGCTTCGAACCTGTACCCCCAAGTGCATTGACAAGTTTCCGGCGATCTGCCCGTGGTTGAGCGTCACACCGACCATGGCGAAGACCTCGCCCGCCACGTACTCGTTTTTCGTGGGCTGCTCCGCCTCCCAGACGAGGTAGTCCTCCGCCGACATGTACTTCTTCCGGGCCGTGCTCGACATGGCGACCTCCTGACCTCCCCAGGATGGGTGGATGGCCCTCGCAACGCAAGGGCTCCGGGATGCGAGCGGACCGAGGCTCACAGCCCTAAGGACGAGCAGGACGGGTCGGGGTTGCCGACTGGCGCCGCGGCGGGCGCGCGCGACGGCCCGTAGGGAGACGGCACATGAGGCTTCGGTAGACCTGCATGGATTCGGAGCTCAAGATGGCCACCAGCCCCAGGAGCCCCGGCCGGGCCCGTTCCAGGTCGAGGACGTTCTCTCCGGAGGCTGCCTCCGTTCTCCCCGATGACGGTGGAGATCCGCCCTAAGCCGGGTCCTGGAGATCACCGTGTAGACAGAGGCTGCACCCGTCGCCCAAGCCTTTCTGAAATGACTTCGGGCACCTATGTCGTTTGAGAAGAGAGGAACTTCAGGCTAGAGGGCGCGTCGGCGGCGAAGGATCATCCCCGCCAGACCCAGGATCATCGCCACGAACGTCACATCGACGGGGCCCCCCGTGGTCGAGCAACCGCTGCTCTCGTCGCTGCTGGAGTCGCTCGTGTTGCCCCCGCCCGTACCGCCCTCATCATCGCCACCCTCGTCGTTGCCCTCGTCGCCGCCAGGACCGCCGCCGCCAGGACCGCCGCCGGGGATGCCGCCGCCGCCCTCGTCGTCGCCCGGTCCCGCACCACCCTCGTCATCGCCGGGGGCCCCGCCGCCCTCGTCGTCGCCCGGCATGCCGCCGCCGCCGCCGCTGGGCTTGCAGTTGTCCGGCGGGCTGGTGAACCCGTCGCAGTCTGCCCCGCAGGACCCGCTGGCGCACTCGGCGTCGTCGCAGGTGTTGTCCCCGCACGCGGCACTGGCCGTTGAGGGGAGCATGAGCAGCGTCGCCAGACCGATGAGCGCCGCAGTGAAGATGGAAGCCTGCTTCATGTCACTCGTACTCCTGTGCGAGGGAGAGGAAGAACTGGGTACTGCCCGACGTGGGGAGTGTATGACATGGTGGGAATTGCTGACCGTTGCGTAAAGAAATAAGCCACCCCCATAGCCCTCCCGGTCAGGACGGCCCATGACCGTGGCGAGCCACAGGTCGAACGTCGTGCCCTCTCACGCGTGTCACTTCTGCGGGGCACGGACGCGGACGCCGCCCACCGGCAGCGCGATCCACACGCGGCCCGTTCGGCTCACCACGACGGAGGTCGGCTGCCGGTGGAGAGGCTCCCGCAGCGCCACATGGCCCGCGACGAGGTCGTGGACAGCCAGGCCGTAGCTTCCGTCGAGCGTCACGAGCCACCGACCGTCGCGGCTCGCGGCGAGCGGTGCGCCCGCCGCCGCGACTCTACGCGTCGTCGTCCCGTGCACCGTGACCTGGCCGCCCTCGGCGAGCAGCCACACTCCGTCGCCGACGAGCACGGCCTGTCCGCGAGTCTCCGCCGCGAGCGGTCGTGGGGCGCCGCCGTCGAGCAGGCGCAGGTCGAGCCTGTCGGGGTCCGCGTGCATCCGGAAAGTCCCCGGGGCAGGTGAGTCCTCCCAGGACCGGCCCGCCGTGCGGTCCACGAACGCCGCGGCGTCGGGGGCCAACGCCTCCACCGTGCCGGTCGCCTGCAGCGTGCGACCCACGGCGAGGGCTCCCGCGGCATCGGGGGATCCGTCTGCTGCGACGCCCGGCGTCCCATCGGGTGCCCCGCCCGGCGCGACCAGCGCCACCGTCCGTTCTCCGGCCGCTGCGATCCCCGCCGGGCCCCAGGCGAGCCAGCGGACCGCGAAGGGCAGGGCGGCGCGGCGCTCCTCGCCCGTCTGCGCCAGGAGCCGCAGGTCCGTCCCCTCGCGGGTCGGCAGCGCGACGGCGACGCGCGTCCCCTCGGGAGAGAACGCCACGGCGAGCGGGCCCCGGGGCGGAGCGCCGAGCCCGGCAGTGAAGATCTCGGAGCTGCTGGTGGCGTCCGTCACCACCAGCGTGAGCCCTGTGGTGGTCCCGATGGGCCCGCGCCGAAGGGACGCCACGCGCGTCTCGTCCTGAGACAGCGCGAGGGCCTCCGTCACCGGGTCGAACGCGATTCGCACCACGCCGCGCGTCTCCCAGGCTGCGAACACCTCCCCGGCAGGCCCTACCGCCAGGGCCTGCGGCGCCTCGTCGAGGAGTGTCTCGGCCAGCAGCGCAGGCTCGCGCCCATCGAAGAGGCGGAGCGACGGCGACTCACGCGACACGGCCACCACGGCATGGGCCCCGTCGGGTGTGACGGCGAGCGCGTCCACGTGCCCGTACTCGAAGACGCTCCCCTGCTCCTTCCCAGCGGCGTCATAGACGGCCATGCCGCTGTCGAACGCCACGACGCGGCCTCCGTCCAGCAGGCGCGCCTGCGTCTGCGCGCTCACGGGGACGGAGGTCTTCGTCGATGCGCCGCGCAGCGGGACGACCGTGCGCGTCGCCCCGGTGAGCGCCGCAGAGCCGTCGGGGGCTATCGCGACGAAGGCCTCGTCGCTCGCGTGGCTGGCCCTGGCAGCCCCCGTGGTCCCGTCCAGGACCACGAGACCCCCGAAGCCCGCCGCGATGACCCCGTCCGCTCCCCAGGCGGCGGTCCATGGCTCGAAGGCGAGCGGCTGCGCCCAGAGCAGGCGGCCCGCCTCGGTGCTCACGGCGTGGACGCTCGCGCCTCCCCCTGGGGCGCATCCCACGCACAGGATGGCGAGGGCGGCTCCGTCAGGCGAAAACGCGAGGGCCCGGACGGACGGGTAGGTCTCTGCCATGCAGGGCGCGGCGCGGCGAGCGTCGTGGCGCCCCCCCAGGCACAGCGGGGTCGCGGCACGGCGCACGAGGGTGGTGGCGTCGAGAACGGCGACCCACCATGGCCAGTGGCCCGGCTCGGCGACGACCGTCGCGAGGTGCGCTCCGTCCCGGGTGATCGCGAGCAGCCGTGCCCCCGCGAGCGCCGCGGGGACCGCCGACCCCTCGGGTGGGTCGGAGACCTCGGGCCAGTCGACGCCCGGCGGGGCGAGCGCGGTCGGGGTGGAGGGGAGCCCGGGCGGATCGGACGGATAGGGCGGGTCCAGGGGGTCGGCTCCCTGCTTCGCTCCGGCTGATGCCTCACCGGCGGGGCGATGCGCCTCTCCGTGGCACGAAGGACCGAGGAGCACAAGGGCGAGGACCAGGGTGAATCGAGTCATGGGATGGGTTCGCCTCCTGCGTCCCCGGCCAGCGCACACAGAACCGCGATGGAGGTTCCCCTCTGCGTCCGACGGGCCCTCAGAGGAGGCAGCCCGGGATGGGGTAGTATGCGCTGCCGCTGCCCGAACTGCACGACCCATGGGTGCAGCCAGCCGTTGGCTTGCATTGGACGCGCCGCGGACACCGGGACGCGGGAGTCTGGCGTACACGCGTTGCCGCCGTTGCACACGACCGCGGTCCCCGAGCACGTGCCTCCGCCGCTCGTGTCGTTGCTCGTGCACGCCTTGGCGTCGTTGCACTGCTGGGTGTTCGGCGTGAACACGCAGCCCGCCGCCGCGTTGCAGGAGTCCGTCATGCACGGGTTCGAGTCGTTGCAGACCGCCGGAGCGCCGCTGCACGCGCCTCCCGAGCAGGTGTCCCCGGTGGTGCAGGCCTTGTCGTCATTGCACGAGAGGGTGTTGTTCACATGGACGCACCCGCTCGCCGGGTTGCACGTGTCCGTCATGCAGACCTTGCCGTCGTCGCAGGTGATGGGAGTCCCCTTGCACGTCTCGCCGCCGCACACGTCGCCCGACGTGCAGGCGCTCCCGTCGCTGCAGGGGGCGAGTTCGGCGCGTTCACGCACGCGCCCGTCGCCGCGTTGCACGAGTCACCGGTGCACGGGTTGGCGTCGCTGCAGTTGATCGGGGTCCCGGAGCACGTCACCACGTCCGGTGCCCCCGGCAGGCAGGAGCCACTGTCGCGCGCGTCGCCTGCCGTGCACGGGTCACCGTCGTCGCAGGGCGCCGCGTTCGGCGTGCAGGCGCCCCCCCTCGGAGGAGCAACACCGCGAGGAGCAGAAGACGGTGCGGTGACACGGCTTGCCTCCAGCACGACGTGGACCGCAGGGTCCGCGGCTGGGGGACCGGTCCCGGCGGGAGATCACTGATTCAGCCCACATGCGCGGTGTGCACAATGCACGCGCAGGTGAAAGCTGCGCGCGACCCCGTCTCGCGCGTCCGCACAGCACAAGGGAGGAAGCACAACCGCCTCATGCGTCGCAGGACCAACCGACGTGGGGCCGCCGATCAGAACGTCGCCCGCAGCTCCAGCTCCGCGAAGTGGAGCAGGTCGTCGCTCACGTCGCTGTCGGGGAGGAACAGCGCGTAGCCGCAGCGCAGGCCGAAGATCTTGCCAGGCTTCCAGAGGATGCCCAGGTCGATCTCCGTCCCCTGGTAGCCGTCCTCGGTCTTGCCCTTCTCCGGGCGGAAGAACATATGGCCGTCGAGCATGATCTTCAGGACGGGGATGGGGGCGTAGGCGACATGGAGGACCGCCCCTGCGATGTTGGTGCGCGGGCCGATGAAGTCTGAGTAGCCGAGCCACTTGTGGGCGGTCGGGAAGAGCTGGAACCAGCCCTCGTCCTTGTCCGCCGTGCCGCCGTCGTCGCCGCTCGCGAAGAGACCCTCGACGGCCACCCGAAACGCCCGGTTCTCCAGGAAGCCGAGCCCGATCTCGGCGTTGCCGTGGAAGCCGAGGGCGTCGACACCTCCGCGCCTGCCCACCTGGACGCCGGCCTCCACGCGGTAGTCGAGGAGCTTGTCGGCGACCAGGCCCTTGTGGCGGGCACCGAAGGTCATCTCCGTGGTCTCCTTGATGGTCGCTCCCGCCTCGGTGGTCTCGGGAGCCAGGCGCGCGAAGAGGTAGAGATCCAGGTCGAAGCCCTCTCCGAGGAGCGGCCCCAGCCCCGCGTAGGCGCCGAGGAAGTAGGAGTCTCCGGCGCCGAAGTCCTCGCCCACCTGGGGCGTGGACGTGAAGCCCTCGATGAGCATGGTCACGAACACGTCGAGCCACGGCCCCTTGTCGCCAAACTCGGCGTGGGCGCGGAGCCCGTCGAAGGCCCGGCCCAGGTGGTGCCAGGCCACGGTCCCGATGACCAGCTCGTCGCCGTAGCTCATCTCGAAGCGCCCGAAGTCGAAGCGGAAGCCGGGGGCCGCGAGCGCGACGTAGCCCTCGTGCAGGCCGAGCACCGCGTCCACCAGGTCGTCGCCCCCCACCCCGAGGAAGCCGCCGGTCTGCGGCGCCATCACCGCCTGCAGGGTGAAGCCCTTGGCCACCTCCAGGTGAGCGGTTTTCAATATCATCTTGGCCCGGTAGCGGAAGTAGTCCTCCGCAGAGATTGTGACTCCCGGGCTCGCGTAGTTCCTGCGCGTCTCGAAGCGGGTGAAGAAGTCGCCGCCAATCTGGATCGGAAACTCCGCGTCCGCGCCGCTCTCCGCGCCGGCAGAGTCGACATCGACGCCGCCCACCGTCTCAGCCACCTCCGCGCTGGCGCCCACCGGTGTCCAAAGCAGGGCCGCGCACACGGCGGCCAACGCCCGTCTCATGGGTCTCCTCCTTCGGTCGAGTCCATGCACATGCGCAACAACCGCACGCCGGCGTCCGTCGCCAGCAGCGTGTCGCACCAGTCCTTGTCGTCGTAGCGGTAGCGGACCTGCGCCGCGCGAATCTGCCCAGTTGCCAAGAGTGGAGGCAGCTCCAGCACGTCTCTCTGCGCCCGCGAGGACAGCTCCTGCGGCGCGCCTCGCAGCAGCACCTCGTGCACCGAGGTCAGCGCAGCGAGATCCCGCACCAACTCGTCCAGCATCGCCGCGTCGAGCACCGCCTCGCGAAGCTCGGGGAGTCTCTGGGTCATCGCATCACCGGAAGCAGAATGATCGCATTTCTGGGGGCCGGGCAGACGTGCTGGCAGATGCCGCAGCCCGTGCATGCCTCCTGGACCACCCGCGGGCGCCCGCCGTCGCGGACAATCGCGCCCGGCACCGGACAGCGCTCGGCGCACGCGGCACAGCCCGTCTGCGCCATGCAATCCATGGGGTTGATGTGGGCCGTCCCCATGCGCACCCTCCCGACTGGCAAGAGCGCCCCGCTCGGGCACGCCTCGATGCATGGCGTCCCCGTGCACAGCAAGCAGGGCTGGCGCAGAGGGTCGATCATCGGGGTCCCCTCGGCTCCCCTCGCCCGCGCCGGGACGATGGCGTTCGGGGGGCACGCCGTCGCGCACAGGTCGCAGTGGGCGCAAGCGGCCAGGAAGTCCGCCTCCCCGATGGCCCCCGGGGGGCGCAGCAGCAGCGGGGCCCGGCGGCGGCGGGGCTCCGGGGCCGTCTCTTCCGCCGGAACCGCGTCTCCCGAGGCTCCTCCGCCCGGCCACAGCCGCCGCAGGAAGCCTCCGCGGAGCACCTCGCGCCTCGACAGCGTCGCGGCGGTCACGGCGCCCCCCCGTGCGCGCTGGCCCAGGGCGGCGGCAGCTCCTCCCGAAGCCCGGGCCGCTGGTCCAGCCCGGCGGACAGCGCGTGGCACTGGGTGCAGCTCTGGCGCCAGGGGTGCGTGGTCTGCAACCCCTCCCGCCCCGCGGGCCCGTGGCAGCTCGCGCACTCGCTCCGCATCAGCGTCGGGTGGGGGATGGTCGGCGGCGCCCCGACCCAGGCCCGCGTCCCCTCGCCCGGGTGCCGGAGGCCCGCGAAGCCGTTGTCTCCCATCGTGTATGCCAGCTCCTCGTCGGGGGTGAACACCCCGCCCATGGGCACGTGGCACTGGGTGCAGCTCGAGTACTTCGCGTGGCTGATCCCCGGCGCGCGCAGCTCACCCACCACCGCCCCGGTCTCGTGGCACACCAGGCACGGCAAGCCCCCGCGCTGGGGCACGGGGTGCGGCACCATGGGCGGCGCCCCGTCATAGGCCCGCAGGTGGGCCCGCGCCTCCAGGCTCTTCGCCTTCAGCTCGGGCTTCACGACGATCACCGAGTCCGGCGGAGGCACCACGGGCCGCAGCGCCGACAGGGACTGGGGGGTGCTCTTGCGCTCCCAGAAGGGCGCCTGCTGGAGCTCCTTCCACGACTTCGCCGCGGGCACCTCGCCTGTCAGTGTGGCCGGCGGGGGCTCCACGGCGGGGACCTCCAGCGGCCGGGTCCCGAGCACGAAGCCGACGACGGAGACCGCGATCACCGCCGCGGTGAACACCGTCACCTGGCGGCGGAACGTGCCGTTCTCCTGTCCCATGACAGCCTCCTCACGCCTTGCGGATGCGCGCTGCGCACTTCTTGTAGTCCGGCTGCTTGGAGAACGGGTCGTGGGCGTCGAGCGTCAGGTCGTTGACCAGCAGGCGCTCGTCGAAGAAGGGGATGAACACCGACCCCTTCGGCGGCGCCCCGCGCCCGTTGATCCACGCGGCCAGCCGCAGCGACCCGCGCCGCGTCTCCACCACCACCGCGTCGCCGTTCCCGACCCCCACGGCCGCCGCGTCGTCCGGGTGGACCTCCACGTAGGCCTGGGGCATGGCGCGCCGGAGCTGCGGGATCCGCATGGTCATGGTCCCCGAGTGCCAGTGCTCCAGCACCCGGCCCGTGCAGAGCCACAGCGGATACTCCTGGTCGGGCACCTCCGGGGGCGCCTCGTAGGGGCGGAACCAGATCTGCGCCCGGTCGTCCTTGGTCGTCGAGTGGTAGAACTGGATGCGCCGCCCCTTCTCCACGAAGGGGTCCGCCCCCTCAGAGAACCGGAACCGCGTCTCCTTCCAGCTCCCGTCCGCGGCTTGGACCACCGGCCACCGGAGCCCCCGCGCCTTCACGTACTCCTCATAGGGCGCCAGGTTCTTGTGCTTGATGGTCGTGAACTGGCGGTACTCCTCGAAGAGCGCCCGGTCCACGTTCACGTCGTAGAAGCGCTCCCACTGCCAGACCGGCACCTCGCGCCCGGCGTCGTCCCTCATCGCGAAGAGGAAGCGCCCGTCCTTGTCCTTCATCCCCGGGTGGCCGAGCTCGTCCAGCCGCCGCGCCACCGCGATGGTCTGCCACACGTCGTCCCGCGCCTCCCCCGGCGGCTCCACCATCTTGAACCACTGCTGGGTGCGGCGCTCCGAGTTGCCGAACATGCCGTTCTTCTCGACCCACATGGCGCTCGGCAGGACCAGGTCCGCCTCGGCCGTGGTCGCCGTGGGGTAGACGTCGCTGACGATGAGGAACTTGTCCTCGCCGGGCTTCCGGTGGTTGAACAGCTTGTGGCGGTTCGGCAGGGTCTGGCCCGGGTTCGTCACCTGCACCCAGATGGTGTGGATGTCTCCCCCTTGAGCTGCCGGCGTCGAGAACTTCTCCCACATCAAGACCGTGTGATAGCCCGGCGTCCCGTTGAGGCGCCCCTCGGGCAGGTTCCAGCCCTTCTCCACCACCGCCCGGTGCTCGGGCTTCGCCACCAGCAGGCCGCCGGGCAGTGCGTGAGCCAGCGTCCCCACCTCGCGCACCGTCCCGCACGCGCTCGGCTGCCCCGTCAGGCTGGTCGGCGCGTCCCCGGGGCGCCCGAAGTGCCCGCTCAGCAGGTGGATGCCGTGGACCAGCGAGTTGATGGCCGTGCCCCGAGTGTGCTGGTTCATGCCCATGCACCAGAGGCTCGTGATGCGCAGGTCCCGCCGCCCGAAGAGGTCTCCCAGCATGCGGATCTGGTCCGCCGGCACCCCCGAGAGCTCCTCCACCCGCTCCGGCGTGTACTCGGCGACCTTCTTCTTGTACTCGTCGAAGGTCATGGGATCGCCGAGCAGATCCCCCTCCTTGTCCTTGCGGAAGCTGCAGAAGGACTCGGCGAACTCCTTGTCCCACGTGCCCTTGGCGAGGAGCAGGTGGGCGATGCCGTTGGCGATGGCCAGGTCCGAGTGGGGCCGGAACTCCAGGTAGTGCTGGGCGAAGTCCGTCGTCCGCGTGCGGCGGGTGCCGATGTCGATGAGCGTGACCTTCTCGCCCTTGTTGCGCCGGTCCACGATGCGCGAGAACAGGACCGGGTGCATCTCCGCCGGGTTGTTGCCCCAGCAGATGATGACGTCCGCCTTGTCCAGGTCGTCGTAGCAGCCCGCCGGCTCGTCCACGCCATACGTCGACAGGAAGCCGGTCACCGCCGACGCCATGCACAGGCGCGCGTTGGGATCGATGTGGTTGCTGGACAGGCCGCCCTTCACGAGCTTCAGCGCGGCGTAGCCCTCGGGGATGGTCCACTGGCCGCTGCCGTACACCGCGAAGCCCGCCGGATCCTTCATGACGCGCTTGGCGACCGTGTCGATGGCCTCCTCCCACGAGATGGGCACGAGCTTGCCGCCCTTGCGCAGGAGCGGTGTCTTGAGGCGGTCCTGTCCGTACAAGACCAGCCCCACGTGGTAGCCCTTGACGCAGAGCAGGCCCTTGTTGACCTCGGCGAGCTGGTCGCCGCGGATGCCGACGACGCGCCCGTCCTTCACTCCAACGGAGACGTGGCACCCGGTCCCGCAGAACCGACATGGGGCCTTGTTCCAGACGGCGTCGTCCTTGGGCGCCTGGGCGGCGGCGTCCTCCGGGGCGAGCCGCCCTTCGATTGCAGCGGCGGCGGCGGCCATGGCCGTGGCCTTGATGAAGGTGCGTCGGTCGAGGCTCATGGGTGGTCCTCCGTCGGGTGAGCGGGGCGAGCAGCCGCCCCGAAGGCGTGTCGGTCGAAGCGCTCCACGTCCGAGAAGTCGACCGCGACCAGCGCCAGGGAGGCGCCCGGCAGCGCCTGCACCCGGCGGCACAGGGCAGCGTCCTCCTCGGGCGTCTCGGTCTCGAAGACGAGGGGGACCCGATCACGCGAGGGCGGCCCCACCGTGATGCGGGGGTCGGCCGCGAGGGCCTCCAGGGTCCTTTCTGCGCCCTCTGGCCCCAGCGTGAGCACCCAACTGCTGATCGGCATCGCGTCCTCCTGCGCGGGTGGTCCCCATCGCGTGGTGGAGCATGGCACGACGTTGCGAATGAATCAATACAAAAATGTCTCTTTACATCTGCACCGACTTGTCCTAAACAAAGTGGACGCATGGCCGGTGGCCAAGGAGGAGCCCCCATGAAGACCGTCGATGAGTCCCTGGTCCCGCAGGCGAGCGCGCCTCACCGCCGCGGCTCACCGTCGCCGTGGTACGCGCTGGTCGCGCTCCTGCTCCCGGCCTGCGGGCCTGCGAGCGCGGCGCCCGAGCAGGCACCCGAACCGCAGCCCGGCGGCGCCTTCGTCGAGACCATCCACGTGCCGCCCGGCATCGGCACCATGCAGACCGACCTGCTCGATCTGCACGGCCGCCCGGTGGAGATCGCCTGCGCGTCCTGCCACGGCGTGCTCCCCCAGATAGGAGAGATGAAGGAGCCCGACAAGCGCACCTTCCACCAGACCCACAAGCTGGAGCACGGCAAGCTCCAGTGCCGGGCCTGCCACAACCCCGCGAACACCGACGTGCTGCGCCTGGCGGACGGCGCCACGGTCCCCTTCGCGGAGGTCATCACGCTGTGCGGCCAGTGCCACGGAACGCAGCTCCGCGACTTCGCCCACGGCGCCCACGGTGGCGTCAACGGCCACTGGGATCTGCGCCGCGGCGACCGCTCGCGCAACACCTGCGTGGTCTGCCACGACCCGCACGCGCCCAAGATCCCGCAGGTCCAGCCGGCCCGCGGCCCCAACGACCGCTTCCTCGGAGGAGAGCACCGATGAGCGACACCGGCTTCACCCGGCGCACCGCGCTGAAGGCCACGGGGGCAACCCTGGGCGCGCTCGCCTTCGCCAAGGCCATCGAGCCCCTGACCACGTGGGCGGAGGGCGTGAGCCTCGACGAGTTCCTGCAGCGCCACTACAAGGAGCTCTCCCCCGACGACATGCAGGCCGTGCTCCGCCGCCTCGAGGCCGAGACGAAGCGCGACTACGGCGCCGACGTACACATCGAGGACGTGAAGCCCATTCCCGGCGTGGTGTTCGGCTATGCGCTCAACCTGAGCGTGTGCATCGGCTGCCGCAAGTGCGCCGAGGCGTGCCACAAAGAGAACAACCACGATCGCGCGAGCAACAACTCGTACATCCGCGTCATCGAGATGCAGAAGGGGAGCCTCGACCTGGATCGCGGCAATACGACCTACGATCACCCGGTCCCGGCAGAAGGAAAGTTCTATATGCCGGTGCAGTGCCAGCAGTGTGAGAACGCGCCCTGCGTGCGGGTCTGCCCCGTGGAGGCGACCTGGACCGAGCCGGACGGCATCACCGTGGTCGACTACAACTGGTGCATCGGCTGCCGGTACTGTGAGGCCGCCTGCCCCTACCACGCCCGGCGCTTCAACTGGCAGAAGCCGGTGGTCCCGGCCGACGAGGTGAACCCCGACCAGGCGTACCTCTCGAACCGCATCCGCCCCCAGGGCGTGGTCGAGAAGTGCACCTTCTGCCTGCACCGTACCCGCAAGGGGCGGCTGCCCGCCTGCCTGGAGGCCTGCCCGACGGGCGCCCGCGTCTTCGGCAACCTGCTCGACCCGAGCTCCGACATCCGGTGGGTGCTGGAGAACAAGCGGGTCTTCGTCCTCAAGGAGGAGCTCGGGACCCGCCCGCGCTTCTTCTACTTCTTCGACAAGTAGGGAGGCAGCATGGCCACCGGAGCAAAGCCCACCCACCTGTGGAGCTACCCGACCTTCCTCTGGCGTTCGGTCATCGCGGCCACCGACGGGCGCCCCCTGTTCTACGCCTGGATGACCGCGCTGACGGCCGTCGCCCTCGTGGGCATCAACGCGTGGGCCCAGCAGGTCCAAAGCGGCATGATCACCAGCCACATGACCGATCAGGTGAGCTGGGGGCTCTACATCGCCAACTTCACCTTCATGGTGGGGGTGGCGGCGGGAGCCGTGATGATGGTCATCCCCGCCTACCTGTACCGCGACAAGGACATGCACGACGTGGTGATCGTCGGTGAGCTGCTCGCCGTCGCCGCCATCATCATGTGCCTGTGCTTCGTGGTCGCCGATCTCGGGCGCCCGGACCGCTTCTGGCACCTGCTCCCCGGGCTCGGGCGCATGAACTGGCCGGTCTCCATGCTCACCTGGGACGTGATCGTGCTGAACGGTTACCTGCTCTTGAACCTCCACATCGCGGGGTATCTGCTCTACATGCGCTTCCTCGGGAGGCAGCCCAACCCCAAGTGGTACATCCCCTTCGTGTTCATCAGCATCGTGTGGGCCATCTCCATCCACACGGTCACGGCGTTCCTCTACCAGGGTCTGGGCGGGCGCTCCTTCTGGAACACCGCCCTGCTCGCGCCGCGGTTCATTGCGTCCGCGTTCGTCGCCGGCCCCGCCTTCATCATCGTCACGCTCCAGGTCCTGCGCCGCGGCATGGGGGTGGAGATCGGCGACGGGCCCATCCGCACCTTGACGTCCATCCTGCGCGTCACGGTGCTCCTCAACCTCTTCATGGTCGCCTCCGAGGTGTTCACCCAGTTCTACTCGGGGGGCCACCACGTGGCGGCGGCGACCTACCTGTACTTCGGGCTCCATGGGAAGAGCGCCCTGGTGCCGTGGATCTGGGCCGCCATCGTGTTCAACGTGGCGGGCGCGATCATCCTGCTGTCGTCGGCCGCGAAGAGGCACCTCTGGGTGCTCGATCTGGCCTGCGTCCTCGTGTTCGTCGGCGTGTGGATCGAGAAGGGCATGGGGCTGATCACCCCCGGCTTCATCCCCAGCACGCTCCACGAGATGGTCGAGTACGTCCCGAGCCTCAACGAGTGGAAGGTGACAGCGGGTATCTGGGCGGCGGGCTTCGGCGTCTACACCGTCGCATTGAAGATTGCAATTCCGGTCTTGAAGGGCAAGATATCCATTCATGGGTCGGGCGCCGTCGTGCAGCCCGTCGACTTCCACCACAGCGTCGAGGACGAGGCCAAGGCGGACGCCGCCGGGTGAGGGCCCGAGGAGCTCCAGATGATCTCACAGACCGCAGACTACGCGCTCCGCGCCATCGTGCACCTGGCCCGCAGCGGCCCGGACGCCCAGACGGCGCTCGACATCGCCGAGGCGACGCGGGTCTCGCCCGGCTACCTCTCCAAGGTCATGCAGAGCCTGGTGCGGGCGGGCCTGGTGACATCGCAGCGGGGGCTGCACGGCGGCTTCCGATTGGCGAAGAAGCCCGAGCAGGTGACGATCCTCGAGATCGTCAACACTGTGGACCCGGTCCAGCGCATCCTGACCTGCCCGCTGGGGCTCGAGTCGCACACGGTCCTCTGCGCGTTGCACCAGCGCCTGGACGACGTGATCGCGCTCATCGAGGCGCGCCTGGGCTCGACGACCGTGGCGGATCTGTTCGCCGAGGACGCCCACATGCTGTGCGACGCGCGCACGATGGGCTGACCTCCAAGCAACCCCACTCCGCCAATCTCCACCGTAGGTTTGCAGCAACGCCCCGTCCTTGGCACAATCCACGCTGGCCGGAGGGTGCCATGGTGTCGTCGCCCACCATCGCGAGTCAGCACACGCGCGATCACAGAGGCGACGGGCGCCCCTCCCGGCGGGGCCCCGGCGTGAGCGGGGGCTTGCCGGGAGCCACCCCGGGAGCATGCGGGCCTGCGCCGCGGAGGTCCGGATCTTGAGCGAGTTCGAGCGCCTGCTCACATCCTACGGCGACCCGCTGACCCTCAAGGTCGTCGTGTTCTCGCTGCTGCTCGCCTTTGCCCTGTCGCAGGCCGTCGCTGCGGTCTACATCTGGACCTTTCGTGGCATGTCCTACAGCCGCGCCTTCGTCCAGGCCGTGTCCATGGGCAGCATCGTCGCCGCCATGCTGATGCTCGCCATCAACAACAACATCGCCGCGGGCCTCGGCATCGCCGGGAGCCTCGCCATCATCCGCTTCCGCACGTCCATGCGCGACCCGCGTGACATGGTGTTCGTGTTCGCGTCCCTGGCGGCGGGCATCTCTTCGGGGCTCCGCTCCTGGACGGCGGCCATCGCCGGCACGCTGCTCTTCTGCATCGCGGGGCTCGCCATGGCGTGGATGGAGTTCGGAAGCCAGCCGGTCCACGACGGGCTGCTGCGCTTCCGCGTGCCCGCGACACAGGACGCCGAGCTGGAGGTGGCGCGGGTGCTCGGCAAGCACACGCGGCACTTCGCGCTGGTGACGCTGAGAGAGGTCGGGCAGGGGACCAGCATGGAGCACGCCTACCAGGTGCGCCTGCCCGACCCGCGGCGTCGCACGCCATTGATGCAGGCCCTCGAGACCATCCCGGGCATCCAGGACGTCTCTCTGATGCTCCAGGAGCCGACGGTGGATCTGTGAACGGCGTCATCTACCGAGCCCTGTTCCTGCTGCGCACGAAGCTCGGGCCGCCCGTGCTCTTCGCGGGCACCGTCGCCGCCGCGTGGTGGGTCTGGCAGGACGTGGGACAGCGGGGCGCCGTCGTGGGCTTCGCCGAGGGGGAGGAGGTCCGCATCGGCGTGGTCAGCAGCGGCCTCATCCAGTCCATCGAGGTGCAGGTGGGACAGGTCGTCGAGGCGGGGCAGCTCATCGCGCGCATCGACCCGCTGCTCATCGAGACGGAGATCCGCACCCTGGAGGCGGAGCGGGACGCGCTGGAGGCCTCGATCAAGACCGCTGAGGCGGAGGCGCGAGCGGCTGCCAGCGAGGAGGCGCGGCGGCTGGCGACGGATGCCGAGCAGGCCGAGGTGGAGCTGAGCAACGCGACGGCGGCGGCCCGCTCCAAGGCGGCGGAGCTCAAGGCGCTCGGCGAGCAGCGGCGCAAGCTGGCTGCCTTGCACGAGCGGCGCATGGCCAGCGAGCAGGACCTGGCGGAGCTGGACACGCGCCACGCGGCGCTCAAGCGGGAGACCGCGGAGGCGGAGCGGGCGCTCACGGTCCTTGCCGCGCGCCTCGAGTCTTCTCGCAAGCGGTTCGAGACGGGGGTGCCCGACCTGGCTGCCGTCTCGTCGGAGCCGCTCCGCAAGGAGCTGTCGGGGGTGGTCCAGCGTATCGCCGACCTCCAGGCGCAGGTGCAGCAGCTCGATCTGAGGTCGCCCATCCGGGGGACCGTCGCCTCCGTGCTCGCCCGCGAGGGTGAGGTGGCCCAGACGGGGGTCCCGGTCGCCACGGTGGTCGGGTCCGCGACGGGCAGGGTCATCGCGTGCGTCACCGAGGACCACGCCATCTCGGTGCAGGTCGGGGAGTCCGCGCTGCTCTGGCCCAAGGATCGGGGAGGAGAGCCGCTGCGGGGGCGCACCGCGTCGGTCGGCCCCATGGTCGCCCTGCTCCCCGAGCGGTGCTGGCGCACGGCGCGGATGCCCGCGTGGGGACGGGAGGTTGTCATCCATCTCGACTCCCCGGGCGCCCTGATCTCTGGCCAGGCATTCGACGTGCGCCTTGGAGCATCCGCCGAGCCGGGGGCCGTGGCCGCGGCGCCGCCTGCGCCTGCTCTGCCCGCTGCGGCACCCACCCAGCCTGGAGGCGATGGCATGGCCCCTCCGCCGGCCGCAGCTCCCCGCGCGATGACAGTCCCCCCGTCGCTGCGGCAGCAGTCCCGCTTCGAGCCTTCCGGCCTCCTCTGGGTCGAGGGGAAGAGCCGCTATGTGGTGGTCAGCGACGACACGGGCACCAAGGAGGCCGCCGACCACGCCCCCTGGATCTTCACCATGGACGAGGACGGCAACGTGGATCCGCGACCCCTCATCGTGGAGGGGCTCACGGAGCTGAACGACCTCGAGTCCATCGCGGACGCCGGTGACGGCGCTCTGTGGGTCCTGGCGGCCCAGTCTCAGAGCAAGAAGGGCAAGCGACCCGCGTCGCGCCAGCTCTTCGCGCGGCTCGTCCCGCAGGGCGACGGCTACCGGGTCTTGGAGAGCACGCGCCTCTACCAATGGGTGGCGGGGCTGCCCGCACCGGACCGGGCTCGCCTGGGGCTCGGCAGCGAGGACGCCCTCGACGCCTTCAACATCGAGGGCATGACCCGCGATGGCGACGCCCTGCTCCTCGGCCTCAAGGCGCCGCTGGACGCCGAGGGGCGTGCGCTGATCTGGCGTGTCGCGGACCCTGGCGCCCTGGTCGGCGGTGACGCCGCACCCGCCACCGTTGCGCTGTACGGGCGGCTGCGCATGGACGTGATCGCAGACGGGCGGGAGGCACCAGGGGGCATCGCGGACCTCCTGCGGCTGCCGGACGGGCGGCTCCTGGTCGCGGCCACCGCGTCGGGGACCAAGACCCTCGACCAGACCGGGTCCCTGTGGCTCACCGCCGCCCCTCCCGAGCCCGGCGGCGAGATGGAGGCGCGGCGGCTCAGCGCGTTCCCGGGCCTCAAGCCCGAGGGCCTGGCGCTGTCGCCCACAGAGGGGCGCGTGACCATCGTGTTCGACCGGGACGCCGAGACCCCGGCCTGGCTGGAGATTCCGTGGCCGCGCTGACCGGCGTTGGGACGGGGCTCCGGGGAGGCTTCGCGGTCCTTGCGGCGTGCGTCCTCGCCGGCTGCTTCCGGGCTCCCACCTACGAGCCGGGCCGGTTCGCGGGACCCTGGCAGGCGCCACCGGCGGCGGGGGACGTAGACCGGGAGCAGGCCGCCGCCCTCGCCATCGAGCGGAGCCCCGACGTGGCCGCTGCCCGGGCCGCGGCGCGGGCGGCCGAGCGCGGGGTGGGGTCCGCAGACCAGATGGTCAACCCGGAGCTGCGGCTGAGCCAGCTCCGCCTGGATCAGGTGATCGAGAGCGCGCCGGTGGTGGAGCTGGGGCTGCGGTTCAAGCCCGAGCGACCGGGCGCCATCGACGCGCGAATCCACGAGGCGACGATGCTCGCCGAGGAGGCGCACGCCAGCGCGGACCTCGTCGCCCTGGAGGTGGCCGCCCAGGTCCGTGAGCTCGTCGACGTGGTCCACCTCCTCGACCGGGAGGCGCGCGCGGTGCAGCGCCTGGCGGACCTGCGGGAGCTGCTTCGGAGGGAGGTGGCCGAGCGGGTGGAGGCTGCGGCGGCGACGCGCATGGACCTGGCCGAGGCGGATCTGGACCTGGCGACGGCCCGGGACGACCTCGCGGCGCTGCGACTGGAGAGAGCGCGAGCCGCAGCGTCCCTGGCGCGCCTCGTCGGGGGCGCGACGGTCACCGCTGAGCCGGACGTGGTGCTGCTGCCCCCAGACGAGGCGCTCGTCCGGCGCGCGCTGGCGGCCCGGCCTGAGCTGCGCGCCTCGGCGGCCCGCATCGCCGCCGCCGAGGGTGAGGCGTGGGTCGCGCGCTCCGAGGCGTGGCCGTGGCTCTCCTTCGTGCAGGTGGAGTACGACATCGAGCGCGAGCCGGACCCGCTGGCCTTCGGGGTCGCGCTGGCCGTGGAGCTGCCCCTGCTGAGCTGGAACAGCGGCGCCATCGCCGAGGCCGACGCCCGCGTGGCGGGCCTCCGCGCCGAGCAGGAGGCCACGGCGCGGCGGACGGCAGATGCCATCGTCGAGGCTGCTGCCCACGTCCGCGCGACGGCCGAGCGGGTCCGCGCCATCCGCGAGGAGCTCATGCCAGCCGTGGAGGCCGCCGCCGCGTCCATCCGGGACGCCGTGGACGCGGGCGCCGCCGACCCGACCGCCTCCCTGCGGGCCGACCTCCAGAGTGCGGGCGCGGAGCGGCGGCTCGCGCGCGCGCTGCGAGACCATCGTCAGGCGGTGGTCGCGCTGGAGGCGGCGCTCGGCGGGCCCCTGGAGGCCACGCGCGACCCCTGATCCCGGTCCATGACCGTCCCCTGAGTGGTCGACCGCTCTTCACACAGGAGCCCCGATGGATTGTGCGCTCTTCGATTCCCCGTACTTCGACGCCGCGCGGCTGGTGCGCCTGCCCCGCGTCTCCGCCATTGCGCCTTCTCCCTGTGGCACCTGGCTCGCCGTGGAGGTGGGGCGCCTCGACGAGGACACGCAGAAGGTCGTCGCGGACCTGTGGCGCGTCCCCCTGGAGGGGGCGCCCGTGCGTCTCACCCAGGGGCCCTGGAGCAGCCGCTCCCCGGCCTTCCGCCATGACGGCGCCTTGTGCTTCCTCAGCGACCGCCCGTTCGGGCGGGAGGAGGACCCGAAGCCCCAGGTCTGGGCCCTGGCGGGCGGTGACGCCCTGCGGCTGACCGACGAGCCCCTTGGGGTGAGCGCCTTCCGCGTCGCCAGCGGCGCCGAGTGCCTCGCGCTGCTCGCCCCCCTCTGGGAGGGAGTGGCGCTCGAGGAGCAGGGTGCTCACGACCGGGAGCGCTCCAAGAAGGGGCCGAGCGTCATGCGCTTCGTCCGCCAGCCCGTGCGGCACTGGGACCAGTGGGTGGCGGGCCCCGCCCCTCACCTCGTGGTCATCGATGCAGCGGGGCGTCGCGACCTCACCCCGGAGGCGGGGGACAAGCTCCGCCCCGCCGACCTGGACCTGACCCTGGACCTGTCCGCGGACGGGCGGACCGTCGTCGTGCCCCGCCAGACGGAGGGCGCCGACCGGATGACCGCCGTGGACCTGTGGGTGTTCGATGTCGCGACGGGGCAGGGGAGGGTGCTCGGGTCGGAGGCGAACACCTGGCTCCAGGGGCCGGTGATCTCTCCCGACGGGGCGCGCGTCGCCTGCACCCGCCACCGCATGGGGTCAGAGCGCCATGGGAGGCTCGACCTGTGGCTCGTGGATCTGGCGTCGGGCGAAGGGCGCGCCGTGCAGCCCGCGCTGGACCTGTGGCTGACTCCCCACGCCTGGGACGGCGATGCCCTGCTGTGTACGGCGGACCAGCGGGGCGACGTGCCGGTCTACCGGGTCGACGACGCGGGCGCCGTCAGGCTCACGGGCGAGGGCTCGCACCTGGGCCTGCGGGCGCTGCCTGGCGCGATTGCAGGCATCCGCCATCGCGTGACGCATCCGCCCGAGCCCTTCGTGCTGCGCCCGGGTGGGGAGCCCGAGCTCGTGGGTCAATTGACCGGCTTCGACGCCACCGACCACGTCGCGGTAGAGCGGCTGGAGGTGCCCACGGACGACGGCGAGGTGGTGCGAGGGCTCCTGGTGCGCCCGCAAGGCGGGGGCGTCGTGCCCACGCTGCTGTGGATCCACGGCGGCCCCGTCGGCCAGTTCGCGGATGGCTGGCACTGGCGCTGGTCACCGCTCGTGTTCGCGGCTCGGGGCTATGCGGTCGCCCTGCCCAACCCCCGGGGCTCCACGGGGGCGGGCCAGGCCTTCGTGGAGGGCATCTGGGGCAACACGTGGGGAGGCCGCTGCTACCAAGATGTCATGGCGGTGGCGGACCACCTCGCCGCTCGCTCGGACCTCGACGGAGACCGCATGGCCGCCATGGGAGGCTCCTTCGGCGGCTACATGACCAACTGGATCGGCAGCAACACGGACCGCTTCCGGTGCCTGGTCACCCACGCGAGCCTCTACCACCTGTCCGCGTTCTGGGGGGTGACGGACCACCCGAGCTACTTCCAGATGATGCTCGGGGACGATCCGATCTCGGACCCGCGCGCCTTCGAGCGGTACTCTCCGCACACGCGGGTCCGCTCTTGGCGGTCGCCGACGCTGATCCTGCACGGAGAGAAGGACTACCGCGTCCCCGTCGGGGAGGCCCTGGCGTTGTTCGAGGCACTGCAGACCCTTGGAGTGCCCTCGGAGCTGGTGGTGTTCCCCGACGAGAATCACTGGATCCTGAGACCCCGCAACGTCGAGGCGTGGTATGGGGCCATCGCCGACTTCCTCGCGCGCCAGGGGATGGGCCCGGGGGGCGAGTCGCAGGTGCCTGGGGTCTGACCCGGACGCACGGGGCCTTGGCCTGGCTCAGCGCGTCGGGGGCGCGTGAGGTGCGGGCTCCAGGCGCGGCTCGGGGAGCTGGGTGGCGACCAGGGCCGCGACCACGAGCAGGAGCACCGACGACACGGTGGTGTTGCTCACGAAGCCCCAGCGCCCGTAGGCGGCGCCCGCGACGGCGCTCCCGATCGCGATGCCGGCCTGGCCGAGCGACACCGTCAGGCTCATGAGGGACCCCCGGCGCTCCGACGGCACGAGCTGGGTCAGCAGCGCCTGGAGCGGGCTTATGCGCATGGCGACCAGCGCCATGGTGATCGCGAAGACCACGTGGGCGGCCAGCATGGTCGAGACTGCCCACGGGACCGCGGCGGTGAGGCACGCCAGCGCCAGCGTGGACGTGACGATGAGGGGCTTTCGCCCGAGGCGGTCGGACGCGGCCCCCGCCAGAGGGCTCGCCAGGACGTTGACGGTCCCGCCGACGAGGTACATCAGGGCGACGGCCTGGCCACCGACGTGCAGGTGGGCCTCGATCCAGGAGGGGAGGTACGTGACGTAGACGGTGACGCTCCCGAACATGAAGAAGTACACGGCCGCCGCCGCGGCGACCTCTCGCCGCCGGAGCAGCGTGGCGTAGGACCTGAACATGGCGGCAAAGCTCAGGCGGCTCCCGTCCCGGGTCACGGGCGGCTGGGGCACCCACCCCAGGGCGAGCAGGAAGGACGCCCCCAGCGTCACCCCGAACAGCAGGAAGGGCGCCTGGAACCCCATGTGCTCCGCAAGCCAGGCGCCGGCGGGGATGCCCGCGATCTGCCCGAAGGACATGCCGCTCATCACCCAACCGCTCGCGCGGCCCCGCTTGTGCGAGGGGAACCAGTCACCGACGTAGGACACGGCCGCACCGGAGAGCAGCCCGCCGCAGGCGCCGGCGAGGGCGCGGGCCGCCAGGAACGTCGCGTAGCTCGTCACGAGCGCGTGGGCGAACAGCGCGAGCGACATGGCGAGGGTGCCGAGCAGGAGGATGCGCCGCCGCCCGATGCGATCCGACAGGGGTCCGGCGACCAGGGACGACAGGGCCATGGGGATCGCGTAGGCGGTCATCAGGGTGCCGCCCAGCGCCTGGTCCAGGTGCAGGGCTTCACCGATGCGCGGCAGGATGGGTGCGAGGATCATGACCTGGCTGGCCGTCGAGAAGACCACGAGCCAGAGGGCGCCGAGGATCAGGAGGTCGGTGGTGCGCTCACGGGTCACGGGTCCTCGCTGGGGGTGGGCGCGACGGCCCGCGCGGCGAGAGCCTATCACGGTGCCGCGGGCGCCGCACGGGCCGTTTCCTCGGGGGCGCGGACAGCGTATGATCCCGCGCGGTGCGAGGAATGGAGGATGGCGCGTGAGGAGAGGGTCCATGAGGTGGGTCGTGTTCGTGGGTCTGGCTCTCGGCGGCTGCGCGGGGGAGGCCCGACCCGGTGCTGGGGCGGATTCGGCGGTGGAGGTCGGCGCCGGCGATGGTGGTGCGTCCCACGGCGACGCGACTCACGGTGACGCCGAAGGAGCAGACGCTGGGATGCCCTTCGACTGGTGCGTGCCAGACGTGCCCCCGGATGACGCCTGCCACGCCGCCAAACGGGACCCGGCCTCCGAGCGAGTCGCGCTGGCCACCGAGATCGCCGCGAAGCAGATGGCGCTCCACCCGGCCGAGTCTCTCGGCTGGGACTGGGGCGAGGCCGTGCTCCTGTGGAGCTTCGTCGAGCTGCACGCCGTCACCGGAGACCCCGCGATCCAGGACTACGTCAAGGCGTACATGGACGCCCACATCGCGCACGGGTTCACGATCTCCACCAGTGATTCCTGTGCGCCTGCCGCCCTCGCTGCGGCGCTCTATCGGCAGAGCCCGGACGACTCCTACGAGGCCGTCGTCGACAAGGCCCTGACCTACCTCTCGGAGTTGGCGCTGCGCACGGACGCTGGCGCAATCAGCCACTTCGGCACCATCCCCGTCGTCTCCGTCTGGGTGGACTCCCTGTTCATGTTCGGCAACGTCTGGATGGCCTGGTGGGGCGCGACGGGAGACGTGGCCTCGCTCGACGCGCTGGGGGAGCAGATCCGGGTCTTCTCGGCGCTGTTGCAGGACGACGGCTTCTTTCGCCACGCCTGGGGCTGGCCCGATGAGTCTCCGACGCCCGCCTATTGGGCGCGGGGCAACGGGTGGGTGGTCGCCGCAGAGGCTCAGTATCTCCGGGCCCGGCGCATCCGTGGCGAGTCCGACGCCACCGTGGCCGAGTCTCTCGGGCGACTCCTCGCGGCGGTGGGAGACGCCCAGGGCGATGAGTCGGGGCTCTGGTGGACCCTGCTCGACCACCCCGGAGACGCCTACGAGGAGACCAGCGCCTCGGCCCTGTTCGCCTACGGGATGGCGCGGGCGTGGCGCTCCGGCCTCGCGGGAGACGAGGTGCTCCCTCGTGTCGTGCGGGCCATGGTCGGTGTCCAGTCGCGAATCACACGCGACGGGGCAGGGCTCCCGGTGGTGACCGGCATCTCCGGGCCGACCACGGCGGGATTCAACGAGCAGTACGCGAAGGTGCCGCTCGTCGACGACATCTCCTACGGGGTCGGCGCGGTGATCCTGGCGCTCGTAGAGACATCGGGATTGCCGGAATCAGGAGGAGACCATGAGTGAGCGGCTGGTAGCGGCGACTGTTGCCCTCGTGCTGTGGTCGGGGTGCGCGTCCGACCCGGCGGACGCTGCTGCAGGAGACACCGGAGCAGACAGCTCCGCTCCGGACTCCTCCGGTGCGGGCTCGGACATCGGCGCCGTCAGCGATGTGCCCGCGACCGACGCAGACTCGTCCGAGGCTCTGATCGACGCTGCCGCAGACTCCGCGCAAGACGTTGGAGCCGCGGATGCCGCCGCAGACACGGCGCCGGACACGGGCCCCCCGTGGAGTCCCCTCCCGCTCGTCCCCTCGGAGGCTTGGTCGAACCGCAAGGCGGAGTATCTCGCCGCGTGTCACGCCGCGAGCGGACCCGGGTCCAACGCGATCTACGGCCAGGTGTGCCGCGTGGCGCTGGGCGGCGACCTGGACGAGGCCGCCATCGGCGCGGCGATCACCAAGCTCGCGAACCGGGAGGACACCGCCGACTTTCGCCTGGCTGCCCTCGTGCGGCTCCTCTACCTCGACGACCTCCACCACACGCTCCCACAGGCGCTCCGCGAGGAGATCGAGCAGTCCCTGCTCGGGTTCAAGTACTGGCTGTCCGAGCCGGGCCAGGACAAGATGTGCTACTGGTCGGAGAATCACCAGATCCTGTTCCACTCGGGCGAGCTGCTGGCCGGCCAGCTCTTTCCCGACGAGGTCTTTCCCAACGCCGGCATGACCGGGGCGGACCACGTCGCCCACGCCACCCCGCGGGTCCTCACCTGGCTCGACCGGCGGCTCCGCTTCGGGTTCTCCGAGTGGCACTCCAACGTGTACTTCAACGAGGACATCCCGGCGCTGGTGAACCTGGTGGACTTCGCCGCCGACGAGGGGATCCGCACCCGGGCGGCCATGGTGCTCGACACCCTGGCGCTCGACCTGCTCGGCAACACGTTCAAGGGGCACTTCGCCACCGCCCACGGCCGCACCTACGAGAGCAAGCTGGTCGGCGCCCTGAGCGACTCCACGCGGGAGGCGGCCTGGGTGATGCTCGGCCTCGGGGACGCGCCGTCGAAGACCCACTTCTCGGCGTCCTTCCTCGCCACGAGCCCAAACTACTTCACGCCCGCGCTGCTGGAGGACGTTGCTCAGGCAGCGACCGGGGCCTTCGAGCACCGCCAGCGGGACGGCATCGCGGTCGCGGACGGCCCCGCGTGGGGCATCGGCTACACGGAGCCCGACGACGTGGTCTTCTGGGCGGGCATGGCGGCGCTGGCGGCCCCGCAGGTCGTGAACGGCACCGCCGCGCTGCTCGACACCTACGACCTGTGGCAGGGCTTCCTCTTCGGCGATCTCCCAGACTCCATCCTCGGGGTCCTGAAGACCATGAAGGGCACCCCCCAGCTCGTCGAGCTCGTCACCGAGATGGAGGCCCTCTCGCGCGGGATCGCCCTGGAGGCGATGAGCACCTACACCTGGCGCACCCCCCACTACCAGCTCTCTGGTGCGCAGGAGTACAACCCGGGCTTCTGGGGCGCGCAGACCCACGTCTGGCAGGCCACGCTCGACGGGCAGGCCTACGTGTTCACCTCCGTCCCGGGAAACCTCGGGGATCTGGCCCCGGGGGTGGAGCTCGCCACGTCCTGGGTGGGCGGCTGGATGCCGCGGGTGACCCTCCACCGCAATGTCGGAGTCATCCAGTACCGCCACGCACCGGTGGACAGCTTCGAGAAGTACCTCTCGCTGGGCTACGTCCACGCCTGGTTCCCGCGCGGGGCCTTCGACGAGGTGAGGGAGGAGCCGCCGTGGGTCTTCGGCCGCAAAGGGGACGCCTGGGTGGCGCTGGCGGCGGACCAGCCGACCCGCTGGGCGGAAGACAACGACCACGAGCTGATCGTCGACGCGGTGGAGGTCCGGTGGGTCGTGGAGCTCGGCTCCGCGGATGACGGCACCTTCGACGAGTTCGTCGCGGCGATGATCGGATCGGGCCTCACCTTCGGCGCGGGCGTCGCCTGGGAGTCACCGGCCCTGGGCCCGGTGACCGTGGGGTGGGAGACCAGACTCCGCGTGGGCGGCGCCGACGTCGACACGGGCCCGTACCCGCGCTTCTCCAACGTCTTCGTGGAGCGCGCCCTGGAGGATCCGGTCACGGTCATCGAGAAGGACGGGGTCCGCCTGATCCTGGATGCGGACGCCGGCACGCGCACGCTGTGGGAGGCCCCGGAGTGACCTGGGCGCGCTGCCGGGAGCACCGGACCGGTCCCCCTGGGGCCGCGCGTCTCCGTCGTACCGCTCCCACTCGCCCTCGACGCGGAGGTTGAATCAGCCAGGGGGGCCCGCACGGCGCCGAGCAGCAGGGTAGGGCGCTCGTGACTCCGCGGGGACGGTTGCGCTCTGGCCGCCCGCGGGGTTGCGAAGCGTCCCGCGCCCGTGCGAGCATGGTCGTCGCTGACAGTGGGAGCATCATGGTCTTCGTGAGACGCCGCAGAGATCGACCCGAGCCACGGTCCGAGTCACGCCGGGCGTCGCGAGCCGGCCACGGCTCCAGTCACGCCCCCGGCGCGGCCCTCCGGCAGGCCGAGGCGGCCGCTCTCGTCGACCGGCTCGTGCGGCCGATCACGGACACGGCGCACCTCGACGCGGAGCACATCGCTCACCTCATCGCCGGCTGGGTGCGCGCCGGCGCCATCACCCGCGAGTCGCTCCCCGCCTTGCTCGAGGTGATGCGGCAGGGCAGCACGCCCGAAGCCGCCAGCCTCGCCGGCGCGGTGGAGCGCCACCTGGCGGGCACGGACGCGGCCCCACCTGCTCCACAGGCCGCGGCGCGGCAAGCCTCGGCCGCCCGTCTGGTCCGCGCCATGGGGCCGCTCCTCGGGCTCACCCCCTCGGCCATCGACATCCGAACGGACCGGGACGCGAGCGCCCTGACCGCCGCCCGGGGCGCGCGCGCCCTGCAGACCGGCGCCGTGATCCACCTGCACTCCTCGGTGGACCCGGGCACCGCCGCCGGCCGCGACACGGTGGCCCACGAGCTGATCCATGCGGCCCAGCGCGCCGCTCCGCCAGGCGCGTCGGAGCCGGCCCCGTCCCTGGCGGCGGCAGAGCGCCAGGCGCGCGCGATGGCTCCCGCCCTGGCAAAGGGAGGCGCGCCGTCGGTCGCCCTCGAGCCGCTGCCCGTGACCGCGCTCGCGGCGGACGACGACCAGGAGCCGGCCCAGGAGCGCGCCTCGCAGGGCGTCACCTTGCCCCGGGGGACGGACTGGGACGTGGTCGGGGCGCGCGTCGTCGTGCGGACGAGCTGGCTGATCAGCCAGGTCCAGGCCGAGCCCGGGGCGTCTCCGCCCACCGCCGACGAGATCGCCGCGCCTGCCACCCTCGCCCTGTTCCTGCAGCGGCTCAAGGAGCGCGGCGTCCTCGGGTGGCTGACCGCGGACCAGGTCTCGCTGCTGTCCCGCGAGCTCTTCATCCCGGGCCCCATCGAGCGCGACGTGATCATCGCCTACGCGCTGCCCATGGCCGTCTACGAGCGCGTCGGCCTGCCACCTGGCGTCCCGTTCCAGTGGCACTTCGCCGGCGGGGGCGCCCGGTGCATCCTGAGCGCCGACCGCTTGATCCCGCCCGGCGCCTCGCCGGACAGCCACCCGCGCATCTCGCCCCAGCTCCAGGAGCAGATCTTCGACCGCCTGGAGCTGGCCACGGGGTACGTGCTGCGCGACGAGGCGTGGGCGTTCATCCGAGGGCGCGGCGCGCTGGAGCTGGGCTCGACGACGGTGGGCAGGCTCGGGCCGGCCTTCACGCTCATCTACTCCCGCGAGGACATGGAGCTGCTCTTCGGCGCGGACATCTGGGAGAGCGTGCAGGAGGAGGTCGCTAGCGGCGACGTGACCGACACGCCGCGCCCACCGGGCGGCCTCACGCTGGATCCGGCGCTGACGGACGAGGATCGGGAGCTGGTGCAGCGCTTCCTCGCGGAGCTCACCCGCGGGAGCGAGGGGGGCGCGGGCGAGCGGACCACGACGATCACGCCCCACCTGGTCGCGGTCTGGCGACGGATCGACGCGCACCCGCAGAAGGAGCAGATCCTCGCCGAGCTGCGCCGGGGCGGCGGGGCGGACGGCGCGCCACTGTCCGCGCTGCGCTTCCTCAACGCCATCAACCAGGTGGAGCTCGCGGCCACGTACCGTGAGCTCGGCATGGACCCGCCGGAGGCCGACCCGGACAGCGACTGGCGGCCCATCCTCGAGGAGCCGGTCCGCGGGACGATCATCAACCGCTCCGACCTGCTCTACGCCGGCAAGGAGGGGCACTTCGTCTTCGAGACGGAGAACCGGGCCGACGCCTTCCGCGTGCCGCGGACCCGCGTGCGCTGGGTGGTCACCCCCAAGGACCGGCCGGCGGAGCACATCGAGGAGGGGCGCACCTACCACTGCGACCTGGACCCGCCCGACGTGTTCGAGGCCGACTTCGAGCACACGGGCACCTACACGGTCCATGCCTTCGTCAACCACAACTTCTACCTGCCGGCGCACTTCTCCATCGACGTGGAGGTGACGACCCAGGTGGAGCGCCTGCGCCAGGTGGAGGACACGGCCTTTGCCGGCTTCGGGCACGACACGTCCAGCGCCGCCCATGAGTTCGAGACGGCGCTCCTCGACGAGGTCGGCGCGGACCGGTTCCAGCACGGGCTCCTCACGCGGGGCACCCTGCCGGACGGCTACGAGCGCCCCGACTTCGACCGGCGCATCGCCCTGCTCACGTCCCAGCGGGCCCGCCTGGAGGGCTTCATCGAGGAGCACGCGGGCAGCGCGAGCCCCCGGGATCAGGACATGGTCCGCTACGCCCGCGACGCCATCGAGGCCATCGACGCGGTGCTGACGGACGTCCGGGGCGAGCGCGCGCGCGGCGCCACCTTCTTCGAGGTGCGCGCGGCCTACGTGCCGGACCGCCCGGGCCTGCGCTCCGGGCCCCTGTCCCTGATCGCGTCGGCTCGCCGGGCCGACGGCGAGATCGCGATCACCATCCACGACACGTCCCAGGTCTACGAGCCCGAGAACTTCACCTTCTCCGACACGGGCGCCACCTTCGCGGCCGCGTTGGAGGAGGTGTTCATCGACCTGTGCAAGGCCTACCCGTCCGGGCGCATGTCGCTGCGCGCCGAGGTCCTCGACGCCACCCTGAGCCCGACGACCGACACGCTCGGCTTCGAGCTGGACTGCGGCAGCTCGTGGGAGAGCATCCGCACGACGGTCTGGGACCCGGCGGTGGAGATCGCCATCAACATCGTCGGCGTCGCTGCCATGGTGTTCTTCCCGGCGAGCGCCACGGTCGTCTTCCCGCTGCTCGTGGCCTACAACGCCACCGACACCATCGCGCGCCTGGCCGAGGAGGGGGAGCGCGGCACGCTGACCGCCGGGGACGTGGTGTGCGGCGTGGCGATGATCGGCATGGACCTGCTGCCGTACATCGGCCGGGCCAGGCCCTTCCTTCAGGCGGGCAACCGGGCCTTCTACGTCATCGAGGGCGTCCAGATCATGGGTCAGTCCGTGATCATGACGGCCCAGGCGCTCGATCAGATCGAGCACCTGCGCAACGGCCAGATCCGCGAGATCGCGGAGCTGCAGGAGCAGATCCGGCTCCTGGAGCACACGAACCCGTCCGATCCGCGGCTCCCGGGAATGCGCCGCGACCTGCAGCGCCGCGTGGACGAGGCCCGGGCGACCGGCGAGCGCGTGTTCGGTGAGCTGGCGTCCATGCAGGCGATCATCCTGGTCGGCGGGGCCGCGTTCCAGCAGATCGGGCAGCACGGCATGCGCACCCGCGTCTCCGAGCTCGGTGACGCCGGGATCCTGCACGACGTGCCCGGGTCCACGCCGCACTACGACCCGCAGACCGGGCGCATCGTGGCGGACGCATCGACGCTGTCGCGCGCCGAGCTGGACGTGCTCGTCGAGGCGCGCTCCACGGACATCGCGCGGCGCCAGCGGGCGGTCGCGGAGGTCCTGGGCGACGAGCGCGTGCGCCTCGAGCCCGCGGCGGGCGCCACGGAGACGCGGGTCCGCCGCTCCGGGGAGGAGGTCGTCGTCGAGGTGCCGGCCGACCGTCCGCTGGACGCCGTCCTCGACGACGTGTGGGCGTGGCGGGCGCAGCAGGAGGGCCGCCCGGGCACCGTGCGGCCCCACGGGGAGGCGCCTGCCACCGACCGGACCGGGTCCCCGGTGTACGGCGCCGCGGACGTGGCGGCGCAGCCCCACGTGGCCGTGGGCAACCGCGTGGCGACGGAGACAGAGGCCCGCGCCGTGGTCGAGGCGCTCATGCGGGGGGACCGGGCGGCCCTGGCGGCGCTGGGGGTGGACGCGCTGCCGCCCCGCTTCGACCCGACGGCTACCGAGTGGGGCATCGGCCAGCTCGCGGATGGGCAGTTCATCGTGATCCGCGGAGACGGGGGCGCCGTGGACTGGGGGCACTTCCCCGGGGTGCGCCCCGTGTCCCACAGCCACCCCGCCGCGCCGTCGAAGGTGCTGCGCGGCGCCGACGGCGAGCCGGGGGCGCTGCGCTTCGAGGAGCTGCTCACCGCGTCCACCGCGCAGGCGTCCGCCAACCGGGTCAACGTGTTCCCGTCGGCCGCGGACGTGGCCTTCTGCGCGCGCTTCGGCGTCAACGGGCACGTGGTCCAGACGCCGTATCTGCACCTGGGCGGTGGGCGCATCGGCAACCCGGGCGACGCGGCCGGCCCGCGCGTCGAGTTCGTCATCGGGCGCCCCATGCGCGTCGGCACGATGGAGGGCTCGACCATCCCCATCTACCGCACGGAGATGACCGCCCGCGCCGGGGGAGAGGTCCTGTGGCGCGGCGACGTGTGGGCGATGGATCACCCGGCCATCGGCAGCATGCTCGACTTTGCGGCCCCGCCGTACCTGCGCGCGGCCTCCGACACGCCCGGGAGCGGCCGGACGCAGACCCGGGCGGGGCGGGAGCCCGCCGGGAGGGACTCCGAGCCCATCGCCGACCGGGAGCCTGCCGCGGCGCGGGACCCCGATGCCGGAGCGGTCCACGGTGAGGTGGAGGTGCCGCTGCTCGCGTCGGACGTGCCGCCGCCGACGCGCCGCCAGCTCCGGGAGCTGCGCCGCCGCCACCCGCGGGGCACGAGCGAGAGCGAGCTGCGGGCCCTGTGGCTCATCGAGCACCAGGTCGCCACCCGGAGCGTCGTGTCCGGCGAGCGCGCGTGCGCCGCGCTGCTCGGCGTGCGGCGCGGGGCGCCCATGGTCGACCTGGTGCGCGTGCAGCGCAGCGGCCGGCTCGTGCCCATCGAGGTGAAGAACCAGACCGAGGCGCACCTGTCCGGCCAGGGGAACGCCGCCTTCCGCAAGTTCGAGAGCATCGCAGGGGGCTCGGAGATCGCCCGGGTGTCCCACTTCGAGGTGCTCATGCACACAGACTCGCGCCTGCCGCCCAACTTCCGCGTCACTGCGGGTGGGGTGTTGGAGCAGCTCGTCAGCGGGACCTCCCGCTGGGAGCGCGTGCTCTTCGGCGCCAAGGAGGTCCGCGTGCGGCGCGGGGATCTCGGGGAGATCTCGCGATAGATGGGCTGGGACCTGACGGCGCTCGTGGATCCAGCGCGCCCCGAGGACACCGGTGCGCTGCTCGTGGCGTGGGCGGCCGCCTTTGGAGACGGGGTCGCCGAGGCCACGCTGCGAGGCGGCGCCATCGCCGGGGCGCGTCGCGCGGTGATCCGCGGCGCCGCGCAGGTGCAGGGGGCGCTCGCCGAGTGGGCGGCGGAGCACGTGCGCGACGACGGCGCGCTCGACGTGGAGCTGCTGCTCGACGTGGAGGGCGACCCCGACATCTGGCCCGCGCCCGTCGCCCTGGCCTGCGGACCACGGCACGCCGGACCCCAGGGCACGGGGCGCCGCGTGCCGCTGGTGCTGGGCTTCGGGGACCGGCGCGCCTACGCGGAGGGGGTACGCCTCGCCGGGGGGGTGACCCTGGACGAGACCTTCGTGCGTCAGGCCCTGGAGGGGATGTGCCGCGCGCTGCGCCCGACGACCCTGGTCCTCGAGGAGGAGCAGGCTACGGGGCTCCCGCTCAACGCGCACCTCGTCTACCACCGCGACGTGAGCGGCTTCGAGCAGGATCTGCGAGACATCGCCCAAATGACGCTGCACGGGGGAGGCGGCCTGGACGGGGCGCGGGCGCACGTCCCCAAGCTCTCCGAGGCGCTTCGGACCTTCCGCATCGTGTTCGCGGGGCGCGTCCCGGAGCACAGCCGCGAGCTGGTCCGCCTGCTGGAGGCGCACGCGGCGGCGGTGATGGATCCGGCCTGGTCTCTCGATCACGGCACGCTGGAGCGGGCGCTGCTGGAGTCGGAGGATCTGGACCTCTTCGCCGACGACGGCCACGGGGTGGGCTTCGCAGCGCTGCCGTTCCTGGAGGAGGTCTGCGAGGACCCCTACGTGGCGCTCCTGGAGGCGGCGGCGGGGGGGCGCTCATGAGCGCACCGTGGACGACGGGTGAGGGGCGCTTCCTGATCCTGCCGCGCCAGGCCGGGTCTCCCGAGCGCGGCTGCGGGCCCGGGTTCGACGAGGAGACGGGGGCCGACGTCCTGATCACCGTCAGCGGGCTGCAGGAGAGCACCGCGCAGACGCTGCGGGCCTCCCTGGCGCCGGACGTCCCCGGGGTGTCGCGGCTGCTGCACGTCGGCCCCGTCGACGGGCAGCCGCTCTGGGCGCTGGTGGAGGAGCTGCCGCCCGACGCCGCGCCCGTCGGCGAGCGCCGCGGCGACCCGCTGCCCACCGGCGAGGTCGCGCGGCTCGTCGCGCGGATCGGCGACGCCATCCGCCAGGCTCACGCCCGTGGGCGCCCGCTCGTCGGGCTCCGCCCGGAGCTGGTCTTCCGCGGCCCGGACGCCGTGATGGTCGCCCCCCGCTGCGAGCCCTTCCTGACGACGGCCGCGAGGCCCTGTACGGGCCAGCTCCCGGTGTTTCCGCGCGTCTATCTGTCTCCGGAGGCGCTGGCGCTGCGGCCCGTGGACGAGCGGAGCGACGTGTTCTCTCTGTGCGCCATGGCCGCCGCGTGGGTGACGGGGGTGCACCCCTTCGAGGAGACCACCCTCATGGCGCACGTCATGGCCATCGCCTCCGGGTCGCCGGGGCGTCTGCCAGACCCGTGGGACGGCCCGCTGCGTGCCGGGATGGCGCGAGACCCTGCCGCCCGGATCCGCGTCGACGCGCTGCTGGAGCAGGTCGCTCGGCTGGAGCACGACCCGTGACCGACGGAGAGCAGGCAGCAGGGCCCGACGCCCGCTTCCTCGCCGACGTAGTGCTGGCGTGGCTCTCGGCGCTGCTCGACGGGGCGGCCTCGGACGACGGCGCAGGGGCCCTGCGAGAGGAGTGGGGGCGCATCGTGGGGCCGGGTCGGAGCGATCTGGCGCTCACCCGCGTGGCGAACCAGCTCTCGCTTGACTCCGTCGACCAGCTCCTGCTGGTCCTGGCGGTCGCCCCGTATCTGGACCCGCGCTTTCGCGACCGCTACCGCGCGCTCCAGCGCTCGGGCCTGGCGGACCGCTGCACGGTCGCCCTGGCGCTGGACCTGCTCTGGCCGGACGGCGCCTCCCGTCTCTCTGCCTTGTCGCGCTTCGGGCGCGAGCGCCCGCTCCTGCGCAGCGGGCTCGTCACCCTGGAGCCCGCGCCCAACTCCACCGGCGATGCGCTGGTCGACCAGATGCTCTGCGTCCCCCAGCGGACGGTGGATCTGCTGCTCGGCTCGCCGCGCCTCGACGAGCGCACGCGCCAGTATTGCGTCGTCGAGTCTGACCCGGTGCGCATCGACCAGGTCATCGTGGCGGAGGCGTCGAAGCGGGAGGTGCTCTCGCTGGTGCGCAACCACGGCGCGTTCCGGAGTCACGCGCGCAGGCTCGGCTTCGAGCGGGCCATCCCCTACGGCCGGAGCATCACGATCCTGCTCGCGGGCGCTCCGGGCACGGGGAAGACGCTGTTTGCCCGCGCGCTGGCGTCCACGGTGGGCCGCCCCCTCATCCGGGTGTTCTCCGACAAGCTGGCGGAGTCGCAGGAGGCCATCGAGCCTGCGGTGACGGCGCTCTTCCACGACGCGCTGCTCAACGACGCGGTCGTGTTCTTCGACGAGTGCGAGGGGTTGTTCGGACACCGCGGCACGAAGCTCGGGTTCCTGCTGGCGGAGATGGAGCGCTTCACGGGGGTGCTGCTGCTGGCGACCAACGCCCCGCAGGCCCTGGACCCAGCGCTGGACCGGCGCATCGTCTACCGCATGGACTTCGAGCTGCCGGACCCGGTCGAGCGCGAGCAGATCTGGGAGCTCCACCTGCCGCCGGAGGCGCCGCTCGACGGCGACGTGGACCTGCCGCTGCTCGCCAACCTGTTCAACTTCCCCGGGGGGACCATCAAGAACTCGGTGCTCGTGGCGCTCAACAAGGCCATCGAGCGGTCCGCGGAGGCTCCGACCATCGACATGGGGCTGCTGCGCTCGGCGGCGGAGAGCCAGCTCCGCTACAACCTGGACGACTTCGCCGTGCGCAGCCGCGTGCGGCTCACCCTCGACGACCTGGTGCTGCCGGCCGCCGAGCGCGAGAAGCTCGACGAGATCCTGGAGGCCTGCCGCAACAAGGACTTCGTGCTGAACAAGTGGGGCTTCGGGGAGCGCCTCGTCACGGGGAAGGGCATCGGCTGCCTCTTCGACGGGCCACCCGGCACGGGCAAGACCCTGTGCGCCGAGATCCTGGCCCGGGAGCTGTCTCGGCAGCTCTTCCGCGTCCACATCCCGAACATCGTGAGCAAGTGGGTCGGTGAGACAGAGAAGAACATTGCCGAGATCTTCGGCCGCGCCCGCGCCACCCACGCGATCCTGCTCTTCGACGAGGCGGACAGCCTGTTCGGCAAGCGCACGGAGGTCAAGTCGTCCAATGACCGGTATGCCAACCAGGAGGTGAACCTCCTGCTGCAGGAGATCGAGCGCTTCGAGGGCATCGTGGTCCTGACGACCAACCTGTTCGGCGGGCTGGACGACGCCCTGAAGCGGCGCATCCACTACCGCATCAGCTTCCCCAAGCCGGAGCTCGCCGAGCGGGTGACTCTCTGGCGGCGCCTCATCCCGCGGGAGGCGCCGCTGGCTCCGGACGTCGACTTCCAGGCGCTCGGCAAGGTCTACCCGTTCAGCGGCGGAAACATCAAGAACGCGGTGCTCCGCGCGGCCTACCGGGCGTGCGCCGACGGGGGAGTCCTGACGATGAGGCACCTCTCCGACGCGGCGCGCCTGGAGTGCGAGTCTGCGGGCATCCTGGTGCGGGAGGCGCCCGTGGTCGGCTGACCCGGCGCCCGGCGTCAGGACCACCTGGCGCGAGCGCGTCCGCATGAGAGGAGGGGGCCTCCCGGCGAGGGGGAGGGCACCTTCGGGGACGCGTCGGAGTGGTCCGCCGTCGCGAGGTCCGCACCGACCCCACCGGGGCCCCGCTCCGCGCTTGTGGCGGGGCCCGCGCGCACGTAGCATGGGGAGCCCCGCCCACCGGAGGACCGTGTTGCGCCTTTGTCTCGTCGCCCCCGCCCTCGCACTCCTCGTGGCCTGCATGCCCCAGCGCATCCCCGGGCAGGATGACGTCCCCGACTCCGTGGCGGCGCTCGACGTCGGCGCGGATGGGGAGGCCGACTCGGCCGAGGACGCCGTCGCCGACGTGGAGCCGCTGCCGGATGTGGTTGTCGCCGACGCCGCTGAGGACGTGCCTGTGCTGGACGTCCCCAAGCCGCTGGACCTGGGGCCCGCGGACGTCGCCGACACCGCCGCGCCGCTCCCCACCGGGCCGTGCGACTTCGTCGGGCTGCTGGGTGGCGGGGACCCCGTGAGCGAGGCGGCCCACACGGTCGGCGCGTACCGGGTGACCGTGGACCCCTTCGCCCTGCGTGCCTGGCACGAGAGCGAGCCCGGGCAGGACGTCGTGGCCACCGCCCTGTCGGGCGGCATGGTCCACGCGCGGGCGGGGGCCCTTCAGGTCTCGGAGGTGGGCGCGACCTGGGCCGTCGCGTTTGCCCCGGGCACCACCTGCACCGGGGCGCGGGTCGCGACCGTGGCGAGCGCCCATGAGCGTGCCGTCATCGCGGGCTACTTCGACGACGGCGGCCCCTGCCTGGGCCTGACCTTCCGCGTGTCGCTGTGCCAGCCGCGCCCCGACGAGCTGCGCCTGCTGGTGGAGCTGGTCGGCGAGGGCTTTGCCACGGCGACCCTGCGCCTCGCGTCGGACCCGGGGGAGCGGATCCTGGGCCTCGGCGCCCAGGCCCCCGTGACGACCCTGAACCTCAAGGGGCGGACGATCCCCGTGCTCGTCCGCCCGGGCGGCATCGGCCGCGGGCAGTCTCCGGTCACGGAGCTGGTGGAGGCGGAGACCCCCGGCGCCGGCGGGTCGCCGGACAGCACGCCCTACCCCGTGCCCTTCTTCATGACCAGCGCCAGCCGGGGGCTGTACCTGGCCCACGACGAGGTGTCCCTGTTCACCTTTGCCCCCAAGGCCACCGAGGTCAGCGCCCGGCGGTCTCCCCTCGACGTCCGGGTCCTCCGGGGGCCGACCCCGCTCGCCCTGGTGCAGCAGCTCACCGAGGTGACCGGCCGCGCCACGCCGCCCCCCGCCTGGGTCGAAGAGGGCGCGATCATCGGCCTCTCGAGCGGGACGGGGCCGGCCCTCATCCACCTCGACGCGCTCCTCGAGCAGGGGGCGTTGGTCTCGGCGGTGTGGCGCCCGGACTGGAGCGGCGCGGGCCGCCCGTGGAGCTGGCCCATGCCCCCCGACGATGCAAAGACGTGGGCAACGTGGGGCGCCACGCTCGCGGACCGCGGCATCCGCACGCTCTGCCAGGTGGACCCCGTGCTGCGGCCCGTCGCGGGTGGTCCAGGTGGGGCCCGGGACCTCTACGCAGAGGCGGTGGAGGGGGGCCTCGTCGTGACTGTCGAGGGTGCCCCCGCGGTCGTGACGGGTGACGACGGCGTGGACGGGGTCCTCCTCGACGCCACAAACCCCGCCGCGGCCGCGTGGATGAAGGACGTCCTCCAGAAGCTGGTCCAGGGGGCCGCCGGCTGCGACGGCTGGACCGCTCCCGGCGGGGAGCTGTTCCCCGTGGAGGCGGTCGCGGACGGAGACTCCGACAGCGCCCACAACCTCTACCCCGTCGCCTGGGCGCACCTGCTGTCGGAGGCCGTGGCAGGGCAGGGGCTGGTCCTGGCGCGGGCCGGCTTCACGGGGACCCCGGCGTCAGGAGCAGTCCCCTGGACCGGCGAGCAGCTCACCACCTGGGACGACCAGGACGGCTTTGCCAGCGCCCTCCGCGCCTTGATCGGTGGGGGAATCTCGGGCATCGCCTACAACCACATGGAGACCGGCGGCAGCACGTCCGTCGCTTCTCTGGGACTCGTCTTGGGGCGCGAGCCGGAGCTGCTGCGCAGGTGGGTCGAGGCGAGCGCGTTCACGGCGCTGCTCCGCACCCACGAGGGAGACTCTCCCGAGGACAACGCCCAGATCTACAGCGACCCTGAGTCCATGGAGCACTTCGCTCGTTTCACGCGGGTCTACAAGGCGCTCGCGTTCTACCGGGGCCAGCTCCACGAGCAGGCCACGAGTCAGGGCTGGCCGCTGGTGCGCCACCTGGCGCTCCACACTCCCGGCGATGCCCCGTCCTGGCTCGTCGACGACGAGTTCCTGCTGGGAAGCGAGATCCTGGTCGCACCGAGCGTGGAGCGCTGCCTGACGCCCCCGGACTGCCCCCACGAGCGCAAGGTCTACCTGCCGCCGGGAGTCTGGACCCACCTGTGGACGGGCAAGGACTACGGGGTGATGGCGAGCGGAACGAAAGTCACCGTGGAGGCCCCGGTCGGGCGACCCGCGGTGTTCTACCGCAAGGCGTCGCCGGTCGGCCTGTCCTTCGTCCAGAACCTGACGTTGCTCGGTGTGGAGCTCTGACTCCGGCTGTCGCGCCAGAGACCCGGGGGATCAGGGCGCCCGCCTCTCTTCAGGCGGCGGGCGCACCGGCTGCCGCAGCCCCGGCACGGGCCGGGGCGCAGACAGCCTCGGGAGCGCACCTGCCCCCAACCGCAGGGGCTCGACCCCGGCAGCCTGCTCGAGCGGGCCGTAGATCGCATACAAGTAGACCATCAGGGTCCGTCGCAGCTCCCGCGCCACGTCGGGTCGCGCGACGAGCAGATTCTCGCGCTCGTAGTAGTCCCACCTCCAGTCGTAGAGCCACGCCTCCCCGGTCAGGCGATTGAGGATGAAGTTCCACTGGTCGGTGCGTACCGAGAGGTGGCGCAGCGGGTCGTTTCCCTTCCACAGCGACTCGGTGATGTAGAACTGGTGAAACGTCACCTGGGGGCGTTGATCCTTGCCGTCGATGAGTGCGGGAACCAAGCTGAACCCCTCAAATGGAAACTGCCCCTCGAGCCCAAGGACGTTCACGATGGTGGGCGCGATGTCCAGGGTGGTCGCGATGGCCTTGACCCGCCGGGGTTTCACGAACGGGGCGCTCACGATCATCGGCACGTGCAGAGACACCGTGTTCAGGTCCTGCCCGTAGTGCCTCTTGGCGTGCCGCGGCACGTCGAAGCCGATGCCGTGGTCCCCCGTGACGATGATCAGGACGTCCCCCGAGTAGGCCTTCTGGATGCCGTCGAGCAGGCGCCCCACCTGGCGGTCCGTGTGAGCCAGCTCGGCGTCGTAGATGTCCTGCTCCTCGGGTCCGAAGGGGCCGATGTCCGCCGGCGGGATGTGGGGAGAGTGGGGGTCGAAGTAGTGGGCCCAGAGGAACAGCGGCTTCGTGCGCTGCTGCGCCACGATGGTCAGCGCCGCGTCGGTCACCTGCCGCGCCGTGTGGTCGTTGGTGGGCCCCCACGCCAGGGCGGGCCCCTCCTGCACGTGGTTGAACCCCTGGGTCAGCCCCTTCCACCGCGAGGTCTTGAAGTAGGACGCCGGGAGGACGGCGGCGGTGTCGTAGCCGTTGTCGCGCAGGACCTCGGCCAGCATCAGGTTCGAGGGCTCGAGCGGGTAGGGGTGCTTCCCCTCCAGGCGCCGGGCGATCTGGCTGTCCCAGCGGGACGTGAACAGCGCAGGAAAGGAGAGGCGCGTCGACGGGCCCTGCGTGAACGTGTTCTCGAACAGGACCGCGCTCTTGGTAAAGCGCTTCAGGTGGGGAGTCGTCGGGCGGTGATACCCGAGGAGGGTGGTGTTCCGAGCGGCCAGCGTGTCGATGGTCACGATGACGATGGGGAGGCTCTCCGGGATGTGCCCGGTGACGGGGTAGCCCCACTGGCCGCGAACCTCCATGATGCCCGAGTCCAGGTCGCCGTCCGCGCAGTCTTGATCGATGCCGTCGTTGGGGATGTCGATGGCGCCTGGGTGCACCCGGGGGTCGAGGGGCTTGCAGTCTCCCCCGCCGAACATGGAGAGATAGCCGTCGCGGTCCACGTCGAGCGCCGGGCGCAGCAGGGTGAGCGCGAGGCGGCTCGCCAGCAGGCGCTCCCCGAGCACCTCGCGGGCGACCTGCGCCGAGGGCGACAGGGTGACCGCGTGGGCGCCGGACACCGCCAACAGCACCGTGAGGACTCCGGTGGCGGTCCAGCGCCACACCCGCCGCTCCAGCCTGGCCCGCAGCGACAGGGTCGCCACGACCGCGACGGCCAGGGCGACCATCGCTCGCAGCGTCGCCTCCCACGGCAGGAACGACACCACCCACCAGTTGACGATGATCACATACAGGGTCGCGGCTACGGCCAGCACGGCCAGCAGGCCGAGTGGCCCGACGGCCCGGTTGACCACGGCGCGCACACCGGGGATGCGAGACAGGAGCCCCAGCGTCGCCCCGAACAGCGCCCGAGCAAAGGGGAGCAGGAGCAGGCCAACGACCGCGAGCAGCAGATGCAGGGCGAGCACTGCCAGTGCGATGAGGTCGGGGCGCGCCCACTCGACGACGAGCCCCCGCGTCACGCCCAGGGAGACCACCGCGGCGCCAGCAAGCAGGCACAGCCCGCCGAGCACGCCGCCCGCGCGGCGGTGGTGCTCCTGCGGAGTGCCGGCCGTGAGCCAGCGCCACGCGGCTCGGGCGGCGACGCGCCCCGCCTCGTCGCCCCGCTGGGGCCCCAGGGAGACGGCCCACACGATCCCGAGACCAGAGCCCACGCCCAGGCCCGCCAGCAGAGACAGGAACAGACCCGCCAGGGCCCCGGACGCCAGGCCCCCGGCAGGCGGTGGGTTCTCGGAGAGCGCGGCCGCCACCACGTCCGTCGCCCACTGGGCCATGGCTCCCAGCACTGCGAAGCTCACCGCGACCGTCACGTTTCGCCGGAACGACCCCATCGTCACCTCGCGGCCCTGCTACCACGGCCCGGCGCAGCCTTCAAGTGTGCGGGCGTCATGTCAGTCGAGGGGCACGAGGTGCAGCCTGTGGGCCGGTGAGGCGTCGTCAGGGAAGCGCAGCTCCAGGGCGCTGGCCCAGAGCGCCCCCTGAAAGCGTGCGACGGACGGGAACAGACCCTGGACGCCGTCGGCGAGGAGCGTCGTGGTCGTCCACCCCTCCGCCGCGCGGCGGGTGAGGCGCAGGTCACCGGTGGTCTCGTCCCCGTGCACGATGAGGGGCTGCCCCGAGGCGCTCAGGCCCAGGGCGATGCCCGCACCGACCCGGTGCCCCCCGCCGTCGTCCGCCACCTGCACGACGCCCGCCCCGTCGGAGGGGCCGGAGTAGTAGCGCAGGGCCCGGTCCGTGGCGTCCTGGTACGCGATGGCCACCGCGCCGCTCGGCAGCAGGGCGAGGGTGGCGAAGGCGCCGACCCGACCCGTGGAGGCTCCCTGGGCCGCCGCGTCTGCCGCACCGTCGATGAGCGCGACGGTCGGCGCACCGCTCAGCGGCGCTCGGGCGAGCTTGAGCGAGCCTGAGAGCGAGTCGTGAAAGGCGATGAGCGTGTTCGCCGCGTCATCCACGGCCATGGAGGGAAACAGCCCCACGCCGCGTCCTGGCGCCGCGAAGGCCTCCCAGTCGTCATCCGGCGGGACCACCCCCTGCGCCACGATACGAACGGCGCCCCAGTCATCGGGGGCTCCGGGGTTGGCGCGCGCGGCCACCCACAGGCCGAGGCCCGTGAGGCGCCCCCCCTCCGCAGGGCCCAGGTCCGCGAGGAGCGAGGCGACCCGGGGCACACCCGCCGGGTCGGAGGCGACGGCAAGGTGAGTGCCCGGGTCCCCGTCCGTGGCGAGGGTGTAGGCCACGGCCGCGTAGCCCTTGTCGGGCTTGACGACGGCGAAGCGAAGCGCCCGCTGCGCCTCGTCCCGGTAGGCCAGGTACAGGAAGGACCCGTGTCCCGCGGCCTGGAGCCACGCACCCACATCCGGTCCGGGCTCCGCCAGGCCATGGCGCGGCCCCAGGGGATCTCCCTCGACCGGCGCACCAGCGGGAAGCCCATCGATGACAAGCGGCCCCTCGGTGCGCGCCGCGCCGCCCTCGACCTCCCACCGCGAGACGACGACGTCCCCCCATGCGGCGTCGTAGGAGGCGTGGAGCAGCATCGGCCCCAAGGCGACCAGGCCGCCCCAGAACCCGGCCAGCCCCTCGGACACGGGCGGCAGGGGAGCGCACGCGCAGGTGTCTGGTGGGACGCAACCAGGGCCCGCGGACAGCGGCCCCGTCGTGACGCGGATGGTGCCGGGCTCGCAGGGGAGGGCGCAGTACCCGACCGCCTCGACGCACCGCCCGACGTCCGCCATGCAGGCGTCCGCAGGACCACACCCGGCGCACGGGAGGCCCTTGGCGCACACGCCGGCCACGCATCGCGCCGGCGCGTCGCAGTCTGTGTCCGCGGCGCACGCGGGGGGGGCGCAGGCGCCTCCCCGACAGACCTTCCCGGGGCAGTCTCCGTCCGTGGCGCAGGCGGGAGTGGGTTCGCAGTGCCCGTTGAAGCAGGTCAGGCCGGGGCAGCAGTCCCGGTCCTGGACGCAGGACGTGGCCACGATGCACACGCCGCTGGTCCCGCAGGTCCAACCGGGCGGGCACTCGGCGCGGTGGGCGCAGGCGACGGGCGGTGGGTCGGGGGCCTGGCAGCCGACGAGGAGGAGCAGCAACGCAGCGCGCATCACGCCCTGCGCCGCAGCAGGAGCGCGACCACGAGCAGCGACAGCAGCCCGCCCGACGCTCCAGCGGAGCAGCCCCCCGGGGCGGCAGCGATGGCAGGCTCCGCGGGCGGGGTCGGCACCAGGCCGTCGCTCCCCGTGACCACCCGGACCTCCGCGGGGCTCTCGTCCAACGTCCGCCAGGCGCCGGGGAGCCGCCCCCGGACCTCGACGAGGTGCTCCCCGGGCAGCGCGAGCAGCGGGTGGGCCACGCGCACCGCGCTCGCCTGCGCGAAGGGGCGCCAGAGGGTCCCGTCCACCCGCCACTGGGTCTCTGTGAGCGGATCCACGGCGAGGGTCACCGCGCCGTCGCCGCCCGCGATCACCGAGGCCGTCGTCTCCACCGAGGCCGTGAGCGCGCCTTCGGCCTTCGGGTGCAGCGACAGAACCAGCGCGATCCAGTCCTTGAGGGGGCCGTCGGGCGCGATGCCCTCGACGGCGGCGCTCAGCGGCAGGTTGATCGCGCCCTCGATGAGGGGGCCGAGGTCAGCCTCGAGCGACAGAGGCTGGCCGAGCAGCAGCGTCATCGCGAGCTCCACCACCACGGGGACGATGCGCCCGAGCTCCGCCGTCGGCAGGAGCTCGTTGTAGGTCTCCCGAACCTCCGTAACCCCCACCCGGTCGAGGGTCAGGGTCAGCACGTTGGGCCCCACCACCACCACGGAGGCCTCCACCTCCACGTCCGCGTCGATCTCGAACACCCGCACCCACCGCTCCGCCACCAGGACGTACAGCGAGATGCCCGCTCCGGGGAGCACCACCCGCATCAGGCTCTGGTGCCCGTCCACGGCCGGGGGTGACAGGGTGGTCACCGGGAACGAGCCCGCCGTCAGGTGCGGCTCCAGGGTGAGGAGCAGGGGAGCCCGGTCCCCGGCGAGCCCGCGGAGCCCGGGCAGGAGCAGGTCGATGGCGCCGGACGTCAGGGTCAAGCCCGTCAACCGGCGGACGGTCTGGCTGTCGATCTGGAGGCACAGGACGCCGGTGGCCGCCGCTGCCCAGACCGCCTCGTCCACCAGCGCCTGGGGCACCGCCGCCCCCACGTGGTAGGCCCCGGACCCCTGGAAGGCCGGCGCAGGCCCGCGCGTCCACGACGCGAAGTCTGGTGGCGGCCCCATGGCTGCTGCACAGGGGTGGACCTCGGCGGCCTCGACTCCACCGTCGAGCGTCACGTTGAGGCCCCCCGCGAGCACCGCGAACGCGGCGGGGGCGGGCGCAAACGAGAACGCGAGGTCCCGCACCGACGGGAACACCTCGCCGAGCCCGGCCGCCACGCTCGCGAGGAGGTCCAGCAGCGGGAGCCTCCCGCCGATGCGCAAGGGCTGGCCGTTCAGATCGCTCGACAGCACGTTGGCGACCAGCTCGTTGGCGATGCCGAGCAGCGCCGGCTCGAGCTGCTCCTGGAGGGAGGCGACCAGGGTGTCCAGGTTGCCCTCCTCGAAGTTCAGGATGCAGACGGCCTCGCACTCGAAGCAGGGCTGGGTGTCGCCGTCCTGGCACTCGGGCGCCGTGGCGCACGCGGGCTCCGTGCGGAAGGCGGGCGGCTCGAGGGTGAAGCTGACAAGCTCCGCGCCCACCTGGAGCTTGCCTTCGAGGTCCGTGTCCAGCGCCACGTCGATGACCACGTCGGCGCCCGCCATATAAGTGGGACCGCCGTCCTCCCCGCCCTTCTGGTCGATCACCTCGCACGCCAGGTCGACGTCGGCCCTCGCGGTGCCCCCTTGCCCGCCCTTGAACGTGGCGCTGCCCGCGATGCGGCCGCTGGCGACCCCGATGCGCCCACCGCTGATCGAGATGCGGATGCGCGCCGGAACGGGGGGGTCATCGACCAGCTCGACCTTCAGAGCGTCCCAGTCCAGCGAGAGCACCATGTTCTGGAACCAGAGCTTCGCCTGCACCTCGATGAGGTCCGGGATCCCGAGCTCCGGCAGCACGATGGGCTCCGACAGGAACTGGTCGAGGGGGATGAGGATGCGGCCGTGCTCGTCCTGCTCGAAGACCAGCGTGATCAGGTCGCGAATGCGCTCTGCGACCAGGTCGAAGCCGCTCTGGGTCAGCCGCACGCGGACGGCCGGGGCGACGAGCGCCGTGGGAGCCAGGTCCCAGGTGCCGCCGATCAGGTCGTCAACCGTCCCCTGGAGGCCGCCCTGGCACCCTCCGAGCGACAGGTCACCCGGGGTGCACCCGGAGATCACGGCGACGAGGAGCGCGGCGGCCAGCGGTCGATGGGGTCGGGGCGACGACATGGGGTGGCAATCTACCACATTCGGGGTGCAGCGCGGGCGGCTGGATGTTCAGCGGGAGCTCAGTCCGAGACCCGGTTCCGGCCTGCGCGCTTCGCCGCGTACAGGTGCTCGTCGGCCTCCCGGACCAGGTCCGACGGGCGCAGCATCGCCTCTCCGAGCACGCCCACGCCCAGGCTGATCGTAATCTTGAGCTTGTTGCCCTCGAACTCGAAGTCGTGCTCCTCGACGGTCTTGCGCACGATCTCCGCGAAGTCGCGTGCCCCTTTGCGGTCCGTCTCCGGCAGGACGATGGCGAACTCCTCACCCCCGTAGCGCGCGAACACCTCCTCCCGCCGGATCCGGTTCTTGAGGATGGTCGCGACCTCCTTCAGGACGTAGTCGCCGGTCAGGTGTCCGTACTTGTCGTTGGTGGCCTTGAAGTGATCCAGATCGAACATGATCACCGCGAGGGCGCGGGTGTAGCGCTTGGCCCGGCTGAACTCACGCTCCAGCGCCTCGAGCAGGTAGCGCTTGTTGTGGATCTGCGTGAGCCCGTCGTGGATGGTCATGCGGTAGATCTCCTCGTGGTAGGCGCTCTCGATGTTGCGCCCCGCGAGGAACTTGAAGATGGTGTCGCCGATCTTGACCAGATCGCCGCTGGTCAGCCGCGCCCGCACCGTCGGCCGGTCATTGAGATAGGTGCCGTTGGTGCTGTCCAGGTCGATCAGCCACTTCTCGCCCTTCCAGGACTCGACCCGAGCGTGGCGCCGGGAGACGCTGTCCGTGTTCAGGACGATGGTGCTGTCCGGGTCGCGGCCCACCGTGACCACCTCCACCCCCAGGTCATGCTTGGAGCCGATGTTGGCGCCGTAGATCTCTACGAAGCACTCCCCCCCTTCGATGGGCAGGTCGACGATTCGCTTGGTGGTCGTGATGCGTGTCTTGGCGTCCACAGGGGCTCCGTCCCGTCACTTCGCAGCCCCCGTGGAGCGAGGGTGGTGCCTTCGATCCTTCCGTGGCGCGGCTGATCCGGTGTCAGGCTGCAACTATACATGGGTCGACGGTTGGCGCAACCCAGCCATCGAGATCCAATGTTACCGCGGGGTTGCGTTGCCTGCGTCAGAGGGGGCCCCCGGAGCGATGGCGTAGATGGAGGCGACCGGAACCCCGAGCGCCGTGATCACGTGCTCCGGCCTCTGCTCCCGGACCGCGGCCGCGGCCACGGGCCACTCGGGGCTCTCGGGCGCCCACAGGAGCACCAGGTGGTCCGCCGACTCCGGCGCTGCCAGGCGCACCTGGTGGCGGAGGACGCCCTCCGCGTGCAGCCGTCGGACCACTCGCTCCATCTGGTCGCGCCGAGGCAGCAGCGCGACCGACTCACCGTCCGGGACGGCGGCCAGCCAGGCGATCACCGGGCGCGGCAGCCAGGCGTCGCTCGCGAGCTGCTCGCCGTCCCGCGCCGCCCCCGCGGCGCTCCCCCCGAGCGCGCCGGCCCACACGACCCCGTCGGCTCCCGCCTGGACCGTCTGCACGAGGCCCGGGCCCGCAAGGATGGCGATGGACGCGGCCATCAGCGCAGCACGTCGCCCGGGAGCGCTCGCCGCGACGGCGCGAACGGCAGCGACGAGGCCCAGGGCGCCCAGCAGGGCGGCAAAGGGGGCGAGGGGGAGCAGGCGATCGACGCCCTTGTAGTAGAGCGGTGTCCCGTTGGTGCCGCACAGCACCAGGACCGTGACGCCCAGCAAGGTGGGAAGCAGCAGCTCCACGGTCGCGGCGCGCTCCCCGCGGCTCCGCCACCGCCAGACGTCCCGGGCCAGCACGGCCGCTCCGCCCAGCGCGAGGACCACCACGGCCACGGGCAGGTGCTCGACCAGCCACCACAGGGAGGCCCCGAAGGGCGCGTCCGGGCCCGCCGCGCTCCAGCGAATGCCCCCGTGGAGCACCGGCTCCGGCGCCGCCGACAGGGGATCGAGCAGGTACTTCACGAGGAGCTTCCCCACGTCGCCACGTGCGAGGGGCCAGGCAGCGAGGGCGATGAGCGGACCGGCCGCGAGCACCAGCAGGACGTGTGGCGGCCATGCGCCCATCGTCACGAGCCCCCGCGCGCCAGCCCGCGGGCTCGTCGCGTCGTCGCCCCCACCAAGGAGCGGAGTGGTCGGTCGCTCGGCCGGCAACGCGACGTGCGCGTACACGAGCAGAGGGACGAGCAGGAACACCCCCTGGCCGTCCGCGGCGAAGGCGACCGCCAAGGCCAGCGCAGCGGGCACGGCCCACCGGCGGCGCTCCACTGCCGGCGCGAAGCACAGCGCCAGGGCGACCCAGGCGAGCGCGATCACCGGCTCTGCGGACGCGGTGATCGCCGTGGCGCCGAAGCGGGGCATGCCGGCCAGAAGCAGCCCTGCCGCCACGCCGCCCCACGGACCGAGGGCTCGCCACCCGATGGCCACGGTCAAGGCCAGCGCCAGCGCGGCGCAGGCCAGGCCGCCCAGGGCCACCGCCTCGAAGGGACCGCGCCCGCTCGACAGCGCCGCCCAGGAGGCGCCGTGCACGAGCTTGACCAGCGGCGCGTGGTGGTCGTGCAGAGACCACGCCGCCATGGCGCCCGGCTGCTCGGGGTCGCCTCGAAGCCATCGGCCTGCACGCGTCGCGCCCTCCACGTAGGCCTGCCCCTCGTGCGTGACCGGGGCGTCGGGCAGGGCGCTCGCCCAGAGGGTCGTCGCGAGGACCACCAAGCCGAGGGGGACGAGCAGCCACGGCGCCCGCGCCAGGAGCTGCGTCGGTCTGGGCAGCCTGCTCACGGTGCTCCCTCTCCGGCCGGAGCCTGCTCCACGACCGGGTCGATGCACACCTGGCGCCACCGGGAGCTCTCCGCGCTCACCTCGATGACCACCGTCCCCACGCCTGCGCGGGTCGGGACCTCCAGCGGGGTGACCACGGGCGTGCGTCCGGGCAGCGTAGCGCCCCCGGCGCGCTCGCCGTCGACCGTCACTGCGATGTGCACGTCTGCGCCCGCGCCCGTGCCATCCACCAGGGCCGCGCTCCCTCGGAGCGCCCGCCCCAGCGAGACCCGCGGGAAGGTGAGGCGCACGGCCAGGCCCTCCTGCGGGTGCGCCCAGATGCACGACACGAGGCTGCCCCCTACCCGGGCCACGGCGCGCCCCACCTGCATCCAGCCGTCGGGGCCGCAGCGGTGGCGGCTCCCGGTCCACGGTGTGCACGGGATCGGCGGGCCCTCCGGTGGCACCAGCTCCACGGTGGCCTCAGCCAGGCGGTCGAGCAGGCGCTCGCCAGCGACGAAGGGGCCGTCGATGGGCAATAGGCTCAGCCCGTCATGCTCAGGCCCGGGCGCGACCTCGGGGCGCCAGGCCCCCTCCGAGGGCGGGGTCGACAGGTCGGCGAGGGCGACGGCTCGATAGCGCCCGGCGAGGGCGCCTCGGTGCGGCGGTGGCGCGGGCATCACGGGGAGCGCGTCCAGCTCGGTGCCCAGGCCCAGGAGGGTAGGGCGCACGACCCCGAGCTCCCCCGGCCTCAGGGAACCCTTCAGCGCAGCCGCAAGCGCGGTCGCCTCTGTCGGATCTCCTGCGGGCCGGTTTGCGCGAGCGGCCTCGACCCACCCCCACGCGGCCGCGACGATGAGGAGAGCCGCGCCAGCCGATCGCACGCCAATGTCCATGGGCCGCAACGGGTAGCACGCGCTCGGTGTGGGGTCAAGCGTCCGCGCCTCGCTCCCGGATCGTCGGGTTGCGGGAGTCTCCACGCTCCAGTCCGATGGATCCTCTTGCGGTTTGTGGACTGAAGCGGTACATCCTCGATTGGTCACTGTCCGCGCGCACGGCGCGGTCGTGCGCGCGGAGAGTCCATGAATTTCGCTCCGATGGGGTCGCGAATGCCTGCAAAGCTGCCTGCAGAGCTGCTCAGCGATTCATCCACGGAGCCGGATGCGAACCGGCTGCTGGCGCCCAATGTGCTGGTGGAGGGTCGCCACCAGGTGCTGAGCCTCCTGGGCAAGGGGGGCATGGGCGCAGTCTACAAGGTCTACGACAGGGACCTCGACCGCATCTGCGCGCTCAAGTGGGTGCCCGCCTGCGCGTCTGGCCCGGAGGTGGCCGACCACATCCGCAGCGAGTTCCGGTTCATCGCGACAATCCGCCACCCCAATGTGGTCCGCGTCTTCGACTACGGCGTGACTGGAGAGGGGGACGCCTGGTTCACCATGGAGCTGATTGATGGCGTGCACCTGGGCTCCGTCTGGGATCCGGCTCGCCCGAACCGCCTGGTGCGAATCGCGGCGGACCTGGCGTGCGCCCTTGCCCACATCCATGATCGGGGCATCGTCCACCGCGACATCAAGCCCCAGAACATCCTCGCCGTGCGCGACGAGTCCGAAGACGGCTTCGTAGCCAAGCTCCTGGACTTCGGCCTCGCGACGGCCGCAGAGGTTCAGCTCTCCCGCCCATCGGGGACCCTCGGCTATATGGCGCCCGAGGTCTTGCGGGGGCATGCGGGGGATGCGCGCTCCGATCTGTTCGGTCTCGGGGCGGTGCTGTACGAGGCGATCAGCGGCTCGCCCCCCTTCGCCACGGGACCGGGGGCGGTGGACGTGGTGCGCTCCGTGCTCGAGCGGGAGCTCGCCCCGCTCCACGTACGAGGGCCGGGTGTCAGCCCGCGCCTGTCAGAGATCGTCTCGCGGCTGCTCCAGAAGGAGCCCAGCCTCCGCTATCATGACGCGGCCGAGGTGGCTGCGGAGCTGGAGGCCCTCGCCACCGGCCGCGACGAGCTGATCGGGGACGCGGCTCCCGGGATGATCGGTGGGGCGGCGCTGGTCGGTCGGGAGCGTATCCTCTCGGAGCTGGCCACGCGGTGGCACCGTGCCTTGCACGGGCAAGGGCAGACGGTCATCGTCCTCGGTGAGGAGGGTGTCGGCAAGTCGCGCCTCCTCGAGGAGCTCGCCGTCCACGTGCAGCTCGACGGTGGGCGGGTGATCACGGTCGCCTGCGAGGCCCATGGCGCACACCATCAGGCCCAGCCGGTCCAGCAGCTCCTCCGCCGCGCTGGAGTACCCTCAGCGGTCTTGCAGTTGGGCGACGTGGGAACGTCGGCCATCGAGTCGGTCGGCCGGCAGGCCAGCGCAGTGGCGGCAGCGCTTCGGTCGAGCATCACGACCCCCCTCCTGCTCGCCATCGAGGACGTGCACGCCGCGCCCTCCGAGGCACAGGAGCTGTTCCGCCTCCTGGCGCTGGAGCTGCGCGCGGACCACGTGTTGACCTGCATGACCCTGCGCGGTGAGGCAGCGACGGAGACTTCCGGAGACACCGCGGCCGCCTCTGGGGTGGCGTCGGGCCGCCTTGCGTCACTCGACGGCGAGCCCGGGGTGCTCGTCCACGCCCTCGAGCGCCTCGGTCAGGCGGACACGGGCCTGCTCGTCCGGCGGCTCGTGGGCGGGATTCCCGGCGAGGAGGCGCTTCGGGCACGGGTCTGGAAGGAGACCGACGGCAACCCACTGCTCGTCGAGGAGGCGCTCCGCGCCCTGGTGGATGAGGGCGTGCTGCGGCGCCGTGGGGGGCGCTTCGTCCTGACGTTGTCCGGCTCCCAGATGGAGTCGGTGCCGCTCCTCCCACGGGGCAGCGTGCGCGAGGCGCTGGTGCGGCGCCTGCGCCTCCTGGACCCTTCCGTGCTCCAGGTGCTGGAGGCGGCCGCCGTGGATGGCGGCGCGATGACTGCGGACTCCCTCGTCGTCGCGGCCCGGTTGCCCCACGCGGCCGTCGTCGCGGCGCTCCGGCTGGCCGAGCGCCGCGGTCTCGTGAGGCGCACCGACGAGGAGGGGCTGGCGGGCCTGTTCACCTTTGCGCAGGCGGCCGTGCGCGAAGTGGTCTACCAGAACATGGACCCCGGCCGCCGCGTGCGCCTCCACCGCGCGGCAGGGCAGCGGCTGGCGCGATCCGCCGGCGCGGCGGCTGCCGAGGCCGTTGCGCGCCACTTCCTGGCCGGCGACATGGGCCGCCGGGCCATTCGCTGGTCAGTCCGCGCCGCCGACTCACTTCAGGCCCAGCTCCTGTCGAGCCGCGCGTCCGCCCTCCTCGAGGCGGCGCTGCCGCTGGTCGGGACCCGCACGGCGGGGCAGTCGCTGCGCCTGGGGCTCCTGGAGCGCATCGCCGACATGGAGATGCACCTGGGGCGCCTGGAGGGCGCCGCGGCCACCTACGAGGAGGCCCTGACGGTCCCCTTGCGCCATCCGGCAACGCGGCGGGGAGCCGCCCTCCCACTGACCATTGCGCGCCTCCGCAGGAAGCGCGGCGACGTGCTGGCTCGCCTGGGGCGCCTCGACGACGCCCGGCTGGTGCTCGCCGAGGCGGCGGAGCTGCCCAGCGGTCCCGAGTCGCACGTGGAGCGCCTCGAGATCCGCTACGCGACCGCGTGGTGCCGCATGATGCAGGCCGAGTATGCGGAGGCCATCGAGGAGGCCATCGCCGCCCGGGAGCAGGCGCGAGTCCTTGGGCCGGTGGCCCTGCTCGGACGCTTCCATCTGCTGCTCGCCAACCTCTACTGGAACTGCGGCGAGTGGGTCTCCTCGACGGCATCGGGGCGGGACGCGCTCCGCGTGTTTCGCAGCGTGAACCACCAGCGCGGAATCGCCGACGCATACCTCGCCCTCGGGTCGGCCCACCGCTACAAGTCCGAGTATGCGAAGGCGGCGACCAACTACTCCATGGCGCTGGCCATCTACGAGCAGCTCGGGGTCTTCGCGTACGTGGGCAAGTGCCGCAACAACCTGGGAGTCGTCAACTACCTCCGTGGCCGGTGGGCGGACGCTGCGAAGCACTGGGAGGCCTTCGTACACGTCTGTGAGCGTACAGGGGAGCGAAACGAGCGCATCCTGCTCCTCAACAACCTGGGCGTGCTCTATTCGGACCGGGCGGAGCTGGAGCGCGCCGAGGCAACCCTTCGCCAGGGCCTGGCCCTCGCCAAGCGGGTCGGGATCGCGCGCAGCGAGGCGATGATAGAGGCCAACCTGGGCGAGGTGCACGTCCGCAAGGGCCACTACTCGGAGGCGGACGAGTGCTACCTTCGGTGCGAGGCCATCGCGACGGAGATCGAAGCCCGCGACGAGCTGGTGGAGCTGGCGAGGCGTCGCTGTGAGCTGGATCTGGAGCGCAACGACATGGTGCGGGTCCGGCTGCGCATCGACGAGGCGCTCCAGGCAGCCGGAGCGCTCGGTGCCCGCATCGAGGAGGCGGCCCTCTATCGCTTGCGCGCCGTCGTGCGCCGCCGCCTCGGAGCGCAGGTCGAGGCAGAGGCCGATCTCAACCGCGCGGCGGAGATCGCTGCCACAGTGGGAGCGACCCTGGAGCAGCAGCGCGTCAAGGTCGAGCGCGCCATGCAGCTCTCACAGCGGGGCCGCGCCGAGGAGGCGCGAGCGACGCTGGGGGAGGCCATCGGCGGCCTGCGCGAGCTGGGCGCCCTGTGGGAGGTCCGCCGGGCCGAGGCGGCCCTCGCAGCTCTGGAGAAGGTCAGCGCGGACCCGACCTCCGCAGACCTGGCCCGACTGCTGGACATCAACCGCAAGCTCGGCACCATCCTGGACCTGGACGACCTGCTGCGCAGCATCATCGACGTGGTTCTGGAGATCACCGGCTTCGAGCGTGCCTTCATCATCGTGCACGACCTCGACGGGACACCAGTCGTCAAGCAGGTGCGAGACGCGGGCACCGTCGACGAGAGCGACGTGCGCATCAGCCGCTCGGTGGCCGAGCGCGTCTACCGGAGCGGCCGGCCCGTGTGCGTGTCGGATGTGGACGGGGACGCCTCGTTCCCGCCAACGGAGAGCGTCGTCGCCCTCGACCTGCGCTCCATCCTGTGCGTTCCCATGATCTCCAAGGGCACGACCATCGGCGTCATCTATACCGATAGCCGCCGCATCGCGACGCAGCCGCTCGCGCGCGCCCAGCCCATGCTGGAGGCTCTGGGCTTCCAGGCCGCCGTCGCCATCGAGAACGCGCGCCTCTATGAGATGGAGCGCCTGCGCTCGGACACGATCGCAACGGTCGCCCACGAGCTCAAGAGCCCGCTCACGGCGATCCTCGGTTACCTGAGCATCGTGCAGCGCCACGAGGCGAGCCTGGATCTGGACCTGCAGGAGTATCTGCGCATCGTCGTGGACCAGAGCCAGCGCTTGTCTCGCATGGTCCGTAACATCTTGGATCTACGGGCGATCGAGAGCGGTGCGGCCGCGTGGTCCATGGCCGCCCTCTCGGTGGCCGAGCTGGTGCGAAGCTCGCTGGAGGCGGTCATCCCCATCGCCGACATCCAGGGCATCTCCGTGGTGTGCGATTCTCTCCCTCGCGGATACGAGGTCTTCTGCAGCCGGGACCGAGTGCAGCAGGTCATCACCAACCTGGTCTCCAACGCCGTGAAGTTCACTCCGCGCGGTGGGCAGATCACGCTGACCGCCGAGGTGGTCCGCATCGAGCGCAGCGATGCGTTCTCTCCGGACCCGAGCCGAGAGCTGGGTCCCGCGGTCCCTCCGCCACACCTGGCTGAGCTGGGCCACTCCGTTCCGTTCCTGTCCAAGGATGTGTGCCTGCGGATCGGCGTGCGGGACAATGGCGCCGGGATCGCCCCGGCGGACGCCAGGCGCATCTTCGACAAGTACACCCAGGGGTCGAGCGAGCGCCGCGGCGAGCGTGGCATCGGCCTCGGACTGTCCATCGCTCGTGAGATCGTGCTTCGCCATGGGGGACGCATCTGGGTGGAGAGCACGCCAGGCAAGGGGTCGATCTTCCATTTCACCCTACCTGTCATCGAGCGCACCGGCCTGATTCGCTGAGATTGCCAACGCGAGCCTGATCACCGATCATCGTGCCCCACGGTGCCCCGTCGAGGTTCCCGATGCCGCCGAGCAGCCCCTTCGCAGTCGTCCTCAACGCCAACGCGCGCAAGGTCAACGAGCAGGTAGTGGAGACCCTCGCGGAGCTGGTGTCCCCCGATGACATCTTCTACTCGGCCTCCGCGGAAGACTCCCGCATCATCACCGGCAAGATCCTCGAGCGGGGCTACCCCACGGTCTTCACCGGCGGCGGCGACGGGACGGTGGTGGAGTTCATCAACCAGATGCTGCGCGCGACCCCCGACATGGACGAGCGGCCAAGTGTCGGCATCCTGCGCCTCGGCACTGGCAACGCCCTGGCGGAGATGGTCTCGTCGGGAAGCTATCTGGTCGACATCCGCAGCTTCGTCGAGAACTCACACCGCGACTACCACCCGCTGCACCTGGTGCAGGCGGAGGGCTCCTACTTCCCGTTCGGCGGCCTCGGTGCCGACGCGGAGCTGCTGAACGACTATCGCGCCATGAAGGCGGCAACGGACGGGACCTTCGTCGCGCCTGCGCTCTCGAGCGTGGGCGGGTACTTCGTCGCGCTGTTCGCGCGCACCGTGCCTCGCCGCATCGGCGCGACGTTCACCGGCAAGCAGATGGAGGTCACCGTTCGCACCCGCGGCCGGCGGGCGGTGCTGCTCGGAGAGGGCGGTGCCGAGGAGCGCCGCTTCGGGGCCGGCGACCTGCTCTACGAGGGCCCGGCCACCATGGTCATGGTCGGCACCTGCCCCTTCTACGGCTATGGCCTCAAGGCGCTCCCCTACGCGGACCGCTCTCCTGACGCCATGCACCTGCGGGTGGTGCAGCTCGGCTTCCCGGGCATCCTGGGGAACCTGCCGTCACTGTGGAAGGGCACCTACGAGAGCGCGCGAATCCTGGACTTCCTGGTGGACCACGTAGAGCTCGAGACGGCCAAGCCGGAGCCCTACCAACGCGCCGGTGATGCGGCCGGCTATCGCCAGAACCTGGAGCTGGCGCTCAGCCAGGCGACCATCAACTTGATTCGCTTCATCTGACGGGAGCCGTCGCGTGGAGGGGCTCCCCGCTCGGCATCAGTAGCGGTCCAGCATGCGCAGCCTCATGCCGGGGCGCAGCTCGTGGATCGAGCCGGAGACGATGCAGAGGGAGTGGTTCTCGTAGGGCTCGACGACCGTGACCTCGCCGATGCGCTCCCAGGGCAGCTCCTCGACGTCCTCGTCCTCGTCGTAGTCCAGGTCCGGGTGCCCCTCGATGTAGGGATCCCCTCGCTCCAGGATGACGAAGCGGTTGCCGGTCCGCACCTTGTGCTGGGTGCCCTTGTCCACGAACACGTACTGGAGCTCCCCGGTCAGCGAGTGATCCTCGAAGGTGGCCAGGATGATCGCGTCCTGCTCGATGGTGTTCTGTACAGGCTGCACGGTGCGGGTGTGCTGGAAGATCTCCGTCAGCAGATCGCCCCGCTTGATCTCCTCGAAAGACCTCACGATGACGCCCTTGACCAGGGGCTTGCTGGTGTCGAGGATCCTCACGATGCCCAGGAAGCGGACCAGATAGCCGACCTCGTCGCCCGTCTCCGGGTGCTCGATGTCCCTGTCGATCCGGTAGATCGTCAGCTCCTCCTGCGGCCTCACCGTGCGAGCGGTGGACAGCTTGAGGTAGACCTCGTCGTACTGGCCCAGCATCTCCCGCTCCTCCCGGGAGTACTTGATGAAGCCGGACTCCTGGTAGTCCTCCTGGCCGATGAAGCCCATGTTTCGGACGGGGAGGAGCAGGTTCTTGGGCACCTCGTTGTACCGCGAGTCCAGCAGGGTCACGGTGGTCGTCGCGGCGGCGGCGTCTTGCGGCTGGATGAACAGCACATCCCCGGGGTAGATCCAGTGGGGGTTGGTGATCTGCGGGTTCAGCGCCCACAGCATGGGCCACATCCACTCGTCGAAGTAGAAGGCGCCGCTCAGGTCCCAGAGGGTGTCGCCGGGCTGCACGATGTACATGCGCTCGGTGTTGAGCGCCGTAAACGCGCCCATGCTGATGGTCGGCTCGTCTGCTCCGGAGCCATAGACGCGCTCCTGGGCGCGCGCTGGGCCCGTCAGAAGGCTGGCGGAGATCGCCAGGGCGCACGGCAACATCCTCGCGTACTTCACTGGATTGCTCCTGCCAGGGTCTGAAGTCTCTGCCGGGCCACGTGGGCGGCGTCGCTCGATGGGTAGATGGCGCCAATCTGCTCCAGGATCTCCCGCGCGAGCCGTGGCTCGCCCAGGTTCTGGAAGCACAGCCCGATCTTCAGCATCGCGTCCGGGACCTTGTTGCCGAGGGGGTACTCGACCATGACGCGCTGAAAGAGCTGGAGGGCTCCGTCGAAGTGCCTGCGGTCGTAGTCCGCCTCACCTTGCCAATACAGGGCGTTGTCCGCCAGCTCGTGCTCCGGGTGGCGCTCGATGAGGGCGCGAAAGCCGGCCACCGCGGTGTCGTGCTGTCCGCCGCGGAGGGCGTCCAGGGATGCCTGATAGAGCATGACGGGATCGCCGTCGGGAGAGGCGGGCGGCGCGACCTCGGGGGCCCGCTGGGTGAGCTGCGGCGCCTCCGGCTCGCGCGGCGCGGGCGCCGGCACCTGGCGCGGTTGCATGGCTGCCACGGTCGGAGTGTCCCGTGGCGCGGTGACGATGGGGAGGGGCTCCTCCCGTGGCGCGGTGACGATGGGGAGGGGCTCCTCCCGTGGCGCGGTGGCGATGGGGAGGGGCTCCTCCCGTGGCGCGGAGACGATGGGGAGGGGCTCCTCCCG
>BTVJ01000038.1:0-69797 GCA_045863395.1 Myxococcales bacterium
CCGCCGCGAACTCGGCGCATGAGGGCCGCGCCCATATTTGTTGCTGACCCTGTGAGTGGGTCGGCTGTGGAGTCCCTGTGGACGAAGCGCCCCGAACCCGGCGCGATGCACGAGCAGCTCCCTGAAATCGCAAGGGAAGCGGCTTGCGGCGCTCCGCGGGACTTCTGCACAACGTCGGCAATGGGCGCCGCAGAGCCGCCCGTGCGGCTGGCCCGCGTCGACGTTCGCGGGCGGGTCAAGGGGACTTGACGACCATCACGTCGCGCCGTGCGCGTCTTACTACTTGGTACACCGTGTCGCCGAGGAGCAGGTCTCGCAGGACGGTGGCGTCTCCGTGGCTGCCGATGACGATGGGGTCCGCTCCCTCCTCGTCCGCGACCTCCAGGATCGCCTGCGCGGCATTGCGTTGCGCGACCCGGAAACACACGCTCAGCCCAGCCATGTCGCGCAGCGCCGCCGCGTCGTGGAGGCGCACGAGCGCTTCGTGCTCCGCCCCCGCGCCCTCGTCTACGGTGAGCAGCACGAGGCGCGCGCTCAGGCCCCGCGCCAGCTCTGCGCCCACGCTCAGTGCCCGCAGGCTGTGCGTACCGAAGTCCACAGGGACCAGGATGGTCCGCGCGGCCTCGCTCGGGGATGGGGCCGGTGACACGCAGAGCACCGAGCACGGGGACTGCCGCACGACGCGATAGGTCGTGTTGGCCAGCGGGAACAGCGAGTCGATGGCAGTGGAGCCTCGGCGGGCGATCACGACGAGGTCGGCGCCCACACCCAGGCCCGCCTTGAGCACCTCCAGATACGGAGTGCCCAGCGTGACCACTCGCTGGACCTCGCAGGCAGCGCCCCCGGCCTCCGCGACTACCCGATCCAGCGACTCCGTGAACCGCGCGACGAGCTGACGCTCTACGTCATCGCCCCGGACCATGTAGGCGAGCGTGTTGACCTCGCGCGGCTCGACCACCGTGTGGAGGATCAGCGATGCCCCGCATGCGACGGCCAGCTCCAGGGCACGCTGGAGGGCCACCCGCGACCCCGGAGAGAAGTCGATGGGCACCAGGATGCGGTGGAAGCAGCTCATCGAACGGTCACAGCGGGAGGGCGGGCGGTCAGCGTCCCTCTACGCGGAAGGCGCGCCAACGACCGATGGGCTCACCGGCCGTGGACAACACCTGGCCCGTCAGCACGTGCTCCCCCAACACCCCTTGGAACGTGTACCGCTGAGCGGACGCGCTGCAACTCACGGCTCGGCCCGCCAGATCGAGCTGGAAGGAGATCGTGTCGTCCTTGAGCTGGCTGGTGCAGAGGTCCAGGCGGCGCGGCTCCACGCCGGCTGCCGCGGTGTAGATGGCGTGACCAGCGGCCTTCCCGGCGAGCTCCAGGTCCAGCTCGAAGCGGTGATCACGGTCGATCTCGCCCGTGCCCTTCCACTGCCCTGCGATGCCCGGCCCGCAGCCCGTGGCTGCAATGACGAGGAGCAGAGCTGCGGACATCCTGAAAAATCCTGCCATTGAGATCCCTCGCGGCCCGTCGGATCAGGAGCTCGGGTGCTCGCCCTTCGGGCAGTCGAAGCGGAGGTGGAAGTGGTCCCTGTGGCCCCGGATGTGCCGGATGACGGCGGAGCGGCTGGCCCCGTCCTCGTAGCCTCGCGTCTCGAAGAGGCGTGACAGGGTCTCCTCGTCGTACCCCATCTTGAGCGCGGCGTCCCGGAGTGGCTTGTGGAGCCAGCGGTCGACGTAGATGGCCGAGACGTGGCCCGTGGAGAGGGCAGCGTCGAAGAAGGCCCAGGTCTTCTCGGCGTCCATCGTCTCGGGCGTCACGGCCACGAAGTGGGTGAAGGGCTTGTTGTCCTTGGCGAAGTAGCCGATGTCCACGTCCCGCCCGCCGCGGTGGCTCTTGTGCGGCGGCATGAAGCCGCCGTTCCTGAAGCTCACGTCGCCGATGAACGCGGGCACCGTGCCCGGGAACTGGCGGGCAACGGCCGCGGAGGCCTCCTGGATGTGCTCCACCGTCCCCCGTGTACCCCAGGTTCGATCCCTGCGAGGCGCAATGTAGCCGGGCCCGCTCTCTGGCAGCGACACGCCGTCCTCCAGGCGCCGCGGGCCCGAGCCCGGCTTGGAGATGCGCACGACGATGGCCTTGCCCGCCTTGAGGCCTCCTGGCTTCATGCGGTTGAGCTTCCGGAGGGTCTTGACGTCCGTGTTGAACTTGCGGGCGATCTTGACGAGGCTGTCGCCGCGCTTGACCTGGTAGGTGACCTTCTCGAGCTTCACGCCGCGCGCGCCCTTCTTGGTCGAGGCTGTCGCCTTCGTGACCTTGGCGCCCTTCGTGGCCGTAGCCTTGGCGCCCTTCGTGGCCGTAGCCTTGGCGCCCTTCGTGGCCGTAGCCTTGGCGCCCTTCGTGGCCGTAGCCTTCGAGCGGGAGGGCTTGGTGACCTTGGCGCCGGGCTTCGTGGCCTTCTTGGGAGCGGTGGCGGCGGCCCCACTTCGAGCGTCACTGCGAGCGTGAGCCAGCTCGGGGATGCCCACGAGGAGGAGGCCCAACAGACAGGCAGCTCGCAGGGAGCCAGTGAATCCAATGAACTCAGCGATCCGTGGCATCGCAAACCTCCGTGTCACGGGTCGAGGGGCCACCGTACCCGCCTTTGGCGCCAGCGGTCAACCCGTCTTTTCGTGGGCGCTGTCACCCGAGGCAGGGGCGGGCGGTGCGGCGCCCGGCCCGGACCCGAGCTCAGGGTCGAACAAGCGCTTGTCGAGCAGAGTTGACGGGCTGATGCTCCCCATGGCTGCCAACAAGCTGTTCTTCACGCCCGGGTATTCCCGCTGGAGGTCCGACAGGAGCCGCTTCATGCGCTCGCGCTTGAGCCCCTCCTGGCTGGAGCAGAGGGTGCACGGGATGACGGGCCACCCCTTCGCCTCCGCGAACTCGATGATCCACTCCTCCGGCACGTAGCCGAGCGGGCGGATCACCGTGTTGCGGCCGTCGTCGCTGCGGAGGCGAACGGGCATCCCCTTGTTCTGGCCCACGAAGAACAGGTTGAGGAGGAAGGTCTCGATGATGTCGTCCCGGTGGTGGCCCAGCGCCAGCTTGGTGCACCCGCGCTCTGCGGCCTGGTCGTACAGGATGCCGCGCCGCAGCCGGCTGCAGAGCGAGCACGTCGTCGCGCCCGGCTCGATCTTGTCCAGCACGATGTCGTAGGTGTTGCGGTGATGGATCACCGTCTCGTAGCCCTCGGACTCCAGGAACGAGCGGAGCTGCTCCGTCGGGAAGCCCGGGTGGCCTTGGTCGAGGTGGAACGCGAAGAAGCTGAACTCGAAGGGCGCCACTCGCTGGAGGCGCCGCAGGAAGTGCAGCAGCGCATAGGAGTCCTTGCCGCCGCTCACGCCCACCAGGATGCGATCCCCGGGCTCGATGAGGTTCCACTCGCGGCAGCACTCCGCGAAGCAGCGCGCGATCTTGTGCTCCAGGGCGTCGATGGTGCGGGCGGCGCTCGTGCCCTTGGGGCGGCGCGCGTCGGCCCGGCGCTCCAGGGTCTGAAGGCTGACGGTGCTCATGGGGCAGGCATCCTAGCGGCGGCGCACGGCCGTGTCGAGCCGTTGACAAGGCGGGGCCCTTCGGTACGCTCGACGGGCGCGTAACGGGAGCGGTCGCCACATGAAGTCGCCGCCCCGAGCCGCCCGGAGGAGACCATGAACCGCATCGCCGTCGTCCTGGCCCTCGCCGCCCTCGGGGGGTGCCTGGCGGACGAGAACGACATCAAGGCCTCCGTGGGCCTCCAGGAGGACGCCGGCGCTGCCGTGGACGTCGTCGTCGCCGATGTGCCGGCATGTGAGGCGCCGTCCGAGGGCTTCGGCACCGCGCCGGGGGGGATCTTCGACGCCAATGTGGTCCTCAAGGACTGCGACGGCAACCTGGTGCGGCTCGCGGACCTGATGTGCGGCAAACGGCTCACGCTCGTCGACATCGGCGCCGGGTGGTGCGACCCCTGCATCCAGCAGGCAAAGACGTTGGACGCGCAGATCTACGAGCCCAACAAGGGCAAGGGCCTCCAGGTGATCTCCATCCTGTTCGAGGACTCCAAGTCCCTCCCCGCCACCGCGGCCTTCTGCAAGCAGTGGCGCGCCGACTTCGGCCTGACGTCTCCCGTCCTCTATGACCCCACCTTCAAGATGAAGCCCTACTTCACCGAGGTTGCCTCCTCCACCCCGGTGAACATGCTCGTGGACGGGGACTTCCGCATCATCTACAAGCGCTCCGGCGAGGCGCCGGCGGACCTGGGGCAGACCATCGCGTCCGAGCTGGCGAAGTAGGAGGGCTCCCCGTGCGCAGCTTCATCGTGGCGCTCATGATCCTGGCGGCCTGTGGCGGCGCGGGCCAAGCGGTGCAGGGGGACGAGCCCCCGGCCGGGGCCAGCGGGACGCCCATGAAGGCGTTCACCCTGAAGGACATGACGGGGCGCGCCTTCGACCTGCGGGACCACCTGGGCAAGGACGTCATCATGGTCTCGTTCTGGGCGACGTGGTGCGCGCCCTGCAAGAACGAGCTCGAGCGCATGAGCAAGGTGTACGAGGCGCTCAAGGGGGACGGCTTCGTCTATCTGGCCGTGTCGACGGACGGCCCCACGTCCGTCGCCCAGGTGCGCCCCTACATCCAGGGGCTCGGCTACACCTTCCCCGTGCTCCTGGACACCCAGACCCAGGTCATGAGCCGCCACAACCCCCGGGGCGACATGCCCTTCTATGTGCTGGTCGACCGGGCGGGCCGCATCGCGGACATCCACCAGGGCTTCACCCCCGGCGACGAGGTGGACATCGAGCGCCGCATTCGGGCCTTGCTCGCGGCCGCCCCGTGAGAGGGTCCCCTTGGCTGGCCGCCCTGGTCGCGGCGCTGCTCCCCGCCCAGGCGGCGGCCTTCGACGTGGAGCTCCCCGTCATCGGCACCATGGGCTTCGACGTCACCGAGAGCCTGCTCATCCGGTGGCTGGACGACAACTTCGACCGCAACGACCGGGACGACCAGGTCCTCGGGATCCTCAGCAAGACCAACCTGATCGTCACCGCGGGGCCCGCCACCGCCGGCGTGCGGCTCGACGTGGCGCTGTTCTTCAACGAGGCCGAGTGTGGCGCCGGCACGGAGAGCGCGCTGTGCTTCTTCAAGGACTACATCCGCCCCGAGAAGACCTGGGGGACCTGGGACTTCGGCGACGCGAGCCTGACCGCCGGCGACGTCTACGCCAGCTTCGGGCGGGGCCTCGTGCTCAGCGTCCGCAAGATCGACGAGCTGGGCATCGACACCACCATCCGGGGTGGGCGCGCCGCCTTGACCACGGGCCCTCTCAGCGTGCAGGTGGTGGCGGGGGCGACCAACGTCCAGAACGTGGACAACACGAGCCAGCAGTTCATCGAGGACCCCGACGACGTGCTGGTCGGAGCCGAGGCGTCGCTGACCCTGCCTGGCGGAGTGGAGCTGGGCGTCCGCGGGGTGCAGGCGTTCTTCGAGGGCTCCGCGAGCATCGGGCACGAGGAGCGGACCACCATCGGGGGCGCGTCCCTCAGCTTGGGGGACCTGTTCGGTGTCGCGGCGCTCTATCTCGAGGGCGCGATCCTGCGTCACACGGACGAGGGGTCGGGGGCGCGCATCGTCGACGAAGGGGGGGCGGTCTATGGCAGCCTCTCCGTCTTCGCCGGGGCCTTCAACGTCCTGCTGGAGGGCAAGCACTACCGCAAGTTCCAGCTCCAGGCCGCAGATCCGCGCCTCGCCTCCTTCGGCATCGTCTACGCGGAGCCCCCGGCCCTGGAGCGCTTCGACCAGATCGTGCCCAACAACTCCGACACGACCGGGGGGCGGCTGCGAGCCGAGTACTCCGTGCTGTCCACTGGCACCCGCATCCACGCCAATGGCCTGTTCTACGTCTACAACAACCGGGAGGAGGACCCCCTGGAGGACGGCGCCTGGGCGCTCCACGCCTACGGGGGCGTCCGCCAGGACTTCGGGCTCGGCTTCTTCGCGGACGTCTCCGGCGGGTGGCGCGAGGAGCGCGAGCTGCTGACCGACGAGCTCGTCCTCAAGATGTGGCACGCGGAGGGCGAGGTGAACCTCCCGCTCGGTGGGCCCCACCACCTGGGGCTCAAGGTGAACCACCAGTCCGAGGTCAAGCGCGGCGTCCCTCTCAACCACTCGTTCATCCGGGGTCAGGCCATCGCGACCTGGTCGCTGGCGCCCATCCTGCGGGTCGCGGCTCTCTATGGTTACACCACCCGCAACGAGGTGCTCGAGCCCGTACACAACGTGGCGGGGGAGGTGAGCTGGGACTTCGCGAGCTGGGGGACCCTCACGGCGTTCGGGGGGCAGATCCCCGGCGGCATCCTCTGCGTGAGCGGCACCTGCCGCAGCTTGCCCGCGTTCAGCGGCGCCAGCCTCGAGACCGTGCTACGGTTCTGAGCCATGCGGACTGGTCTCGCCTGCGTCGCGCTTCTCTTCGCCCTGGGCGGCTGCGCCATCGACTCGACCTCGTCCGGTGCGGAGGTCTCCGAGCGCCAGGCCCTGCGCGCCCTTCACGGCATCCGGGTGTCGCCGGTGACCCACGCGGGCGCCAGATTCGGGGCGATGATGCCGTCCGGTCCCGGCTGGAGCAACGTGGAGCTCGCTGGCCGGCTCCTGGCGCTGGAGCTTGGGGTCCCGACCCCGGTGACCGTGGTGGTGAGCGTCCGCGCGCAGGGGACCGTCGCAGACCTGGTGGCGCGGTGGCGCGGCGCCTTCAAGGGCAAGGGGTTTCGCGTCGCCGAGGACGTGGGCAGGGACGCGGTCGTCCTGCTCGCCGAGGGCACCGAGGCGGTGTCGGGGCGGTCCGTGGATACGGTCGTCATCCGGGTGCTCTCCGATGGGCGCGCGGTCCAGTGCTCCGTGGGAGCCCCGGCGGCGGAGGCGCGCACGTGGGCCCAGGCCATCCGCGAGATCTGCGACACCGTCGAGCCCGTGCGGTGACGGGGCGCGGTCGCTTCCGGCGGACGGCGGGCCAGGGGGCCTGCCCGTGGGGCTGGTGCGGGCGCTCGCCTCCCGCTATCATGGCTCCGTAACCGAGACGGCGGTCGGCTGTGCTGCTCCAGGATGACAGCGCATGGCGCGCCGCTGGATCACGAACGTGACGGGTGGTCATGGCGCTTGTCTGCACGACGTGCTTGAAGGAGGCCCCAGACGCCGCCCGGTCGTGCCCCAACCCCCAGTGTGGCTCGGAAGTCTGGCAGCCGGTGCCGTCCCTGGTCGCGCGGGTGCTCGACGGTCGCTACAAGGTCGAGCGGCTGCTTGGCGTAGGCGCCATGGGCGAGATCTGGCAGGCGTCCCACGTCCACACGGGCCAGCCGCGGGCCATCAAGATCCTGTCACCGGCGGCGAGCGACGAGGGGGCCACCGACCGGGTGCTCAACGAGCTGCGAGCCACGGCGCTGGCAGACAATGCCCACACGGCCACCGTGTACGAGGCGGGGACCCTTGGCGACGGGCGCGTGTATCTGGCGCTGGAGCTGGTGGCCGGGCGGACCCTGGAGGAGGACCTGCTCTCGCGCCGCGGCTCGGGTCGGGAGAGCTCCTGGCGACGCGTCGCCCACATCGCCGCCCAGGTGTGCGCGGGGCTGGACAGCGCGCACCGCGTCGGCGTGGTCCACCGCGATCTGAAGCCCGCCAACGTCATGCTCGCCCCGAGGGATGGGGACCCCCTGTTCACCAAGGTGCTGGACTTCGGCATCGCCACGATCACCGCCGGGACGTCGACCAGCGGCGCGGTCAAGCCGGGCCTGGTGGCCGGGACGCCCGAGTACATGAGCCCCGAGCAGCTCCACGGGGGCAAGCCCGTCGACCACAGGACCGACCTGTACTCTCTGGGGGTGCTGATCTACGAGATGCTGGCAGGAGCGCCGCCCCTGATCGGGCCGACCCCGCTGGACATCGCCCGCGCGCGGCACAAGAAGGTGGCCCCGTCCGTGCGGCACGTGCGCCCCGATGTACCGCCCGCCCTCGATCAGCTCATCCAGGACCTGCTCGCCAAGGAGCCCTTCGACCGCCCGCCGTCCGCCGCCGCCGTGCGCGAGCGCCTCCGCTCCCTGCTCGGCCAGCCACGGACCGGTCAGTCTCAGGTCACGCTGGGGGCGACCACTGTGGAGCGGCCGCTCTCCCGCCTCGCCATCGGGCGAGGGCTGAACTGGCGGCGGGTCGCGACGGTCGGGCTCGTCGCAGCGATCTCGGTGGGCGTGCTCTGGGGCATCCTCCGCCTGGCGACGCTGGAGGACGCGCAGCCCCCTGCACTGAAGACGCCGTCCTCCGAGCGAGCCACGCCCGCCGCACCCGCCAGCCCTTCGCCGCCGGTGGCGCCCGCCGTCACCGCCGGGCCTGGCGAGGCCGCCGTGGGGTCGGCGCCACGCTGAGGTAGCCAAAATGTGGGCGAGCGGGGTTGACGGGGGGCGCTCCGTCGGTTCTGCTAACGTCGGGTCGCGCATCGGCGCGGCTCATCGTCGACCCGAGGCCGGGGGCTCAACCCCCGTTTATCACCATGTGTAGGCACCATGAAGGCCACGTTCCTCCCCCTTGGGCGGACGGTGGAGGTGCTGCCAGATGAGAGCGTCTTGCAAGCCGCGATCCGGTGCGGCGTGCTCATCCGCACGGTCTGCAATGGCCGCGCGACATGCGCCGCGTGCAGGGTTCGCGTCGTGGAGGGAATGAGCAACACCGTGAAGCCAGGCTTCGTGGAGAAGAACCTCATCGGCAACACCTGGTTCATCACGAAGGAGCGGCTGGCCTGCCAGCTCCTCCTCCGCGGTGACGTGATCATCGACCTGTCCGAGAACCAGCAAGGTTGAGGGGCGCCCGGGCTGCGGTCCGGGCGCCCAGCTCCTCCTCATTGGAAGTGGGGGCGATGGCGCTGCACGACACACATGACCGTCATGATCATCATGGGCACGACCGGTCGCGGGAGACCCGGTCGCTGCGGCTGACGCTGCTCCTCACCGGGACCATCCTGGTCGTGGAGGTCGTCGGGGGGCTCCTGTCCGGCTCGCTGGCGCTGCTCTCCGACGCCGGGCACATGCTGGGCGACGTGTCCGCGGTCGTCCTGAGCATGCTGGCGCTGCGGCTGGCCGGCCGGGCGGCCGACACGCTGCGGACCTATGGGTGGTACCGGCTCGAGATCCTGGCGGCGCTCGCCAACGGGGTGGTGCTCCTCGGCATCGCCACCTTCGTCGTGCTGGAGGCCATCGAGCGCCTGCGGTCGCCCCAGCCCGTGGACTCCATGCTGATGCTCGGCGTCGCCGTCATCGGCCTGGCGGCGAACGCGGCGGCCCTGTTCGTGCTCCACGGGAGCCGCTCGAACCTCAACGTGCGCAGCGTGTTCCTGCACGTCATGGGCGACGCCCTGTCGTCCGTCGGCGTGGTCGTCGGCGCCGTGCTGATCGCGGTGACCGGCAACACGATGATCGACCCCATCCTGTCCTGCGTGATCGGCGTCATCATCACCATCGGGGCGGTGTCCCTGGTGCGCGAGTCCGCCCACATCCTGCTCGAGGGGGTGCCCGCGCACATCGACGCGACGGCGGTCGGCGGCAGGATCCTGGACGTGCCGGGCGTGGAGGCGGTGCACGACCTCCACATCTGGTGTCTGACGTCTGATCGGGTCGCGCTCAGCGCACACATCGTCGTGCCGCCCGGCAACGACATGGAGGAGAGCGGGCGCATCCTCCACGCAGTCGAGGCGCTGCTCGTGCAGGAGTACGCCATCTCCCACGCCACGCTCCAGATCGAGGCGCGGGGCTACGAGCACGTCGCCGAGATCCACTGAGGCGTAGCCGAGGGTCAAGGGGCCGCCGGGGGGCGAGCCGAGGGTCCGAGGGCAGCGGAATGCTTGCCGACGGAGCGGGGTTTCTGCTACCGTTGCCGGCCGTGCGCCCCGGATTTGGGCGAAAGTCACTGAAATCGTTGAACTTGAGAGGAAGCGAATGAAGAAGGCAGCGGTCCTGGCCGGCTTCGGGCTCATCGCCATCGTGGCCGTCGCGTGTCAGCCCGCGGCGCAGGAGCCCATCAAGTGCGTGTGCAACTGCGACGGTCCCCCACCCGAGGGCGCGAAGGTGACCGTCCAGGGGCCGGCCCCGGCCGCAGCTCCAGCGGTCGCTGCCGCCCCGACGCCCGCCGCGGCGGTGCCGGCGGCCCCTGCTCCGTCCCCCGGCGTCGCGTCGGGCAGCGTGCCGCAGGAGCCGGGCACTGGCGCCCCCGTGCAGGTCAGCGACGCGGACAAGGAGGAGATGAAGAAGGCCTTCTCCGCGTTTGCCGCAGCAGCGGGCAGCCGGAACATGGACGAGATGCGGAAGTGGACCACCGAGCGCCTCGGGGGCTCCCTGGCCGGCGCCGTGGAGAAGTACAAGGACCGCCTGTTCAGCCGGACGGACATCTTCACCAAGGGGGCGGCGGGGGGCGTCACCGTCGGCTCGGTGCTCGAGGGCGGCCCGGGCAACTTCGACGTCGAGTTCAAGTTCAGCAACGGGGAGTCGGCGCGGGTCTTGTTCTTCAAGGAGAACGGCGCCTGGAAGCTGAACCGGCTGTAGTCACTCCGTGATGCGGTCGACGGCCTCCACGTCGAAGGTGGGGGCCGTGTTGCGGGCCAGGTCCAGCAGGTAGGTCTCCCGCGCCCGCTCCAGGATCGCGCCGCACAGCCCGTCGAAGAGCTCCTTGCGCGCGCTCGGGTCGTCGGGGCCGCGGTCGCTCTTCGGGCGGTGCTCCTCCACCCACAGGATGTGATAGCCGTAGGCGGTGCGCACCGGCTCCGTGAGCGTGCCCGTCTTGGCGCCGCGGACCGCATCGATGATCGCGGGGTCCATCACGACCCAGGTGCCCCCCTGGTCGGCGTGGGGGCGCGAGAAGTCGTAGGCGAAGGTGTAGCGGTGGGCTCCGAGGCCCGGGACGCTCGCCGCGGCGGCCTCCGCGGCGGCTTGCACGGCCTCCCCGGCTCGCGCGGGCGCGATGCTGGCGCGGACGACCTCCATGGTGGCGGCGCCGTCCACGAAGCAGCGCGCGGCCTCCCCGTCCTGGCAGGGCGCGCGGTCCTTCGGACAGCAGATGAGCTGCACGTCCACGACCTTGAACACGTCCGGGTGGATGAAGCGGCGGCGCTGACGGCGCCAGGCGTCGGCGATGGCGGCGTCGTCGACGCCGTGGCAGCTCGTCGTCGGGCTGAAGGTGGTGGCGAGGAAGCGGTCCACATGGTCGTCTGCCGCCTCGCCCGCGTGCCGCGTCATGCCTGCGCGCGCGGCCTCGTCGGCGGCGATGCGGCGTCCAGCCGCGAGGAGGGCTGCGTGGCGTGGGGTCGTCCCCGGGCGTGCGCGCCGAAGGGCCTCCCGCACGTCGGCCTCGGTGATGGGCTTGCCGACCACCTCGCCGATGGGGGGCGCGGTGTCGGGGGCCGGTGGGTGCAGTGGGGCCTCAGCAGGCTCCGGCACGACTTCGCTGACCGGCGGGGCACTCGGGGGCGTCGGAGGAGTGGGCGGAACGCTGGGTGTCTCCGCACGGCACGCGCCGGCGAGGAGCGCCAGGGCGAGCCCGCCCCGAATCACGGCTGGACCAGCGCGTTCACGACCCGGAGCATCTCGCGGATGCTGAACGGCTTGCGGAGGAGCCCTTCGTGGGACAGGGCGCCGAGCCGCGACTCGGTGGACGTGTCGGGGTAGCCGGTCATCAGGATGACCGCGGGGCGAGCGGGCCGGGCGTGGAGCTGCTCCAGGACGGACACGCCATCCATGCCCGGCAGGCGGATGTCCACGAGGGCCACGGCGAAGGTGTCGAGATCGAGCATGCGCAGCGCCGCCTCGCCGGTCCCCACTGCGGTCACCTCGAACCCCGCCGAGGTGAGCGCCGCGATCAACAGCTCGCAGATCAGCCGCTCGTCATCGACGACGAGCACCTTTGCGGGTTCCTGCGCGGGCATGAGGCAGACTATACACCGCCCATCAACAGCAGGAGCAAGGCTTTCTGCGCGTGCATCCGGTTCTCCGCCTCGTCGAAGATCACGCTCGCGGGGCTGTCGCACACCTCGGCGCTGACCTCCTCGCCCCGGTGGGCGGGCAGGCAGTGCATGAAGATCGCCCCCTTCGCGGCACGTGCCATGAGGGCGGCGTCCACCTGGAAGCCCGCGAAGTCCTGCTCCCGCTTCTTCTGCTCCGCCTCCTGGCCCATGGAGGCCCACACGTCCGTGTAGACGCAGTCGGCGCCCTTGACGGCCTCGGCGGGGTCCGGGACGACCTCGATGGTCGCGCCCGTCGTCGCCGCCGCCTCCTGCGCTGCGGTTACAATTGCTGGGTCTGGATGGTAACCGATCGGCGCGCCGACCGAGACGCTGACCCCGAGCTTCGCTCCGCAGAGCATGAGGGAGTGGGCGACGTTGTTGCCGTCCCCCACGTAGGCGAGCTTGAGGCCGGCCAGCGCCCCCTTGTGCTCGCGGAGGGTCTGGTAGTCGGCCAGCGCCTGGCAGGGGTGGAACGTGTCCGACAGGCCGTTGATGACCGGGACGGTCCCGAAGCGGGCCAGGTCCTCGATGTCAGACTGGGCGTAGACCCGCGCCATGATGGCGTCCACGTAGCGGGAGAGCACCTGAGCCGTGTCCGAGATGGTCTCCCCGCGGCCGAGCTGCAGGTCGCCCGCGCCGAGGAACAGGGCGTGGCCGCCGAGCTGGTACATGCCCACCTCGAAGGAGACCCGCGTGCGTGTGGACTTCTTCTGGAACAGCATGCCGAGGGTCTTGCCGGACAGCGCGGTCCGGAAGCGGCCTGGCTCCGCCTTGATGGTCGCAGCGAGGGAGAGCACCTCCTCGATCTCGTCGGTGCTCCAGTCCATGAGTGAGATCAAGTGCTTCTTGTTCATGGGAGACATCTCCGGGGGGTCGACGGTTCACGGGGCCGGTGCCCCACGGGGGCGGTACTGTAGCGGGGTTCGCCGGGCAGGTCGAGGGCTCAGCCGTCGCCATCCAACTCTACGAAGCCGCGCAGCATACGCGTCACCATGCCGACGGCGGCCTCGTTGCGCTCGTCCCAGGGGAGGATGATGTCCGCGTTCCTGCGGCTCTTCTCGACGAACTCGCGGTGCATGGGGCGGACCGTCTCCAGATACTGGTCGATGACGGACGAGACCGACCGCCCGCGCTCCTCCACGTCGCGGCGCAGGCGCCTGATGAAGCGCAGGTCGTCGTCGGTCTCCACGTAGAGCTTCACGTCCATCAGCGAGCGCGTCTCCTCCAGCTCCAGGACCAGGATGCCCTCGACGATCAGGATCTCCGCGGGCTCCACCCGCACCGTGCGGTCCGTGCGGGTGTGGGTGCGGAAGTCGTAGGTGGGCATGTCGATGGCCTGGCCCCGCTTGAGGGCGCCGACGTGGGCCCCCATGAGGGCGGCGTCGATGGCGCTCGGGTGATCGAAGTTCACCCGGTCGCGCTCCTGCGGGGGCAGGTGGGACCAATCACGGTAGTAGTTGTCCTGGACCACCGTCACCACGCGGCCTGTGCCCAGGTCCCGCGCGATGCGCCCGGCGACGGTGGTCTTGCCGGACCCCGTGCCTCCCGCGATGCCGATGACGAAGCTCCCGGCCATGGCGCACCTCCTCTGGGGCCATCTTGCGGTATTCGAGGGGGGAGCGGAAGGCGCCAACGGGAGGGCGAGGCGGGTTGTTGTGGCGGGGGCACCATTGGGGGTGCTACAACCCTGGCCCGCGCCGGGCGCGCATCGTCCGGTCACCGCAGGAGCAACCATGCGAGGGCAGTCGACACGGGGCGCAGCGATCCTGGTGGCTTGCCACCTCCTCTCCTGCGACTCCGGCGCGTCGGACTCCGATCTCTGCGCGGGGCTCGACGAGGGGGCGTGCGGGACCACTGCCGGGTGTGCGCCGGTGCGCGGTAGGGAGAGTGCCTCAGAGGCCCAGTTCCTCGGTTGCAGCACGTCTGAAGGGTGCAAGCAGGCCCGCCTGAGCCTGACGCACCCGGAGACCGGGAAGTGCTGGGCCATCGCCACCACCTGCCTGCCTGGGCCGTGGAGCAAGGCAGCCGCCTGCGATGGCGCAAGTGCCGTGTGCAAGGGCCTCGATGAGGCGGCGTGTCAGGTGGATCCATGGTGCGCGCCGATCACGGGGAGCCTGGGCTACGCGGGCTGCTGGACCGCGCTGACCGAGGACGGCAGCGCCTGGACCTGCGGAGGCGCGGCCACCACCTGCTCGCACCCAGCGACCGGCGAGTCCTGGACGTTCCCATCCACCTGCATCCCCGACGGGTGGGACGAGAGCACGTGCAACCTCTAGGGATGCGGCGGAGTGGCATCGCCGAAGTGTCCGGTGAGACCGTGGTGGCTACGAGTCTGTGCCCAGCCAGTCCAGGAGCGCCACGGCGGCGGGCGGCGGCAGCACGCCGCTGGTCCAGAGGGTCCGCTGCGGGCCGACCAGCGCGACGGGCTCGATCCTCCACCCCCGGTATCGGGTGCTCCCGTCCCAGGGGGCCTCGTGGGGCAGCTCGTCAGGGTAGGGGGCCGCAGGGCTCTGGAGACCGCTTGGGTCGAAGGCGATGACGAAGACCCGGTCGCCGTCCCGGTCGTAGAGCGCGCGCTCGGCGTGGACGTAGCGCGCGACCACGTCTGCCCCCTCGAAGACCGCGATGTCGGGGACCGGTATGCCCAGCGTCGACAGGAGCTGCCCGAGGGAGAGGGCAGGCGAGCCGGGGCCACGGTCGACGCGTCGGATGGCGCGCTGGGCGAAGTGCGAGGTGTCGCTGACGGTCCGCCACTCGCCGGTCCCGGCTCGGAAGGCCACCGCCGCGCCGCGGCCCGACAGCGGGCTGCCCCCGCCCTGGAAGACGTACCACCGGTGTCCGTCCGACTCGACGACGAGCACGCCGTCTCTCCACATCCCTAGCAGGGCGCCGAGGGGCAACCTCCCGCCAGGGCGGAAGAAGACCCGCGCGTGCGCCGGGTAGACGCGGATGTCCCTCCAGCCTGGGCGCTGCTCGATGGTGTGGTACATCGCCAGCAGCCGGTCGAGGTTCTCCGCGAGCAGCCGCGTGTCCGACCTCGTGGCGCGGGCCCTTCCCGCGCGGATGTCGTAGGCGCTCCGTGCGGCCCGCGCGAGCGCGACGAGGCGCTCCGGGTCGAGCTCCAGCAGCTCGGACAGCCGCCGCGCCTCATCCTCACCGGGCAGCTCCTCGGCGCGCTCGAAGCGCTCGATGCGCTCGGCGAGGCTGCGGACGTCGCTCCCGCCGAGCTGCCGCGCCAGCTCCTCGCGGCTGAGGCGGACGATGTCACGCCGCGCGAGCTGGAGCAAGGTTGCCAGCTCCTGGTGGGGAGGTGGGGCGTCCTGGGGTGAGCGGTGAGTGGGACGCTGGCGGGCCACCGGGGAGCTCGTGGGGCCGTCATCGATCACCGCGCCGGTCTGTGGGGGCTGGGCCCCCCTCGGGCGTCTCGGGAAGGGAATCACGGTACCCATGGGCGTCCTCCTCGTTCGTCTGCCTCGGATGTCTGCCTCGGATGTCTGCCTCGCCGCTCGCCTCGCGAGCCCGGTCACCGCCTGGCCCCCGCGGTGCTCAGGCCGAAGTCGGCAGCGTCGTACCAGCCTCCGTTGAGGGCAACGGCCTGCGGGCACGCCACCGCCAGGTCGCGGTAAGTCACCACGGGTGGCGCAGGTGCCCCGTAGGCGCCGAGGATGAGCCCGTCGATGGAGCGGACCGCCCCGATGGAGCGGGAGGCGATGTCCAGCACCTCGGCCGCGATGGCCGGGACGGCGCTGCCTCCGCCCGCGAGGGCCATGCGGACCGGGTTCCCCTCGATGACGTGCCGCCACCGCATGGGGAAGTGGAGCAGCTCCCGGCGCAGGCTCCAGCACGCTTGCAGGATGCCCTGCTCGTCGACGCCGAGGTGGTCGGGCGACAGCGCCGCCTCGAGCGCATCCTCGGTCGCGGCGGCGTCTCGCCAGACCGCTGAGACACCCGTGTGACCGAGGCCGAGCAGCTCGAAGCCGGCGGCGACCGTCACCTGGAGCTCGTGGGCGTGCTGGGCGTCGTCACAGGCGCCGCTCGTCCGCAGCGTCGCCAGATTGAAGACCACGTGCGGGTCGATGAGAGTCTCCGGGGAAGCGCAGAACAGCATCTCCATCTGCCAGGACATGGCGAACCTCCTCGGCACCGGGCGCCGGACACACTCCGCCGCCCGAGCCTCGAACCAAGACCCATTGGTCTCCGCGCGCCGACCCTCGGCGCCGGACTTGTCTGTGGCGCGTCAGCTCGCCGGCTGCTCCCAGGGGAGCTCCGGCTTGCCAGAGTGGCCGTAGTTCGTCGTTGATCGGTAGATTGGGCTCAGCGGGTCGAGCCGCTCGATGACCGCCCCCGGCCGGAAGTCGAAGGCCCGGACGAAGGCCTCGGCGGCAGCGGCCTCGCCGGTCCCGAAGGTGTCCACGCGCACCGAGACCGGCTGGGCCACCCCGATGGAGTAGGCGACCTGGATCTCGGCGTGCCAGGCCAGTCCCGCAAGGACGAGCTGCCGGGCGACGTGACGGCAGAAGTACGCCCCGCTCTGGTCGACCTTCGACGGGTCCTTCCCGCTGATGGCCCCGCCGCCGATGCGAGCCGCGCCCCCGTAGGTGTCGACGCCGATCTTGCTTCCGGTAACCAGCGTCGGCAGACGGCCCGCCCTGGACGAAGCTCCCTGTCGGGTTCACCAGGACCTGCGTGTCCTCCCGCCACCACCCACCGAGGGCCTGCGGCGCGAGGCGCCCGGTCACGAACGCGCGGATGTCTTCTTGCGACGCAGTCTTCGCGTGCTGCGTGGACACCAGGATGTCCGTGACGCCGACGGGGCGGCCCCCCTCGTAGGCGACGGTGACCTGGGTCTTGGCGTCGGGCCGCAGCCAGGACTCTCCACCCCGGCGAAGCTCTGCGAGGGTCCGGGCGAGCCTGTGTGCGAGCAGGATTGGCAGGGGCATGAGCTCCGGCGTCTCGTCGGTGGCGTAGCCGAACATGATCCCCTGGTTCCCGGCGCCTTGTGTGAACAGGGATCCGCGCCGGACGCCCGCGTCGATCTCGGCGGCCTGCTGGCTGAGCAGCGTCTGGATGGCGACCCCATCCGCCGAGAACGGATCCGTCGGGTCCGTGTAGCCGATCTCTACGAGGGTGCGGCGCGCGACGCGCTCCACGTCTACTATGGCGCCGGTGCACAACAACCTGTGCCATTCGGCCCCCGCTGCATCCCCGCTGGCAGCCTGGCGAGACCTTGGAAGGACAAGGCCCTGCCTGCGGCCTCGCCAGACTGCCAGCGGGGCGCATCGGGCCCCTCGATGGATCAGGTTGTCATGCACCGGCGCCCATGGCGGTCGACGTGATCTCTCCCGCGATGATCAGATGATGGCCCTTGCAGAGCACCTCGGCGGCGACCAGGGCCAGCGGGTCCTGGTCGATGTGAGCGTCGGGGATGGCGTCCGCGATAGTGTCGCAGACCTTCTCGGGGTGCTCCTCTGAGACGGACTCCGACGTGAAGGGGTACCTGTCCCGGTCACTCTGGACAAGCATGATCGACCCTCCGGCAGCGGCTGCTCGGCGCCCGCGCGACACCATGCCGAGCGAGCGTGCAGCGACGAATGTCGGTCACGCCCGCTCGACAACGAGTCGAGCAAGCCCGCGGTCACTTCGCCTGGAGGGGATGCCCTGGAGGCGTGGAAGGCGCTCTCGCGCCCACCGTGGCCGCAACTTAGACGGTGTACTTCCCCTTCTCGCGTGGCCCGTCAAGTTACAGCAGAAATCGCCACGCGACCGCCCTACTGTAGGTCGTGCGGGCGACTACGTCAAGCGGAATTTTGCAGCCTTGGTGTCGGCGGGCTGAGGTGCCTCGTCCCGCTCACTCTCGATGGGTTGACAATCATGGGATGGTGCCGTAAAGTACGGCTGTTAGCAACGATTGCTGGCTTCTTTCAAGGAGGGCCGAGGCGCCCTCGGGGGTAGTGATGAAGAACCTGACACCCGTCCCGGAGACTCCTGATGCCCGCGCCGCCGCGTGGGGACTCCACCGCATCCCGGACGCACCGGCTCCTCACCCGGTTGGCTTGGACCAGCGCGTCCGCGGCCTTCTCCTCGGGCTTGCCATGGGAGACGCGCTCGGCAACACCACGGAGAGCAAAGTCCCGCCGAAGCGTCCGGGGGCGCCGATCCGCGACTACCAGCCGAATCGCAACGCGGAGTGGCGCGCCGTCGGGGTCCCTTCCGACGACACGCAGCTCGCCTTCTGGACTCTCGCCGCGCTCCTCGAGTGCGACCGGCTCGACCCCGCGCGGGTCCTGGAGGAGTTCGGCCGGACGCCCGTATTCGGCGGCGGGGGCACCTGCGAAAAGGCCATCGCGCGCTCCCGTGGCGGGCGGGACTGGCGCACGGCCGGCCTCGCCGGCTGGGGGAACGGGGCGCTCATGCGGATCGCCCCCGTTCTGCTCCCCCACCTGCGCCGCCTCCCCGGGGGTTCTCGGGCGCTGTGGGACGACGTCGCGGTCGGGACGACGCTCACCCACGCGTGTCCCTCGTCGCTGGCCGCCTGCGTTGGCTATGTGGGGTTGCTGGCAGAGCTGCTGGCGCTCCCTGCGGGGAGCGCGCTCCCTTCGCCCCGGTGGATCCCCGAGACCTTCCTCCGGTACGCGGGGGACCTGGACGGTGGGGAGCTGCTCTCTCCAAAGGCGCCGCAGCTCCGGGAGACGCGGGTGTCGCTCACCGCCCTCGTGCGCCAGGAGGTGCTGCGCGCCGTGGAAGAGGGGTGGTCGCTCCGTCGTGGCCTCGACCGCTGGTACTCCTCGTCGCGCATCTGGGAGACGGTCCCGGCCGTGCTGTTCCTGCTCGCACACCACGCGGGCGACGCGGAGGAGGCCATCGTCCGCGCCGTCAACGACACGAAGGACAACGACAGCATCGCGGCCATCGTCGGGGCTGCCGTGGGGGCGCTCCACGGCGCGAGCGCCCTGCCGCAGCGGTGGCACGACGGCCTGCTCGGCCGCACGCGTGCGTCAGACGACGGGCAGGTGCAGGCGCTCGCGGACGAGGCGGTGGGGCGGTGGGCCTGATGCCCACTGACCAGGCTACCCCTGTCCGGGGGGCGCAAGGGCGGGGCGCGGGCTGATCGCCGGGCGGGCCGCGCCTCGGGTGAAGTAGGAGACGGCGGCCCGCAGGCGACCGACGCGCAGGTCGGGGTCGAGGCCGTTGCCCATGCGGTGGATCTGGAGCTGGTACCAGGCGCCCTGGACCAGGGAGTCCAGCATCTTCAAGCCGCTGTTCAGGCGTATGGTCGGGGCGGAGGCGAGGCTCCCGCCCAGGAGCTGCGCGGGCAGGTCCGGCACGGCGGCGAAGGGGCGGGCCAGGCCGACGAGGTCGATTCCGCCCGCCACGGCGGACTCCATGGCCTCGGCGCTTCGGAACCCGCCCGTCACCATCAGCGGCACCTTCACGCGGGAGCGCACGGCGTTGGCGTAGTCGAGGAAGAACGCCTCGCGGCGCCTCGTGCTCTCCGAGCGGCTCTCGGCGAACATGGCGGCGGCCTCGTAGGTGCCGCCGGAGATCTCCAGCAGGTCGATCCCCTCGGCGTTCAGCGCCTCCACGACCGCCATGGACTCTGTCTCGTCGAAGCCGCCCCGCTGGAAGTCGGCGGAGTTGAGCTTCACGCCCAACGAGAAGCGCGGACCGACGGCGGACCGGATTGCGCGGACGATCTCGAGCAGGAAGCGGCGCCGGCGCTCCGGCGACCCGCCCCACCCATCGGTGCGCAGATTGGTCAGCGGAGACAGGAACTGGCTCACCAGGTAGCCGTGCGCCGCGTGGATCTGGACGCCGTCGAAGCCCGCCGCCTGGACGAGCGCGGCCGACTCGGCGAAGCGCTCGACGATGCGGTGAATCTCCGTCTCCTCCAGGGCCCGCGGACGTGCGAAGGCGCCCCAGAGCCCGCGCATCGGGACCACCGACGGCGCGACGGGGCGTGACGACACCGTCCGCGGCGCCTGGCGCCCCGGGTGATTGATCTGCACCCACGTGGGCGTGGGCCCGCAGGCCGCGGCCCAGTCTCGGAGGGCCGTCAGATCGCTGTCGGCCTCGATGACTGCGTTGCGGTGCTCGGCGATGGCCTGTCGGTCTACCATGACGTTGCCCGTGATCAGCAGGCCGGCGCCGGACTGGCCCCAGCGGCGGTAGAGGGTACGGAGCTCCTCTCCCGGTACGCCGCCCGCGCCGGCGAGCCGCTCGCTCATGGCGGATTTTGCGACGCGGTTCGGGAGCACGGCCCCGTTTGGCAGGGTCAGCGGGCGAGCGAGGTGGGCGACCTGGTCAGTCATTTGAGTCCTCCTGTGAGCAGCTTCGGTTCGTGAGGAGCAGCGCAGGGTGCAACGCTGTGTCGTGCGACGTCGGCGTCACTTCCGTGGGCGGGAGCCTGCGTCGCAGCGGGCGCGGTCGCATCGTGCCGCGCTCCGTCACCTGGCGGCTCGCGCGATGCCGGCGGCGATGCGCCGCGCTTCGATGGCGACCTCGCGCAGAGCGCCCGTGGGAGGGTTGGAGAAGCCGATGAACCAGAGTCCGGCGAGTGCCTGCGTGCCGTGCCAGCGCGGGTAGCCGCGGTCGTCGCAGAGCTCGGCCGCGCCGTCGAGGAAGCCGTCGAGCGCCGCCCGGTACCCGGTGGCGAGCACGACGGCGTCGACGAGGTGGCGCCGGCCGTCGACTGTCTCCACGCCGTCCGGCAGGAACGCGCGGATGCCCGGCACGACGGGGATGGCTCCCTGCTTGATCAGCGCGACGGTGCCGACGTCGATGAGCGGGATGCGCCCGAGCTGGCGTACCTGGGAGACCGGGCCGACCTCCGGCTCGACGAGGCCCCACCTCGAGAGATCGCCGGTCACCCGGCGGGTCAGCGAGGCACCGATGCGGTCTGCGAGGCGCACCGGCAGCCGCGACAGGGCGAGGCTGGTCACCTGCGCCGGGATGCCGAGGGGATCGCGGGCGACGACCCGCACGGGGCCGCGCACGCACAGCAGCGGGCGGGCGCCGTGCTCCCACAGGTCGAGGGCGATCTCGGCGCCGGAGTTGCCCGCGCCCACGACCATCACCCGGCGGTCGCGCCACGGCGCGCCGTCCCGATATGCCGAGCTGTGAAGGAGCGCGCCGCCGAAGGTCTCCTGGCCGGGCCACTCCGGCTGCTTCGGTGTGCGGTTGTACCCGGTCGCCACGACGAGGTGGCGCCCTGCGAAGGTCGCGCCCGGCGTGGAGACACGCCACAGGTCACCGTCCCGCCACGCGCGCTCCACGCGGACGCCGAGCCGCGGGGCCACGCCGAACCGCTCGGCGTAGGTCTCCAGGTAGTCGACCACCTGGGCGCGGGACGGGTAGCGCGGCACGTCGCGGGGGAAGGGCAGACCGGGGAGGGCGGAGAGCTGCTTGATGGTGTGCAGGTGGAGCCGCGCATAGTGGCGGCGCCAGGACGAGCCGACCGCGCCCGCCTGCTCCAGCAGGTCATGGGGGACGCCGGCCTGGCGCAGGCAGGCGGACACGGCGAGCCCCGCGGGGCCGGCTCCGATGACGACGGTGTGCGAAGGGTGCATGATGGAGCGGGATAGCTGCCCCGCGCCCCAGCGTCAAGCAGAGGGCGCGCTGCGCACTGGGCGCGAGCTCGGAGGACACCATGAGCACACCTGACTTCGGCCGGACCGCCCGCGACTACGCCACGCACCGGGCAGGGTTCCCGCCGTCCCTGTTCGCGCGCCTTCAGCACCTTGGCCTCGGTGTGGCCGGGCAGGCCGTCGTGGACCTGGGGTCCGGGACCGGGAGCCTTGCGCGGGGCTTTGCGGCTCGCGGGTGCCGGGTGGTGGCAGTGGACATCTCGGCGCCGCTGCTCGACGAGGCCCAGCGGCTCGCGGGCGACCAAGGGGTGCCCCTGGAGGTGCGGGTCGCGCGGGCGGAGGACACGGGCCTCCCCGCCGGGGCCGCCGACGTCGTGACCGCCGGGCAGTGCTGGCACTGGTTCGACCGGCCCGCCGCTACGCGGGAGGCGTGCCGACTGCTGCGGCCCGACGGCGCCGTGGTCATCGCCCACTTCGACTGGGTTCCCCTCAGGGGCAACGTCGTGGAGGCGACGGAGGCGCTCATCCAGGAGCACAACCCGGCCTGGGCCATGGGCGGGGGGACGGGGCTCTACCCCCAGTGGCTGCGTGACCTCGGCGAGGGCGGGCTGCGGGAGCTTCAGTCCTTCTCCTACGACGAGGCCGTGGACTACACGCCGGAGGCCTGGCGGGGCCGCATCCGCGCCAGCGCGGGTGTGGGTGCGAGCCTCGCCCCCGGCGCGGTGGGGGCCTTCGACCGCGCCCTCGCCGAGGTCCTCGCCCGTTGCCATCCAGGGCTGGTGCTCTCGATCCCGCACCGCGTCTTCGCGGTGGTGGGGCGGCGATGAGCGGCGCCAGACTGGCCGCGCTGCATCCCCGCTGGCAGCCTGGCGAGACCTTGGATGACCTGAAGTGCCGCCTGGTGGCGACCCGTGAGGCATGGGAGCCTCTGGCGACGCAGGCGGGGGCTCTGAGCCACTTCCAACCCTCGATGGCCGCGCCTGTCGGGGTCGCCGAGCAGTGCACCGCGCATTGACGCCGGCGCCTGCAGGGTCCATGGTGTCTGCGTCGAGCGGTCTCTTCCCCGGCTCCAGCGTTGAGAGGCGTTCATGAATACGAGGCGAGTCTGGCTACTGTGCGTGATCTTCGTGGCAGCTGGGTGTGCTGGTGCTGGTGGAAACACAGGCGACAGCGGTCCGGTCGCGGGCATCGACACGGTGAACGCCGACGGCGCTGCGGGCGATGCGGTCGGTCCGACACCCGACGTCTTGGGCGACTCGACCACCCCACCGGACTCGGTCGCAGACGCCACCCCAGACACGGTCGCCGACACCACCCCGGACGCCGCCGACTCCACAGGCGACGACACAACGGACGGGGGCGGCGACGCTTCCCCAGACACTGGCAAGCCGGTCTATGTCGCCTGCTCGTCGTGCGGGAGCGAGGACGAGTGCCGCGGCAAGCCGTGTGAGACTGACGGGGAGGAGTGCTCCGTCGCGCCCTACTGCGATCCGTGGTTCGGAGAGTGCGTCTGCAAGGACGGCGAGTGGGCCTGCACGTCCACGGACTGCCCCCTCGATTGTCCGGGCCCGACGCCCGCGTGCTGCACGAACGGACAGACCGTCGCAGCGGAGTGCACGCCCGTGGACTGGGACTGCGGGCAAGGCACTCTCGGCGCCTGTCCTGGCACATGCGGCGGGCAGCCCCCGATGGAGTGGTGCCTCTCCACGTGCATTGGCCGCGCGATCATCCCCCCCGAGTGTACCGATGAGCTCGGTTGGCACTGCCCGGGTGAGAGTCTCGCCCCCGGTGAGTGCTGCGACGCCCCCTTGGTCTACACTGTCGGGGGGTGCTTGACCTGCGGCGACGCCATCGCCGGTATGCAGGCGTCCATCGCCGCTGCCGTGGCTGCCCACGCGGACTGCACGGTCGACGCGGACTGCACGGCAGTCTTTGCGGACACCGCCTGCCAGGGCGCCTGCCAGGTGCCGGTCAGCAAGGCGGGCGAGGCGGACCTCCTCGCCGCCATCAAGAACGCCTCCACCGCATACTGTCAGGACTACGTGCAGCAGTGCGGCTACGCGACGCCGGACTGCGCGCCGGTCACTCCGTACTGCAAGGAGGGCGCCTGTGCCCTAGAGTGGAATCTCCCGTAGCTTCGGTGGTGTGCGTTTGCCGACCAGCCCCGACCCATCGCGCCCCAAGAGCGGGGTCACGACGCCTCGCGCTACGTCGTACTCCCGGCCGGGTGGGAGACTTGCCGCTGGGGGCACGCCCTCATCGCCCGTCGAAGGAGGCGCTGCGGCCGCGGCGTCGGACTCGGTGCTTGCCAGCGCTGCGCCTGGTGCGACACCATGGGCAGACAGTCGCCCAGAGTCCGGTGGGCGCGGGGTGTCGCCCGGCTGGTGAGGTCGGCGCACCAAGGCGTGCCCGCCTTCAGGAGCACGTCTTTGCTCGTCCACTCCGGGCGCTCAAGGCGGGGTGTCCGAGACTCGCGAGTGCGTCAGGGTCATCGTTGCTCGCGGCCGGCTACGTCATTGACGCCCGCGCATTGCCAGGTTATACCTCACGTAAGAACGCGGAGGTCGATGTGAGCGTCGCACGAAAGAAGCTCCAGCGGATCGGCAACAGCACCGGGGTCGTGCTCCCGGCCGAGCTGCTTCGGGACGCTGGGCTCCGGCCAGGCGACGAGGTCGTCATGCAGGCTGAGCGGGGGCGGGTCGTCATCACGGCGCTCGACCCGGACTTCGACGACCTGGTCGCTGCCGCGGATCGCTTTGTCGCCAGCCACCCGAACGCGCTCAGGAAGCTCGCGGAGTGAGGTTCCTCTCGAAGCGCTTCGTGGTCGCATACCATGCTCGCCTCATCGATCTCTTTGGCGGCGCGCACGGGCTCAGAGACGAGGGGCTGCTCGACTCCGCCGTCGCGCAGCCCGAGCCGACCTTCGATGGGGAGCCGCTTCACAGCGACGTCTGGGAGATCGCCGCGGCCTACGGGTGGCACATCTGCCGGAACCACCCGTTCATCGACGGCAACAAGCGGGTCGCGGCGGTCGCGATGGGCACGCTCCTCGCCATCAACGGAGAAGAGAGCGTCTTCGACGAGGTCGCGCTGTATCTGACGGTCGTCGCGATCACCGAAGGGCGCATGGACAAGGCGGAGCTGGCGGCGGGGCTTCGGACGCACGGCGGCGGGGCCTCTTCGTGAGGGCCAAGCGCTCGGGCGAGTGGAACTCTGTGCCTCGCAGAGGGGACCACGGGGCGGACGCCGGGATTGACCGGAGGGACGCGACGACGGTGGAGGGTGAGGCTCAACGCTCGGGGCGGGCCGGACGCGCCACACGGAACCCAAAGCTCCTGTACCGCTCCAGCACTTTGAGGTTGTGTCGCGCCGCGGCCACCAGGTAGCGCGCCGGGTCGTACCAGGAGCCCCCGCGCAGCGGACGCGCCTCATCATCGCCCGTCGCGCACTCGGGATCCCGTTCTCCGTCCTGGCGCCCCCGGTAGGCGTCTTCCTTCCAGGTGTCGCGGCACCACTCCCACACGTTGCCGGCCTGATCGAGGGTGCCGAAGGGCCCCTTGCCCCGCGGGTAGGCGCCCACCGGGCTGGTGCTTCCGACCTGTATGCCAAAGTTGGCGTGCTCCGCCGTCGGTGCGTCCTTGCCCCACGGGTAGGGCAGCCCCTCGGGCCCTCGCGCGGCGGCCTCCCACCAGGCCTCGGTCGGAAGGACCAGACCTGCCCACGCGCAGTAGAGCGAGGCGTCGTCCCAGCTCACATTCACGACCGGCTGGTCCTGGCCGCCGAAGCGCTTGTCCTCGAGGAGCCCGGACCCCTGGGCCCCAGGGTTGTCCGCCAGGAACCGCGCATACTGCGCGTTGGTGACGGGGTACTTCCCGATCCAGAAGGCGGGCAGGGTGACCCGGTGGGCAGGCCGCGACCGCTCCAAGAGGTCGTCGCCGATGGGGTAGACCCCCGCCGGCACGTACACCAGCACGCTCCCGTCCCGCTCGTTCACCGACTCGGACCCCGGCGCCGGCTCGCCGCCCTCGACGCGCCCCGTCGTGCCACCCGGCAGCCCCAGCAGCTCCGCCAGCAGCCCCCGCGCCGCGCTGTCGGTCTCCGCGGCAGCCAGCTCCTCCAGCGTCGTGCGGTCCCCCGCCGCCGGCTCCTCCCCCGCCAGCAGCACCTTCACGGCCCGCAGCGCCTCATACCGAGCCCCCGCGTCCGCGACGCCCTCCCGCAGCGCGGTCAGGAACGGGCGAGGGGACCGCCGGCCCGCGTCGCGGAGGACGTCGTCGAGCCAGCCGGGGTGGCGGGTGAAGCGGGGGGAGCGGACCAGCGCCGCCATGAGGGGCTCGAACACGGGCGGGCCCTCCAAGGCGCCGGCGAGCAGGAGCACCTCCTTCCACCAGTCGTCGCCGAAGTGCCCGGCCAGCTCATCGAGCACCTGCGGGCGGACACCGAAGGTGCATTGGACGTGGGTGGCGCACAGGTACTCCTGGAACGTGAGGTGCAGGAACCCGTAGAGCCCCCGGCCCACGTCCACGACCAGCCCCGAGTCGTCGCGGACGGCCGCCAGCAGCTCGTCCACGTCGATGCCCAGGCGTCCCGCCTCCACCGCTGCGTTCCCGAGGACCACCCGCACCTGGTCGAGGGGCGCCTCCGCCCGCTTCTCTACCTGGTGGAGCCACCAGGCCATGGGCCGCAGCAGCGACAGAGCTTGGGAGGCGGGGATGCGGAGCGGCAGCTCCTTGGCCTCCCGCCAGCACTGGAGGAGCACCTCGACGCACCGGGCGTAGAGCTCCACGCGCGCGTCGGGCAGAGTGCCGCCCTGCAGGTGGACGAGGCAGAGGATGTGCAGCAGGAGCGGGTTCTCGGACAGCCGGCGCAGGGAGCGGGCCCGGTCCTCGCCAGAGAACACGCGGCCCAGGAGCTGCCCCGCCATGCGGTCCGCCTCGGCGCGGACGGTCGCGTCGGGGTGCTCTGGGTGGATCGCGCGCTGGACGGCATGCTGCCAGCGCGCCACGTAGCGGCGTGCCTCGCCCTCTTCCAGGGCGCGGATGTGCAGCTCCAGGAAGCGGCCGTCCAGCCGCGCGTCGCCCTTGTAGGCCGGGTAGCGCGAGGTGAGCACCACGCACACGTCAGGCCGGTCCGTGACCAGCGAGTCGATCCACCTCAACACCCTCACCTGCGCGCCGGAGCTCGGCACCTCGTCCAGGCCGTCCACCAGCAGCAGCAGGTTCCTCCGGCCCAGGAGCTCCCGTGCGAAGCCGGACCCGGTGCCCAGCTCCGGCTGCTCCACGGCGCCCTCGACAGCCGGCAGCAGCCCCCCGGGCGCCCGCGGGATGCGCCGCAGGGTGACGAGCACCGGCACCGTGTCCGCCGGCAGGCCCAGCGTCGCCGGCCCCCGCCGCGGGTCCGTCAGCACGAGGACGAAGTGCTTGAGCAGCGTGGTCTTGCCGCTCCCGGGCTCGCCGAGCATGACGAGGCCCTTCATCCCCTGCGTGCGCACTTGGCGAAACGCCTGGTCGAGGGGCACGTCCACCGAGTCACCGCAGGCCGCGTCCACGCCCCGCGCCGCCCCGGGCTCCAGGTGGCCCCACACGGGGCGGTGCGCCAGGGCCCGCAGCGGCACGAACACGTCGTCGAGAGACAGGGGGATGCGGATGTTCCCGGGGATCCCCTGCACGGGGATGGTGCTGGCCCGCGCCCGCAGACAGCCCAGATACGACGCGAGCGCGCCGCCGGCCTCAGGGGCGGGCGCTCCCTCTCGAAGCGCCCGCGTCAGCTCCCGCGCCCCCGCCTCCAGGCTGGCCGAGCAGTCCGCGTGCCGCTCGTGCCTCAAGAGCGCAGGCACCCTGGCCCGGGCGTCCAGCTTCGCGACCAGCACGCGGTTGCGGCCCTCGATCTTGTGGTGGATGAGCGCCTCCAGCACCCCCTCGAAGCCCTCGTCCCCCGCGGCGGCGCGGCTCATGCACACCACGAAGCAGGCGTTGCCCTCCATGGCGCTCTGCAGCATCCCCACGTGGAGCTCCCCGTCCCCCGGGTGCAGCTCCGCCCCGACCTCCGACAGGTGGCGCGCCAGCTCAGCGGCCCGCCCGCGGTCATCGGGCACGTGCAAGACCACCACCCTCACCGGAGCGCCTCCAGCACCGCTGCCATCGCCCCGTCGAAGTCAGCGACCGCATCGGCCAGCAGCAGGTCGGCGAGGATCGGGGGCAGGTCCCCGCCAGTCAGGCGGATGGGCAGGATGCGCCGCTCGCCCCGCTGGAGCATGGAGTGCAGATAGGCCTGCCACTCCCTGCGCATGAACGGGCCGTCCCCCTTGTCGGAGAGACACAGCACCAGCGCGTCGCTCGCCATGGCGTCGTTCATGAACCCGATGATCGAGTCCCCGACGCGCACGTCCCAGTCATCGAAGCGGACGATGTGCCCCGCGTCCTGGAGAACCTCGGCGACCCGCGTCGCGGCGGCCGTGTCGGCGGTGCGGTGGCTCAGGAACACGGTCTTCATGGCGGCTCCGTCTGAAGTCGGTGGGGAGCCCCATCTTCGATCCCAAGCCTCCGCGGGTCAATGTCCGCGCGACCCAGCGTCCAGGCTCTCGCACTGACGAGTTGCATTCGCCGGCGGGCGCTTCACCGGCGGCGGCCCTCTTGCCCATGCCGGCAGGGGTCGCATGTGGAAGCAGAGGCTGGCATGGTTCATTCGCGAATCGCGAATCGCGAATCGCGAATCGCGAACGCGGAGCCAAGGACCCGGACGAGCTGTGAGCCGTCAGACACCCGCCCTCAAGCCCCAGGACGTCGTCGTCGCGCTCGCGCTGTCGCTGAGTCCGTCCTGGACCTTCGCCAGCGTCGCGGCCTCGCTGGGCATGTCCGCGTCGGAGGTGCACGGCGCCGTCAAGCGCCTGCGGACTGCGCGTCTCTACAGCGAGGATCGCCGAGGCCCTGCGGTCGACAACGTTCTCGAATTCCTCGTGCATGGCATCAAGTATGTCTTCCCCGCCGAGCCCGGCCCGGTGCGCAGAGGCGTGGCCACCTCTGTCTCGGCCCGCCCCTTGCGGGAGCACTTTTCGGGAGCCGCCGGCCCGCTGAGCGAGTTCGTCTGGCCGACCGCCGACGGGACCGACGCCGGGCAATCGGTGGAGCCGCTCTTCCCGACGGTTCCAGACGCGGCGCTCCGCAACCCGGCGCTTCACGAGCTGCTCTCCCTCGTCGACGCGCTCCGGATCGGACGTGTCCGTGAGCGCGCCGCGGCAGAGGAGGAGCTGCGCCGGCGCCTCACCGTGTCTTCACAGGACCGGTCTGCTCCAAGAGCGCCATGAGCGAGAGCAATCTGCAGATTCTGGCTCGCGTCGCGGCTGCGCTCAGACGGGCCAACGTTCGCGCAGTCTTTGTCGGGGGGGCGACGATCAGTCTCTACCTCGACCCGGTCGCGGCGTCGCGTGTGCGCTCTACGCTGGACGTGGACTGTGTCGTCCCGGCGGCGACTCGATCCGAGTACCGCAGAATCGAGGCGGTGCTCCAAGCGCACGGCTTCTCGCCGTCCTCCGAGGAGGGCGCCCCGCTGTGCTGCTGGACTCTCGACGGTGAGGTCACGGTGGATGTCCTCCCGACGTCGAGCGAGGTGCTGGGGTTCGGCAACCGATTCCACGCAGCGGCGCTCGCCACCGCCGAGGAGCATATCGTCGAGGGACAGGTCATCGCGGTCGCTCCCGTGGCGCTGGCGCTGGCCATGAAGGTCGAGGCGTACCGCGCGCGAGGCGCCCCAGACCCCATCGCGAGCCGCGACCTCGAAGATGCGGTCGCCCTCCTGGATGGCAACGCCCGCAGCGTCTAAGCCATCGGCACCGCGCCGGTCGACGCTCGCGACGCCGTGCGGGGATGGGCGGCCGCCTTGCTCCAGCACCCGCGAGTCAGCGACCTGGTTCTCGGCCACCTGGGACCGACGGGCGACGCCGGCCTGAGGGTCGTCCTCGCGCGACTTCATGCGCTGGCTGCTCTTCCCGAGACTCTTTGAAGCGACCCCGCGCCCGCCGCTCCGCCACTCCCCGACTCACTCCCCCATGGGCAGCGTGCTCAGGTGCCGCAGGTACGCAATCAGGTACTCCCGCTCGGCGGGGGCGAGGTCCGGGTAGGCCGGCATGTCGTTGAACTGCCCGAAGTGGATGGCCGCGCCCGGGTCGGCGAGGAAGCTGCGAAGGTATGGGACCGACCCGAACCCCTGCAAGGTGGGCCCTACCAGGGCCGTGCCGTCGAGGGTGTGGCAGTTCGTGCAGCCGTTGTCGTCGAAGGCCGCGACGCCGCGCCCGACCAGGTCGGCGTCCACCGGCGGCACGTGGGCGAGGCCGCTCTGGCTGGCGAGCAGCTCCACCAGCGCGTCCCGGTCCTCGGGGGTCAGGTCGGGCACCGGCATGGCGTCCTGGCACTTGAGCCCCCCGCAGAAGCGGGGGCCGCTCGGGTCTCTCAGATAGATGCGGAACCAGTCGCGTGACAGGTACCCGGTCAGCTCGAAGCCTTGCTTCTTCTCGGGAGCCTCTCGCCCGTCGACCTTGTGGCAGTTGAGGCAGCGCTGCTCCTCGAAGATGCGGTGCCCCTCGTACAGGATCACGGCGCCCGTCGGGTCGATGCCGCCGGCCCGCGCATACTCCCTCGCCAGCTCCGCCTCCCGCTCCTGCATCGTGACATGGGCGTTGAGCTCGGCGTCGCCGCTGTCCTCCACGAGCGCGATGGCGGTGAGCACCACCGTGGCGCCGATCAGCGTGAAGAAGGCCGCGAACCAGGGCTTGCGCATGGACGGCGCGCGACTCTCCCCCCTATCCAAGAAGGGCAGCAGCAGCAGGAAGCCCGCTCCCAGCGTGGGGATGACGATGGTGCCGATCAGGGCCATGGGCCCCTCGAAGTACTTGAGGATCTGGAACAGGAACAGGAAGTACCACTCGGGGCGCGCGTCGTAGTTGCTTGACGGGTCCGCCGGCGCGTCGAGCGGGGCGCCGACGAAGATGGCCAGGGCGAGCAGCACCCCGACGATCACCAGCATGTAGACCGTGTCCTTGAAGACCTGGGCGGGCCAGAAGCGCTCCAACCGGGCGGCGAGCTCGTCCTTGGACAGCCGCCACGACGGCGTGACCCCGTGCCGGCGGAACAGCGCGAGGTGCAGCACGAGCAGCGCGATGAGCGCGCCCGGCATCACGAACACGTGCAGCGCGTAGAAGCGCGTGATGGTGAGGTTCCCGTACTCGGTGCCGCTCTGCATGAGCGCCTGCATGGAGGGCCCGAGGACCGGCGCCGTCCCCATGATGCGCGTCGCCACCTGCGTCGCCCAGTAGCCCTTTTGATCCCAGGGCAGCAGGTAGCCGGTCAGGGCGAAGCCGAGCACCACGAAGAGCATGAGGACGCCGATGAGCCAGTTCAGCTCCCGGGGGCGCTTGTAGGCCCCGAGCACGAACACCTGCACCATGTGGACGACCGAGAGCACCACCATGGCGCTGGCCCCGAAGTGGTGGAGCCCCCGCACGAGCCAGCCGAAGCGCACCTCATTCTGCAGGTAGTAGACGCTCCCCCAGGCGTCGCTGGTCGAGGGGCTGAAGTACATGGCCATGACGATGCCGGTGATCGCCTGGATGGCGAAGGCGAACACCAGGCCGCTGCCGGTCACGAACATCCAGCGGCTCCCGCCGGGGATGGGCTCGTCCAGCGCCGCTCGCGCCACCCGCCGCCACCCGGCGCGGTCGTCCAGCCAGTCCAGCACCTTGCGCACCATGGGTTGGCCTCCTTCTCCGAATGTCAGGCGAGCGGCTGGCGGTCGGCGACGCCAGTCCGGTAGCGCACGTAGCGCACGAGGAGCTGGCCGTCCTCGACCCGCCAGTCCAGCGGGTCCATGCCTCGCGGCGCTGGGTTCTGCGCCTCGCCCGACGCTTGCCGCTCGCCATCCTTCGAGAAGTGGCTCCCGTGGCAGGGGCACAGGAACTGGGCGCTCGACTCACGCCACTGGACACCGCAGCCCAGGTGGGGGCAGACCGTGGAGAAGACCGCGAAGGTGTCGTCGTCCCCGCGCACGACCCAGGCGGCCCCGATGGAGACCCCGGCGCGGCGGACCCAGGCGTCCGTGGAGTCTCCGATGATGGTCACCTTGACGGGCTCCCCGACGGGGAAGCGGCTCACAGGCCCCAGTGGGCTCCAGCCGGTGGGCTTCTTGACGATCTCTCCGTCCAGCGGGAAGGCGATGGTGCCCAGCACGGGTACGGCCACTCCCGCGGCGATGGCGCCCTGGATGGTCAGGGAAGCGCGCTTGAGGAAGCGGCGCCGGGGGGTCTCGGGTTCGGGCTCGTGGCTCATGGGCGGTGCTCCTTGGACAGGGGGCCGTCCTCAGAGCATCGCCGATGCGGGCCCGGATGCCAAATCCGGCGCGATGAGCACCACGCCTCGCCGTACTCCGGGAGTGCGCGTCAGGCGCGCCGGTAGACCGCCGTGAGGTTGTTGGCGGGCATCTCGACCACGTCCTCGAGGAGCAAGCCGTGGGTGGCGGCGACGCGCGCGACCACGTCCAGGTCGCGGACCCCCCACGCCGGGTCCCGGCTCCGCAGGCTGGCGTCGAAGGCGGCGTTGCTCGGCGCGGTGTGGCCGCCCCGCAGGTAGGGGCCGTACATCGCCAGAACGCCGCCCGGCCGCAGCACACGCCCTGCTCCGGCGAGCAGCGCCTCGCACACCTCCCACGGGGCGATGTGGATCATGTTCGCGCAGAAGATCGCGTCGAAGGGGCCCGCGGGCCACGCGCGGCGCACGTCCAGGTCGAGGGGAGGGAGCACCCGCGTGGCTCCGCTGTGCGCGATCCACGCGGCGATGCTCTCCCGGTTCTCGGGCTCCGGATCGCTCGGCACCCACTCGACGTCCAGGTGGGCCGCGAAGTGGACGGCGTGCTCCCCCGTGCCGCTCGCCACCTCCAGGACCCGCCCCGGCAAGGGCAGCGCCCGCCGGAGCACGTCCAGGATGGGGTCGCGGTTCCTCGCCGTGGCCGCCGCGAACCGCCTCTTGTCATCCCCTGACTGCCCGACAATCACGTGCCGCGCTCTAGACCTCGGCCTTCGGCTCGGGCTTGATGGTCCCCATCAGGCCCCCGAGGGCGCCGCCCGCTCCGGACACGAGCAGGAGGTGCATGGCGACGCCGACCGCCGACTCGGCGCCCGTCTCCTTGAAGGCCGCGCTCAACAAGGCCCAGATGCCGAGGCCGATCAGCCCGAAGAGCAGGGAGCCGATTCCCAGGCCGCGGCCGAAGCGCTTGGCCGCGCCGATGCCGCCGAAGAGGAGCAGGAACACCGCCGGCGCGAAGCAGGCCAGCACGATGCCCTTGACCGCGCTGAGGGCCTCGTTGGGTCCTTGACGGCCGCCTTGTCGGTCTCGCTGTCGACGATCTTGCCGGCCTCGCCGACCACGTCCTGGGTGGAGCTGATGCCCTTGACGATCTGGAATGCGCTGAGCTGTCCCGTGAAACCACTGTCCTTCACCGAGGCGAGGGGCAGGAAGAAGGCGGCGACGCCGACGATGCCGGCCAGGAGGACGATGAACTTCGAGATCTTGGACATGGTGCGACTCCATGAGGTGGCTGTGATGCCGAGCCGCACCGGCGGCCGGGCCATCTACTTCATTTGGGCGCCATGTGTAGCACAGGTCCGGGCGCTGCGGAAGTTGTTGTTCCTGGCGTTCACGCCGTGGTGATCCCGAAGAGATCCCTTGCGGAGCGACGCGCACGCAGCAACCCTGCACTGCGACCACACACGGGAGGACCCGATGCCCGACCCCTCGCCTCTCCCCTGCGCCGCCGAGGCCCGCTGGCTGCGCAAAGGTCCCCTGCCGGCGCTCGACGACCCGGAGGGGGACCGGGTCCCCGATGGGGCTCCCCCGATCATCGACGCCCACGTCCACCTGTTCCCCGACGGCCTCTTCGAGGCCATCTGGCGGTGGTTCGACGCCCACGGGTGGCCGGTGCGGTACCGGCTGCACGCCCGCGCGGTGATCCGGTTCCTCCTGGACCGCGGCGTGGACCACGTCGTGGCGCTCCACTACGCCCACAAGCCGGGGTTGGCGCGGGCCATGAACGCCTTCATGGCGGAGGTGTGCGCCGCCGAGCCGCAGGTGACCGGGCTCGCGACGGTGCTGCCGGGGGAGCCGGACGCGGGCGCCATCCTGCGAGACGCCTTCGCCGCGGGCCTCCGCGGCGTCAAGCTCCACTGCCACGTCCAGTGCTTCGCGCCCGACGACCCGCGCATCGCCCCGGTCTACGAGGCGTGCGCGTCCGCGGGCCTCCCCCTGGTCATGCACGCCGGCCGGGAGCCTGCGAGCCCCGCATACTGCTGCGACCCCTACGCCGTCTGCGGGGTGGAGCGGGTCGAGGCGGTGCTGCGGGAGTGGCCGAGCCTTCGTCTCTGTGTGCCGCACCTCGGCGCCGACGAGCTGCCGGGGTACGCCCGCCTGCTGGAGCGCTACGACACGCTCTGGCTCGACACGACCATGACCATGGCCGGCTACTTCGGCGGCGACGACCCCCTGTGGATGCTCGGCGTGCGGCCGGACCGGGTCCTCTACGGCACCGACTTCCCCAACCTCCCCTACGCCTGGGATCGGGAGCTGCTGCGCCTGCTCCGTGGCTGCCCGGAGCGGCACCACGAGGCGCTCTTTGGGGGCGTCGCGCGGGGGCTGTTCGGGCTCCCGCAGGTCAGCGCAGCAGGAACCACGCCGCCGCGACCAGCGTGATCACCACCAGGAAGCGCCGGATCCACGCGTCCCCCCCGGCGATGGACATGGTGACCCCGAGGCGGGCGCCGACCAGCATCCCTGCCGTCAGCGGGATCGCGTAGGCCAGATGCACGAGGCCGTGGGCGACGAACACGAACGTCGCCGTCAGGTTCATGACGAAGCTCAGCGCGGTCTTCACGCTGTTGCCGGTCACCAGGTCCAGGTCGAACAGCAGGACCAGGAGCGGGAGCATCATCAAGCCGAGCCCGCCGCCGAAGAAGCCCCCGTAGATGCCGAGGACTCCGAAGAGCGCCACGCCGCCAACAGCGGCTCCGCGCCGCAGGGGAGGGCGCTCCGTCCGGCCCTTGGGTCGCGGCTTCTTGAGCACGAGAACGAGCGTCCCGAGCATCAGCAGGCCGACGATGCGCGAGAAAGCCCGTTCGGGGAGCTCCACGACGAACCATGACCCCAGGACGGCTCCAGCGACCGCAGGAAGCGCCAGGATGGCGACGAGTCGCAGGTCGCGGAAGCCACGCCGCGCGAAGGACGCGGCGCTGAACAGGGACTGGGCGGTCGTCGCGAGGTTGTTGGTGGCGTTGGCCGCGTTGGCCGGGAGGCCCAGCCAGGCGAGCACCGGCATGCACAGCAGGCTCGCGCCTCCCGCCACCGTGTTGATGAAGCCCCCCGCCACGCCGACGACCGCCAGGGTCGCCGCCTTGACGAGCAGCAGCGCGAAGGTGTCGTCGGTTCCCACGGTGCCCCTGCCAGCTCGGGCCGCACACTACGCGAGGCGCGGCGCAGGCGCAACGGCTCGACGTCGCCCGTCCCATTGGCTAGAGTCGCGACCCCACACGGAGGTCCCCATGCGCATCGCGACCTTGCTCGTGCTCTTCGTCACGACTCCCGCCGCCGCCTCGACCCTCTATGGCCTGCCGGCGCTCGACCGCGCCGACTTCAACCGCCTGGCCGCGGCCGCCGGCGTGCCCCTGTTCTGGAAGGTCGACGCCGCGTCGACAGGGCAGGTGGACCCGGACGAGCTCGTCGCCATCGGGGACGCCTCACTCAGCCAATGGGTGGGCGCCGGCGCCTTCACGGCCGCCTTCGAGAGCGCGTACCGCCGCCTCGTGGAGCTGCGCCGCCGTGAGGCCGTGGCCCGGGAGCTGGCGCAGGGGCGCCCGACCCTCGTCGAGACGGACCTGAGCGCCGCAACCAGAGAAGATCGCGCCGTCATGGGCCACCTGCTGGAGGTGGCGAGGCTCATCGACGCGCTCTACGCTGTGCAGATCGGCGCCGCTGGCCTCCTGGAGCGCGTCGCTGCCGACGACCCGGCGAGCCGGGCCCTGTTCCACAGGAACCACGGCCCCTGGTGCGAGGCCCCCGAGACCGAGGCCGACCCCTTCTGCAACGCGCTGCCCGACTTCCCCGAGGCTCGCTCCTTCGCCTACCCGGACGACGTGGTGGTCGACAAGGCCTTCTGCGACGCGCTGGCCAAGGAGCCCAATGCCAGCGCCCTCATGGACCCCTTCACGGTCGTCCGCCGCCGCGACGGCGCCCTGGTCGCGGTCCCCTACACCGAGGTCTACGGCGACCTGATGGCCAAGACCGCCAAGGCGCTGCGGGCGGCGGCGGAGGCGGCGGACCCGAAGGACGAGGCGGCCCTGCGCGCCTACCTGCTCGCGGCGGCCGCCGGCTTCGAGACCAACCAGTGGGAGCCGGCGGACGAGGCGTGGTCCCGCATGAGCGCCCGCAACAGCCGGTGGTACGTCCGCGTCGGGCCCGACGAGACCTACTTCGAGCCGTGCCAGCTCAAGGCGGGCTTCCACCTCTCCCTCGCCCGGGTCGACGAGGGCGCCCTGGCGTGGGAGGAGCGCCTCGTCACCCTGCGGACCGAGATGGAGCAGCGCATCGCCGCGATCATCGGCCCCCCCTACGCGGCGCGGGACGTCCAGTTCCACCTGCCGGAGTTCATCAACGTCGTGATCAACGCCGGCGACAGCCGGAGCGGCCTCGGCGCGACGGTCGGCCAGTCGCTGCCCAACTTCGGCAAGGTGGCCGAGGAGGGGCGCGGCCGCACCGTCGCCATGGTCAACCTCTACACGGACGCGGACTCACTCGAAACGGCCCGCCGCCAGGCCGCGTCCCTGTTGGTGCCGGACGTGGCCGCCCTCGCAGGGGACCCGGCCATGGCCCAGCTCGACACGGTGCTGCACGAGGCGACCCACAACCTCGGCCCCTATGGCGGGACCACCATCGACGGCAAGCGCCCCGAGGAACACTTCGGCGGGCGCGTCGACGCCATCCTGGAGGAGCTCAAGGCCCAGGCGGGCTCGCTGTTCCTCATGAAGTACCTCGGAGAGAAGGGCACCTTGACCCCCCAACAGGTGCGGCAGGGTTGGGTGAGCACCATCAGTTGGGCCTTCGGGCACGTGGCCCGGGGCATGTGGACGCCGACGGGGCAGCCGAAGACCTACTCCCAGCTCGCGGCGATCCTGCTCGGCGAGCTCCAGCGCGCGGGCGCCCTGGCCTTCGTCGAGGGGGGCGAGGGGCCGGACCCGGGGCGCTTCACCGTGGACTTCGCGAAGATGCCGGCGGCCGTCGACGCGCTGCTCGCGGAGGTCGGCCGCATCAAGGCGTCCGGCGACCGGGAGGCGGCCGACGCGCTCATTGCGCGTCACACCAGCGAGGGCGGCCTGGCGGCGATCCGCGCCGGCCTGATCACGGAGCGGGTGCTCCGCTACCCCAAGGCCAGCTTCGTGTACGCGGTGAAGAGATGAGGGCCGCGAGGCGCCCTCATGGGCCAAGAAAAAATGGTGTCCCCAAGGGGATTTGAACCCCTGTCGCCGGCGTGAAAGGCCGGTGTCCTGGGCCTGACTAGACGATGGGGACCTGAGTGAGCCGTGCTGGAGTCGAACCAGCGACCATCGGATTAAAAGTCCGGTGCTCTACCAACTGAGCTAACGGCCCGAGCGACCAGCGCTCGCGACCTCGCGAGCGCGGAGCCAGCGCCGTGCGCCGGCCGCGTACCTTACGAGAGCCTGCCGGCGCGTGTCAACCCCGGCGACTGGCGCAGGCGATGCAGTTGCGCTAAGGTCCCCCACCCGGAGGAAGAGATGTGCGTGCGTGCCGCAGCGGTGATCCTGGTGGCGACCGTGGTCGGATGTGGCGGCGGGCGCGCCTCCAACGCCGGGGACGCGTCCGGCGAGGCCGTGGTGCTGCGCCCCTCGCCCCTGCCGAAGCCGGGCGAGGCGCCCCCCGACGGCATCCTGGCAGAGATCCTGCGCACCCCGAAGGTCATCGACGCGGTGGACAGCGCGGACTTCGCCGCGGCGATCCTGGAGGCGGCCTACCGGGACGGCGACCTGGCGACGGTGATGGACACGGTGTACTGGTCCCACCGGCGCTGCCGCATCGGGGTGTTCAAGTGCAGCGAGCTCGGGTCGACGGCGCGGCGGGTCGGCGCCCTGGTCCCGCTGGTGCCGAGCGCGGCGCTGCGTCCGAAGGGCATGCCGCCGGAGGCCTTCGCCGCCACCGTCGCCACCACCGTCGAGCGCCTGGAGGCGGGGAATCTGCCGGACAACGAGCCGGAGCTGCCCTATCACGCCAAGCACGGGGAGGCGCTCTTCCGGTTCCGCGACCACCATGGTATGCAGCGCTTCCTGCTCCTGGTCCGCACCGGGACCGCCTGGAAGCTTCTGTTCATCGGCGGTGTTGAGCCGCTGCGCACGTTGTGAGCACGTTGTCGCCCCCTGCATCGACGGGGCATGGAAGCCGCGCCCGTCGCGGTGGGCAGTGAGGAGGAGAGCATGAGCAGAGTCACGGCGCGAGCCCTGGTCGCCGTCGCCCTGGTGGGCACACTGGTCGCCTGCCAGAAGGCGGGCGAGCGCCCCATCGAGTACGAGTATGTCTACAAGGGGACACCTCAGGCCGTCGCGGTGACTGGCGCGGGCGCCCCGCTGTCCCTCGCCGCCGCCCCGTCCATGGGGCCGGCCAACGCCAAGGTGACCATCGTCGAGTCATCCGACTTCGAGTGTCCCTTCTGCGGCAAGGTCTGGCCCACCATGGACCAGCTCAAGGCCGAGTACCCGAACGACGTGCGCATCGTGTTCGTGCACAACCCCCTCGGCTTCCACCAGAAGGCGATGCCCGCGGCCAAGGCGTCCATGGCCGCCCACAAGCAGGGCAAGTTCTGGGAGTACGGGCGGCTCCTCTTCGAGCGCAAGAACCTGAGCGAGGAGTCGTACGTGGCCTACGCCCAGGAGCTGGGCCTCGACCTGGCCCGCTTCAACGCGGACCGCGCCTCCCAGGAGATCCAGGACCTGATCCTGCACAACCAGAAGGCCGTCGTTACGCTCGGGGCCGGCGGGACGCCCGCGTTCTTCATCAACGGCAAGAAGCTGAGCGGCGCGCAGCCCTACCCGGCGTTCAAGACCGAGGTCGACGCGGCCCTCGCAGCGGCCAACGCGGAGCTGGCCAAGGGGACGAAGCAGGAGGACCTGCACCGGGTGCTGGCGGGACGCAACGCAGGGCAGTCGTTCGTCGACTGGATCATCGATGGCAAGCCCGTGACCGGCTCTGCCCAGGTGGCGCAAGGCGGAGACCGGGGCGGCCGCGGCGAGCGTCCAGCGCAGCCACCCCAGCCCACGGGCCCGGTAGACGTCCCCGTCGAGGACGACGATCCCGTCCACGGCAAGGCCGACGCGCCTGTGACCATCGTGCTGTTCAGCGACTTCGAGTGCCCCTTCTGCTCACGCATCGGGCCGACCTACAAGCAGATCGAGGAGACCTACGGCGACAAGGTGCGCTTCGTGTTCAAGCAGCAGCCGCTGCCGTTCCACAAGAAGGCCCAGCTCGCGGCGGAGGCCTCGCTCGCCGCCAACGCCCAGGGCAAGTTCTGGGAGTACCACGACCTGCTGTTCGCCAACCAGAAGGCCCTGGAGCGCCCGGACCTGGAGCGCTACGCCGAGCAGCTCGGCCTGGACATGGCGAAGTTCAGGGCGGCCCTCGACTCGAACCAGTTCGCCGAGGCCGTGAAGAAGGACCAGGCGCTGGCGAGCAAGGTCGGGGCGACCGGCACGCCCGCGTCCTTCATCAACGGCATCAAGGTGAACGGCGCCCAGCCCTTCCCCGCCTTCCAGGCGGTCATCGACAAGGCCCTCGCCGGCGGCCCCGCCGTGGCCGCTCCCCCGAGGCGGGACGGCGCCGGCCTGGCCGCCCCGGTGACCGGCCTCTCGGCGGACGGGCCGGCCCTCGGCCCCGACAAGGCCAAGGACCTGGCCATCGCCTTCGTGGACCTGGGTAACGCCGAGTCCCTCCAGGCGGTGTCCTCGCTGCTCGCCCTCCAGGAGTCCAACGGCGGGACCATGCGGCTGCTCGTCCGCCACGCCCAATCGGTGGACGGGCGCCGCGCCTCTCCGGTCGGGCAGATGCTCGTCGCGGCGCTCCGCAAGGACGCCCCGAAGGCGTGGGTCGCGCTGGCCGCCATCGCCAAGGGAGCGGACCCGAGCCTTCGGACCGTCACGGACGCCTTCCAGAAGGCGGGCCTGGACCCGGCGGACCTGCGCGGCGCCATGCGGGACCAGGCGGTGCTCGACGCCCTCCGGGCCGACGCCGCGGAGGCACGCAAGGCGGGCGTCGCGACGCCCCCGGGCGTCGTGCTCAACGGCCGCCCCTACCTGGGCGGGAAGGGCTGGGACAAGGCGACCCTGGAGGGGCTCCTCAAGGAGTCGCGGGGGCGCTGACCGTCACCGCCGGCGCTGGCGGGGTCAGCATGGTCCAGAGGAGGACGAATGACCCGGACTGCCTGGACTTGGCCCGGCGCGCGCTGGTGGCGCTGCGACCTGCACGTCCACACGCCGGCCTCCTACGACTTCAGCAAGCGCGAGACCGCGACATACGAGCGCTGGGTCGAGGGCGTCCGGGCTGCAGGCATCTCCGTGGTGGCGATCACGGATCACAACACCGGCGACGGCATCGACAAGGTGCGAGCTGCGGCAGGATCGGGCTTGACCGTGTTCCCGGGGGTCGAGCTGACGGTCTCGCCGGGGGTCCACATGCTCGCGCTTTTCGATCCCTTACGAGGTCGCGACGAGGTCGTGTCCCTCCTGGCGAGCTGCGGCATCCCGACGCCCGAGTTCGGCATGCGCGAGGCCATCTCACCGAGGTCGGTGCTCGACGCGATGGCCGAGATACACCGTCTGCACGGGCTGGTCATCCTCGCCCACGCTGACGCCGAAAAGGGCGTGCTGCACGAGATCCGCAACGGCCAGGACCTGATGCGCATCCTGCGGAGCCCGCACCTGGCCGCCGTGGAGGTCAAGAGCAGGGAGTCCGCGTCGTTGCGGTACGTCGACGGATCGATGCTCGACTACGTCCCCGAGTCGGGCCCCCTCTGCCTCGTTCAGTCGTCGGACGCCCACACGCCGGAGCACATCGGCCAATCGTCGACCTGGATCAAGATGACGAGCCCCACTCTCGAGGGGCTGCGCCTGGCGCTTCGCGACAGGTCGCTGAGCACGCGGGATCCTCTCGAGACCCCGAACCCCAACGAGCACGCCCCCCTCGTCATCGAGAGCATCACCGTCGCTGGCGCTCGCTATATGGGGAGGAGAGCTCCGTTCGAGGTCCGCTTCAACCCGTGGTTCAACGCGATCATCGGTGGTCGGGGGACCGGCAAGTCCTCCGTGGTGGAGCTGCTTCGAGCGGCGCTGCGACGCCAGGACGAGCTCCCCGAGACCCTCCGCGGAGGCTGGGACGACATGATGCGCGCCTACGACCGGCGCGGCACCGGGGGGATCCTCACGCCGGACACCCAGGTGACGGTCCTCTATCGAAAGGACGACGCGCAGTTCCGGGTGCGGTGGGACTTGAAGGGCGATGACCCACCCATCGAAGAGATGGGGTCGGGTGGTTGGGTGGCGAGACCGGGCGACGTGAGGTCTCGCTTTCCCGTGCGAATCTACAGCCAGAAGCAGGTGTTCGAGCTCACCCGGGATCCCGAGGCGCTCCTCCGCATCATCGACGAGGCGCCCGAAGTGGGACATGCGAACCTCGTCGATCAATGGAAGGCCGAAGAGACGCGCTTCCTGACGCTGCGTGCACGGGCCCGCGAGATCGAGTCATCGCTGTCCGACGAGCCGCGGCTGCAAGGGGAGCTGGACGACGTGAGGCGCCGCCTCGCGGTGTTCGAGAGCGCCGGACACGCCGACCTTCTGCGGCGCTGGCAGCTCAGGCGGCGGCAGGGGTCCGTCGTGGACCGGTGGCAGATGGCCCTCGGAACGGCAACTGATCGCTTGAGCGAGCTGGCTGACGCCGCAACAGTGGGGGCGCTGGACGACTCGTCGTTCGATCCCAGTGATCCCGTCGATGCAGCGCTCCTTCGCGCCGCCTCGGAGGTCAAGGAGCGGATGAGCGAGCTGCAACAGGAGGCCAGGGTCCTCGCGGAGAGGGCCGAGGTCCTACGCGCGTCCTGGCCTGAGACGCGATCAGCCTCTCCGTGGACCACTGCTGCGCGAGAGGCCGAGGCAGCCTACGACAAGCTCATCGAGGATCTGGAAGCGGCGGGAGGCGGCGATCCCAGCGAATACGGGAGGCTCGTGCAGCGCCGACAGCTCCTTGAGGAGAAGCTGTCTACCTTCGCGGGCAAGCGGGCGACCATGGCCGACCTCCAGGCCCAGTCTCGCGCGTGCCTCGACTCGCTGCGGCGGCTCCGGGCGGAGGTCAGTGATCGCCGGTCCAAGTTTGTCGCGGACGTGTTGAAGGCCAACCCGCTCGTCCGAATCGACATCATGCCCATGGGGGCGCTGGATGGAGCGAAGGCTGAGCTGCGGCGCCTCCTGGGCCGCGAGGACGAGGCATTCCAGAAGGACCTCGGTGACCCCGGGGAGCCCGGCACACTGATAGGTGACCTGTGCGGACCGTATCTCACGGACTTCGAGCGTGCGACCCCCGCGCGACGGCGGGAACTCACTGACGATCTGTGTGGTCGGCTCGACGCGCTGAAAGCAAGGCTCCACGGCATCCGGTCAGGGACGGCGAAGGCCGCGGACAGCCGGTTCGCGAAGCACCTCGAGGGCCGCCCCCCCGAGCAGATGGATCGCCTCGACACCTGGTTCCCGAAGGACACGCTGGTCGTCTCGTTCAGGGCCGGCAATGCCTCGGGCTTCCGTCCCATCGAGCAGGGCTCGCCGGGCCAGCGCTCGGCGGCGCTGCTCGCGTTTCTGCTGTCCCACGGGGTCGAGCCCATCATCCTCGACCAGCCGGAGGACGACCTGGACAACCACCTGGTGTACGACCTGATCGTGCAGCAGTTGAGGCAGCTCAAGACACGGCGGCAACTGATCGTCGTCACGCACAACGCGAACATCGTGGTCAACGGCGATGCGGAGCTGGTCGTGGCGCTGGACGTGCAGTCTGGACAGACGGCGTGTGTGGCGATGGGCGGTCTGCAGGAGCAGGCGGTGCGGGACGAGGTCTGCCGGGTGATGGAGGGCGGCGCCGAGGCATTTCGCGAGCGCTACCGTCGCATCGCGCAAGGGGGCGGCGATGTTCGACTCCCGTGAGGAGCTGCTGGACAAGATCCGCCTTGGCGAGGACAACGCCCTCGAGCTGAAGGCGCTCTCGACGAGCGGCGCGAAGGTCGTCGGACCTCGGCGCGACGACCTGGCCGACGAGCTCGCCGCCATGGCCAACACGGCGGACTGCGTGTGCCTCCTCGGCGTGGACGACAAGACCCGCGACATCCTGGGGATCCCTGTCGAGGCGCTGGACATCGTCGAGGCCTTCGTCCGCGAGCTGTGCAACGACAGCGTGAAGCCGCCGCTCCGCGTCCACATCCTGCGGATGGAGCTCCCCGACATCCTTGGCACGCCGCGAGCCATCCTGAAGATCGAGGTCCCGCGGAGCCTGTTCGTCCATGAGAGCCCGGGCGGCTACCTGCACCGTATCGGGAGCAGCAAGCGCCGGATGCCTCCCGAGGTGCTGGCGCGGCTGTTCCAGCAGCGAAGCCAGGCACGCCTCATCCGGTTCGACGAGCAGGCCGTCCCCGACTCCCGGCTTGCGGATCTGGACCCGGCGCTCTGGGAGCGACTGTGCGATCCGACCGTCGAGGACCCGGTACGGACCCTGCACGAGCGGAAGGTCCTGACGATCTTCGAGGGGCAAGAGCGCATCACGGTCGCGGGCGCCCTGCTGTGCTCCACGCGCCCCGATGCCTGGCTCCCCGGGGCGTCGGCACGCGCGGTCCGCTTCCGAGGCGTCCACCAGGACTCCAACAACCAGGTCGACGCGGCCGACGTGACGGGATCCCTGGATCAGCAGATCCTCGCGCTCTACGCCTTCGCGCGGCGCAACAGCAGGGTGTTCGTGCGGGAGGGCCCGCCGCGGGAGGAGGTGCCCCAGTTCTCGCCGCGGGCCCTCTTCGAGGCGATCGTCAACGCCGTGGTCCACCGGGACTACTCGGTCTACGGTTCACGGATCCGCTTGTTCCTGTTCGATGACCGCCTGGAACTCTACTCTCCGGGTGCCCTGCCGAACACGCTCTCCGTTGACAGCATCGCGCTGCGCCAGTCGACGCGAAACGAGGCCGTCAAGTCGATCATGGTCAAGCTCCCGGTCGGCGTGGAGGGGCAGGGGAGCGGCCGCGGGTACTTCATGGAGGCCCAGGGCGACGGCGTACCAATCATCCTGCGAGAGACCCGCAGCCTCGCAGGCGCGGACCCGGTCTGGCGGGTGCTCGACGAGAGCGAGGTCCTGCTCACCATCCCGGCGACGATGGAGTGATGCAGAGAAGATGTGGCCTCGATCATCCATTCGGGTAGCGGGAACTCCGGTGGGATCGTCCAGAGTTCCGTGCCCTGCACGGACTGGGCGAGGGAAGGGCTGGGACAAGGCGTCCCTGGAGGCGCTCCTCAAGGAGTCGCGGGGACGCTGACCGTCACCGCCAGCGCCGATTCCCGTTGCGCCACGCCACCCTCCTGCGCTACACGTCCTCTCCCGTGAGCACGCCATTCGTCATCGGTATCGCGGGCGGCACGGGGGCCGGCAAGAGCACCATCGCCCGGCGGCTGATGGAGGCGGCTCCGGCCCGCTCCATCTGCACCCTCCAGCACGACGCCTACTACAAAGATCGCCCCGATCTTTCGCAGGCCGAGCGCGCCCGGGTCAACTACGACCACCCGGACTCGCTCGACAACGACCTGCTGCTGCACCACATCCACGAGCTGCGCGCCGGTCGCGCCGTCGAGATGCCCGTCTACGACTTCGTGACCCACCGCCGCGCCGAGGAGGCGCGCCACGTCGAGCCGCGGCCCGTGATCCTCGTGGAGGGCATCCTGATCTTCGTGGACCCCCGCCTCAGGGAGCCCATGGACATCAAGCTGTATGTGGACACCGACGCCGACATCCGCGTGCTGCGTCGCATCCGGCGCGACATGGAGTCGCGGGGGCGGTCCTTCGAGTCCGTGCGCAAGCAGTACTACGCGACGGTCCGCCCGATGCACCTGGAGTTCGTGGAGCCGTCCAAGCGGTGGGCCGACCTGATCATCCCCGAGGGCAACGGCGGCAACCTGGACATCGCGCTGAGCGTGATCATCGACCGCATCCGGGCGCACGCGCGCCCCTGATCACCCCGCCAGCATCTTCTGAAGCGCCACGCCGATGCCCGTCAGGCTCTCGCCCGCGATGAGCCCCGCCGCCAACACCACCACGAAGCGCTGCGCCCACGAGGCATGGACGCGGAAGGCGATCAGCGCGAGCAGGCCGCCGAGGAAGATGGAGATGGAGTTGTGAGCGGGAACGACGATGGCCAGCCCCAGGGCGGCCGGGCTCGGGACCCACGCCCTCACCTTCGGGGGGACGACCTTCTCCAGCACGGCGAGGCCGATGCCGAGGCCCGCGCCCCACACCATGGCCATGCCCACGCCGGGCGGCAGGTGCGAGAAGCCCTTGGTGAGCACCTCGGCGACGGCCTTCCACTGGAGCACGGCCGGGGCCGCCCACTCGGGGGTCAGCAGCATCCCCTGCGGGTCGGGGATCAAGAGCAGGTACGCGGCCGAGCCCGCCAGCGCCCCCGCGAGGCACCCCGCCACCTGGGCGATGGCCTGGTAGCGGGGAGAGGCCCCGATCATCAGGCCGGTCTTCATGTCGTGGAGCAGGTCGGCGCACTGGCTGGCCGCTCCCCCGGTGACGTTGGCGGTCATCAGGTTGTCGGTCACGTTGCCCGGGGAGATGGCGCCGAAGGTGAGCTGGGTCACCTTGCCCATGGCGCCGACGGGGGTCACGCCGGTCTCTCCGGATACGCGCGCGGCCACGAGCGCGAGCACGAAGGTCAGGATCACCCCGAGGGTCGCGACGAGGGGCGAGATGCTGAAGAACGCCATCTGGCAGACCACGGAGAACACGAGCGCCACGATGATGCCGGCGCCCAGCCACTGGCGAGGGACGTCATGGTCCTCGGCGGAGGAGCCGCCCCCTCGCCCCCCGGTCAGCGCGCGCACCACCGAGCGCCACGAGAACAGGAACGAGGTCAGCGACGACGTGACCAGCAGGACCACGCCCGGCCACACGAGCCACCCGACGATGGAGCCGAACCACTCGGCTTCGGGCTTGCCGGGCTGCGCCCAGCCGCGGGCGAGCAGGTCGGGGGCGAGCACGCCCCACGTCACCAGCGCGCCCAGGAGCAGCGACCAGCATGCGCGCATGCCGATGAGCGCGCCCAGGCCGACCATCAGCACGCTCGGGTCCAGGGCCAGGCCGAGGTTCATCGGGGTGACCGTGACGGACCCGGCCTTGAAGCTCACGGGAACAGAGAGCTTGGGCAGGCTCCACACCGTCACCGAGATCTTGAGCGCGACCCCCACCGCCGCGCCGGAGAGCAGCGTGTAGACCCGCGCCATGGCCTCCTTGCCCTTGGCGTACATCTCCTTGAGGGTCTCGCCGGTGGCGATGCCGCCCGGGAAGGGCAGCTCGTCGACCAGCAGCATCTGGCGCCGCAGCGCGACGGCGACCGCGATGCCCACCAGGGACACGGAGAAGGTCCAGATCACGAGGGCCGTCCAGCTCAGGGTCTCTCCGGTGAGGATGGTCCAGGCTGGGATGGGCGCGACGAGGCCCGCCGACGAGATGGACGCGGCCGCCGACGCGGCCGTCTGGTTGACGTTGTTCTCCAGGATGTTCCACGAGCGGAGGCCCGCCCCGAAGTGCAGCGCCTGCCAGAAGCCGTAGCTCAGCAGGGCCGCAGTGATCGACATGTTGAAGCCCCAGCCGATCTTGAGACCCGCGTAGATGTTGCAGAGCGAAAGCGTCGCCCCGAGCACCATCCCCGTCATGATCGCACGCACCGTGAGCTGCGGGACCGACGGGTCTGGGATGGGCCAGGGCTCGTGGGGCGGTGGTCCGGCGGCTGAGGTCGTCGTCACGTGCGCTCCTCGTGTGGTTGGTCCCCGTGTGGGGAGCGGCGATTGTACGGCATGAGCCGTGTCGGGCAAGCGAAACCGGACGCCGCCCCAGGGCAGAGCGGATGATCGCCCGACTCGTGGGCCCTTTGCGCCACCGCCCCCTCGCGGCTATCATCCGTGCACCAAAGAACGCGCTCCCTTCGGAGGACCCCATGAGGTTTCGCGGCTTCTCCCTCGCGCTCCTGCTGCTCGCCGCATGTGCCGAGTCCACCACCTCCGGCTCCGGCGAGGCGGACGCCGACGCCGTGCCGGGCATCGCCCCCGGCGACACGGCCCGAGGGGAGGCCGACACCGCCGGCCCGGACGTGGGTGCGCCGGCGGTCGATGCGGGCGTCGAGGACATCGCAGACGGCGCCGACGCCACCACCGGCGGCTTCGGCGCCCCCTGCGGCGAGACGGCCGACTGCGAGAGCGGCCTCTGCGTCGAGAGCTACGACGGGAAGGTGTGCACCATCGTGTGCGTCGAGACCTGCCCCAAGGGGTGGGCCTGCCAGCAGATCGCAGGCACGCCCCCCGACGTGACCTTCGCCTGCGTGCCGACCGACAAGGACCTCTGCAAGCCCTGCGGGAACGACCTGGAGTGCGGCGCCAAGGACGACAAGTGCCGCGTCGTCGGCGCCTCGGGTACCTTCTGCACCACCTCGTGCGATCTCGACGAGGACTGTCCCGCGGACTTCGCGTGCCTCCCCGACGACAAGGGAGTGGGCTACTGTGGCCCGCGGACCGGCTCCTGCGTCTGCACGCCGGAGGTGGATGGCACGAGCGAGCCCTGCTCCGTGGCGAGCAACCTGGGCACCTGCTTCGGCATGCGCACCTGCGACGGCCCGAGCGGCTGGACGGAGTGCGACGCGAAGCCGCCCACGCCCGAGATCTGCGACGGCCTCGACAACGACTGCGACGGGCAGGCGGACGAGCTCTGGCCCGAGAAGGGCGCCCCCTGCGACGGGGACGACGAGGACACCTGCGAGAACGGCACCTGGGCGTGCGCCGGCGACCTGGCCGGGCTCGCCTGCAAGGGCGACGAGCCCACGCCCGAGCTGTGCAACGGCAAGGACGACGACTGCAACGGCGAGACCGACGAGCTGTGGCCCGAGAAGGGCACCTCCTGTGACGGCGACGACGCGGACACCTGCCCCAACGGCACGTGGACGTGCGATGGGGAGGGAATCGCCTGCCAGGGCGACACCCCGGCGCCGGAGCTGTGCAACGGCCTGGACGACGACTGCAACGGCGAGACCGACGAGACCTTCCCGAAGCTCGGCCTCCCCTGCGACACCGAGGACGCGGACCTGTGCGCCACGGGCACCTGGGCCTGCACCCCGGATGGAGCGGCAGAGGTGTGCGCGGGGGACCTCGCCCAGGTCGAGGTCTGCAACGGCCTGGATGACGACTGCGACGGCGAGGTGGACGAGGGCTCACCCGACCTGGACAAGGACGGCGTCGCGGACTGCGCCGACCTGGACGACGACGGCGACGGGGACCCGGACGAGACGGACTGCGCCCCCGGCGACCCGACCAAGGGCCCGACCCAGCCCGATGTGTGCAACGGAGAGGACGACGACTGCGACGGCCTCGTGGACGAGGGCCACAAGGACACGGACGGGGATGGCGACGCGGACTGCGTGGACACGGACGACGACGGCGACGGCGACGAGGACGTCACGGACTGCCAGCCGAAGGACCCGAATGCCTTCCACGGCGCGACAGAGGTGTGCAACGGGCAGGACGACAACTGCAACGGCCTCATCGACGAGGGCTCTCCAGACACCGACAAGGACCAGCTCGCCGACTGCGTGGACCTGGACGACGACAACGACGGCGACCCGGACGAGACGGACTGCGCCCCCAAGAACCCCCTGATCTCGGCTGCGGCCACGGAGCTGTGCGACGGGGTCGACAACAACTGCGACGGCAACGTCGACGAGGGCTTCCCGGACTCCGACGTGGATGGGCTGACCGACTGCGTCGACAAGGACGCCGATGGGGACGGGGTGCCGGACTTCCAGGACAACTGCCCGGAGGTGACCAACCCCGGCCAGGAGAACTCGGACAGCGACCTCCTCGGGGACGCCTGCGACCCGGACGACGACAACGACGGGGACCCGGACGGCACCGACTGCGCTCCGACCATCGCCGCCATCCACCACGGCGCTCCGGAGAGCTGCAACGGCCAGGACGAGGACTGCGACGGCCAGGTCGACGAGGGCTTCCCCGACCTTGACGGCGACGGCGTGGCGGACTGCGTGGACGAGGACGACGACGGTGACGGGGTGCCCGACGGGCAGGACAACTGCCCGAAGCTGCCGAATCCGGGCCAGAAGAACTCGGATTCGGACCTCTTGGGTGATGCGTGTGACCCGGACGACGACAACGACGACGACCCGGACGCCACCGACTGCAGCCCGCTGAACCCTGCGATCTCGTCGCAGGCGCCGGAGGCCTGCGACGGCATCGACAACGACTGCGACGGCGCCGTGGACGAGGGCTTCCCGGACACCGACCAGGACGGGACCGCAAACTGCGTGGACGGCGACGACGACGACGACGGCATCCCTGATGGTCAGGACAACTGCTCGCTCCTGGCCAACCCGGATCAAGAGAACGCGGACGGCGACCTGTTCGGGGACGCCTGCGACCCGGACGACGACAACGACGGGGACCCGGACGGCACCGACTGCGCCCCTCTGGACCCGAAGGTAGGTGCCAAGGCCCAGGAGACCTGCGACGGCCTGGACAACGACTGCGACGGGCTCGTCGACGAGGGCTTCCCGAACACCGACGGCGATGACCGTGCGGACTGCGTGGACGTGGACGACGACGACGACGGGGTCCCGGACGCCATCGACAACTGCCAGTTGGTGCCGAACCCGAGCCAGTCCAACGCCGACAATGACCTGCTGGGCGACGCGTGCGACCCGGACGACGACAACGATGGGGACCCGGACGCCACGGACTGCCTGCCCTTCTCTCCGCTCGCCTACCATGGCGCACCGGAGCTCTGCGACGGCATCGACAACGACTGCGACGGAGCGGCGGACGAGGGCTTCTCGGACACCGACCAAGACGGCGTCCCGGACTGCCTTGCCCCCGACGACGACGGGGACGGAGTCCCCGACGCGACGGACAACTGCCCGCTGGTGCCGAACCCGGACCAGAGCAACGCGGACGGCGACGCCCTGGGGGACGCCTGCGACCCGGACGACGACAACGACGGGGATCCGGACGTGACGGACTGCGCGCCCAAGAACCCGGCGATCCACCACGGCGCCGCAGAGCTGTGCAACGGCATCGACGACGACTGCTCCGGTGTGGTGGATGGGCCCTTCTCCGACACCGACCAGGACGGCCTCGCGGACTGCCAGGACGAGGACGACGACAACGACGGTGTGCCGGACGGGGCCGACAACTGCCCGCTGGTCCAGAACCCCAGCCAGGCCAACAACGACGGCGACGCTCTCGGGGACGCCTGCGACCCGGACGACGACAACGACGGGGACCCGGACGCGACGGACTGCGCGCCGAAGAACCCGGCCATCGGCCATCTCAAGCCCGAGCAGTGCAACGGGGTGGACGACGACTGCGACGGCGCGGTGGACGACGGCTTCCCGGACACGGACCAGGACGGGCTCGCGGACTGCGTGGACCCGGACGACGACAATGACGGCGTGCCGGACGCAGCGGACAACTGCCCCCTGATGCCCAACCCGGACCAGCTCAACACGGACGGGGACGCCCTGGGCGACGCCTGTGACCCGGACGACGACAACGACGGGGACCCGGACGCGACGGACTGCGCTCCAAAGAACCCCGCCATCGGGCACACGCAGCCGGAGGCATGCAACGGTCTCGACGACGACTGCGACGGGGCTGCGGACGAGGGCTTCCCCAACACCGACGGCGACGCGCTCGCCAACTGCGTGGACCCGGACGACGACAACGACGGGGACCCGGACGTCACCGACTGCGCCCCGCTGGACAAGGCGGTCTACCACGGCGCGGCGGAGGTCTGCGGCGACGGGAAGGACAACGACTGCAACCCGATGACCATGTGCCATACGGCCAACGGGACGGCGATCAACGCCCTCACCAGCGGCAAGACCTCGGTTGCCTACTACGCCTACAACACGCCGGCGGGGTCCAGCGCCAACACGGGCCTGGAGGTCACGAACCGGACGGTGGTCTTCTTCCACAAGGAGCCGTCGGGGAGCACGTCCCTGTTCATCATCCACGACAAGCCGAACGACGGCAGCGGGGGGGACGTCAAGCTGACGATCAGCGGCGCCGTCGGGGCGGGCGTCCAGGTCTATGACGACCCCAACGCGACCAACGACCCGTGGACCCTCAACACGACGACGGGCTCGGGCTCCCTCGCCTGGACGTGGTCACCGTGCTGTACGGATGGCGCCGTGGTGGGCCCCTTCGTCAAGGACTTCTGCGTCACGCTGGATGTGACGTCCTCGACGGGCATCAACGGCTACGACGTGCTCTCGAACGGCGGCGCGACCTACAAGCCGCCGTCCTACGGGGCCCCCCTGGAGCTGTGCGGGAAGAACTGAGCGGCGTTTCCCTTGGGGGGGCCGACGAGGCCCTCCGGTCCGGCGTCAGTCCTTTGCTCCGAGGTCCTCCCAGAAGGCGTTCATCAGGAGCTCGTTCTCTTCCGCCTCGTGGCGCCGCAAGGTAGCGATGACCATGCGGACCCGCTTGGAGACCGCCTTCGCGTCGCCGATGTGCTCCTCGGCCAGCAGGCGCAGGCGCTCCAGGGACCGCTCGAAGCCTTGCAGGATCTGCGCGTGCTCCTCCAGCAGGCGCGCACAGTGGGTCGCGAGGTGCGGCGCCATGACCGGGACCTCCGTGTGGAGGCACCCGCGCTCCTCGCTCGCGAAGTGCATGCGCAGGTTCTCCATGAGCGGAACCAGCGCCGCGGCTACCCCCGACGCCCACTCGCTCGCCGGCGTCCCGCCGACGCCGAGGCGCCCCTCGACGACGGAGAGGAGCCTCTTCGCCTCCCTGTGCTCCTCCAGCAGCGCGTCGATCTCGGGATGGTCCGTGGTGCCCGTGAAACCGTGATCCATGACTCACCTCCTGCCCCGTGGGCGGGCCCAGCGTAAACCGATCACGCGCCGCCACACAACAGGGCGCTCACCCCCCGCACGCATCGTCGGTTGCGCTCCAGGAGACCTTCGCGTCACCGCTGGAGGATGAACGGCCGGACGAGGCCCCACTCCACGAGGCCCGCGGCGAGGCAGAGGCTCACACCCAGCGCCAGCAGCAGGAGCGATGCCGTCACCACGCGCAGGGCGCGCGGGTCGGTCATGCGGTACTTGACGAGCCCCTTGGATACGTAGATGGCGGCCAGCGCGCTGAGCGTCAGGCCGCCTGCGTCCAGCAGCGCGGGCGTGATCAGCACGGCGGTGCTCACCGCGATGGCGCCCGCGCCTCCGCCGGCGACGACGGGCGCGGACCCCCACACGCACCCTGCCCACACCAGCCCTGCCAGCGCAGCGTAGGAGCGGTAGACGAAGGCGACGCCGAAGAAGGCGACCAGGATGGACGTGCGGTGGGTCACGAGGGCACCGAACGACGTGACCGGTTCGGCGCCCGCCGCCTCGATGCGCCCGAGTCGCAGGGCAGGCCCGAGCAGCTCCACGGTGCGCTCCGCGCCAGCCGTGGCGCCGATGAAGAGGTAGGCAGCGAACACCCCGGCGAACACGGGGAGCAGGCTGCGGATGGTGATCCAATTGGCCGCGGCGCCCCCCGCGGCTCGCTCCCAGATCAGGCGGCGGTTCTCGTCGAGCAGCTCGTGGAGGCGCGGGAGCAGGCCCGCGGCCGCCAGGAAGATGGACAGGATGCCCCCGCTGGCCGCCCCCCACCCGAGGCCGATGAACAGCCCGAGGCCGGTGTAGAGGACAGCCTCCCCGAAGAGGCGCACCGCGCGGCGCCACGGCTCTGTGGGAAGGGGCCCCGAGAAGAGCTGCGCGATGCTCGGTCCGTGGCTGAGCTGGGGCGGGGGCTCGGTCACCGCCCGAACGCGCCTCCGTCCCGCTCCGGCAGGACGAAGTGGAAGGTGCCGTTGAGCTTGGCGTAGCGCGCCGGGTCCGTCTCGTCCACCATGGTCACGCTCACAGACCCGGCGAAGAGCCCGCCGGCCTCCACGCTGAAGTCGGTGATCTCCATGGAGCCCACGGAGCCCGCCTGCTCGCTGGAGTACTTGCGCGGGGGCAGCTCCGCGACGACCCGCGGCAGCACACCGCCGAGTACGTAGGAGCCGGGGCCGTGGATCGTCGTCGGGTGCTCCGGGGTGCCCACGACGAAGCCGAAGTTCAGCGTGAGGAACATGAACGGATCGAAGAGCTGGTCTTGCATGGCCAGGGACACGGCTGGCGCGATGTGGGTCGAGCCGAAGGCGAAGGCGCCGGGCTCCTCCGTCAGGTCCCGGTCCAGGGTGTAGGTCGGGCCGTCCGAGAGCTCCAAGGTGAAGGAGTAGGTGCTCTCGCCGAGGGGCGCGCCACCGGGCTTGTAGTCCTCCGCAACGTCCGCGTCGATGGTCGCGGTGTCCGGGGCTGGCGCGACGTCGGCTGTCGTGTCGACAACCGCGGTGTCCACGCTCGGGTCACCTGCTGCGCCATCGCAGGCGACGAGCAGCGTGAGCGCGATGGCCGTCACTGTGCGCACGACTCCTCCTTGCGGGGCTCACTCCCCAAGCGGGGCTACGCCAGCAGCCCGTGCATGACGAGCTTCAGGAACTCCTCGGTCTCGCGCTGCCGCTCCTCGGGCCCGATGTCGAAGGGCGCGTCGGACGACAGCCCCTTGAGGCTCGTCTGGAGCACGCGGGCGATGAGGCTGGCGTCCACCGTCCGAAACTCACCGGCCTTCACACCGCTCGCGATGAGCACCGTCAGCAGCTCCAGCTCCCGGTCCAGGTAGCGGCGCAGCTCGGCCTCGGCGAGCGGATACAGCTCCTCCATGATCTCCGCGGTCGGGGCGAACATGCGCACCTGCTCGTGGTACACCCGCACGCGGATCCGCAGGTAGCTGGCGAGTCGCTCCGTCACGGAGCCCGCGCCGGTCAGCTCGGCGACGATGCGGTTGAAGAGCCCGTCGACGACGTGCTGGAGCACTGCGCCGAAGATCTGCTCCTTGCCGTTCGGGAAGTAGTGGTAGAGCGTCGCCTTGCCCATCTTCGCGGCCTCGGCGATCTCCTCCAGGGTGGTCTTGCGGAACCCGTGCCGCGAGAAGAGCTGGGACGCGGCCTCGATGATGCGGCTGACCTTCTCGACGCCCTTCCGGGTCGTGGCCATGTGCGGCTCCTGTCGCGCGGTTGGACTCGACCGAAACCGACGCCCGGTCGAATCGGCTTGTACGCGAGCCCCCTGCGGTTGTCAATTTCGCAGCAGGGGCGCCCTGTTACCTCGGGCGCTCGGCGCTACGCCGATGATCAGCGCGTCACGGCTGTAGAGATTGTCTACAGACTGTCCGGGGTCGGGGTCGCGCGAAAGGCCACGAAAGTATTGAGGTCGGCGCCGCTGGAGGGCTCTGGCACACCGCGTGCAGAGTGCCGCCGCCGCAGATCTGTGGATTCACGCGCCGCCCACGGATCGGGCGGCGAGACCGCGCAACCCGCAAGGATGGACCCATGAAGCGACTCCTCCTCCTCACGACCTCTCTGGTGCTGTTCCCCGTTGCGGCCTCGGCGGCTCCCTGCCAGACCGACGCCGACTGCGAAGAGCGCGAGGTGTGCGTCCTCGCCCCCGGCGAGTGCCCCCCGTGCACCCCTGGCGGCGAGTGTCCCCCCTGCGATGAGCCCACCGCCGGCGAGTGCGCCCCAGCGGACGGTGGCGGCGGCTTCTGGTCGGGCCTCTCCTGCGAGGCCGACAGCGACTGCCCCGACCTGTTCACCTGCGACGAGGTGAGCGTCCCGTGCGCCATGCCCCCGACCTGCGGCTGCGCGGACTGCGACCCCGACGGCGGCGAGTGCCCCGAGTGTGACTGTCCCGAGGTGGACGAGACCCCCTGCGAGTCCGAGACCGTGAAGACCTGCGTGTACGAGCCGGCCACCTGCGAGGCCGATGCCGACTGCGGCGCGGGCTTCGAGTGCTACGCGCAGGAGGTCTGCTCCGGCGGCGGGTCGAGCTGCGGCTGCGCGCCCTGCGCCGAAGGCGAGACCTGCGAGCCCTGCGAGTGTGACGACGAGCCGGTCTCCGACGAGGGCTCCTGCGAGACCGTCGGTAGCTATTGCGCCCCGAAGCCCACCCCCTGCAAGGCCGACGCCGACTGCCCCGAGGGCTGGGAGTGCGCCGCGCTCGACATGGGGTGCGCCTGCCCGGCCTGCGCCTGCGCCGACGGCGAGGAGTGCACGGGCTGCGGCGACTGCACGTGTGACAGCGAGGGCGATGGGCTCTGCCTCCCCGGCGGCTGGAGCGAGGCCGTCGCGGTGGCCGCGGACGCCGGTGGCGAGGGTGGTCAGGGTGGCGGCTCGGGCGGCGGCGCGTCCGGCCCGACCAAGGGCGGCCTGGGCGACTTCCTCGGCGGCGCCGCGGAGAGCTTCGACCAGGGCAACGGCGGCGGCAACGACAACGGCGGGGCCGGCGGCAACGACGACGGCTCGGGCGATGGGGCCGGTGGCGCTGGCGGCACGGGCGGCTCCGGCGGCTCGGGCAGCTCCGGCTGCGCGGTGACCGCCAGCGCGGCGACGGGCTTCGCCGCCATCTTCCTCGTGCTGCTCGCCATCTTCGCCGTGCTCACCCGCCGCGTCGCCGTCCGCGACGAGCAGTAGCACCAACTTTCTCGCCTCCTCGCGCGCGCCGGGCTAGAATCCACGGCTCCCCGCGCGCAGGAGGACCCGTGCGAACCGTCGACCTCATCCAGAAGAAGCGCGATGGCCGCCCTCTGGCCACCGCCGAGATCGAGCACCTCATCGCGGCTTACACGCGCGGCGACGTGCCCGACTACCAGATGGCCGCCCTCGCCATGGCCATCTTCTTCCGCGGACTGGACGCCTCCGAGCTGACGGCGTGGACCCGCGCCATGCTCCACAGCGGATCGATCCTCGACTGGTCCGCCCTCGGACGTCCCTGCGTGGACAAGCACTCCACCGGCGGCGTCGGCGACAAGATCAGCCTGCCTCTCGCCCCCGCCGTCGTCGCGTGCGGCGCGGCGGTGCCCATGGTCAGCGGCCGCGGCCTCGGTCACACCGGCGGCACCCTCGACAAGCTGGAGTCCATCCCCGGCTTCCGGGTGCGCCTGTCCCTGGAAGAGACCCGGCGCGTCATGGGCGACGTGGGCGCGGTGCTCATCGGGCAGACCGACGAGATCGCTCCCGCGGATCGCAAGCTCTACTCATTGCGAGATGCCACCGCCACGGTGGAGAGCATCCCCCTCATCGCGTCGAGCATCATGAGCAAGAAGCTCGCCGAGGGGGTCCAGGGCCTCGTCCTCGACGTCAAGACCGGCTCCGGCGCGTTCATGCGGACCCGCGAGCGGGCAAAGGAGCTGGCGAGGACGCTGGTCGACATCGGCAACGGGGTCGGCACCCGCACCGTTGCACGCATCACCCGCATGGACCGCCCCCTCGGGCGGCTCATCGGCAATGCGCTGGAGGTGGTCGAGAGCGTCGAGACCCTCCGCGGCGAGGGGCCCGACGACGTGACGACCCTGGTCGAGGTGCTCGGCGGCGAGATGCTGGTGCTGGCCGGCGTGACCCAGGACCCGGAGGACGGTCGCGCCCGCATCGCCCGCAGCCTGCGCGACGGGACTGCACTTGAGGTGTTCCGCCGCCTCGTCGAGGCGCAAGGCGGCGACCCGCGCGCCATCGACGACACCTCGCACCTCCCCGCTGCGGCGGAGCGGGTGGTGGTGCGCGCCGAGCGGGCGGGGTTCGTCCAGGCCATCGATACGGCGGAGCTCGGCCGCGCCGGAATGGTCCTCGGCGCCGGCCGCGCCCGGTCCGAGGACAGCATCGACCCCGCGGTGGGCATGCGCGTCCTCGCGACGGTGGGCGATACGGTCTCGGCAGGCGACGCCCTCGTCGAGCTGCACGTCAACGACGCGGCCCACCTGCGCTGGGCCATCGACGGCGTCCTGCGCGCCTACACGCTCGCCGACACCCCACCCGACCCCGTCGAGCTGCTGCTGGAGCGCGTGGCTTGACCCGACGCCTCCCCGTCGGGCGCCTCCTGGTGGTGGCGTTCCTGGCGCTGGTCGCCCTCGGGGTGGCTCCCAGTGCGGAGGGCGCCAGCCCCGTGGTCCCCGCCGCAGCCCAGGTATTCCGCGACCACGAGACCACCCTCGCCGACCGGGCGCTCAGCGTGCTCGGGATTCCCGCTCTGCTGGCCGTCGCGTGGTTGCTCAGCAAGGACCGCCGCGCCATCAAGTGGCGCCCCGTGGCCTGGGGCATCGGCCTCCAGATCCTGTTCGGGCTCGTGGTGCTCAGCCCGACCGTCGGCGACGCCTTCTTCTCCGTCGTGGACCAGGGGGTAGGGCGGCTCCTCTCCTTCGCCGAGAGGGGCGCCGACTTCGTCTTCCAGGCCGTCGTGCCCCACGAGAGCGTACACTATGCCGACGACGGCACCCGCACGACGACCGTGGTCATCGGGCACATGAGCCCCGTCCTCAAGACGGTGGCCTTCTGGGTGCTCCCGACCATCATCTTCTTCTCGTCGCTCATGACGCTGCTCTACCACCTGGGCGCCATGCAGCCCCTCGTGCGGCTCTTCGCCTGGGCCATGCAGAAGACCATGGGCACGAGCGGCAGCGAGAGCCTGTCCTGCGCCTCCAACATCTTCGTCGGCCAGACGGAGGCCCCCCTCGTCATCCGGCCCTTCCTGGAGACCATGACCCGCAGCGAGCTGCACGCCATGATGGTCGGCGGCTTCGCGACGGTGGCCGGGGGCGTCCTGGCGGTCTACGTCAAGCTGCTGCAGCACGTGCCAGGGATCGCGGGCCACCTGGTCACCGCCAGCATCATGAGCGCGCCGGCCGCGCTCGCCGTCTCGAAGATCCTCGTGCCCGAGACGGAGCCGAGCACCACGGCCGGGTCCCTGAAGATGCACGTGGAGCGCCCCGACGCCAACTCCATCGAGGCCGTGGCCCGCGGGGCGACCGACGGCCTCCTGCTGGCGGCCAACGTGGCGGCCATGCTCATCGCCTTCATCGCCATGGTCGCGCTCGCCGACTGGATGCTCGGGGTAGTCGGGCTCTCCCTGTCGGAGATCCTCGGCTGGGTCTTCCGCCCCTTCGCCTTCCTGATGGGCGTCCCCTGGTCCGAGTCGGACACGGTGGGCCGCCTGCTGGGCGAAAAGCTGGTCCTCACCGAGCTCATCGCGTACATTCACCTCGGGGAGCTGCTGTCGTCCGGCAAGGCCGTGCTCAGCGAGCGATCCGTGATCATCACGAGCTACGCCCTCTGCGGCTTCGCCAACTTCGCCTCGATCGGCATCCAGATCGGCGGCATCGGCGCCATCGCCCCCTCCCGCCGGAGGGACCTGGCGCAGCTCGGGCTCCTCGCCATGGTCGGCGGCACGCTGGCGGCGTTCCTGACGGCCAACGTCGTTGGGATCCTGAAGTGACGGAGGGAAGATGAAGGGCGAGTTCGAACGACTGTCACGGGCGCGCGAGGCGCTCGTCCCCCGGCTCCCCGCGACGCCGCGGGTGGCCATGATCCTGGGCTCGGGGCTCGGGGCTTTGGCGTCGGAGGTCGACGGCGCCGTCTCCATCCCCTACGGCGAGATCCCCGGCATGCCGGTCCCCCACGTCGACGGGCACGCGGGCCTCCTCGTGTGCGGCACGCTCGCAGGCCAGCAGGTCATGGTCTTCTCAGGCCGCGCCCACTGGTACGAGGGCCACCCCATCGAGGACGTCGTCTTCGCTTCCCGCCTCTCGCGCCTCTGCGGCGCGTCCATCCTCGCCGTGACCAACGCCGCGGGTGGTATCAACACGGACCTTCGACCCGGCAACCTCATGTCGATCCGCGACCACATCAACCTCATGGGGGTGAACCCCCTGCGCGGCCCCAACGACGAGCGCCTCGGCACGCGCTTCCCGGACATGACCGTCGCCTGGGATCGGGCGCTGCGCGGGGTGCTCCGCGCCGCGGCCAACGTGGAGGGGGTCCCGCTGTACTCGGGCGTCTACTGCGGCCTGTCCGGGCCCAGCTACGAGACGCCGGCCGAGATCCGCATGCTCCGAAAGCTCGGCGCCGACGCGGTCGGCATGTCGACCGTGCCAGAGGCCATCGCCGCCCGGCACATGGGCATGCGGGTCGTCGGCCTGTCCTGCATCACGAACCTCGGCGCGGGGCTGGGCTCGGCCGAGACCCTCAACCACGACGAGGTCAAGGAGATGGGGCGCCAGGTGGCCGGCGACATGCGCCGCCTGGTCCTGCGCTTCCTCGCCATGCTCCCCGGTGACGAATGACCGACCCGACAGTGATCGACGCGGAGCACCTCGCCCAGCTCGCCCGCGACGTGCGGGGGCGTGCCTATGCCCCCTACTCGCGCTTCCAGGTGGGCGCCGCCCTGCTCACCCGCGGCGGCGCCGTGCACCGGGGCGTGAACGTGGAGAACGCGGCCTACCCGGTGGGGCTCTGCGCGGAGCGGTGCGCCCTCGGGAGCGCCGTCGCCGCCGGAGATCGGGATCTGGTCGCCATCGCGGTGGTCGGTGGCGCGGAGCTGGTCTACCCCTGCGGCATGTGCCGGCAAGCCTTGACGGAGCTCTGCCCTGACATCCGTGTCATCCTCGTGACGACCGACCCGGCTGTCCCCGCCGTGGAGGTGTCGCTGCGGACCTTGCTCCCCCACGCCTTCGGGCCGGACGATCTGGCGGGCGGTCAGCTCCCCCCGACCAGCCGGTAGGCACCCAGACCGCAGAACGGAAAAAAGGGGCCAGGCCCGAGAGCCTGACCCCTTTTCCCGTCGATGCAAACCCTTGAAGGAGTCTGACCCTCCGAGCCGGAAGGAGGAGCGGCTCTTCGGGTCGGGTCGGCGGCGGGGCCGCCTTCCTGGCTGGAGGCATGAGCAAGGGTCGTGCCAGCGCTGCGACCCTGCGCAGTTCCCCGGCTCCGCGTCGTGGGGCGAGCCTCCGGTGCCCTCCCGCCGCCGCCAATTGCGACATCTGTGTCATGGCCCCGCGCAGGATGTTTCGCGCACCTCCGACCCTCCCTGGTCGGGCGGGTGCGCCTTGACCCCTCGCCGGGCCATGCACCACAATGGCCGCTCGCCGTGGAGGCCCGATGCCCGACTCCCGCTGCCGGGGTCGCGAGACCCCGAAGTTGCTCCGGTTCTGCTGGATTGGCGTGCTGCTCGCCTCCTGTGGCGCCTTCGGCGAGCGCGCGCCCGTCGTCGACCAGGATCTGAGCTGCCCGACCGTGGACCAGCAGATCCCGACCGTGATGGCGCTCATCGAGGAGGGGCGGCTCGCCGGGCTGCGGCAGGTCATCGAGGAGCACGTCAGCGACTCGCTCCGGGGGCAGGTGGTTGAGCTGGCCCTGGACATCGTGCGAGCGCTCCCGCCGGGGACCCTGGACGGGCTCCGCGTCGTGGTCCGCAACGAGGCCGTGTGGGCGCTGCTCCCCCTGGTGGCCGACGTGGGGCGCTTCGTGACCGACGGCGGGCGCTGGGAGGTGGTGCCCGTCGCGGCGGACCTCATCGTCCTCTGCCCCTCCGGGGAGCTGCTCCCCGTCCTCGGCGACCTGCTCCGCGACCCCATGATGCCGGACGCCCTTGCGCTGATGCTCTCGGACCCGCAAGGGCTGGAGGCGTTGCTGGCGTCTCTGGGGGTCGATCTCGCCGACCCTGCGGCCCGGGAGGCGCTCCTCGCCCTCGTCGACAACGTGCTCGCCAGCTTCGCGGCGCCGGGCTTCCGCCTCGACGAGCTGGAGGAGCTGCTCCTGGAGCTTGCGGACCTGGGCCTCATCGACCTGCGGACGCCGGCCATCCGGGGCCTGCTGGTCCTGGCGCACGAGGCCATGGACGCGCCCGGGCGCCTGGAGACGCTCCAGGGCTTCGTGGGCTGCCTTCGCACGGTGGACCCGTCGCTCTCGCTCGTCGCCCTCATCTATGACCTCATCGCCGAGGGGGCCATCGCGCTCGACGACCTGAGCGCCGTCCTCGCGGTGGCGGACCCGGCCGCGGGGGGCGACGCCGTCCTCCGGCTCCTCGTGGACGTGCTCGACTTCCTGGCCACGGACGACGAGGCGCGTGGCAGCCTGGCCGACGTCCTGCTGACCATCCTCGAGCCCGACGCGGCGAAGGTGGCGCTCCCGGACCTCGTGGTCCTGCTCGACGCGGGCGCGGTGCCCGAGGTGGTCGACCTGCTGGTGTCGCTGGTCTACGGCTGCCACGGGGGCGACGTGAAGCTCGGGGTGAGCCCGTGAGGCGGCTCGCGGCGCTCATCGTGGCGCTGGCGGCTCCCGCCCAGGCCAGCGTCTACGACAGCTACGGCGCCAACCCCCGCGGCATGTCCATGGGGCAGGCGCTGATCTCCGCCGTCACCGACTACACCGCCACGTGGTACAACCCGGCGGCGCTGACCATGCTCGGGCAGATGAGCTTCGGGCTCGGGTTCCAGGCGTCCTTCCCGTTCGTGGACGTGGAGCGGGGGCGGGCCGTGTGTACGGGCTCGGACTGCGGCGCCGGGACGAGCCCCTTCGACAGCGTGCTGCCGGAGCCCTTCAGCGGCTTCACCCTGGGCGTGCTCACCCCCTTCGGCGGCATCTTCGAGAACCGGGTGGCCTTCGGCATCAGCGCCTACCTGCCGGCCAACAACCTGATCCGGGCGGAGGGCCTCGACCCGCAGCGCCCCCAGTTCTACGCGCTCCAGAGCCTGCCGGACAAGTTCAACGTCCTCGGCGGCCTTGCCTACCGCCCCGTCGACTGGTTCTCCTTCGGCATCGGCTTCCAGGTGCTGGCCAACCTGGACGGCGCCGTGGACCTGAAGCTCGACGTGCTCAATCACGCCTTCGAGCGCGCGGACATCGTGGTCCGCGTCAAGCCCAAGGCCAACCTGACCGCGGGCCTGCTGTTCGAGCCGGTCCCGGGGCTCCGCCTCGGCGCCGTGTGGCGCGGCGAGCTCGACCTCTCCTACGACCTGCCCGTGCAGGCGGACATCGGCGCCGCCATCCAGCTCAAGATCGGCGTGTCCGAGACGGTGCTCTTCCAGCCGCACCAGGTCGGCTTCGGGGTGAGCTATGCGCTGGACGAGCCGCGGCTGCTGCTGTCCGCCGATCTGGTCTGGTCGCTCTGGTCGCGGGCGCCGGACCCCTCGCCCCACGTATCGCTGGACGTGGCGGGCACCCTCGTCGAGGGCCTCGGCATCGGCAGCACCTTGGACGTGAACACCGCCGGGCGCACCATCGACATGGGCTTCGTGGACACCCTGTCCCCGCGCTTCGGGGTGGAGTACACGCCGGTCTATTGGTTCACCGTGCGGGGCGGGTACTTCTTCAGGCCCACGCCCGCGCCGCGCCAGACGGGGGCGACCAACTACCTGGACAACGACTCCCATGGGGGGAGCCTCGGGTTCGCGTTCACCTTCGAGGACCCCCTGGAGGTGCACCGGACGCCCATCGTGCTGGAGCTGGGCAACCAGCTCACGGCGCTGTCGCGGCGCACCGTCCGCAAGGCGGACCGCGACGACCCGGTCGGCGATCTGAGTCACGGCGGCCTCGTCTACAGCGTGGGCGTGAGCGTCAGCCACAACTACTGAGGGGGGGCTGTGGCTTCGCGGATCCTGTTGTTCCTCGTCATCGCCTGGGTCGGCGCCGCGCGGGCCGGGGAGCGGGACGCGACGGGGTCGCCAGACGGGGGCGACGCGGTGCGGGCCGATGCCGCGGCGCAGGACGCCTCGAGTGACGGGATCGGGGGCGCCGCGGCCGCCGACACCGTCGAGGCACAGGACTCCGGGGGAGGGGAGGGTGCGCCGCGCTCTGAAAGCGGGGACGACGGGGCTCAGGGCTCCACGACGCCGCATGGGGAAGCGCCCGACGCCGCGGAGCCCGGCCCCTTCGACGCGCCGACGGTCCTCTTGGACGAGGTGCCGCTTCTCACCCGCGCCTCGCTGCCGGAGGGCGCCGCCGAGATCGACGCTGCGGCCGCCGCCCTGTCCGAGCGCCTCGCCGCGCTTGGCTCCGAGCTTGTCTTGCTTCAGGGTCTGAGCGGCGCCGTGGAGCCCACGCCAGCGGCGGACGAGGTCGCCTCGGCGCCGTATGTCGCTGCGGTCGCGCCGGAGGGTCCCCGGGCGGCCTACTTCCAGGACGACCCCTTCGAGCCAGGACCCGGCGAGCGCCTCGCGCGGCGCCTGGAGGGTCGCACCGACGCGCTTCGCGCCTCACTGGACGGGGCGCCGGCCCTCGCCGCCGCTCTGGAGGACGAGCTGTCTGCGGCGGTCGCCCGGGTGTGGGCCTGCGCCGAGGCCTGCGCAGAGAGCAGGGAGGCCGTCCGGTTGGCTCGCGCGCGCGTGGCGCTCCTGGCGCTGCACGTCCAGGTGGCCGAGGCGGAGCTCGCCCTCGCCCGGGCCCAGCGCGCCTGGGTCGAGCGCGCGGCGGCGTGGACCGAGGCCGAGGCGCGGCGACGCGAGGCCTGGGAGCGGGCACAGCGAGAGGAGGAGGAGCGCGCCGCGGAGCACCAGGCGCAGCGGGCCGAGGCCGAGGCGGCGCGCCTCGCGAGGGAGAAGGCAGAGCGGGACGCGGAGGAGCTGGCGAAGCAGCGCCAGGAGTCCCAGGCGGCCCTGGAGAGGGCCAAGGCGCGCCAGGAGGAGTTCCTGCGCACGCAGAAGGCCGAGGAGCTGAAGCGCCAGCGGGACCGCGACCTGGAGCAGTTGTACCAGGACATCGTCGACCTGACCGGGAGGCACGGGGTCGCCGTGGAGGAGCTGTCCCGCCTCGCCGCGCTCCGCGAGGCGCAGCGGCTCCAGGCGATGGAGTTCATCGACCTCGCGCTGAAGGAGGACGCCCACGTCGCCGGGCTGCTGCGGAAGGTCGCCGCGGGGGAGCTGGAGCCCCGGGTCCTCGGCGCCAGGAGCGATGAGCTCGCGCAGCGCCTGAGGCGGGCCCGCGCGGCGCGCGGCGATCCGGCCCTCGAGGAGGCGTCCGCCCGCGCGGACCTTGCCGCCGCCGAGCTGCGGAGCCGCCTGGGGGACGTGGAGCTGGTCGCGACCGAGCCCGTCGAGGACGCCGAGCTGCACGACAAGCGCCTTGAGCTCGCCCGGGCGTCCGCGGCGCTGGCCCAGGTCAGCCTGGACGCCGCGGCCGCGGATCGGGACCGCCTGGCCATCATGGCCGACCTCCGGAAGGCGGAGCGCACCCTCTACTCCTCGCTGCTGCGCCGCATCGCCCCGCACCTGCCGCCCGCGCACCGCGCCCCGGTCGCGCTTGGCCCGGCCTTCGCCGACGGCCTGTTCGACAATCTGGCGGACCTCGCCGAGCGCTTGTCCGACCTTCTGGCGATGCGCCTCGAGGACCTGCGCGAGGTGCCGGGGCGCCTCTCCACCTGGAAGGGCGCGACGGGCCTCGTGTGGTCTCTTGGCGAAGTCATCGTGCTGCTGCTGGTCGCCCTCTGGGTGCGCCGCCGCCTGCCGGAGTGGATGGTGCGCGTCGTCCAGGGCGCCGGCGCAAACCCCTGGCTGCGCCGAAACCTGGCTGCCGTCGTCACCCTCGCGAAGATCGTCACGGCCACGGGGCGCCCCGCCATCCTCCTGCTGCTGGCCTTCCTCGTGGGGGACGTCGCCGGTCGGCGCACCCCCGAGGTCGAGGCCGCCCTGTTCGTCCTGTCGTGGTACTTCGTCTGGCGCATGGCGACGGACCTGCTGCGGGCCCTGTTCCTGCCCGCGGTACCCCCCAGGGACGGGACCACCCTGGCGAGCATCGACCCGGCCCCCATCCTGCGCATCGCCACCCACGGGGCGACCGCGTGGCGCTCCGCCTGGGCCGTCACCCACTACGTGATCATCCGGCTCGCGGTGCTCACGGGCATCGAGCTGCTCCTCGGGCAGTTCTACCTTCACCGCGCGCTCACCCTGCTCTTCGATCTGGGCCTCGTGGCGCTGGTCGTCTGGCTGATGCTCGCGTGGCGCTCGACGCTGCTCGGCCGCTTCGCCGAGGCCGCTCCGCCGACCTGGGCGCGCACCATCCGCTGGGTGAGCCGCAACCGTGACCGCCTCTCTGGAGTGGCAGCGGTGCCGCCCGTGGTCGTGTGGCTTCTCCTGGTGCGCGCCTGGCCGTTCCTCCGGCAGAAGCTGCGCGAGTCGAAGGTGAGCCGGTCGCTGGCCAACTACATCCTGCGCCGCCGCATGGAGCGAGCGAAGGACGATCAGGCCGAGGCGGCGCCGGCTGACGCGCCCGCCCCGCAGCTCCCCGCCGAGCTGCTCTCGTGCTTCACGCTGAGCCCGCTCCACGACGAGCCCTGGCTCGTGCCCCGTGGGGGCACCGTGGACGTGATCCTCCAGACGCGGAGCGGTTGGGAGGAGGCCCGGTCCCTCGGCGCCGTCGCGGTCATCGCCGAGCCGGGGCTCGGAAAGACCACGATCCTGAACCAGGTGGCGCGCCGCCTGGGCCCGGGCGGTGTCCGCCGTGTCCACTTCGACCGGCGCGTCAGCACGGAGCGGCAGCTCATCGCCGCCTTCGCCCGAGCGCTCGGCCTCGACGCGGTGCCCGGCAGCATCGACCAGCTCAGGGACTGCATCCAGGCCGTCCCGGAGACCACCTGGCTCGTCGACGACGCCCATCGCCTGTTCCTGAAGGTCATCGGCGGCATGGAGGCGCTGGACGCCTTCTTCGAGCTCATCGCCGCCACGTCGCGGGACCGCTTCTGGGTGGTGACCTTCGACTCCTTCACCTGGTACTTCATCCAGAGCCTGCGCGCGGGGCGCGTCCCCTTCGCCCGCGTGCTCAAGGAGCGCCCCTGGACGGAGGATGAGGTCCGCCAGCTCGTCACGCTGCGCACGCGAGCCGCCGGCTACCACGTGACCTTCGAGGACCTCGTCGTCAGCCGCGGCGAGGCGGGGGCCGCGGCCCACTACCAGGTGGTCAAGACCGCGGAGGGGTACTACCGCCTGCTCTGCGACTACGCGGACGGCAACCCTGCCATCGTGATCAACTACTGGCTGCGCTCCCTGACGCCGAGCGGGCCCCGGCGCCTGTCGGTGGGGCTGTTCAGCCGCCGCTCCACGGAGTCCCTGGCCACGGCCGGCGACGAGGTGCTCTTCACGTTCAGCGCCATCGCCGAGCACTCGGGCATCCCCATCGCCGAGCTGGCCCGCGTGCTGGGCTTCGAGGAGGCGGCGGTCGAGCGCACGGTCCAGCGGGGCATCGAGGACGGCCTCCTCGCCCGGGTCGGGCCCCAGGGCCAGACGCGCATCGTGATCCACTTCGACAGCTTCCGGCAGGTGGTCTCCCTGCTGCGGGCCAAGAACTTCATCTACTTCTCGCAGAGGGAGTGAGCGATGGCGGAGGAGCTTCTTCAAGCGGTGAGCCCCGAGCGGCTGTTCGCGCTTGCCGTGGTCATCGCGGTCACGGTGCTGGTGAGCCGGGTCGTGGGCCGCGTCCTCGACCAGGGCGCCGAGCGCTGGTCCCGCTACCGCCTCGCGTTCAAGAAGGTCAACGCGATCACCAAGTTCGTGATCTTCATCCTCGGCACGGTCATCGCCTTCACGACGGTCATCCAGCTCTCCAAGGAGGCGCTGGTCGCCCTGGGCGGCGTCTTTGCCGTGGCTGTGGGCTTCGCCTTCAAGGACCTGGCCAGCTCGATCATCGCGGGCATCATCATCCTGCTCGACCGCCCCTTCATGGTGGGGGACCGGGTGCAGGCCGCCGGCTACTACGGTGAGATCAAAGAGATCGGGCTCCGCTCGGTGCGCCTCGTGACCCTCGACGACAACGTCGTGAGCATCCCCAACAACAAGTTCCTGACCGACGAGGTGGCGAGCGGCAACTGGGGCGCCCTCGACATGATGATCGTCATGTCCTTCCACGTGGACGCCCGGTCCGACTACCTGCGCGCCAAGGCCCTGATCCGGGAGGCGGTCATCACGAGCAAGTACGTGTACCTGGAGAAGCCGGTCACGGTCAGCGTCGAGGAGGTCGTCATCCCGGCCATCGGGGTCGTGCTCAAGCTGAACGCCAAGGCCTACGTCTTCGACTGCCGCTACGAGAAGGCCTTCCTCACGGAGGTCACCGAGCGCGTCCACAAGGTGTTCCGGGACGTGGGCATCGTGTCTCCCAACGCGCTGAAGGTGGGCTGATGTGGCGCATCGTGGTGGGGATGGTGTTCGTGGCGGGGGTGGCGACGGCGCAGGTGGGAGACGCGCCCGACCCTCCGCCGTCGCCTGCTCCGGCGCCCGAGGTCCCGCCCGATGGCTCCGCGACGGCGCCGCGCTGGAGGTCGCTCCAGGTTCTGCCGCCGGACGTGTCGGAGCAGGACCTGCGGCGCGTGATGACCGAGATCGCCAAGGGCCTCCGCGTCAAGTGCACCCACTGCCACGAGAAGGGCGACGAGGCCGCCGAGACCGCCATGAAGCAGAAGGCCCGGGAGCACCTGCGCATGACCATCGCGCTCCAGCGCGACTGGTTCGCCGCGGACGGCGCCCCCCGCGTGACCTGCGCGCTGTGCCACCGGGGGCGCGCCGTCCCGGCCGATGCTTTGCGGTGAGTGCGTGCAGAAGGGGTCGCGAGCGCGTTGGTGCGGCTGGGCGGCGATGGGGAGGAGTTGGTGCCCCGTCAAGAGGTGTACGAGTCCGTCCCTCAAGGACGCGCGTGTGACGCACGGCTCGTCTGAGCGGCCCGCCGGTGGGTGCGGGCAGACGCACTCGAGACCACGACAGGACTTCCTATCCGCCGGGCACGCAACGCGGAGACGAGCACGGGACACGGGCGCCGGCCCGCGTCCAGTCGGATAGCGGGCCCCGCTGCGTCGTCTCCTAGTAGGGCGTCGCATAAGTAATGATGCAATCCGGAGGGTCGAGGCGCCCCGCCAGGCGTTCGGCCCAAGCGCCGGAATACTCATGGTATTTCAAGCTTGGGCCGGGCGCCTGGCGGGGATGGATCGGCCCTCCCGGTTGCATCATTACTTCGGCGACGCCCTACTAGGGCACCGCCACGTGGCAGGCGCCGCAGGCGTTCGTGTAGGGGGTCACCATGTTGAGACCGGACTTGCTCGAGAGCTCCTTGCCCGGCACGTCAAAGAGGTGGCTGCTGATGTCGTTCTGCCAGTGTCCGGCCGCACCGGGAGTGCCGGCGCCGGTCTTCGCGATCTTGGGCATGTGGCAGTCGGTGCACTTCGCGTTGGGCTTGAGAGTGCCAAGGCCCGCACCGAGCTTCGCGCTGATGTGGTTCGCGAGCCCGCTCGCCTGGGTCCCGTGGCACGCACCGCAGGCCGCCACGTTGTCATTCGGATCGGCGCGGAGCTGGTTCTCGTGCTCAACCTCGTGGGGGTCGTGGCAGTCCGCGCAGGTCATCAGCAGCTTGCCGTTCTTGTACATACCCGAGCGGATGAAGTCGGAGTACTGCTGGTGGTGCGACTTGGAGTGCTTTGCGTCGTCGCCGTAGTAGTCCGAGGCCGCTCCGTCGAGCTGTGACGTGGCGTACTCGGCGAGGAAGTGGTCGCGGCTGGTCCCGGCGACCATCATCCAGCCATTGGCGTTGACTGGGCTGTCGGTCTTGAACGCACCTTTCGGGCGGCTGTGACACTGGCCGCAGACCATGGCGTCGCGCTCGGGGGTCAAGTTCGCGGGGTTGACGATGTAGCGACCCTGGCCGGCAGCGTTCCAGTGCTCGGAGCCCGGGCCGTGGCAGGTCTCGCAGCCGAGGTTCATCTCATCCTTGAACCCGTCGCCGTCGTAGTCGAAGTCACCCCAGAGCGGATCCGTTACGGTCTTCGCTACCCAGTTTGTGGCGTCACTCCCAGAGACCTGCGCGGTCGAGGCGTGGCAGGAGACGCAGTTCTTCTCGAAGGAGTCCTTGGGCGCGGGCACAACGAAGGTGCTCGTGGCCTGGTCGAACCACTTGTACCCGTTGTAGTCGCGCCAGACCTTCCGCGTACGATCCGAGTAGGCGTCGCTGCCCTCGTGCTGGAACTGGAGCGGGGACATCGCGTGGTAGAAGCCGTTCGGGCCCTCGACGCGCACCATGTAGCGCTGCTTGTAGAGTCCGCCTCCATACACCATGGCAATGCGGAGCACGAGGTCCGGGTCCGCCGGGTTCTTCACGTTGTGGAGCACGACCTCGTAGTCGATGCCGTTCTTGCGCGCCGTGGCGGTGAACGCAACGTCGGCGCCGCCGCCCGGGTTCGACTCGAGGGTCTTGTACTTGTCGAAGCCCCGGGTGCCGTCATAGTCGTAGAACCAGATCGTCGTGCCCGCCTCAGTGAACCTGGACGCCAGCGGAGCTTGGAGGTCCGGGCGCTTGAAGACGTCCTGCAGCATGCCCTGCCCATAGGGCGACCAGATGCCGACGCGGTGCAGCGTGCTTGCGATGTGCACCTTGCCGTGGCAGTTCACGCAGCGGCCGCTACCCACATACTCGGCATCGGCCGGGATGGCGGACGAGACGCGGATGTCCCAGCGTTCGCCGACGAGCTCGGAGACTTCAAGGGCCTTGCGGCACAGGCTACCACCCGGAAGGTGGCCGTCGTCCGCCGCGACGAAGGTCACGAAGTAGGAGCCCGGGAGGAGCGCCTCGAGGGCGTAGGTGCCGTCCTTGGCGACCTCGGCCGACGGGTAGGTCGCGCCGTTGAGGGCGATGAGGTCCTCGAGGGGCTCGTCGGTCGTGGAGCCGACAGCCACGGTCGTGGGCCCCATCCCGGCGACGGCCTCGGCCGGTACGAAGTAGACGGCCCCGCCGGCGACCGTGTCGCCCGAGCCGTCCGTCACCTCGCCGACGACGCCGCCCGGCAGGAGCTGGAGCCCCGCCGCCGGGCCCGCCGGGCCCGCCGGGCCCTGCTCCCCCGCCGGACCGGCCTCACCGGCCGGGCCCTGCTCCCCCGCCGGACCGGCCTCACCGGCCGGGCCCTGCTCCCCCGCCGGACCGGCCTCACCG
>BTVJ01000039.1:0-68930 GCA_045863395.1 Myxococcales bacterium
CGGCGCACTGCTGGTCCCAGCCGTTGGTGCAGCACCAGGGGTCCTGGCCGCAGACGGTGTCGCAGCAGAGCGCGGTCTGGCCGGCCTGGAGGCAGGGGTTGGGCGCGCCACACCACGAGGCGGCCTCGTCGGCGCACTGCTGATCCCAGCCGTTGGTGCAGCACCAGGGGTCCTGGGCACAGACGGTGTCGCAGCAGGCGGCGGGCTGGCCGGCGTCGAGGCAGGGGTTGGACGCCACGCCGCACATGGTCTCTTCCTCGCCCTGGCAGATGGAGTCCCAAGCGGTCTCGCAGCAGAAGGGGTCCACGGCGCAGACCGTGTCGCAGCACGCCGCGCTCACGCCGGCGTTGATGCACGGGTTGGGCAGGCCGCACCAGGCGGCGGCCTCGTCGGCGCACTGCTGGTCCCAGCCGTTGGTGCAGCACCAGGGGTCCTGGCCGCAGACCGTGTCGCAGCAGGCGGCGGGCTGGCCAGCGTTGATGCACGGGTTGGGGGCGCCGCACCAGGCAGCGGCCTCGTCGGCGCACTGCTGGTCCCAGCCGGTCTCGCAGCACCAGGGGTCTTGCCCGCAGACGATGTTGCAGCAGCCTGCCGGCTGGCCCGCGTCCAGGCACGGGTTGCCGCCGCCGCACAGCTCAGCGGCCTCGTCCATGCACTGCTGGTCCCAGCCGGTCGTGCAGCACCAGGCATCGACGGCGCAGACCGTGTCGCAACAAGCAGCCGTCTGGCCGGCATCCAGGCACGGGTTGCCACCGCCGCACATTTCGGCTGCCTCGTTGGCGCAGATCTGGTCCCACCCGTTGGTGCAGCACCACGGATCGACCGCGCAGACCGTGTCGCAGCAGGCGGCGGTCTGGCCGACGCTCAGGCAGGGGTTGTCGCCGCCACCGCAGAGCTCCGCTACCTCGTTCATGCACTGCTGGTCCCAGCCGGTCGAGCAGCACCAGGGGTCGATGGCGCAGACCGTGTCGCAGCAGGCCTCGGTCTGACCGGCCTGGGCGCAGGGGCTCGTCGGCGCGCAGGTGCCGCAGCCGAGGCTCGTCACCTCGGACACGCAGAGCCCGTCCCAGGCGGTCTCGCAGCAGTACGAATCGGTCGCGCACACGCAAGCCTGGACCGCAGCATCGCCGCAGCCGGGGGCGCTGCTCGCCGTGCAGCACGAGCCCTGCGCCGAGCCGCAAGCCACGCTCAGCGTGAAGGACCCGATGGCTCCGTCGTAGCCGTCGACGACGAGGAAGTAGGTCTTGCCGGCCTCCGCCTGGAAGGTCGCGCTGCTGTACCCGAAGGCGACGCAGGCGCCTGGGTCACAGCCCGCGCCACCACCGATGACGAGGATGTCCGTCTCCGCCGTCTCGTTGGTGAGCTTCGCGGTCACCGACCCCGTCTCCGTCGCGACGAACGTGTACACCAGCTCCGCCCCGGCGTACCCGTCCGGGCTGCAGGCGTAGGCGTTGACAAGGTTGTTGGGCGCCGTCGCGAGGTCGCCGCTCACCGACCCGCCACAGGCGATGGTCGCATCACTCTTGCAGGACGCGGTGCACTCGCCGGTCCCCTTGCAGACACCTGCCACGCACGTGTCGCCGGTGGTGCAGGCGTTGCCGTCGTCACACGCGAGCTGGTCCAGGTTCGTGTACGAGCAGGCGCCCGTGGCGGGGTTGCAGGCGTCCGTGGTGCAGGGGTTGTGGTCGTCGCAGGTGCCCGCCGTGCCCTTGCAGACTCCCGCCGTGCACACGTCTCCCACCGTGCAGGCGTTGTCGTCACTGCAGGCCGTCCCCTCTCCGACCGGCTGCATGACGCAGGCGCCGGTCGCCGGGACGCAGGTGTTCTTGGAGCAGGCGGTGTCTCCGGCCGTGTTGCAGCTCACCACGGTGCCTGGCTGGGTCTTGCAGGTGTTCGATGCCAGGTCGCAGTAGGGCTTGCCGTTGCAGGCGTTGCCGTCGTCTGCACAGTCGCTGTCTGCATCGCAGGCGCAGATGTTCGCGCCGCCCACGCACTGTCCACCGCTGCAGGAGTCGCCCTGGGTGCAGGCGTCGCCGTCGTCGCAGGCTCCGCTCGCGTTGGCGTAGGCGCAGCCGGTGGCGGGCACGCAGGAGTCCGTCGTGCAGGGGTTTCCGTCGTCGCAGGTGAGGGCAGCGCCGGTGCACTTGCCGTTCAGACACGCGTCCTGGGTCGTGCAGGCGTTGGCGTCGTCGCAGGCACCGCTCGCCGGAGTATACGCGCAGCCGGTCGCCGGGTTGCACGAGTCCGTCGTGCAGGGATTGTTGTCGTTGCACTGGATGGCCGTGCCGGCGCAGACGCCGTTCGTGCACACGTCCTGCGTCGTGCAGGCGTTGCCGTCGCTGCAGCTCGCGCCGCTCGCAGGGGCGTGCTTGCAGCCGCTCTGCGGGTCGCAGGAGTCGGTGGTGCAGGGGTCGCCGTCGTCGCAGGACGTCGCCGACCCGCCGCAGACCCCACCAGCGCAGGTGTCACCGCTCGTGCAGGAATCGCCGTCGTCGCAGGTCGCCGTGTTGTTGGTGTACGCGCAGCCGGTGCCCGCCACGCAGGCGTCGTCGGTGCAGGGATTGCCGTCGTTGCAGACGACCGCCGACCCGGTGCACGCCCCGGCGGCGCAAGCGTCGTCCGACGTGCACGGGTTGCCGTCGTCGCAGGCCGCCGTGTTGTTGGTGTAGGTGCAGCCCGCCGCCGCGTCGCACGTGTCGTCGGTGCAGGGGTTGCCGTCGGTGCAGGTCTTGGCCGTGCCGCCCACGCACGCGCCGCCCGAGCAGGCATCGCCCTCCGTGCAGGCGTCGCCGTCGTCGCAGCTCGCGGTGTTGTCGGTGTAGGTGCACCCAGCCACGGCATCGCACGCGTCGTCGGTGCAGGGGTCGCCGTCGTCGCACGCCGCGCCGGGCGTCCCCATGCACTCGCCGCCCGAGCACGCGTCACCCGTCGTGCAGGCGTCGCCGTCGTTGCAGCTCCCCTCGACGTTGGTGTACACGCAGCCCGTCGCCGGAGCGCAGCCGTCCTCCGTGCACACGTTGTCGTCTTCGCAGCTCTTCGCGATGGCCTGCGAAGCGTCGCACGCCCCGTCGAGGCAGGCCGTGTTCTCCGTGCAGAGGTCGCCGTCCTCGCACGGGGTGCCGTTCTTGGCGTTGCCCTTCTCGCAGGTCCACGTGGCCGTGTTGCAGACGGCGATCTCGCAGGGCCCGAGGCCCGTGAGCACGGTGTCGCAGTCGGCGTTCGTCACGCACTCCTTGGCGCCTGCGTCCACGCCGCCGACGTCCACCCCCGCCTGGCCGTCCGTCGAGCTCGTGTCCGTCCCGGTGCCGCTGTCGGCGTCGCTGCCACCACCGGCGTCGGGTACGGCCTCGGGACAAGCCGTCAAGCACAGCGCGAGGCCGCACGTCACGACCGAAATCCATCTGAACTTCATCTCGGAGCTCCTCCGGGAGGGCGGTGCCCTCTCCGCACTGTTCGGGGCAGCCTCTCCGCAAGAAGCGGGCGATCAGACGACCGGCGGGCATGCCATGCTTGGCGGACTAATGCCGCGCAACGTCACCGGTGTCAACCCGGCGAGGCGTGGGCCATGGGCCAGGGCTGACCCCTGTCGCTGAGAGCGGCTTGTGGAACCATGGTGATATCAAGGGGTTGTCTGGATCTGCGTCCCCGCGGCCGGGTGGCTCGCGGGCGTCGACTAGCCGGTGCCGCACCCGCAGGGGACGGACCCACAGTAGGGACAGCCGGCCCCGTACCGCTTCAGCGCGACCGCCTGGAGGTCCACGCCTTGCAGCGACGCGAGCGTCGACAGCCATGCCAGGACGTCGGCGAACTCCTCCTCCAGGTTGGCCCGGTCGTTCTGGCGCCGGATCGCGCGGGTCAGCTCGCCGACCTCCTCCGCGAACCACATGAAGGTCCGGTCGAGGCCCCGTGAGGCGTCCTTTGCATAGTAGATGCGCTCGATGAGCGCCTGGAACTCGCCGAGTCCGATCTGGCTGCCGTCCGTGGTGTTCATGAGCGCTCCTCCTGCCGCCGCAGGGTAGCAACCGCCCGCGTTGCGCACCAGGGGGGCGTCGCCCTTCCCGAAAACCCATGGATCTGTGCGTCGATCTTGGCGGTTGACCCCCTCTCCGCGCAAGGGCTATCCTCCCCGGTCGGCAGTGCAGCCAGGAGCGTCGAGATGAAGCAGGGACGGATCACTCTTGCCGCGGGCGCGCTCACGGCGCTCACGGCGTTCGCGGGCTGCAAGGGGACCCTCTACACCGCCACGGGCGACATGATGGGGTCGTTCGCCGTCGAGCACGTCATGCCCTTCGTCATGGCGTCGGACGACGTGGGCATGGCGTGCGAGACCGGCGTGTCCATGGGCAACTTCCTCGAGGCGTTCGGGCGCGTGACCGACCCGGCCTACAAGGCGGGGCTGGTCACGCTGCTCCCCGCCGGCATGTGCGCCGAGGGGGACGCCTGGGAGCAGGACCTCCGCCAGCTCCGGGCCGTGCGGGGTGGCTACGCCGACGAGGCGGTCGACGCGCGCATGGCGGAGAAGCGCGCCCACGCGGTCGCCGCAAAACGCTTCCATGCGGCGTGGCAGCGGCTGGAGCTCGCCTACGGGGAGGCGGGCGGCTCCTGTCCGGAGCTGGAGCCCGAGGATGAGCCGTTCTATCTGCTGGGTCTGTCTGCGGGCCTGCTCGCCGTCGTGCATGACCGGGGAGCCGGCGGCGAGGCGGGCGTGCCGCTGAGCATCCCTCCCGCGGTGGCGCGCGCCACGGAGTGCCTGGACTCGGATCGCTGGTGGGGGGCGCCGAGCGCTCTGAAGGCGACCCTGTGGAGCTCGGTCCCCGGCCTCGCCCCCCCGGGCGCGGATCCCTGGGCCATGCTCGCCGAGGGCTCGCGCAAGGGCAGCGAGGCCGGTGTACGCCTGGCCAGCGCCATGCGCGTGCTGGCGGAGGTGGCCGCCGGACGCGAGGACGGCGTGCGCAGGGCCATCGAGGAGCACGCCGCGTCCGTCTCCGAGCACCCCTCGGACCCTGCCTGGCGCCTGATGGACCTGTACTCGGGTCTGATCATCCTGCACGAGTCCGACCGCATCTGGACCCGCGAGGCGGGACACCGCACCCCGCCCGGCGCGCTGGGGACCTTCCCCGAGCCCCCGGCGCCCCCTGGCGCTGACGACCTGTTCGACGACCTGGAGCCCTCCGGCGACGCCGACGGCCCCACCCCTCCGGAGGAGTCCCCATGAACCTGAAGCGTTCCCTGATCCTGTGCGCCGCGCTCGCCCTGGCGGGGTCGAGCGCGTCCGCCGCCGAGCAGCGGACCCTGTGCGTCTTCGACCCGAGCGGCGCCAACGGCGACGCCTTCAACTTTTCGAAGGACTACCAGTCCGCGGCGGTCGCCTGGGGGGTCGAGCTCCAGCTCAAGCCGTACACGGACGAGAAGACCGCCGTCGAGGACTTCAAGGCGGGCAAGTGTGACGGCGCCCTGCTCACGGGGCTCCGCTCCCGCGCGTTCAGCCCGTTCGCCGGCACCATCGAGGCCATGGGGGCCGTTCAGTCCTATGGGCAGCTCAAGCGGGTCATCGACGGCCTCGCCAACCCCAAGTCCGCCAAGATGGTCACCCGCGGCGAGTACGAGGTGGCGGGCATCTTCCCGGCGGGCACCGTCTTCCTCTTCGTGCGCGACAAGGCCCTGGACGCCGTCTCCAAGCTCGCGGGCAAGCGGGTCGCGACCATCGACTTCGACCCGGCGGCCAAGGTCCTGGTAGACAAGGTGGGCGCGTCCATGGTCGCCGCCGACGTCGGCACCTTCTCGGGCATGTTCAACAACGGCAGCGTCGACGCCTGCTACGCTCCTGCGACCGCCTACCAGCCGCTGGAGCTGGGCAAGGGCCTCGGTGCGAAGGGCGGCATCGTCAAGTTCCCGCTGGGGCAGCTCACCCTGCAGGTCCTGATCCGCACTGCCCGCTTCCCCGCGGAGTTCGGGGTCAACAGCCGCAAGTACGCGTCCAAGGCGTTCGGGGCCTCGCTGAAGGTGGTCGAGAAGGCCGAGAAGGCGGTCCCGGCCAAGTACTGGATGGACGTCACCGCCGAGCAGCGCCAGAGCTTCGACGACCTGCTCCGGGAGGTGCGCATCCGGCTCCGCGACAAGGAGAAGGTCTACGACAAGGCCATGCTCGGCCTGCTGCGGCGGGTCCGGTGCAAGGACGACGGCAACCGCGCGGAGTGCGCGGAGCAGAAGGAGTAGACCCCTCTCCACCGTGAGGACGCCCGCATGAGGCAGGTCCGCCGCTGGCTCTCCACCCTGCCCGTGCTCGCGCTGCTCGTCGTGGCGGTCGCGCACGGCACCGGCGAGAAGCTCCACGCCCAGCTCCTGAAGATCGGCGAGGCCAACTGGCCCGGGTACGCGACGTTGCGGGCGGACCCGGTGGCGCCCGACTGCGATCCGAGCCAGTTCGAGGCGGGGGCCGTCGTGCCGGTCGTGCCCAAGACCGAGGAGGACGAGCTGCTCGACGACCTCCTGGACGAGCCAGCGGAGGGGGAGGACGAGGCGACGGAGGAGCACGAGGGCGATGCGGGGGCCGCGCCCGGACCCGCGGGCGCCGCTACCCCCCAGCCGACGGATGAGGCTCCAGCCGCAGGCGAGCCGGACGCCGCGGGCTCCGGCGAGGCCGTCGACCCGGGCGACGACGGGGCCGCAGAGGCTGTGGAGGCCGTGGAGGCCGACGAGGGCGCAGGGGGCGAGCCCGACGCTGCCGGCGAGGACGACGGGGCCGACCTCCTGGACGAGCTGGCGGGGACGGACGGGGACGCGGGCCAGCCCAGCGCGGCCGCCATGAGCGCGGCCCGGGAGGCGTGTCAGCGCCGCCATGACGAGCACGCGGCGGCAAAGGAGCGCCTGACGCCCTCGGTGGTGCGCTTCCGGTCCTTCGAGAAGGGGGTCGCCTCCGCGGTCCAGTATGCCGTCGAGCACATGCGACACCTGCTCACCCTGCTCCTGCTGATCAGCGCGATCACGGCGACGGCCCTGCGGGGTCACATCGCGCTCCGGCCGCCGAAGTCAGCCCTCGACCATCGGGTGTCGTCGTTGGGCCAGCTCGGCGCCAACGCGCTGCTCGTGCTCTCGGCGTGGTCCTACTGGCGCATCCAGGAGGCCGCGGGCATCGCCCAGCAGGACCCGATGCTCCCCATCCTCTGGCTGGCCGGCTTCGGGGCGCTGCTGTTGGTCAACCTCGTGCTGCTGGTGCGCACCCCGCCGGGCGCGACCCCGGGCGGCACCATCGGGCACGCGCTGCTCTCGGTGCCGCTCTACGCCAGCATGGGCCTCATCGCGGGACTGTACTTCTTGATCGCCGAGGGCCACCCCTCGGGGCTCTCCATCTACCTGACCAAGCTCACGGAGCACGCCTCGCTCTACATCTTCGTCGGCCTGTACGTGTGGGTGGGGATGCTGCTCAAGGGGACGCGCCTCGCCCGCCTCGCCTTCGATCTGGTCCGGCCGTGGCGGCTGCCGGCCGAGCTCCTCGCGGTGCTGGTCGTCGTCGCGGCGGCCGTCCCGACCGCCTACAGCGGCGCGTCGGGCATCTTCGTCATGGCGACCGCCGCGATCATCTTCGAGGAGCTGATCCGGGCCGGCGCCCGCAAGAAGCTCGCCGTCGCGGCCACGGCCATGTCGGGCGGCTTCGGCGTCGTGCTCAACCCCTGCCTGCTCGTGGTCATCGTCGCCTCCCTCAACAAGGAGGTCACCACCGATCAGATCTATGGCGCCGGCGGCAAGATCTTCCTGGCTACCGCAGCGGTGCTGCTCGTCGCCGCGGTCATCGCCTCGCGGCGGAGCCTCCGGCTGCCCCCGGTGGGGGAGGCCACGCGCGAGACCGGCCGTGGCCTGCTGCGCCTGCTCCCCTACGCCGTGATCATCGCGGTCGTGCTCGGCGCCTACAAGCTGGGCCTCCAGACCGGCGTCGACGAGCACTCGGCGCCGACGGTCCTCCCGGTCCTGCTGCTGGCCCTGCTGGTCTATGATCGCCTCTCCGCCCGGCGCTCCGCCCCCGCTGAGCCCGGCTTCGGGACCACCGTCGTCGACGCCTCGTCGGAGACGAGCGGACACATCGGCGCCTTGCTCATGCTCATGGGTCTGTCCGTGTGCCTGGGCGGCGTCGTGGAGCGGGCCGAGGTCATGGCGCTGCTCCCGCAGAGCTTCGCGTCGCCCGTGCTCGCCATGGTCCTGCTCGTGGTGCTGCTCGTGATCATCGGCATGACCATGGACCCCTATGGGGCCGTGATCCTCGTGTCGGCCTCCATCGGGCGGCTCGCCTACGACAGCGGCATCGACCCGCTCCACTTCTGGCTCACGGTGCTGGTCGCCTTCGAGCTCGGCTACCTGACCCCGCCCGTCGCGCTCAACCACCTGCTCGTGCGGCAGGTCGTGGACCTGGACGCGGTCCCCGACGGCCCCAGGGCGCGCAGCTTCTGGCTCCGGCACGAGGCGACGCTGCTCCCGGTGACCATCATGGGTACGCGGCTCCTGCTGGTCGCGTTCGTGCCGCTGTTCTGGTGAGCCCTCCCGGGTCGTAACGCCCACTCCGACTTTCGTCTGGCCAGCCCTCATGACAGGGCGTAGAGTCGCCCGAGCGGCAGAACAACAGCCGGAGGGCGCAGGCATGAGCGGATTCGGGAGTGCGCAGCAACAGACGGGCACCGCGGCCGGGCAGGCTCCCGCCGTCGACACCACCGCGGGCGACGCCACCCGGCAGATGCTCCGCGGTTCCACCTACGAGGACGGGGCGGCGGCGCTCAAGCCGAAGGGCCTCGACGGCGCTCCCGCCCCGGACGGCGACGCCGAGAAGGAGCGCCAGGCAGCGGCGCTCCAGAGCTACCAGCAGGCGCTCGGGTCCTTCCTCGGCACGAAGCTCTACGAGGCGATCCACAAGGAGGTCACGCCCGAGAAGCTGCTCGGCTTCGGCGGGCAGGCCCTCGACGCCCTGTTGAAGGCCGCCACCGACCAGGCGAGCGCCCAGTCCGAGCGGGCGGGGCTCACCACGGACGAGGGCGCCGCGGTCACGGCGCTCGCGAAGGTGCTCGGCACCATCGCCAAGGAGAAGGCCGAGGAGCTGCTCAAGTCCCCGGACGGGCAGAAGCTGCTCGTCGCCCTCCGCGACCACGTGGAGGGCCACCCGTGGCAGGTGGTCGCCGCCATCATCGTCGCGGCGGCCGGGGCGGTGGCCGCCAACGTCGACATCCCGACGCTGAAGCAGAAGGTGAAGCTCGCCGAGGGCCTGACCGCCGACGGATCCGTCAAGCTCGGCAAGATCCGCGACATCTCGCTCCAGGCCATCCAGGTGGGCCTGAGCTACGAGGCGGGCAAGGTGGCGCTGCGGGGCGAGGTCGCCCACGACAAGGACGGCACCAAGGGCTCCCTGACGGCCAGCTACGGGGATGAGACCCAGCGCATCAAGGCGCTCGGCACCCTGGACCAGGACGGCCGCCTGGGGGTTGGCCTCGGCTACTCGCTGGTGCGTGACAAGCTCAAGCTGGACCTCGACTCGCAATACGCCCGGGAGGCTGGCATCGGCGGCACGGCGAAGCTGGCCTGGGAGGAGGGCAACAAGACCACGGAGGCCAACGCCGCGTACAAGGACGGCAACCTCTCCCTGGGGCTCAACTCCCAGGTGCGTGACGACCTGGTCACCTACTACAGCCGGTCCAGCGCCACCTTCGGCGACAACCCCACGACGCAGACCGGCCTCGGCGCGCGCTACGAGGGCCCCAACACCAAGGGGGACGTGTCCGTCGACCGCTTCGGCACGGGGCTCACGACGCTGGCCGCCAGCGGCGAGCTGACCCGCGGGGCCTTCACCGCCAAGGGCTCGGCGAGCCACGGCATCGGGCCCGGCGGTGAGACCGCGCTTTCCGGCGGCGTCAAGTACAGCCGCGACGAGCTGACCGCCGAGCTGGACCTGGCCCTCAAGGGCGGCTCTTGGACCGCCCGGGCCCAGGTGGACAAGGACTGGGGCAAGCTCAACGCCGGGGCGAGCAGCGAGCTCCGGCTCGACGACGGCCGGCTCCAGTCCCTCGGCGCCCACGTGGGCTTCGACGACCCGGACAAGTTCCGCTCCTTCCTGCTGGAGTACAAGCGCACCCACGCGGCGGACGTCCCGACCGACGAGTTCAGCGCGCGGGTGGACGCCAAGCTCGGCGAGATCTGGACCCGCGTCCAGAACCGGACGACCCTGGAGGGCGGCTCCCTCAAGCAGAGCACCACGTCCGTGCATGGCGCGTACTTCGTGCGCCCAGACCTGGCGCTGATCGGCGGCGGCGAGTACACCGCGGGGCCCAATCCGACGAATCGCTCGCAGATCCAGGCCGGCGTGCAGATTCGCGACGTGCCGGTCCTCGTCGGCTTCAACCCCGAGACCAAGGGCTGGACCATCGGCCTGACGATCCCCTTCGGCGGGCCGAAGCGGCGCTGAACCTCAAGTCGCAGCCCGAGATTCCGGCAGCAGGCTCGGCGCCTTTCCTCTTTGCGCTCGCGACGGCTTCGAGCTAGGGTAGGCGCACCAAGGAGGGCGCGAGCATGTCACAGGACGGTCCGGTCGAGGGCAGCGGCATCGAGGGGGCGAAGCAGTACCCCTGCAAGTCGTGCGGGGCGCGGCTCCAGTATTCGCCCGGGGCATCCGCCCTGGAGTGCCCGCACTGCGGGGCCCAGGCGCGCATCCCCCAGTCGGAGAACGACATCCAGGAGCTGGACTTCCACGCCTGGGTCCGGGCGTCCGTCACCGACACGATGACCCAGGAGCAGAAGGCGCTCCGCTGCGAGGCCTGCGGGGCGGAGACCGTCCTGGAGGGGCATGAGACCGCGAAGCGCTGCATGTTCTGCGACTCGCCCCTGGTCGCTGAGCCCCTGGTCCAGCGGCACCTGCGGCCGTCCTCCGTGCTGCCCTTCAAGGTCCCGAAGGACCAGGCCTCGGCGATGTTCCAGAAGTGGGTGTCGAGCCGCTGGTTCGCCCCGAGCGACCTGCAGGGCACGGCTCGGGCGACGGACATCGACGGCGTCTACGTCCCCTACTGGACCTACGACAGCAACACGACCAGCTTCTATCGCGGCGAGCGCGGCGTCGACTACACCGTGAGCGAGACCTACACCACCACCGAGAACGGCCAGACAGTCACCAAGACACGGCAGGTGACCAAGACCCGGTGGTACCCGGTGTCGGGCACCGTGTGGGAGACGTTCGACGACGTGCTGGTCTGCGCGAGCACGGCGCTGCCAGAGGGGATGGTCCGCAGCCTGGAGCCGTGGGACCTGAAGGCGCTCGTGCCCTACCAGGACGACTACCTGGCCGGCTACAAGGCCGAGTCCTACCGCGTGGACCTCGCCGACGGCTTCGAGAAGGCCAAGGTCGTCATGGACGACGCCATCCGCCGGTCCATCGAGCGGGACATCGGCGGCGACCACCAGCGCATCCACCTGGTGCGCACCCGCTACGACGACATCACGTTCAAGCACGTGCTCCTGCCGCTGTGGATCAGCGCCTATCGTTACCAGAACAAGGTGTGGCGGTTTCTGGTCAATGCGCGGACCGGTGAGGTCCAAGGGGAGCGCCCGTACAGCGCCCTCAAGATCGCCCTGTTCGTGTTCACGCTGGCCGCGATCATCGCCCTGATCATCTACTTCTCGCAGTAGTAGGTGCCTGAAATCAGGGTTTTTTTGCCTCTGTAACCGGGGTCGGCGCCTCCCTCCGGTCCCCGTTGCCTTCCCCTCTGCCCCGCGATAGAAGGTGCCGTGAGCTGGGGCTGGGTTCGGGTGGACCCGATGGCCCCTCGCTCCTGGATGAGAGGTACACCGATGGAACCCGCTCGCAGGAACAAGCCCGTAGCCCCCGTGATGACCCTGAACGCCTACGAGAACGCCATGAACCAGTTCGAGGCGGCGTCGAAGGTCCTGGGCCTGACCTCGGATCAGGTCAACATCATCAAGGACCCTCGCAAGGTGATCATGCTGAACCTGCCGGTGCGCATGGATGACGGGTCCATCCGCGTGTTCCCGGCGTACCGCGTGCAGCACTCCATCGCCCGCGGCCCCGCCAAGGGCGGCGTGCGCTTCCACCAGGACGTCACGCTGGACGAGGTCAAGGCCCTCGCGTTCTGGATGACCATGAAGTGCGCCGTCGTGAACGTCCCCTTCGGCGGCGGCAAGGGCGGCATCGTGGTGGACCCGACGGCGCTGTCCCTCGGGGAGCTGGAGCGCATGTCCCGCCGCTACTTCGCCGAGCTGGCCGACGACGTGGGCCCGGATCGCGACATCCCCGCGCCCGACGTCAACACGAACCCGCAGATCATGGCGTGGTTCATGGACACCTTCTCCATGCACCACCGGCGCCATGTGCCTGGCGTCGTCACCGGCAAGCCCCTGGACGTGGGCGGCTCCCAGGGACGCACCCAGGCGACGGCCCAGGGCATGGTCTACACGCTGGAGGAGGCGCTGGCCTACCTCAAGATGGATATCTCCACGGTGACGGTGGCGGTGCAGGGCTTCGGCAACGCCGGCTCCCACTCGGCGCGGCTCCTGTCTCTCAAGGGCGCGAAGATCGTCGCGATCTCGGACGTGACCGGCGCCTACAAGAACGACGCGGGCATCGACGTCGAGCGCGCCATGGCGTGGGCCGCCGACCACAAGGGCCGCCTGACGGAGTTCGAGAGCACGGGCCTCGCGACGAGGCTCGCCGACCCCATGGAGATCCTGGAGCTGCCGGTCGACGTGCTGATCCCCGCGGCCCTGGAGAACCAGATCACCCACGCGAACGCCGCGCGGGTGCAGGCCAAGGTCATCGCCGAGTGCGCCAACGGCCCCGTGTCCTTCAAGGCGGACCAGATCCTCGCCAAGAAGGGGGTCTTCATCATCCCCGACATCCTCTGCAATGCCGGCGGCGTCACGGTGTCCTACTTCGAGTGGGTGCAGAACCGCGCGGCCTGGTACTGGTCCGAGGAGAAGGTCCTGGAGGAGCTGGACCGCATCATGCGGCAGTCCTTCCGCGACGTGCTCGGCGCCTCCCTCAAGTACGAGGTCCCCATGCGCGTGGCGGCCTTCATCGTCGCCATCGAGCGCGTCACCCGGACGTCCGAGCTGCGCGGCCTGTACGCCTGAGTCGCAATGCCCCGTAGTCCTCAGGGTGGCAAGGCGCTCAAGGTGCCTCGGCCTCGCGATAGATCCCGCGCCCTCCCCATGCGTCGTACCTCAGTCTCGTGACTCTGCCTCCGTCGGGTTTCGCCGGCGCTGAGGGCATTCAACATAGGGAGAGTGTCATGAACCCACGCTCATGGAGTGTCCGCCGCAGTCTGCTCGTCACCCTCATCTGGCTCACGTTTGCCCCCACGGTCTCGTGTGGCGGCCAGGAGACCTCGCGCGACCCGCGTGACAGGGTGATCGCCGAGGTCGTCGTCCCCGAGACCCTCGACCACGATGTCATCGTGTTTGCCCTGCCGGTCCCGCTGCGGCCGGGAGACCGAATCGGCCCCTATACCCAGCCCGGTCGGTCCGAGGGCGTCCCCGCTCGAACCATCGAGCGTGAGACCTGGTTCTACTGGATCGACGATGCACCGTCGGCCCGTTTCTCGCACCCGACCCGCTACGTCTTCGTGGACGCCGAGACTGGAGCCATCGGCGTGGAGTCTCACGCCTGGTGGCCCGTGCTCAACGGAGCGTCGCTCTGGACGGACGACTACTGGGACGAGTCCCACTGGGTCTTCTCGACCGTCGGCGGCGCCGTGGTCCCGAGGTCTGGTGACCGTGCCCCAGGCTCTGCCGGCGGGGGCATGGTTCAGATCGACCCGCCACCGCTGGCACTCCCGGCGGGCGTGCGGGAGTCGCGCCTGAGCGTCGCCCCCGGAGACTCAGGCATGGCCATCGTCATCAATGGCTGGGCGCCCGGAGAGTCCGGCCAGCGAGACTTCCAGACCGATGCGCAGAACATGCACGACGTCCTCGAGGCGGCTGGTTTCGACACGACCTACCTCGGCGACGCCGCCGACACGGCCACCGAGCGTGATGGCATCAATGACGCGGCGGCTCGCGCGGCTTTCTTCGCGCAGGCGGCGGCGAAGCTCGGCTGCGGAGACACGCTCGTCGTGTATGTCTCTGCCCACGGGAGCGTGATTGGTGACGGGCCCCTCTCGGGGCTCGCGCACTCGGACGGCGTCTGGGAGGACGACCTGGCAAGCTGGCTCCGCGGCGTCAAGGACTGCGTGAAGGTCATCGTCGTCATCGACTCCTGTCACTCCGGGGGGTTCGTGGACGGCCTGGCCGCGGTCGCCGACCTGGTGATCACGTCCACGGACCAGGGTGGCTCGGCCTACGGGGATCTTGACGGCCCGGGTGACCCGAACCCGCACGACCAGGGCGGCGAGTTCACGGGTGGCCTGGTCGCCGGGCTGTTCGAGACCCTGACGGCCCCGGAGTCCCTGGATGCGGCGCAGCAGCACGCGGACGAGTCTGGCACGTCGCTGTGGGAGGAGGTCTTCGGGCAGGCATTCGACACGGCGTTGGCGCTCGACGAGGCGCACCGCCGCGGCCTGACGGTGCCCCAGAGGGTCCGTGGGACCCGGGGCGAGGCGGGAACGTGCGAGGAGTGCGAGCCCGCTCCGAGTGACTGCGGCGAGAGCTGCCCGCCCCTGGCGCTCGGCTGCGGGTACATGGAGCCTCTGGGCGCGGGGACCTGCGGCGCGCCGGAGGGGAGCGGCGAGGCCGAGCTTGGGAAGGCCCTGGCGATCCTGCTCGGCCAGGATCCGGCCAGCCAGGCGGTCTGCCAGGACCTGTGCGAGGCGGGCGGCGTGGCGGAGGCCGGAAACGACACCGTGCACAGCCTCGGGAGTCTGACGGCCCCCGCGGAGGGCGAGGTCGACATCCTGCAGTTCGGCTCGCTGAAGCTGACGCTGTCCGAGGAGCTGGCCGCCGGCGTGACCGTGCTCTTCCCCTGCGGCTCGTCGAGCGTCGGCGCGACGCTCTGCGGTGGCCCGGACGCCCTGGCCCCTGGCGACTGGCAAATCTTCTATCAGCGGCTCGCCGGACCGATCCCGACGGCGAGCCCGACCGCGCACTACCAGTACGGCTTCGCCATTGACGCAGATGGCGTCGAGACCAACAACTACAAGGCCTCTGCACAGTATCCGAAGGACTTCTTCGACGGGACAGACCTGTGGTATCAGGTGACCGGGTCCCCCGGTGCGGGGCTGTCGCTGCAGGTCACCGACGCGAGGTCGGGGGGCTTCCGGGACGTGGCGAGCAGGGCGCGCGTATTCGTGATGGGGGATGCGCTGGTCTTGCTTGCGCCGGCGACGGAGATCGCGGTGGGGTCTCCCGGCTACCGCGTCACGGCATTCCGCCACGCTGGTGACTATGGGATCGCCCCTCCCCACGAGTGGAGCGGCGACGTCGTCCCGCCGGTCGGGGCTCCGCTCGCACATTGACGCGAGAGTCGCGGGGGGGGGCGCCCCGCACGCTCTGCTCACTGCCCCCGAAACCCCACCAGCCAAGCCGCCAGCGCCCGCCCCCGGGCGACCGCGTCCGGGCGCATGCCGCGGCCCTCTTCGCCGGGGTCGACCGCCAGGTCGAAGAGGGAGACGGCGCGGGCCAGCTCGTCGAACACCACCTTCACGTCGCCGTGGACGGCGCCCGCCAGGTGGACGTCGGGGCGGCCGGTGCGGGCGTTGATGCGCCAGGTCTCCAGCGTCACCGGGGGACGCTCCATCGGGTCTCCGCGAAGGGCGGGCGTGAGATCGAAGCCCTGCATGGTGGGGGGGATGGGCAGGCCCAGCAGGGAGAGGACGGTCGGGGCCACGTCGACGAGGCCGACGGTCTGGTCGACGTCCCGGGGTGCCAGGCCCGGCGCCGCCACGAGCAGCGGGATGCGGACCGCCTCCTCGTAGAGGGTGGTGCCGTGCTCGATGATGTCGTGCTCGCCCAGGGACTCTCCGTGGTCGGACGTGAGGACGACGACGGTGCTCGCGGTCAGGCCCTCGGCGTCCAGGGCGTCGAGGAGGCGCCCCAGCTCCCGGTCGGCGGCCATGGCGTCGCCGTCGTACCCGTAGACCGGGATGCCCTCGCGCGCCTTGTTGGGCAGGTGGGGCTCGAAGAGGTGCACCCAGAGGAAGAAGCGGCTAGAGCGGAGCTCTCGCAGGGTGCGCAGCGCGAGGTCCATGGTGGCCTGGTCCGTGATCTCGCCCGGGGAGCGCGGGTCGTCGAGCAGCTCGTCCGGGGGGTAGACGACCCTGGAGAAGCCGCGCGTGAAGGCGAAGCGCGGGTGCAGGATGCGGTTGAAGCCGTCGTTGGGCACCGCCACGGTGGTGAGGGCGGCGCGCGCAAGCTCCTCCGCGAGGGTGGGGGCCGGGAAGGAGGCGTCCGGCGCCTCCAACACACCCTGGATGGGCGTGCCGGGCGGGAGCGTGTCCCGCGTCCACGCACGGAGGTCACGGTCGTAGAGCACCTGGTGGTAGGTCAGGTCACCCGGCGCCGTGGACCACATGAGCGCAGGGACGGACAGGCAGGTCCAGGCACCTTGGGCGTAGGCACGGCGGAAGCGGACGCTGCGGCCGGCCAGGCGGTCGACGTTGGGTGTGACGGCGGGGGTACGGCCGAGACGGTCCGCGCGGAGGCTGTCGATGGTGACCAGCAGGACGTTGGCGCCGGCCGCCACAGCGGGGCGTCGTGTCGCGTTCCAGGCCGTCGCGTCCTCGCGGGCGCGGCGCCCGGCCTCGGCCTCGGGGAGCGCGCGCAGCTCGGAGAGGAGCGAGGCGTGGCTGCCGGCCAGCAGGCCAGTGGAGGCGAGCAGCTCCCGCGACAAGGGCATGCGATCCGACAAGAACCACTGGGTCGGCGTGAGAGGGCGGACCGCGGTGGGGACCAGCAAGGCGCCGATCACGGCGGCGAGCGCGGCTGGGGCGGTCAGACGGAGGGGCAGGCGGGGCAGGCGCATGGCGCCGAGGGCGAGCAGCACGAGGGCGCCCCCGAAGGCCACGCGGCGGGGGACGGCGTAGTGGACGGGCAGCACGTGGGGGATCACCACGGCCGCGGCCACGCCGATGAGCAACGTGGCGGTGGCCAGCGCGCGGCCGGGGCGCTCGCCGGTGAGGCCGGCCAGCAGCCGGGCGAGCGCCCAGGCCAAGGCCACCGTCCCCAGAGCCGCGGCGACGCCTGCGGCCGCGAACAGCCCGGTAGCGGCGGCGTCCGCCCGCTCGAAGAGGCGGATGGATCCCGCCGCCTGGTGCAGAGCCGCCGCGGAGGCCAGCGCCCCGGCGGTCCATGCGGAGCGGGATCCGAGGAGCCGTGTGCCGGCCAGGGCCAGCGCGAATACGGCGCCGGCGCCGGCGCCGACGATCCAGAACGCCCTCCCTCCGCCCCGCGCCGCAAGGAGCGGGATGGTTACGAGCAGCGGCAGGGCGAGAGCGAGGCCGGAGATGAGCGCCAGCGCCCGGCGGACGAGGGGACGCTCGGCGACCGGCTCCACCACCGCCGCCGCGAGCGCGAGGAGCAGCGCGGCTGCTCCGGCGGCCAGCCCCGCCGTGGCGCTCAGCGCGAGGCCCGCTGGCAGGGCGCCCCACTGGGGCGGTGCGGTCGCCGCCCCCGAGGCGAAGTCGAGCGCGCCGAGCAGCACTCCGGCCACCAGGAAGGCGTCGAGCGTGTGGCGAACGTTCTTGTGGAGCGTCATGGGGGTCATCATGGGGGTCAAGCGTACTCACATCTCATATTTTTACCCCCAAAAATGTGAGATGTGAGTACGTTTGACCCCCACCCATTCGCCGCCATGTCGTGTATCCTGCGCCCCTCGCTCGGTGCGCGACCGGAGGCGCCAATGGGCATGATCGACGGGCGCCGGCCCGGCTTCCTGCATTGGCTCATCGTGCCGCAGGAGGAGCCACCCGGTGACTACGAGGCGTGGCGCCTGGAGCGCTGGCGCTGGACCCACCTCCTGGGCGCAGTGCCCGGCACGGTGCTGCTCGTGGTCGCCCCGCTCATCGAGCTGCTCGTCCACTGGTTCGTGGCCCCGCTCCCGATGACGACCCTGGTGCTGGTCCGCCTGGCGGGCGTCCCCCTCTTCCTGGGCTTCATGTGGGTGTCCGCCCGCTACCCCCGCGCGAACCACCTGCTGCTTGCCTGGCTCGACCACCTCGCCTACTGCGGGATCCAGGCCCTGGTGGCCGGGCTGGTGGACCGCGCCACAGGGCAGCCCGTCTACGTGCTCGCGGGCTTCCTCATTGGCGCGATCACGGCCTTCTACCCGTCCGAGCCCGCCCGCGCCGCGGCCTTCCCCCTGACCCTCGGCGCGTCCATGGCTGCCATCTATCTGAGCGTCATCGAGGGATCCCCCGCCGGGACGGGGCCGACCATCGTCGTCGTGCTCATCTTGGTCGTGGGCATGACCTCGTTCGGCCTCTTCGGGTCGCTGAGCTTGGACCGGGCCCTGCGCGGCGCCTTCGCGACACAGGTCCAGCTCACCTCGGCGCTGGTCCAGGCGGAGGCCGGCACCCGCGCCAAGTCCGAGTTCCTCGCCAACATGAGCCACGAGATCCGCACCCCGCTCAACGGCGTGCTCGGCATGACGTCGCTCCTGCTCCACACGCCGCTCAGCGACCAGCAGCGGCGCTACATGGACGCCGTGCGCAGCTCGGGGGAGGCCCTGCTGGCGATCCTCAACGACGTGCTCGACTTCTCCAAGATCGAGGCGGGTCGCCTGACCCTCGTCGACGCCGACTTCACGCTGGAGGATCCGGTGGCCGACGTGGCGGAGCTCAACGCGACGGCCGCTCACGCCAAGGGCCTTGAGATCGTCCACCGCGTCGCCCCGAGCGTCCCCGCCCGCGTCCGGGGCGACGCTGGCCGACTGCGCCAGGTGCTCGGCAACCTGGTCACCAACGCCGTGAAGTTCACCCACTCCGGGCGGATCCAGATAGACGTGGAGCCCCTGACCCTCGGCGAACAGGACGTGACCCTGCACTTCACCGTGTCGGACACTGGCGTCGGCATCGACCCGGACCAGCAGCGGCGGATCTTCGAGCCCTTCACCCAGGTGGATGCGTCGCTTGCGCGGACGGGGGGCGGCGCGGGCCTCGGCCTCGCCATCTCGCGCCAGATCGTGCACGCCATGGGGGGCGAGCTGGGCGTCGAGAGCGAGCCAGGTACCGGGAGCCGCTTCTGGTTCAGCGTCCGTCTCCTCCGCGCAGACCCGGGGCCCGCGGTCGAGCCAATCCCCGGGGGCGGGCGGGCGCTGGTCGTGGACCACGACGAGGTGGTCGCGTGGGTGCTGCGCGACATGCTCGAGCGTCAGGGCGTCGCCGCGGACGCCTGCGACTTCTCCCGTGCGCTCCGCGAGCTCCAGGCGAGGCGCGCGGCCCCTCCCCGGTTCCTGGTCGTCGACGCGGCGCTGCCGGGCTGCGGCGCCAGGGCACTCATCGACGCCCTCCGCGCCGACCCGGCGCTCGCGGCGGTCCGTGTGATCCTGACGAGCCCCTTCGGTGTCGCCCTGCGCGCCGCCGACCTCGGCGCCTCCGCGCACGCCACCTTGGCGCGACCGGTGCGCTCGGCGACCCTTCGCGCGAGCCTGCATGCGGCCCTCGCTGCCCACACCCACGGGGAGGCGCCCGTGTTCGTGGCGCCGCCTGGCGCATTGCCGCTGCGCGCGGGCCTGGAGCGTCCGACTCTCCTCGTCGTGGAGGACAACGCCGTCAACCGCATGCTCGTCGTCGAGTATCTCCAGCTCCTCGGCTGTGACGCCGACGTGGCCCAGAACGGTCTGGAGGCCCTCGACGCCCTGGCGCGGCGGGCCTACGCCGCGATCCTCATGGACTGCCACATGCCCGAGATGGACGGCTACGAAGCCACCGCCGCCATCCGCCGCCTGCCCGGTCCCGCTGCCCGGACGCCGATCATCGCCGTCACCGCCGACGCCCTGGCCGGAGACCGGGAGCGCACGCTCTCCGCCGGCATGGACGACCACCTCAGCAAGCCCGTGCGGCTGGCGACCCTCCGTGAGGTGCTCGACCGGTGGCTCTCCAGCGCCGCGCGTCCCGATGCAGAACTTCTGGACACGGAGGCCGGGTTAGGGCAATCCAAGGGGTCCGCGGGAGGCGAGGCGCGATGAACCCTTCGACGATCATCGGGATGGTGGGCGGCGTCACGCTGCTGGGCGTCACCATCCTGCTCACGGCGGCCGACGCCCACGACTTCTGGAACCTGCCCGGGTTCCTGATCGTGCTCGGCGGCACGGCGGCGGCCACCTTCGTCAGCTACCCGCTGCGGGAGCTGCTCCGTGTCTTCCGCGTGTTCGCCATCGTGCTGCGCAACGAGCGCCTGTACGCCGAGGAGGACATCCGCGAGCTGGTCCACGTCTCGCGCCTGTGGTTCCAGTACGACCTCGAGGCCGTCGAGCGGCACCTTGCGCGCATCCGCAACCCGTTCCTGCGCACGGGCATCCAGGCGGTCATCGACGGGACCCCCCTCGACAAGACCGTGGACCTGCTGCGGTGGCGCATCGCCCGCATGCACGCCATGGAGCGCGCCGAGGCGCAGATCTTCCGCACCATGGCCCAGTTCGCTCCCGCCTTCGGCATGCTCGGCACCCTGGTGGGGCTCATCAACATGCTGTCCACCATGGGGACGTCCGGCATCGCCGAGATAGGGCGCAACATGGCCATCGCGCTCACCACGACCCTCTATGGCCTGCTGCTCGCCAACCTGGTGTTCAAGCCCTTCGCGGTGAAGCTGGAGCGCCGCACCGAGCAGCGCGTCATGTTGATGAACATGGTGCTGGAGGGGGTGTCGTTCCTCAGCGAGCGGCGGAGCCCGTCGTTCATCCGCGAGACGCTGACCTCCTTCATGGCTCACCACGAGGACGAGATCCGGGCAACGAGCATCCTCCAAGGTGACCAGCGGGGGCCCGCGTGACCGTCGACCCCTACGAGGAGGGTGGCCTGCCAGCCCACGTCCGCCTTGAGCAGCGCGTGCGCGCGGCGGCTGCCGACGAGAAGCAGAACCGCTGGTTCACCCCCCCCGCGGAGACCGATGACACGGACTCCTGGGCGCTCACCTATCTGGACGTGGTGACGCTGCTCCTCACCCTCTTCGTTGCGCTGATGGCGCGGGCGACCCTGGACGCGGGGGGCGCGAGCAGGGAGCGGCCCGCCAGCCTGCAGGAGCTCGCGAAGGCCCCCGCCGTCGCGCCGGTGGCTCCGGCGCCGTTGCCACCAGCCGACCCGGCCCCCGAGACGAAGGTCGAAGAGGAGCTCCCCGACGCCCTCCTGCAGGGGCTCGGCGACGGCGTCCTCGTGCGGCAGGTCAAGGGGGGCGTCGAGCTGCGAATCCAGGACAGCATCCTCTTCGAGCCGGGCAAGGCCGCCCTGAAGCCGGCGGCCCACGGCGTGCTCGACCGGCTGGTCACTGCCCTGATGGCCGGCGCCAGCCCGATCACCGTCGAGGGGCACACGGACGATGTGCCCATCTCCAGCGGGCGCTTCCCGTCCAACTGGGAGCTGTCCTCCGCCCGCGCCTCCGCCGTGGTGCGCTACCTCATCGAGCAGGGGGTCCCCGCCCGCCGCCTCCGCGCCGTCGGTTACGCCGACACGTCACCGGTTGCGAGCAACGAGACTGACGCGGGCCGCGCCAGCAACCGCCGCGTGTCGCTGCTGTTGTCGACGGCGTTGTAACCAGGCCGCCCGACGCCTCGTCGTGCATGTAACCGTGATCTGTCGCTTTCGCCTCGCGAACATGGCAACCTCTCCCGTTGGACGCTTCGCCACGCGGGAGTCACCATGCGCGTCCTGGCCCTGCTCCTCACCCTGCTCGCCTCCACGGCCTTCGCGGCGACCCCCGCGGGTCTGTCCATCGTGCCGCGCTCCTTCGAGTACGAGCTGAACCAGAGGCGAGGCGCCGCCGTTCCGCTGCGCATCGACGTGGCCAACGAGGGGCCAGAGCAGGAGGCGTGGGTGCTGGTGGTGGTCCACGAGGCGAGCACGGGGGCGGAGGTCGAGCTCTACTCCCAACCGCTCGTCGTCCCGGCCGGCGGCCGGGCGCGCTTCGACGCCCAGGACGGCCTGTCCGTTCGCCTCGCCCGCGACGGAATCTACACCCTGACCGCCATCGTCTTCACGGCGGGGCCCGACGGCGACCTGCGCGCGGACACGCTCCACGAGCCGCGCCCCATCTACGTTGGCTCAGCGCAGCGCAAGGCCTGCCACCGCTGACCTCTATGGCTCCGCCACGTCCCCGAACCGCAGCTCGTGGCGCGCCCCACCCACGGCGTTGACCACCTGGCGCCCGACGCGCACGCCGCCCATGCGCAGCTCCACCACCCGCCGCCCTGGCCTCACGAACAGCTCCGCGGGGCTCGTCAGGTCGGCGTCCGGGCCCGCCTGGCGCCCGTCGATGAGCACGGCCGCCCCGGCGGGCTCGGAGCGGATGGACAGCAGCGCAAGGCGCGCTCGGGCCTGCGCCTCGAGGGCGGAGACCGTGTAGTCCACCTCCCGGCGACGATCATCCCAGAACAGCTCGACGGAGGGGTAGGCTCGCCCCGTGATCCGCAGGAACCGCCTGTACATCTCGATGGCGTTGGGCAGGTCGCCCATCTTCTCGTAGGTGAGCGCCACCAGGAGGGTCATGCGGAAGGTCTCGTCGTCGTCGCCCTCCACCATGAAGAGGCAGCGCTTGAACTGCACCAGGGCGGCGGACAGGTCGCCGACGCGCATCTGGCTCTGGCCTTGCTGGAAGACCCGCTCCACGTAAGGGGACCGCTCCGCCCGGGCTCCGCTGGGCACCAGGGCCGCGCACCCGAGCACGACGATCAAGGCAGGGACGATCCGCATGGGCCTCCAACCTTTCCCAACGGGCCGGCAGATGGTATTCCTGATCTCCGCCGCGCGATGCAACATCCGACGGTTTCACCATCAGGGAGTGTGCGATGTCCAGTCCCCGTCTTCGGACCTCAGCGCTCGTTGCCTTCTGCGGGGCCCTCGTGACGCTCAACGGGTGCCCGGACGAGCGTATTCGCGTCGGCGGCTTCTGCTCGTCGGGCGCCGAGTGCCCCGCCGGCCAGGTCTGCGCGGGCGGCCTGTGCGTGGGCACGTGCACCACCAACGACGACTGCGGGGCGGGCGAGGTTTGCCGGGATCAGGTGTGCCTGCCCACGTGCGAGGTGCAAGCCGACTGCCTCGTCGAGGGTGGTGACGTCGCGCGCCTCTGCGACGAGGGGGCCTGCACCCCGGCTGAGCGCCCAGGCCGCGTGACCGCCGGCGAGGCCCGCGCCGTGGACGAGGGGGAGCGGGTCGTGCTCTCGGCGGGTGGCAGCGCCGCCATCGACCCTGACGGCACCACCTACACCTGGGAGCAGGTCGCGTCCAACCCCAAGGGCGTCACCGTGGTCCTCGCGGCGGGCAAGAGCGACGGCATCGCAGCGCCGGACGTGGTCTTCGACGCGCCCTCGGTCGTCCAGGACACCACGCTCCTCTTCCGGCTCACCATGCAGGACTCCGGTGGGTACAACGCCAAGGCCGAGGTGGAGATCACGGTCAGGAACTCGGTCAACGAGGCGCCCGTCGCCGCGGTCGCTGCCGGCGCCGAGTCGGCCCAGGCCGGCGAGACGGTGACCCTCTCCGCAGCGGGCTCCAGCGACCCCAACCCGGGCGACGCGCTCTCGTGGTCCTGGTCGTGGGCCCTGGAGCCTCCGGCGGAGGGCGTGACCATCACGCTGACCGACCTCTCGGAGGCGGGGGACATGAGCGAGGTGTCCTTCGTGGCGCCGGAGCTGCCGGTGGACACGGTGATCACCTTCACCGTGACCTTCAGCGACGGAATCTCGGAGTCCACGGCCACCGTCCAGGTGACGATCCTGGCGAAGCCGGAGCCGACCTGTGACCCGACCAAGTGCGACGACGGCAACCCCTGCACCGACGACGGCTGCATCCCGCTCCAGGGGTGCACCCACGACCAGCTCACCGGCGCGGCCTGTGACGACGGGGATCCATGCACGCTGGGCGATGCCTGCACCCAGGGCGCGTGTGTGGGGACGCCCATGGTCTGCGACGATGGCGAGCTCTGCACCAACGAGCAGTGCGAGGGCGGCTCCTGTGTCACCACGCACAACAAGAAGCCCTGCGACGACGGGGACGGCTGCACGGTGGACGACGTGTGCACGGCGGGGTCCTGCGTCGGCAAGCCGAGGGACTGCAACGACGGGGTCTACTGCACCGACAACGCGTGCGTCGATGGTGATTGCGTCGCCACGCCCAACTCGCTGCCCTGTGACGACGGCAACGTCTGCACGTCGCAGGACAAGTGCGACGGGGGCTCCTGCAAGGGCGTGCAGAAGGACTGCGACGACTCCAACCCCTGCACCAACGACGGCTGCCAGCAGGGCGTCTGCGTCTACCTGAACAACTCGGCGCCCTGCGAGGACGGCAACAAGTGCACGCTGAACGACTCCTGCGCGGAGGGCTTCTGCAAGCCGGGCACGAAGGACCCCTGCTCCGACGGCAACGTGTGCACCGTGGACTCGTGCGTGGCGGCGACGGGCTGCGCCTGGGAGCCGAAGAGCGCGGGGGTGTGTGACGACGGCGACGCCTGCACGACCAATGACCTGTGCGTGGTCGGCGTCTGCACGGGCAAGCCCGTGTCCTGCGACGACGGCAACCCCTGCACCGACGACGCGTGCGGGGAGGGCGGGTGCGCACACGTGCCGAACTCCCTGTTCTGCGACGACGGCGACGCGTGCACGGTGGGCGATGTGTGTGCAGAGGGGGTGTGCGGGGGCGTCGAGCCCAAGGACTGTGACGACGGCGACCTGTGCACCGCCGACTCGTGCGTGCCTGCGAGCGACTGTGTCCATGCGTGGCTGCTGGATGCGCCGTGCGACGACGGCGACCCGTGCACGGTGGAAGACACCTGCCTCGACACGTTCTGCTGGGGCAGCGCGGTGATCTGCGACGACGGGAGCCCGTGCACCACCGACTTCTGCTCCGATGGCGAGTGCCAGACCGCGCCCGCGGCGGGGCCGTGCGACGACGGCGATCCCTGCACCCTCGACGACACGTGCAAGGGCGGCGCCTGCGTGCCGGGCCCGTCCCCCTGCGACGACGGCCTCGAGTGCACCGTGGACCTGTGCAACCCGGACGCCCCCGGCGAGTGCTCCTGGGCGCCGGCGCCGGCGGGGACGGCGTGCATGGACGCGGGCGGGCTGTGCGGGTACGCCGGGGTCTGCCACCACTTCGAGGTGCGCAGCTTCCTGCCGACCGCGCCCGTCTTCGAGGGCATCAGGGCCCGCCTGACGGACGTGATGGACGACGCCTATGGGGGCGTCTCCGCGACGGCGGCCCTCACCTGGGAGACGGGCGAGGGACCCCAGACGGCGGGCTTCATCGTCAACCTGAACCCGGGCGCGCCCCACGCGGTGACTCACCAGCGGTACGACGGAGGCCTGCTGACCATCGGGCCCGGCATCGCGGCGGGGCAGGGCGGAGCAATCACCTTGCGGGACGGGTCGTCGTGGTACGACGACTTCTGGTTCTCGGAGCAGCTCCTGGGCATGGACGTCGTCACGGTGGCCGCCGGGCAGCCGTGGTATGCCGCCGGAGACCCGTGGGACTGGCTCCTCGGGGGCCGGAGCCCCGATGGCGACGCGGTGGTCGTGGCCTGCGGCTCCAGCATCGAGGGGTGTGCCCTGGAGTCGGCGAGCGGGCCTGGCTTCGTGTCCACGCTGTTCGGGGTGTACGTCTACACGCCTGGGGGGGATGGCGGGGATCTGTTGGAGCCAGCCCCGCTGCTGGCCATCTCGACGCTGGACGATGGCAGCTCCCAGGTCGCATGGAAGGTCGGTCCGGGGGGCTGGGCCGACGAGGGCGGCGGGTGGGACACGGCCGGCCCGCTGGGCTGCCTGGCAGGAGAGCCCGAGACGCCGTGCGGCGTGGGCGCCCGCTGGAACGACGCGGCGGGCAGCGGCCTCACGGACCTGTGGCTCGCCGGTGACGGCGGCCTCCTCGTGCGCTTCGGCGGGGAGGGCTGGAGCGTCGTCGCGCTGGGAGGCCTGAGCGGGGCCTGGCCGGCGGAGGCCTACACGCTGCGCGCCGTGGAGCGCTTCGGCGCCGACCTGTGGATCGCCGCCGAGGTGCCCGGTTGCGGCGCGGGGGCCTGCGCGACGGACCCGACGTGGCGGTCGCACGTGCTGCTGCACTGGAGCGACGAGGGCGGGTGGACGCCCGAGCGCCTCCTGGCCGCACGCCAGTGCCCCGCCAAGGGGGATCCGGAGCAGTGCGCGAGCCAGCTCGCCACCTTCACCATCGAGGCGGCGGCCATGAAGTACGACGGCACCCTGGCAATCGTCGGGGGGGACCTGGCGCCCCAGGAGCAGGGGCTCTGGCAGGTGCTGCTCGCCTACCTGGTGAGGCTCGACGCCAACGTGGACTGAGTGGGACGCTATCCGGCTGCGCGGGCGCGCGGGCCGTGAGGAGTGAGGGTCAAGCTCGTGTACGACGTGGCTCGACTGTTCCGGGACGAGGTCCGGGGCTTGATGGATCGGCTGAGCACCGAGCCCGCCGAGTGGTGGACGGAGGTGTCGGACCTGTTCCTCCCCGAGATCACGCGCGCTGCGCAGATCCAGGTGCGCCTGGGGCTCGGCGGTGTGGCGCTCGTGGTGCGCAGCGAGCTCCACAGCGCCCGCACCCGCCTGTACGGGCTGCTTGGGGAGCGGGGGCTCGACTTCAAGGTCGCCTCGGGCTGCGAGCGGCTGTCCGATCTCTTCCCCGATGCCGGGTGGCTCCTGAAGATCGGCCTGTGCGGCCTGGAGCCGCACTCCCGCTTGTTCTGCGACGAGCGCATCAGCCTGGAGGAGCTGCGGCGGGTGCTCGACATCCTCGACCTGCCGGCGGAGGGCGTGGAGGTCGGCCGGGCGCTCCTGGACGCGACGGGGGCGCCGGCCCTGCGCTACTTCTCCGTCGCCCCCGGGGATCCCGTCACCTTGGAGATCTGCGCGTCCCGCCCTCCCGAGCCGGGTGGCATGCCGTCGACGCTGGACTCGCTGCGGTCAACGGCTGGACTCGTCGAGGACGATCGCTTCGAGGCCATGCGGGAGCACCACGGGGCCCTGTGCCGGTACGGGCGGCAGCGGTACTCGCTGCAGCTCGACGGCTCCGGGGCGATGCGCGGCATCAAGGTCGAGTACGCGGACACCCCGCTCGACGCCATGCTGCCGGCCGTCTCGAACCTGGCAGCGTCCCCGGCCCTGTCGGCGCGTCGGCTCCAGGTGGCGGCTCGCTACATGGCCATGAAGGTGGCCGACCACCTCACGGTTCGCGTCGAGGGGGACGGCGCGCTTGAGCTCTCGGTCTACTACAACCGCTTGTACGCTGTCGCCGCGTGAGGTGAAGGGCATGAGACCATTGGTGGGCGCGCTGACCCTCGCGGTGGCGCTGGGCGTCGGGGGCTGCTTCGGGAGCGGCGACCTGGACTTCGAGCAGGGAGACGCCGGCGCGGATGGCGGCTCGGGCGCCCTGGACGCGGCGGCGGACACGGGCGGCTTGGACACTGCAGACGCGAGCGCCGAGGATGCGGGCCCTGGAGACACGGGGCCTGCCGACACCGGTCCTGGTGACACCGGCCCTGCCGACACGGGCCCTGCCGACACGGGCGCTGGAGCCGACGTCGTGGACGCGGGCCCCGCTCCGGACGCGGGAGGTGACGCCGGCGCGCCGGACGCCGGGCCGGACACGTCCTGCTCGCCTGCGGTCCCGTACGGCGACGTCCAGGCCCTCTGGAACAAGCGGTGTAGCGGGTGCCACGTCGGGGCCGCGTTGGGAGGGCTGAGCCTGGACAAGGGGGAGGCCCTGCTCGTCGACAAGCCGTCCGTGGCGGTCCCGGCGCTGGACCGGGTGGAGCCCGGCGATCCCTCCAAGAGCTACCTGTGGCTGAAGCTGACGGACCAGCACGAGGCGGCCGGTGGCGGCGGGTCCCCCATGCCGGTCGGGGGCTACCCCCTCCCGCAGGCGGAGCTCGACACCATCGAGGCGTGGATCCTGGGGCTCGCGCCCTGCCCCTGAGCCCCCGGGCTCAGCGGCTGCACACCGCCAGGACCTGCTTCAGGTCCGTCTTGCCCATCACCGACTTCTCGATGCCGTCCTGGAGCAGCGTGGTCATGCCGTCGGCCATGGCGAGGTCCCGGGTCTCGGACACCGGCGCCTTCTTCTGGGTGGCGGCCTTGACCGCGTCGGTGCCTACCAGCAGCGCGTGGATCGCGAGGCGTCCCTTGTAGCCCGTGCCCTTGCACGCCTCGCAGCCCGGCGCGCTCCAGAGGCGCAGCTCGCTCCGGTCCCGCACACCGAGCCGCCTCCGCATCTGGGCCTCTCCGAAGCTCTGCTCGATCACGCGGCAGGGGAGCTACGCCCGCCGGCGCTCGCCGGCTTCGGCTCCGACCTCCTGCAGACGGCTCTCATGGGAAGAGAACGTGACCACCACGCTGCCGTGCGGGCGGTCCGTCTCCACGCGGGCGTGGGCCTCCACGATTCGCTCGAGCGGGTAGCTGCCGTCGATCACGGGCCAGATCGCGCCTTGCTCCGCCAGGTCACGCACCTGCTCCATGTCTGCGCGGCTGCCGAACGCGGCGCCGACCATGGCCCTCCGCCCCCCGAACAGGGAGGTCACCAGCATCTGAACCAACACGGTCGCGGTCATGTAGAGTGACAAGAACCGCCCGCGGGGTGTCAGCGAGGCCTTGCACCTGCCGAAGCTGCTCGTATCCGATGCGTCGAAGATGATGTCGTACTCTCGCCCGCCAGCGCTGAAGTCCTCGCGTCTGTGGTCGACGACATGGGCGGCGCCGAGCGAGCGCACCAGCTCATGGTCGCTGCCGCAGACTCCCGTGACCTCTGCGCCGAAGTGAGCGGCGACCTGCACCGCGTAGCGCCCGACACCGCCCGAGGCGCCGATGACCAGCACCCGCTGGCCGCGCTCGACCCGCCCGAGGTCGCGCAGGTAGATCAGCGCCGTCATCGCTCCGTAGGGCAGGGCGGCCGCCTCGCCGTAGCCCATGGCCGCCGGCATCTGCGCCACGGTGCCGTCCGCCGGCACGGCCACGTACTCGCCGTAGGCGCCGCTCATGCAGCTCCCAAACACGTCGTCGCCCGGGACGAAGCGCGTCACGCCCTTGCCGACGGCCGCGACACGGCCCGCGAACATGGTGCCGAGGACCCGGGCCTTGGGGCGGAAGAGGCCGACCATGGGGCGGCCGGGCAACCACGAGATGCCGGGGAAGTCGGCGGACCGCAGCCGTCGGTCTCCCTGGGTCACCGTGCTGGCCTGGACCTGCACGAGGATCTCGCCGTCCCCGGCCGTGGGGGTCGGCACCTCGCGCACCCGAAGAACGTCAGGGGCGCCGTACGTGTCGTATGTTGCTGCTCTCATGGGATGACCTCTCATTGTTCAGGGTGTGCTGGCCGGCCCGCCTCGTTGCTGACCTGTGAACACCGTACCTATGCCGACGTGCATTGAACATTGCTCGAATTCGTGGATGTGTTATGCATTAGTGCATGAATTGGAGCACCATCGACTTCGACTGGAACCGGGCTCGCGCGTTTCTGCTGACCGCGGAGGAGGGGTCGTTCTCAGCAGCCGCGCGGGCCCTGAGCATGGCCCAGCCGACGGTCGGCCGTCAGGTCGCGGCGCTCGAGGAGGAGCTGGGTGTGGCGCTCTTCGAGCGCGTGGGCCGGGGGCTGCAGGTCACGCCCACTGGGCTTGAGCTGCTCGAGCACGTGCGCGCCATGGGCCAGGCGGCGGCGCGCGTCTCACTGAGTGCTGCGGGCCAGTCGGTCACCATCGACGGCACGATCTGCATCACGGCGAGCGAGGTCTTCGCGGCCTACGTCCTACCGCCGATCATCGCAACGATTCGCGCGACCCACCCAGGTATCGACATCGAGATCGTGGCCTCGAACAAGGCCAGCAATCTGCATCGGCGCGAGGCGGACATCGCTGTGCGCAGCTTCCGCCCCACCGAGCCGGAGCTGGTCGCCCGAAAGGTCCAGGACGGCTTTGCCCGCCTGTACGCCTCGCCGGCCTACCTGGAGCGAATCGGCGACCCGACCACGGTCGAGGGGCTCTCGTGCGCAGATTTCATCGGATTCGACCGATCCGATCTGGTGATCGCCGGTCTGAATGCCCGCGGCCTGAATGTGACCTCCAGGAACTTCCCCATCCTGACCGAGAATCACCTGGTGCAGTGGGAGCTCGCAAAGCAGGGGATGGGCATCTGCATCATGATGGAGCAGATAGGCGACGCCGAGCCTCGCGTGCGCCGGGCGCTCTACGACTTTCCGCCGATCGAGGTGCCGACCTGGCTGGTCAGCCACCGCGACGTGCGGACGAGCCGGCGCGTGCGGGTCGTGTTCGACGTGCTGGCCGCGGCGCTGAGTGGCGACGCTGCGCCAGACGCCGGGGAGTAGCTGCAGAGTCGACTGCCGCAGACGACCCGATGCTGACGCGAGGACTGGTTCCTGTGGCTCGCGCCTCACGCTTGAGCCCCCGGGCTCAGCGGCTGCACACCGCCAGGACCTGCTTCAGGTCCGTCTTGCCCATCACCGACTTCTCGATGCCGTCCTGGAGCAGCGTGGTCATGCCGTCGGCCATGGCGAGGTCCCGGGTCTCGGACACCGGCGCCTTCTTCTGGGTGGCGGCCTTGACCGCGTCGGTGCCTACCAGCAGCGCGTGGATCGCGAGGCGTCCCTTGTAGCCCGTGCCCTTGCACGCCTCGCAGCCCGGCGCGCTCCAGAGGCGCAGCTCGCTCCGGTCCCGCACGCCGAGGCGCCTTCGCATCTGGGCCTCTCCGAAGCTCTGCTCGATCTCGTCGGCCTCGGCCTCGGTGGCGGGCCCCTGCTGGCGGCACCGCTTGCACAGGGCGCGGGCGAGGCGCTGGGCCATGACGCCGAGCAGGGCGTCCGAGAAGGTGAACGGGTCGAGGCCCATGTCGAGCAGGCGCGTGATTGTCTCGGGGGCGCTGTTGGTGTGGAGCGTGGAGAGCACGAGGTGGCCCGTCAGCGACGCCTCGATGGCTGTGCTGGCGGTCTCCTCGTCGCGCATCTCGCCGATCATGATCACGTCCGGGTCCGCCCGCAGGAAGGCGCGCATGGCGGCGGCGAAGGTGAAGCCGATCTTCGGGCGCACCTGGACCTGGCGCAGCCCGGGCTGGGTGATCTCCACTGGATCCTCGGCGGTCCAGATCTTCCGTCCGACGGTGTTGATGGAGCCGAGCGCCGAGTGGAGGGTGGTGGTCTTGCCGCTGCCCGTCGGGCCCACGCAGAGGACGAGGCCGTAGGGCCTGGACACGATCTTCTTCAGCTCCGCCAGGTTGCGCTCGGAGAGTCCCATCTCGTCGATGGGCAGCGGGCGTGACGAGGCCAGGATGCGAAGCACCACGTCCTCGTTGCCGTTGACGGTGGGGATGGTCGCCACGCGGAGCTCGATGAGGCCGCCCTCCGTGCGGAAGCGGATCTTGCCGTCCTGGGGCCGGCGCTTCTCCGAGATGTCCAGGTGGGCCATGATCTTGATGCGCGCCACCACCGGGTTGCGCACGGACGGGGGGATGGTCTGGTACAGGCTGCATTGGCCGTCCACACGGAAGCGGACCAGCGTGTTCTGGTCGCCGCCGTTGGGCTCGATGTGGATGTCAGAGGCGCCGAGGCGCACGGCGTCGATGATCGTCTGGTTGACGAGCTTCACGACGGCGCTGTCCGACTCCTGGACGACGTCGAGGGGTTCGGCTTCCTGCTCCTCCTCGGCCTCGGCGGACTCCAGGGCGCGGAGGATGACGTCCATCTCCTTGCCCACCTGGGGGCCATCTGCGGTGCGGCTCTCGAGGTATCGCGCGAGCTGGGACGGGGCGGCGAGCACCTCCTGGACCGCCTTGCCCAGAGAGAAGCGAACGACGTCCTGGACCTCGGTGTTGAGCGGGTCCGAGATGGCGACCACCACGCGGGTCCCGTCGGTGTCCAGGGGAAGGATGCCCAGCTTCTTTGCGGCCTCGACGCCAATCTGCTGCATGGCGCCCGGGTTGATGTCCACCTCGTCCAGGTCGACGAAGGGCAGGTGGAACTTGCGGGCGAGGGTCTGGTAGAGGGCGACCTCGGAGACTATCTGCATGTCGACGAGGATCTGCCCGAGTCGTCGCCCTCTCCGGCGCCGCTGCTCGCCGAGGGCGGCCTCAATCTCCTCGCCGGTCGCGAGGCCCTGCTCCACGAGCACCTCACCGATGCGCAGCGTGCGCCGCGCCTGGAGCTGGCGCGCCGCGTCCACTTCCTCCATGGTCACCGCCCGCTGCTGCACCAGGATCTGTCCGATGGGCAGCTTGCGCTCGCGGGCCTGGTAGGCGACGCCCAACGAGAGGTCGGAGGCGTCCAGCGCCCCCCCGCTCAGCAGCATGGACCCGAGCGGCTCGGTGCTCTCCTTGGCGTTGACCCCGCCCGCGTAGAAGTACAGGTCGCTGAAGGGGCTCGTCGGCTCGGTGGGCCACGCCTGGAAGCCCAAGGGGTGGTCCAGCTCCGCCTGTGGCGCCACCACCTCGAAGGAGGCGCCGCCCGCGACGTGCACCCGCAGCGTCTCCGGCAGGGTGATCGAGGGGCGCGCCAGCTCCGAGCCCGCGTGTCGCTTGAACGCCACGTAGGCGACGCGCTCGGTCTCGATGCGCGTCTTGCGGGTCTGGCCGTCCTCGGCCACCTCGACGATCAGCTCCGTGGCCATGGGGGTGAACGCCAGGACGCGCCCGTGGACGGTGCGCCCGTCGACCAGGCCCACCTGCGCGGGCGATGCGGCTCTCGTGCTCAAGGGTCCTCCTGGGGGTGCTCGACTGCTCCCGCGTGGTAGCACGGAGCGGGCACGGCGACAAGCGGCGAGCGAACGGAGGCCGTGCGCTGACACCCTCTCGGGGACCACGCAGCCGCCGCGTCGCCTCGACTCAGGCTGAAGGGGTGCCGATGCTGGTTCGCGGCGTTCTCGGCGTCGGGAAGATGGACGCCCTCGGGTGGACGGTCTCGATCCCGCGCGAGGGACCTGCGGAGTGGCTCACCCGTGCGCCCGCCTCACCACGTGAAGCGCACCATGCCGTGCCCGGCTCGGCCGCCCACCGTGGTGCTCCCGTTCGCGACGCCGCCGATGTAGGAGGACCCGCCCGCGGCCGCCTTGCAGTGGCAAGCGCCGCCGCCGCCATACCAGCCGCCGCCGCCGCCGCCGACGGCGCCGCAGCCGCACGAGCCGCCGGCCTGGCCGCCCTGACCGAAGGTCCCCGCGGTACAGACGAAGTTGCAGGAGTAGCCCCCCGGCAGACCACCGGCGCTCGGGGTGCCCGGGGTCGGCTGGTCGCCCGAGTTGCAGGACCCCGATGGGGCGCCGCCCGTGAGGCCGCCGCCATGCCCGCCGAACGTGGTGGCTGCGCTCGGGCAGGTGGAGCCGGCGCCGCCGCCGCCGCCCGCGACGATCACGCGGTGGTTGAGTGTGGTCCCGCCGTAGCGCACGTCGGAGCCGCCGCCACCACCGCCGAACTCCGTGGTGCCCGAGCCCGGACCGCCACCGCCGTTCCAGCCGCCGGCGGTGGTCGTGCCCTGGCCACCGACGTACACGCTGAGCGTCTGGCCAGCCGTCACGGTCAGCTCGCCCTTCGCGTAGCCGCCCTGACCCGCGCGCCCCGTGCTCGGATCGCCGCCCTGAGCCCCCCACGTCTCGATGAGCACCTTGCACACGCCGCCTGGGACGACCCACTGCTGGACCGACCCCGTGTAGTTGAAGGTCAGTGTGTTGCTGCCGATGGTGCCGCAGCTCGTCACGGTCACGTTTGCGGACGCCGTCGAGCTGCAGCCGCCGCCATCCGTCACCTTGAGGGTCACCGAGTAGGTGCCGGCGCTCGACCAGGTCGTCGATGCGTCCTTCGAGGTCGCCGTCGCCGGGCTGCCGTTCTGGAAGGTCCACAGGTAGGTCATGCCCGCCTGGTTCGCAGAGACTGCGGCGGCGGAGCCCACGCCGACAGTGCTCGGGGCGGTGAAGGCTGCGGACGGATAGGATGAGCACTGGCAGGCCAGGTCGCGCCAACCGGCGTCACCGAACCAGACCTGCAGGCACCCCGTCGTCGTGTTCATCACCTGGAGACCGAGCGCCGGGCTCGGGATCGCGTCGCGCTGGGAGCTGGTCAGCCGCGGCGGCAGAAAGCCCCCCGTGGTGCCGGCGATCTCCAGGGTCGCCGAAGGGTCGGGAGCCCCCGTGCCGCCGATGCGCACCCTGCTCCCCGTTACGGTGAGACCCACCGTGCCGCCGGTGGTGACCGCGAGCTGGTTGTCGGCTGGGCGGAACAGGCCCGTGTCCGTGTCGCCGCTGAAGCTGTGGCCGGGCTTCGTCGTGGTGCCCGCTGGGGAGAGGAGCTGCCCGCCGCTGCTGGTGACGTCGCCGGCCGCGGTGATGCCGGCTCCGACGACGTTCAGGGCGCCGTGGAATGTGCCGGCGCCCGCGGTCGTCGGTCCCCACCCGCTGCCGTCCACCGTGAGCACGCGCAGGCCCGCCGCTGCCTGGACCTGCAACGCGCCCCCGGTCTCGGTGAGCGCAGCGTCATGCACGAAGAGCCCACAGTCCGGCGCGCCCGCCGCACAGGCGTAGAGGCCTCCGTCGACCGTGAGCTGGCCGACGCCGAGGACCGGCGCGAGGTCGCTGCTCCCGACGCAGCCGGTGCAGGCGAGGTCCGTCGCCGCGCCGCCCTTCGCGGAGGCCCCTGCGAAGCTGAAGCTGACCTTGTCCGCGGTCACGGCGCCCGACTGGATGTGGGTCGTCGCGATGGCACCGCTGGCGATGTCGGTCGCGGCAATGCAGCCCAGGCACTCGACGTCCGCCGCTGCGCCGCCCGCGGAGTTTCCGATGGCCCAGGGGAAGCTCACGTGGGCTGCGGCTACGCACCCCGAGCACGCCAGGTCGGCCGCGACCAGAGACGTGGAGGCATGGTGGGAGCTCAGGGCGTAGGGGACCGGGCGGACCGGTCTGCGGGGCAACGTCTCTGCGCCGACCTTGGTTTCGAGCCAGAGCACGCTCGCACTCTCGACGACGCCCTCGGGGATGGGGCCCAGCTCGACGTCGAACATCCCGCCGGTGACGGTCACTGGGTTCAGCGCCTGGGAGTACAGGGCGCTGCCTCCCGTCGATGATGCGAAGAGCCCCAGGGTGAGCGCGAAGTCTCCGTTCGCGGGGCTACCCGACGACGTATAGACCGCCCCTTGGACCGTGACGATCCGATCAGGGGCCCCTTGGGCCAGGGCTGCGCAGGGTAGGGTCAGGGCTATCCAGAGTGCGATTGTCGACCGGGGATGCTTGGCCATCGGGTCCCTGCCTGGTGGAAGTGTGAACCGAAGTATAGGATTGTGGTCGCGAACGACCTACGCATTTTTGCTGGTGACCAAGCGGCGTGGTTGCATGGAGCTGGCCGCAGCGCGGCGGGGGCAGGAGGGAAGGATGGTTCGGCGGCTCCTGTGGCTCTCTTGGTTCGTGGTCGCAGGGTGCGCCGCGGATGCAACCAGCCTTCCTCCATCAGCGGACGGTGGACCGGGCGACGCAGCGGGCGATGGGGCAAGTGGGGTGGAAGCCGACGCGGGCGATGCGGATTCAGGGGGGGCGCCTGGTGAAGACGTGGGAGGGACGGGCGACGGCTCGAGCGGCGAAGACACCGCGCCGTGGGATGTGGATGCGGAAGGCGACGCGCTTGATGCCTGGCCCGACGTGGACGTGGCGGTGCCCTTCGATGCAGGTGGCGCAGGCGACGACGTCGGAGACACCAGTGCGCTCGACGGAGGCGGCGGAGCGGATGCAGTGGACAGTGCGGGTGACCAGGACGTTCCTCAGCAACCGGATGCCTCGATCACCCCGGATGGAGGAGAACCGGACGTGATCCCAGGCGATGACGCTGCGACCTGCGGCGCCTGCGACGACGGGGACCCCTGCACGGTGGACATCTGCGATCCGGCCGGGGGCGGGTGCACGAGCGCGCCCCTCCTCTGCGACGACGGAGACCCCTGCACGGCGGATGACTGCGACTCGGCCGGGGGCGGGTGCACGAGCACGCCCGTCCCCTGTGACGATGGAGATCCCTGTAGCGTCGACGCGTGCCTCTCTGGGGCCTGTACGCACGGCCCCGTCGGGTGCGGCGATGGAGACCCTTGTACCGCCGATGCGTGCGACCCGAGCGCCGGCTGCACCCATGCCCCCGTGCCCGGGTGTGTCGGGTGCGTCGTCGCGGCCGATTGCGTGGACGGCGACGTGTGCACGGTCGATCTGTGCGCCGCCGGGAGTGGGGTGTGCAGCTATGCTCCCGCGACGTGCGACGACCTCAACCCCTGTACGGACGACCTCTGTGACCCGATCGCGGGATGCTCCCAAGTTGCGGCGGACTGCTCCGATGGAGACGCCTGCACCGATGACCTCTGCGATCCCGCTCTTGGCTGTGCGCCCGCCCCAGTCGACTGCGACGACGGGAGCCTCTGTACGGATGACCTCTGCGACCCGGTGGCTGGCGCGTGCGCCCCTGAAGAGGTGTTCTGCGACGACGGGGATCCCTGCACGGCGGACGCGTGTCTTTGGTGGGCTGGGTGCTCCCACTCTGGGGTCTTCTGCGATGACGGCGACCCGTGCACCACGGACTCGTGCGGGCCTTCCGGGTGCGCGAGCCTGGCGGCCTGCGAGGACGGGGACACTTGCACCGACGACTTCTGCGACGCGGTAACAGGGTGCATCCACGTCGCGGTTCCCTGCGGCGACGGGGATGCCTGTGTCCTCGTCTCCTGTGACCCGGTCGCCGGCTGCGTGAGCGCACCTGTTGTGTGCGACGACGGCAAGAGCTGCACCGTCGATGCCTGCGATCCGATCACCGGCTGCGTCCACGCAGTCTCCTGCGATGACGGTCTGGCCTGCACCGATGACGGGTGCGATGGGGACGGCGCCTGTTCGCACGTAGCGTCGGTGTGTGACGACGGGAATGCCTGCACACAGGACTCCTGCTCCGAGCCTGCCGGGTGCTCGCACGCGCTCAAGCCCTGCGGGGACGGCGATCCCTGTACGGAGGACTCGTGCGATCCGGCGTCGGGCGAGTGCGCGAACCAGGCCCTTCCTGGGTGTACGGGAGGGTGCTCAGGACCGACGGCGGACTGCGCCGATGCTGACCCTTGCACAGTCGACGCCTGCGACCTGGCGACGGATCGCTGCGTCCATCTCCCGACTCCGTGCGGTGATGGGGACCCGTGCACGCTGGATGAGTGCGCCGATGGTGGATGCGTACACTCTCTGGCTCCCGCCTGTGTGGGGTGCGCGGTTGACGCGGACTGCGATGATGCGGACCCCTGCTCGGCGGACGTCTGCGGGGCGCTTGGAGAGTGCCACCACGAGCCGCAAGGGGAGTGCATTCCCTGCGTCGGGGCGTGCTACAGCGGCGACGCGTGCGTGAGCGCCGCGTGCGATCTCGGGACCCTGACCTGCACGTTCGTCGTCGTGGACTGCGACGACAGCGACGCCTGCACGAACGACTCGTGTGATCCGGAGGCCGGTTGTCTCAACGCGCCCGAGTCCTGCGACGACGGGGACGGCTGCACGGCGGACCGGTGTGACCCGGGCCTGGGGTGCGCATGGGAACTGGACGACTGCGATGATGGCCTCTCGTGCACCGCCGACCTCTGCGACAGCGACTCGGGTTGCCTCCACATCGTCACGTGCAGCGACGGTGACCCATGCACCGGGGACGCCTGCCTGCCTCCGGGGGTCTGTGCCACCCAGTCCGAACCGTGCGACGACGGAGACGGCTGCACGGAGGACTGGTGTGACGCGGGGTACGGGTGCCGGCACGCGCCCGCGATCTGCGACGACGACGACCCTTGCACGGATGACCGTTGTGACGCGGAGGTAGGCGGGTGTGTCCACGAGGTCCTGCTGACCTGTGCCCCCTGCTTCGGACCATCGAGCTGTGACGACGTCGACCCGTGCACGGTGGACTCTTGCTCCCCGAGCGGGAGCTGCGCGCATGCGCTCGTCGTGTGTGACGACGGAGACGCATGCACGGGAGACGCGTGTGGTCTGGGCGGCGCCTGCCTCCATCCGCCCCGCGACTGTGCTGACGGCAATTCATGTACGACGGACGGGTGCGATCCCCTGGGTGGCTGCACCGTGGTGCTGAAGGACTGCGGGGACGGCGACCGGTGCACGCTGGACATCTGCGATGCTGCCACCGGGGCGTGCCTCCACGGCCCGCTGCCGTCGTGCCCCTGACGTGGCACGGCTTCGGGCGCTCCACGGCGCGACTTGAGGAGTGCCCCCGAGGCTCGTGGGTCAAGTCGCTTGCTCTACTGTAGAGAGGCAGACCCGTATCTACTCCCCCGGCCCCTTCAGCTCCGGGTACTTGGCGCGCAGCGCGTCCAGGCGCGCATCTACCGGGCCATCGGCGGGGAGGTCCTGGGTCACCTCGGGGAAGTCGTAGGAGATGTTGCTGCGGGAGGCGTCCACCTCGCCCAGGTCCGCCAGGTCCAGCGTGAGCGTCTGACGCTCCGCCTTGAGCTTCGCCACGTTCTGCTTGAGCCAGTCGAGGTTGCGGGCGGCGCCGGGGTCCTGTGTCGCGGCCTCGATGGCCTTCTCCCGCTCGGCGATGCGGGTGTCCAGGTCCGCCACCTGCTGCTGGAGGGCGGCACGGCGGCCCGGGTCCGTGAAGACGAGCTCCTCGTCCCCCGGCGCGACGTGCAGCGTCAGGACGCTGAAGCGCTTCCCCTTCTCCCAGGAGTCGCAGACGTAGGTGTGGCCGACGGTGACCGGGTACGTCTGTTCGCGCATGTCGGACGTGCCCAGGATGGCGGTCAGCTCCGGCACGGCGCGGGCGAGCGCCTCCGCGTCGGTCAGGGGGAGCATCGCCAGCGCCACGATGATGCGGACGCCGTCCTTGCGCAGGGTCTCCACCTCGCGGCGCACCGCCTCGGTGGGGTCGGAGACTCGCACCCCCCAGGCCGCGGTGAGGCGCTCCGCGTCCAGGAAGTGAGGGGAGAGCACGCTGACGACGCCGATGCGGTGGCCCGCCTTGGTGATCACCGTGTGCCCCGGGAAGACGGGCTGGCCGCCGGCGTCGAGGAGGTTGGCGCTCAGGAACGGGAACTTCGCCCGCTTCGCCAGCTCCCGCAGGCGGTCGAGGCCGATGGCCAGGTCCTTCTCTGCGACGCCCTGGGCGTCGAGCCCCATGAGGCCGTAGGCGTCGACGATGGCCTCGGCGCGGTCCTGCTCCCGCTCGCGGAAGGTCTCGCCGATCTCCGTCGACGCGGTCAGCGTGTTGCCTGCGTCGAGCAGCAGGGCGGCCTCCCACTGGGAGGCGTTCTGGCCGATCCACCCCTTGTGGCGGGCGATGCCGCCCAGCGGCTTGGCGCGGCAGCCGCAGTCGTTGATCTCGCCCACGCGGTTGGCCGTGTGGATGACCGCGATGCGGGTCCTGCCGGTGGGCGCCGCATCCGGGGACGTCGGTGGGGAGTCGGGGGCGGCCTCGGGGGGCGTCTTCGCCAGGGGGGCGTCCTGGGCGACGCCGGGCGTGGCGGCAGCGGGTGTGGGCGGAGACGTCGGGGCGGCCTCCTGGCCCTTGCAGCCCAGCGCCATGCCCAGGGTCAACAGGAGCAGGCTCGTGCGGTTCATGTTCACCTCGAATCGCGGGCAGACGACCCCGCGGGCCGGAGTCGTGTACCACAAGAGTCGCGGGGACGCACCCGTATGCCCGGAGCGGGGGCCGGAGCATTGCCAGCGCGGCCTCGGGAGAGGCCCGGGTGAGGCTCCTCTGGCCCTCGGGGCGCCGGCCCGGTGGGCACGATGGGGCTGGCCCCGCTCCCCGGCGGCGCTATACTCCGGCGCTGGAAGGTGAGCGATGCTGGCGGTGACCCCACACGGCAGGCTGGTGCTGGACGGTGAGGGCGCGGAGGTGCCCGCCGACGGGGCCGTGGCTCGCCGGGTCGCCGACGCCTTTCGGGCCGGTGTGGGGCCGGGGCTCCTGCACCTCGGGGCCGGCGAGGTGGGCACCCCGCTGCCGCCCGTGCTCGCCTTCTGGCGGGAGCTGGCGCACCTGTTCGTCGCGCGCCTCGCGGCTCGGGCGGACGACTCCTCGGTGACGGTCGCGCAGCCCGACGAGCTCGCGCGGCTCGCCGAGGGCGCGCCGCCCATGCGGGGCGGCGAGTACGTGGACGGCGCTCTCCTGGTCGCGCTGTGGGAGGAGCTGGAGCGGGCCGTGGAGGCCGAGCTCGCTGCAAGGGGCGGGTCCGTCGGCGATCTGCTCGCCGCCCGCAACGCGGCCTGGCAGGGGGTCGGGCGGGTCCACCTGCACCTCGCGCTGAACAAGGGGGACGCCGAGCGCCCGTTCGCCTTCCTGGCCACGGTGGGGACGCGCCTGTCCGCCGCGGCGACGGTCCAGCACCGCCCGCTGGGGCGGGCCGTCCGGGAGCGCTCGGAGGCCGGTGACCGGGAGGGGCTCCTCGCGCTGCTCGCGCCGGTCCAGCGAGTGGCGGAGCGGTCGCCGTGGCTGCGCGAGCGCGTCGACAGCGGCGCCCTGTTCCACCCCGCGCGCTGGACGCCCCGCGAGGCCTTCGGGTTCCTGCGGGAGGCGCCGGTGCTGGAGGAGGGGGGGCTGGTGGTGCGCCTTCCGGGCGACTGGCGGGGGCGGCCTTCTCGGGCGCAGGTCCAGGTCACGGTCGGGGCCGCGGCGCCATCTGCGGTCGGCATGACGGCGCTCCTGAGCTTCGAGGCGGCCCTGGCGGTGGAGGGGGAGCCGCTGAGCTCTGCTGAGGCCGCCGCCCTGCTCACGTCGACGGAGGGGCTGGTGCTGCTCCGCGGGCGGTGGGTGGAGGTTGACGCCGAGAAGCTCCAGGCGGTCATGCAGCACTACGAGGCGGTGCAAGCGCAGGCAGCGCAGAGCGGGCTGCCCTTCGTCGAGGCTCTGCGGCTGCTCGCCGGGGCGGACCTGGGCGGCCCGGTGGTCGTGGCGGAGGCGGCCCCCGAGTGGTCCCACGTCGTCGCAGGCCCGTGGCTGGCCAGGACGCTGGCGGAGCTGCGCGCGCCGGGGGGCGAGGTCGACCCGGGGGCTGCGCTCCAGGGCACGCTCCGCCCCTACCAGCGCCAGGGCCTCGCCTGGCTCCACCTGCTGACGCGCCTCGGCCTCGGGGCGTGCCTGGCCGACGACATGGGCCTCGGCAAGACCATCCAGGTCATCGCGCTGATGCTGGCCGAGCGTGAGCAGCGGCGTGCCCCCCACCTGCTGGTGGTGCCCGCGTCGCTGATCGCGAACTGGTGCGCCGAGATCGAGAGGTTTGCGCCGTCGCTGGCGGTCCGGGTGATCCACCCGAGCGAGGGGGTGGTGGAGGAGGGGGTGGTGGACGCGGACGTCGCCATCACGACGTACAGCATGGTCCACCGGCTCGGGTGGCTGCGGGAGCGGCAGTGGCACCTGGTGGTGCTCGACGAGGCCCAGGCCATCAAGAACCCGGGGGCCAAGCAGACGGCGGCGGTCAAGGGGCTGCGCGGGCTCGGGCGCGTCGCGCTCACCGGGACGCCGGTGGAGAACCGCCTCGGCGACCTGTGGTCGCTGTTCGACTTCACGAACCCGGGGCTCCTGGGCTCGGAGCGCGAGTTCACGGCGTTCGCCAAGCGTCTGGCCGGACGGGGTCACGGCGCGTACTCTCCGCTCCGGGACCTGGTACGGCCTTACATCCTGCGGCGGCTCAAGACGGATCGGAGCATCATCTCGGATCTGCCCGACAAGGTGGAGGTCAAGGCGTGGTGTGGGCTGTCGCGGCTCCAGGCGGCGCTCTACCAGAGGGCAGTCGACGATCTCGCAGAGTCCCTGCCGACCCTCGACGGGATGCGGCGCCGGGGGGTGATCTTGTCCATGCTCATGCGGCTCAAGCAGATCTGCAACCACCCCTCGCAGTGGATGGGGGACGGCGACTGGGCCGAGGACGACAGCGGCAAGCTGTCCCGCCTGCGCGAGCTCGCCGAGGTGATCCGCGACCGCCAGGAGCGCGTGCTCGTCTTCACGCAGTTCCGCGAGGCGACGGCTCCGCTGGCGCGCTTCCTGGAGGGCGTGTTCGGGCGCCCGGGCCTCGTGCTCCACGGCGAGACCCCCGTCAAGGCGCGGCGGGGGCTCGTCGACCGGTTCCAGGGCGGGGAGGAGCCCTTCTTCATCCTGTCGCTGAAGGCCGGAGGGACGGGCCTCAACCTGACGGCCGCGTCCCACGTCGTCCACTTCGACCGCTGGTGGAACCCGGCCGTAGAGAATCAGGCGACGGACCGGGCCTTCCGCATCGGGCAGGTGAAGAACGTGCTGGTGCAGAAGTTCGTCTGCCGGGGCACGGTCGAGGAGAAGATCGACGCCATGATCGAGGCGAAACGGACGCTCGCGAGCCAGGTGCTCGAGGGCGGCGCCGAGACGTTGTTGACCGAGCTGGGCGACGAGGAGCTCTTGCGCCTCGTCGCGCTGGACATCCGAACCGCAAGCGAGGAGTGAGGCGTGGCAAGGAACACCTATGGATACTGGGCGCCCTACGTGAAGGTGGCGGACCGCCAGCGGCAGGCTGCCCGCGAGGTCCAGCGCCTGAAGAAGGGGGGGTACGAGGCGGCGCCGGTCGTGATCGGCGGTCGAAACATCGCCCACACCTTCTGGGGCAAGGCGTGGTGCGAGAACCTGGAGGCATACAGCGACTTCGAGAATCGCCTGCCGCGAGGGCGGACCTACGTCCGGAACGGCTCGGTCATCGACCTGCAGATCCGCGAGGGGGAGGTGACCTCACTGGTCAGCGGCTCTGAGATCTACAAGGTCAGGGTCTCGGTGCGGCCCCTGTCCCGTGATCGGTATGGGGCGGTCTGCGCCGAGTGCGCTGGCGCCATCGACTCGGTGGTGGAGCTGCTCGCAGGCCGCCTCTCTCGCGGGGTGATGGAGAGGCTCTGCCGGCAAGGTGCAGGGCTCTTCCCCGAGCCACGGGAGCTCGGCTTCTCGTGCTCCTGCCCGGACTGGGCCTCCATGTGCAAGCACGTGGCCGCGACGCTGTATGGGGTCGGCGCGCGCCTGGATGACCGCCCTGAGCTCCTGTTCACGCTTCGCCAGGTGGACCAGGCGGAGCTCGTCACGCGGGTCAGCGGGGCGGCGCTGGTGGGATCGGTGCCCGACGGGGACCTCGGGGGCTTGGAGGACCTCTTCGGCATCGAGCTGGACGAGCCTCCCCTGGCTGCGGTGCCTCGTGCGGTCGTGGTGGCGCCGCTCCTGACGGCCTCGCCCCCTTCGTCGGACGACCTGATCACCGCGCAGGACCTTCTGAACGAGGGCATTCCCCGCTCCACCTTCGGGAACTGGGTCACGGCGGGCCACCTGCGCCGCACGGAGTCCCGCGGCGTCTACCTGGTCACCGAGGCAGGCTGGGAGCGCATCAACCGCTTCGTGGCGTCACTCGGCGGCGCATAGGACGGCCTTCCGCGAGCGCCCGACAGCCCATGGGTCACTCACGTCCCGGCTCGTCCAGCGCCCTGATGACCTCCAACCCGGCGAGGACGTCGGCTGCGCCCACGTTGCCTCGGACGCCCATGTCCTCGAACCGCTCCAGTGCCTCCCGGAGCGTGGTGTTCAGCAGCGCGGTCGCCTCGCGCAGCGTGACGTGCCCGCCGGCGTAGAGGTCCGCGACGTAACGCTCAAAGCCCATCGCGGCCAGCTTGCGGAGCGTCTGGGACTTCTCGATCCTCTCCCGCCTGGACACGAAGTCGACGGCGGTCTCCAGGTCGTCAGAGAGGCGGATGGACCGGACCGTCATGGGTTCACCTCCAGCAAAAGGCGCACGGTGCTCGACTGTTCAGCGCTCACGAATGGGCTCAGAGCTGCGAGAGCGCTGATCGCCTGGGTGCGATCCAGCGTGCTCCGGGCGAAGAGTCGATAGACCAGGAGGCCAGGAACCACGCACGGGATCCGTAGAGCCCGCATACGCCGCAGCAGCCTGGAGTCGTCGCTCGCCACCACGTCGTGTCCGCCTGCGCGAAACGTCGCAACGAGGGCTTCATCGCCGCGGGGGTCCTCCGTCGCCCCGTCGACAGTCCGCAGCCGCCCGGCGTCGAGGTTCTGCTCGATGATCGCCGCATCGGTAAAGCCGCGCGCCTTGCCCTCGTCGACCGCCTCGCGCATCACGGCCATCGGGATGGCGACCACGTCGTTCGTGCACACCAGCTCCTTCAACCCAGCCTTGGTGAGCTTGATGAGGCAGTCAGCATCCATGAGTATGTGCATGTTGCTGATTGTAGGATTTACGCTACGTCGGTCAAGCGGCCTCGAGCGGCGGGTGGCGCTCCTGGGCGACCGGGTCTACAATCGGCGCGCACCACGGAGGTACTCGATGAAGTTCCACAGGTCGACAGCGCTCCTCGTCCTGCTCCTCTCTGCCTGCGGCGCACCGGGCGGTATCGCTCCGACCGCACCGGCCGACGGCGCGCCCGACCGGGCCCCAGACCACACGGAGACTGCGATGACCACGCACAGCCCGAGCGGCTCCACGAGCGGCGCCGCCCCGAAGCCGGCCCTGACGCTGACGCTGTCCGAGGGAGTCGCCGGCGCGGAGGGGCGCGAGCTGGCCCCGGTAGCCGCCGCTGCGGCGCTGAGCGCGTCGGAGACGCAGGCGATCCTGGACCGCCTGCCTCCGCTGAAGGAGGAGGCGCCCCAGGCGGACTTCGCGCTGCGGCCGGGCTCGCTGCCCGCGCCCCAGACGGGCACCAAGGTGCCGCTGCCGTTTCCTCCTCCGCCGTCGGATGCCAAGGCGCCGGACGTCGCGGGCAAGCCGCTGCGGGTCGTGCGCCACGCGCCGGAGGGGCCCGTCGAGCTGGCGCCGCACCTGTCGGTGAGCTTCGACCAGCCCATGGTGGCGATCACGTCTCACGACGAGCTGGCGAAGAAGGCGCCACCCGTGACCATCTCGCCTGCCCCCAAGGGCGCCTGGCGGTGGGTGGGCACGAAGACTGTGCTGTTCGAGCCGGACCCGCGCTTCCCCATGGCGACGGAGTACAAGGTGGAGGTGCCCGCTGGCACCGTGTCCGCCGTCGGGGGGGCTCTGGAGAAGGCGGAGACCTGGACCTTTGCGACGCCACCACCCACCCTGCGCACCACCTGGCCGACCGGAGGCCCCCACCGCCGCGACGTGGCGATGTTCATGTCCTTCGACCAGGCGATTGACGCCGACGCGATGCTCGCTTCAACGACAGTGACGGCGGATGGCTCGCGGGTGGGGATCCGGCGCCTCAAGGGCGAGGAGCTCGAGAAGGACCCCACCCTCCTCGCCTTCAGCATGCAGGAGGCCAACGTGGGGCGGTGGGTGGCGTTCCGCCCCGAGAAGGAGCTGCCCGCCGACGCGCGGGTGGTGGTGACCGTCGCGAAGGGGGCGCCGTCGGCGGAGGGGCCGCGGCGCACCGAGAAGGACCAGTCCTGGGAGCTGCGGACCTACGGGCCCATGAAGCTCACGGAGAGCCGCTGCGGGTGGGGAGACTGCCGTCCCTTCACCCCCTGGACGCTGCGCTTCACCAACCCCATCGAGGTGGAGGGCTTCGACGCGGGCCTGGTCACCGTGACCCCCGAGCTGCCGGGGATCAAGGTCGAGGTGTGGGGAGACAGCCTGAACATCCGGGGTCTCACGAAGGGCCGCACGAAGTACCAGGTGGTGGTGTCGGGCAAGCTGCGGGACGTGTTCGGACAGACCCTGGGCAAGGACGAGAGGGTCTCCTTCGATGTGGGCGATGCGCCGTCCGCCATGTGGGCGCAAGGCGGCCCGCTGGTGGTGATCGACCCGCAGGGGAAGCCCGCCTGGAGCTTCTACACCATCAACGTGGACACGGTGGACCTGGAGGTCTACCGGGTGAGCCCGGGCGACTGGGAGGGCTTCGCGGAGTGGATGCGCGACCACCAGTGGGGGGAAGCTCCCCCTGCGCCGCCTGGGAAGCGGGTGGAGGCGCGCGCAGTCAAGCCCGGTGGTGAGAAGGACGAGCTGACGGAGACGCGGGTGGATCTGGCGCCGGCTTTGGCCGGCGGGCTCGGCCACGCCATCGTGATCATCAAGCGCATCCAGTACATGCCGAGCGTGCTGGAGAAGCTGAAGGGGCGCAGGCCCCAGTACCAGCGCATCGTGGCGTGGGTGCAGTCTACGAAGCTCGCGGTGGACGCCCAGGTGGACCACTCGGAGCTGGTGGGGTGGGTGACGCGCCTCGCCGACGGAGCGCCGGTGGAGGGGGCGACGGTGACGCTGGAGCCGGAAGGGCAGACGGCGACGACGGGCGGGGACGGCATCGCGCGGATGGCGCTAGGGACCAGCGGGCGCACCCTGGTGGTGACCAAGGGCGACGATGTTGCGTTTCTGCCGCGCAACCTCTCCTTCTGGGACCGCAGCGACGGGTGGGCGAAGCGCAGCCTCAAGGACGCGCTGCGGTGGTACGTCTTCGACGACCGGGGCATGTACAAGCCGGGCGAGGAGGTGCGCGTCAAGGGGTGGGTGCGGACGTGGGGAGCGGGCCAGCTCGGCGACATCGGGTCGGCCCGCGACGTGGTCGACAAGGTCGGCTGGCGCCTCCGCGACAGCCGCAACAACGAGGTCGCCAAGGGGGACGCGGTGGTGGACGCCGCGGGCGGGTTCAGTTTCTCGCTGAAGCTCACGGACACCATGAACCTTGGCCACGCCAGCCTGGAGCTGGTCGCCGACGGTGGGGGGACCGTGGAGTCGCGCACGTTCGGCCACTCCTTCCAGGTGCAGGAGTTCCGGCGTCCCGAGTTCGAGGTGACGGCGAAGGCCAGCGAGGGACCGCACTTCGCTGGTGGAGAGGCCACGGCGACGGTGGAGGCGAAGTACTACGCCGGTGGGGGCCTGCCCGACGCGGACGTGAGCTGGCGGGTGACCTCGCGCCCCGGCTTCTTCACGCCGCCCGGGCGCGGAGACTACACGTTCGGCACCTGGACCCCCTGGTGGGAGAGCGACCCGGGCAGCGAGGCCGGGGTGGTGGCGAGCTTTGCGGGCAAGACGGACGGCGGCGGCGCGCACACCGTGAAGATCGAGCTGGGTGGTGCGACGATGCGCCCCCAGGTCGTCACGGCGGAGTCGTCGGTCATGGACGTCAACCGCCAGGCGTGGTCCGCGTCGGCCTCCTTCGTGGCGCACCCGGCGAGCGTGTACGTGGGGCTCCGCACGAAGCGCACCTTCGTGCAGCAGGGCGACGACCTGGTGGTGGAGGCCATCGTGGCGGACCTGGACGGGGCGCTGGTGGCGGGGCGCAAGGTCACGATGAAGGCCGTGCGCCGCGACTGGACGTGGACCGGGGGCCAGTGGAAGGAGGAGGAGTCCGACCCGCAGGAGTGCGCCATCGAGAGCGCCAACGAGGGGCGGAGCTGCACCTTCAAGGCGAAGCAGGGCGGCACGGTGCGCATCACGGCCACGGTGAGCGACGGCGAGCGCGCCCACCAGAGCGAGCTGACCGTCTGGGTGGCGGGCGGAAAGCAGCCGCCCAAGCGGGACCTGGAGCAGGAGAACGTCACGCTCATCCCCGACCGGGAGACCTACGCGGCGGGGGATACGGCCGAGGTGATGGTGCAGGCCCCCTTCTGGCCGTGCGACGGCCTGGTGGCGACCCTGCGGTCAGGAATCGTCAAGGTGGAGCGCATCCACCTGGACGGCCCCACCACCACCATCCGCGTGCCCATCGAAGAGAAGCACGTGCCCAACCTGACGGTGGAGGTGCTGCTCGCCGGGGCGGCGGCTCGCCTGGACGCCAGCGGGCAGCCCGATGCATCGCTGCCGAAGCGCCCGGCCTATGCGCGCGGTAGCATCGGGCTGCGGGTGCCGCCGGTGCAGCGGACCCTCGCGCTGGAGGTGGAGCCCGCGGCGAAGAAGATCGAGCCGGGCGCGAAGACCAGCGTGACCGTGGGCATCAAGGACGCGGCGGGCAAGCCGGTGGCAGGGGCCCAGGTGACCCTGGTGGTGGTGGACGAGGCGGTGTTGGCGCTATCCGGGTACGCGCTTGCCGATCCGGTGGGCAGGTTCTATGGCGGGCGTGGCACGGACACCCAGAGCGGGCGCTCCCGGGCGCACGTGCTGCTCGCGACCCTCGCGGACCTGGCGGAGCAGGGGGCGAAGAACCTGGAGGAGCAGGCGGAGCGGGAGGAGGCCAGCGCGGAGGCACCCGTGATGCGCAAGTCCGCCATGGCGCCCATGGCGGCCATGCCCGCGCCCGCTCCGCCCCCCGGTGGCGGCGGTGGCGCGGCTCCTCCGCCCATCAAGGTGCGCACCAACTTCGACGCGCTGGCCACCTTTGTCCCGGACGCGCTGACGGATGCCGCAGGGCGGGTGGTGGTGCCCGTCAACCTGCCGGACAACCTGACCCGCTACCGGGTCATGGCGGTGGCGGTGGCGGGGGACAAGCAGTTCGGCAAGGGGGAGAGCGCCATCACGGCGCGGCTCCCGCTCATGGTGCGTCCGTCGCCTCCGCGGTTCCTGAACTTCGGCGACGTGTTCGAGCTGCCGGTGGTGCTCCAGAACCAGACCGATGGTGCGCTCGACGTCTCGGTGGCGGTTCGCGCGAGCAACGCCTCGCTGACGGCGGGGCAGGGGCGCAAGGTGACCATCGCCGCCAACGACCGGGTCGAGGTGCGGTTCCCGGCCGCCGCGGTGAAGGCGGGCAGGGCGCGGTTCCAGTTGGGGGCCGTGACGGGGAGCTTCGCCGACGCCGCCGAGCTGGACCTGCCCGTCTGGACGCCGGCGACGACGGAGGCGTTCGCCACCTACGGCGAGATTGACCAGGGGGCCATCGCGCAGCCGGTGGCGGCGCCGGGCGACGTCGTGACCCAGTTCGGGGGCCTGGAGATCTCCACCAGCTCGACGGCGGTGGCGGCGCTGACGGACGCGGTGCTCTACCTCGTGGCCTACCCCTTCGAGTGCGCGGAGCAGCTCTCGTCGCGGGTGCTGGCCGTCGCGGCGCTGCGGGACGTGCTCAGCGCCTTCAAGGCGGAGGGGCTGCCGCCTCCGGAGGACATCGTCGCCGCCGTCGCGCGCGACGTGGAGCGGCTCGGCAAGATGCAGAACAGCGACGGAGGCTTCGGCTTCTGGCGGCGGGGCGACGAGAGCTGGCCGTGGGTGTCCATCCACGTGGCCCACGCGCTCGGACGCGCCAAGGCCAAGGGCTTCGACGTTCCGCAGCAGATGATCGACCGGGCGCTCGGCTATCTACGCGACGTCCGGCGTCACATGCCGTCGTGGTACGGAGTGGAGGCGCGGCAGGCGCTGGAGGCTTACGCGCTGTATGCGCGCGGTGTGCTCGGCGACCGGGACGCGGGCCGCGCGCGCAAGCTACTCGACGAGATGGGCCTCGACAAGGCGCCGCTCGAGTCGGTGGGCTTCCTGCTCGGCGTGCTCGACAACAAGGGGGACATCGACCGGGTGGTGCGCCACATGGAGAACCGGGCGACGGAGGAGGCAGGCACGGCCCACTTCGCGACGTCCTATGGGGACGGCGCCTACGTGCTGCTCCACTCGGACCGCCGGGCGGACGGCATCCTGCTGGAGGCCCTCATCGGCGCCCGCCCGGACAGCGATCTCATCCCCAAGGTGGTGCGCGGGCTCATGGCGCACCGCACCAAGGGGCGCTGGGGCAACACCCAGGAGAACGCCTTCGTGCTGCTGGCCCTCGACCGCTACTTCAACACCTACGAGAAGGCGACGCCGGACTTCGTGGCGCGGGTCTGGCTCGACGGCCAGCTCGCCGGAGACCACCAGTTCAAAGGACGCACCACGGAGCAGGCGGAGATCAACATCCCGATGGCGTGGCTGGCGGAGAAGCCGGGTGAGCGCCCCCTGGTGCTCGGCAAGGAGGGCCCGGGGCGGCTCTACTACCGGCTCGGGATGCGCTACGCCCCGAAGAGCCTGAAGCTCGACCCCTCGGACCACGGCTTCACGGTGGAGCGGTCCTATGAGGGCGTCGACGACCCGAAGGACGTGGTGCGGGACGGCGACGGCACCTGGCGCGTCAAGGCGGGCGCCAAGGTCCGCGTGCGGCTCACCATGGTGGCGCCGACCCGCCGCTACCACGTGGCGCTGGTGGACCCCCTGCCGGCGGGCCTGGAGCCCATGAACCCGGCGCTGGCCGTGACGGGGGCGCTCCCGCAGGACCCCGAGGAGCAGAAGGGTCGTGGCGGCTACTGGTGGTGGTACCGCACCTGGTACGAGCACCAGAACCTGCGGGATGAGCGCGTCGAGGCGTTCACGACGCTGCTCTGGGAAGGCGTCCACACCTACACCTACGTCGCGCGGGCCACGACCCCCGGCACCTTCGTCGTGCCCCCGACCAAGGCGGAGGAGATGTACCACCCGGAGACCTTCGGGCGCGCTGGGAGTGATCGGCTCGTCGTGCAGTAGGCGTCAAGGCGGCTCCCCACTCGACTGCCCCCAACGAGGCTCTTGATGAGGTCCATGGAGTACGTCTTGGACGCGGCCGCCGGCTTCTCCGTCTTCCGCGTCCCCTGAGCCCCTTCCGCGGGCCGTTCCTGGGTGGTCATGACGCGGCCGTCCGCGCCCGCGCCGCAGGGGCCCCGCTTGACGGGCAGGTCGTTGAGGGTGTATGGAAATCCATATGAAGACCACCCTCGTGATTGATGACTCGGTGATGACACGCCTCCGGGAGCGAGCAGCGCGTGAGAACCGGACCCTCTCCGAGCTGGTGGAGGCGGCGCTTCGCCACCTGTTGGACCAAGGGCCACCCTCTCGGGCCCTGCCGCCCCTCCCCACCTTCGACAGCGGTGGGAGCCTCGTGGACGTGGCGGACCGTGACGCTCTGCAGGCGGCGATGGAGGGGACGTAGTGTTCGTGTTCGACACGAACGTTCTGATCTACGCTGCGGACCGCTCCTGCCCCGAGCACGTCGCCTGCCGCGGGCTCGTCGAGACGGCTCGCACATCGCGGATTCCGTGGTACGTGACCTGGAACATCGTCTACGAGTTTCTGCGCGTCACGACCCACCCGCGCGTGCTTCGCTCCCCGTGGGCCGTGGGCGACGCGTGGCGCTTTGTCGATGCCCTCCTCGCCTCCCCAAGCGCTGGCATCCTCGCGCCGACGAAGCGCCATGCTGCGGTCGTCGAGCAGACCGTCGCCGACCTCCCTTGGCTCGCCGGCAACCTGCTCTTCGACGCCCACACCGCCGTGCTGATGCGCGAGCACGGAGTGGCACGAGTCTACACGCGCGACGCGGACTTCAAGCGCTTCCCCTTCGTAGACGTGCTCGACCCTCTGGGCCCGGCCGCGCGCTGAAGTCCGCTCTCGGCGGCGGTTTGGACGAGCAACGCGGACCACGGCCTCAGGGTGGAGCGGTCCCATGAGGGCGTCGACGACCTGAAGAACGTGGTGCGGGACGGCGACGGCACTTGGCGCGTCAAGGCGGGCGCCAATGTGCGCGTGCGGCTGACCATGGCGGCGCCGGCCTGCCGCTAACGCTTCCGAGCGCCTCTTGGGACAGCTTGCGCGGGGCCGAAAGAGGCATCTATTCGACGCACGGCTTTTTCTGTTTGCCTGGTTTCTCGTCTGCGCGCTAGTATCCAGGCTGCGTGTCGGTGGTCAGACCAATGCCGGGCGGTGCAGTGCGCAGTCGTCGGGTCTGACCGCCGGTGCAAAGGAGGGTGGGCGAATGAGAGGTTCGACTCGTGTCCGCGCACCAGCGATCCTGGCTCTGGCAATCATCGTTTCACTGCCACCGGTGGCCGTGGCAGAAACGCCCCAGAGCCCCAGCGACGAGTTCCAAGGCGCCCCAGCGGCGAAGCCGGCGCAGTTGGTTCTGGCAGCACTCGGGTTGCCGGAGGCGGGGGAGATCTCACTTCGCCTCGGAAGCTACGGAACCATCGAGGTACTGTACGGCGAGGATGTTCAGCTCTCGCTACCCAAGCTCGGGTGCGCTGGAACCGAGGACATCGTGACGTGTTTCCTCGATGCCTATGGCTACCTCCTTGGCTGGGACGGCTGGGAGCCCCTCGGGGGAGCACTGGTCGCCTTGCCACCTGTCTTGTCCGGCGAGTTCGCCGAGCACCGGCTTCAGTTGTTCGTGGGCGGAGTGCCCCTTGAGAACGCATGGATCAACCTTCGCATCTGGGACAACTCCGTCGTCGTAGCCGCGAAGTCTACTTTGTTTCCCGCGCTAGGGGCGACGAACTCCGTCGTCGCGGCCTTGGTCTTGGCCTCAGAGAAGGCGTCAGAGTCACAGTTCATCGATGACTCGATCCTCGACCACCTCTCTGCCGATGTGAGTGCATCGAGCTCTCCAGCCGCGTTCGAGGTGAAGTCCGTGAGAGCGAGCCTGCGGGCGATACACGGGGGGGGCCAAGCTGGCGCCAAGGCTGCGCGTGTTCGCAGAGCTTGATGGCGTGGAAGCGCTCTACCTGATTGATGTCGCTTCCGGTGCCGTGACGGAGCTGCCCGCCGAGAATCCCAGCCCAGGGGTTGCCTACATCGACTCGACCGCCATCTACCCGGACTACTCTCCAACGTTGACGTGTCCACCCGTGTATGGAGGGTCGCAGCGTATGGGTCCCTACCCCACACGGAGTGTGGTTCGAACGGGTACTGCATAGACTTCACATGGCCCGATGGTGTGGGTCAGTGCGCCACCGCGTGCGTGACGGACAACGACTGCCCCCAAGACTACGAGTGCCAGGTCTCTCCCAACTCGCCCGCAGGTGCCTGCGAGATCTCGGACGAGGTCGTTCCGCCAGGAACCTACCCAGACGCGCCATACTACCCGGTCTATGGCTTTGGGCTGTTCACGAGTCCCGGTCTGGCCGTCAACCCAAAGTGGAGTGTTCTTGCGTCCCATCTCGAGGCTGTGAGGGTCTTCCATACAGCAGACTGCGGACGTTCCGGGGGGTGGGACAATGCCGGCGGCGCCTATATTGCGCGTCACTACACCAAGACCGCAGGAAGCGGAGCTCCGGCGACGAGTTCGTACTTGACCAGAACAGTCAGAATCTACACCGACCAAGGATTCAAAGACCCATTGACACTCGCGCATGAATTCGGACATCTGCTCATCCAGGCAGACCGGGACGGTGACCACATCGGGTATCTCCTGAACAACTGCATGCTCGAAACACTGCCAGAGATGTTCGGCCGCCTCTTCGCTCGAAAGCTCCTCGCTCCTGGTTCCTCCACCGAGTACATCTGGCTCGATGATCGCTCCGGTCCCAGCGGAGAGCGGACGTTCGTCAACTGGCCGAGTGGCTGGCCCACCATCGGCCCCGTCGGCTGCGCGTTGGACGGGACCGCCCACACTGAGGTCCTGGGACGCTTCTTCCGCATCCTCGTCGAGGGGCCAGCAGACCTCACGAACGACGGGTTCGGGGAGGACATCGGTGTCTCCTTCAGTCCAGTATCGGTGTCGAGCGCGGCCAAGGTCTACCATGACGCCGTATACGCCATGGACGTCGACGACTGGTATGGCGAGCTGACCCGAGGGATGGAATCAAGCGCCATTGCCGAGGGCGTCGCAACGCAGGTCCGGCTGGCGCTCGGAGCGTCAGGATTCTTCTCGCGCGACAGCATCGTCTCTACCACTGCCGCGGAGACCGGCGCTGCGTCCTACTTCGATGCATATACCGCCGGCACCTCCAAGCTGTTCACGGCGTGGCGAGACGCTGCGTCTGGGACGATTCGAGTTCGGCGCCAGGTGGGTGCGGCGGGCGTGACGGAGGATCTTGGTATGGCCGCCGCGGGACCTCCGACGGTCGCAGCCCACGGGGACAAGCTCTACGTGGGTTGGGTGAAGGCCTCGGGGACTGGGGCGTCGTGTCTTCACTGGGTCTACTACAACGCGGACGGAACGAGGTCGATCACGTACTCCGGGTCAGACGCCGGAGTCTGCCACATCTCGGGCGAGGTCGAGCTCGTGTCCCACACGGGCCTGTATGCGTTCTTCGTCCAGACGGGGACGAGCGACCTCAAGTACTCCAGGTGTGACGCGCTTCCCTGTACTGGCCGCTTGACCGACTGGAAGGTCCTCGCGTCTGGAGCGCGCGTGCGGACGCTTGCGACGGGTGTCACCGCGGGAGTGTCCGGGCTGTCCGTGGCGGGGTCGCCCGGATACGTCTGGCTGGCGGGGAGGTCGCCGGCGAACAACGTCATAATCTGGAAGATGCAGTTCGATGCCGCTGGCGGCGAGATTCTCACTACCCACTCATTCTGGCTTGGCGAGAGTGGCAGCAGTCCCACGATTGACGTGCGTCAGGGTGCTTTCGGAGACAATCGGGTGTATGTCTTCTGGAGAAAGTCCAGTACGACAGACATCGTAACGAAGATGGGCGAGTATCCGATGCTGCCCGTTCAGACATTCCGGTCGACTGCGGCACGGCTCGGAGTGACGAGGGGCCTGCCGGTGGACGCGGATCGTACGGAACTTCTGCACTTCTCGCCGGATGGGGCGTTCAGCAAGGCGGTGCTCTATGGACGTCACTAGGAGACTCGTCGGAATTGCGGTAGCGGTCGTGTGGTGGATGGTGGCCGCTCACATCGGGCTATGCTGGGTTGCGTGCGCGGCAAAGGAGGAGAGGCCGCCGACGGACGGAACCGTGGCGGTCGACACCGGCGCAACGGATGCCGGCGCCGGAGACGCGGGGGTTGATGCCGATCAGGGTGACGGAGAGGCGTGCGGGGGTGATGGGTGTGTTGCAGACAGCTCCCAGGGCGACGCACTGGACGCCGGTGGTGGAGACTCGGGTGGGTCCGATCAGAGTGACGGTCTCGACGACGCGAGCGATGGGTCTACCTCGTCGGGAGACGGAACCGTGGAGCCGGGCGACGGGGGCGACGCGGGGGATGCCGCCTTGCCGGACGCCGTTACCCCCGCTGATGGTACAGCCGCCGATGCGGACGCCGAAGAGGCTCCCCCTCCGGAGTGCAGCCACGACGAGGACTGCGCCGAAGGACTCTACTGCACGGGCGGCAAGTGCACGCCAGGGGGGCTCCCTTGCACTACCGATGCGGATTGTTCGCTCGACCCGCTCGGCCCCGAGTGTCACGACGGAGTCTGCGGCGGGTGCTCCTACTTCCCGCAGATCTGGGACTGGATGACCGATGTGGAGCTCCCACCTCCACCCAACCCATGCCCGAAGGGGCGGTACTGCCCGCCCGGGAAGTCGCCAGCCTGCCTGTCCAACTGCCAGAAGGATTCGCAGTGCTCGGGACCGGGGCAGGACGTGTGTGATCCCATCGGGCACTGCGGGTGCAGCACGGACCCCGCGGTGAACTCGTGCGACCAGTTCTGCATGGAGGGCTACTGGGACCTTCCGCCGACCCTGTGGTCCAAGTGCGTCGGCTGCCAGCCGTTCGTTGCCAAGTCACTGACTCCGTACGTCCCGATTGTCAAGACCTGCCAAGGTGATGGGCCCTGCCCGTATGCCGGGTCGTGTCTCGGAGGGATCTGCGGCTTCTCCATGTGCGAGGAGGACGCCCACTGCGCGTGGGTCCAGATCCCCGGCAAGGGCGTCGCGCAGGTCCCACCCGTGGTGCGTTGCCACCCGGCCGCCGGGTGCGTGGCCTCCTGCCAGACCGTCGCCGACTGCCCCGCCCTCATGCGCGAGTGCATCCCCGGAGTCGCGTGCATCTTCGACGCGGTCGCCGGGTTCTCCGTCTGCCGCGTCCCCTGAGTCACTGCCCAAGCCCGTCCCTGTGGCGTCGCTGCGTGTGCGGGCCAGCCCACCCGCCTCGTGGCGCCGTAGGCATGTGCGCAGCGGGTGGAGAATAGTCCACAGCCGGGCTCCCTCGCCCTGCTCCTGCGGACCGCGCTGCAAGGCGTCCAGCGTTCGCACCCGGCGCCTCTCGTCACTTGGCGCGAACCGTGCACCGGGGGCGTGCGGACTGCCGGGCGGAACGTATGAAGTTGACCCTCATCCTGGCGCTGGTGCTCGTCGGTTGCGGCTCGGCGCGCTTCTACGAAGAGCGGCCCTGGCTTCGCCCCGGCGCGACCACCGCCGCCCACCTGGCCGAGCGACCCGCGCCCCCCCTCTCTGGGATCGACGCCATGGTGCGCGCCCTGCTGGAGCGGTCCCCCGTCGTCGCTGGCGCTCGCGAGCGTTGGCGGGCGGCGGTGGAGCGGGTCCCCCAGGCGGCGCGCCTGCCCGACCCGGTCCTGGAGTACATGTGGGTGCCTGCCCCAGAAGGCGCCGAGCACCGGGTGGAGCTACGGCAGATGATCCACTTCCCCACGAAGATCGCCGCCATGGACGCGGAGGCGCGGGCGATGGCCCGGGGAGCTGCCGTGGGCTTCGACATGGCGGTGCGGGACGCGGTGACGCGGCTGCGGGAGGCCTACGCGGAGCTGTGGTACACGCAGCGGGCGTTGGAGGTGCTCGCTCAGAACGAGGAGCTGGCGCAGGCCCTGTCCCAGATCGGCGCGAGCCGCCTGGGCGCCTCGAAGGGCCTTCTCTTTGACGTGGCGCGGGCCCAGGCCCAGCTCGCGACGCTCGCCTTCGACCGGGTGACCCTGACCGAGCAGCGGGAGGTTGCCATCGCGCGCATCAACGGGCTGCTCGGGCGACCGGCGGGCGCCCCGCTCGTAGCGGACACGCTCCCGGATCGTTCCGTCGCGCTCGACCCCGATGCGCTCCTGGCGCAGGCGCTCGTGACGCAGCAGGAGGTCTCGATGCTCGACGAGGACATCCGCGCCGCGGAGGCGCGCCTCGACGGGGCGGCGTCCGCGTGGGCGCCAGACCTGATGGTGGGCGGCATGTTCATGCAGCGCGACGGCGGCGAGCCCATGGCGGGTGTGATGGTCGGACTCTCGGTGCCTCTCTGGGGCTACGCCAACTCCGCCGGGATCAGCGAGGCAGAGGCGCTGCTCGGCGCGAGCATCCACGCCAAGGACGCGGCCCTGGGTTCGCTGGAGGCGCGGCTGCGGGAGGCGGTCTACCAGGTGCGAAACGCCACCCGCATCCGGGTCCTCTACGACGGGGAGCTGCTGCCACACGCCATCGCCGTGCTGCGCAACGCCGAGCAGGCGCGGGCGGGCGACGATGCCATGTACGCGGATCTGCTGGAGGCCCGCTCGCTGTACCAGAGCCTGTCTCTCGCTCGGGAGCGGGCCGTCGCCGACCAGTACGCCGCCATCGCGCGTCTGGAGCGCCTCATCGGGGCGCCGCTGCCGGAGGTGGGGCCGTGAGCGGGGCACCGTGGCGGGTCGCGGTCCTTGCGGCGCTCGTCGGGTGCGCCGGGAGCCTCGGGGACCAGCTCCGGGACGAGCCCCACGGGCGCTTCGGTCCTGCGGTGCTGGCGCACCGCACCCCAGGTGGCGGTCCCGACGCCCCGCGGGCGGCCCCCGTCGAGGCTGGCGCGGGGCCAGCAGCGACCGCCAGGTGGGGCGCGGACGGGCCCGTGGCGGCCAGCGAGCTCCCGCGGTGCGTGGTCCCGAACGACGGGCTGCTGTCCGAGGCGCAGGCGGCGTCGTGGGCGCCGGGACCAATGCTGGACCGGGAGCAGGCCCGCGCCGCCTTCATCGCGCGGAGCCCCGCCGTCCTGGCCGCCGTGCAGCGTTTCCGGGCGAGCCGAACGCGCTACGGTCAGGTGGAGTGGCTCAACGACCTCGTGCGGCGTTATGACTCCTTCGCGCAGGGCGGGAGCCTGGAGCCGGAGCTGTCGGGTCCCGGGATGGAGCCCGGCGCCGAGGTCCCCGGGGGCGCCGGCATGGACGCAGCCATGGGCACCGGCATGGACTCAGCCATGGGCGCCGCCCCGGATGCGAGCATGGGCGCCGGCATGACCATGGGCGCACGACCCACCTGGCCCCTCGGGGGCGTGGGGCGCATGGAGAGCGCCATCGCCGACGCCGACGTGAGGCTGGCCGGCGCCCGCCTGGAGGCGCAGGTGCTCGAGGAGCTGGCGACCTTCGAGGCCGCCTTCCAGGACGCCCTCCGGTGGGAGCGCGAGGCCAGCGTCCTGGGCCGGGACCTGCGCCTCGCGGACCAGGTGGTCGCCGCCGCGGAGGCGATGAACGCCGGCGGTCGGGGCAGCCTCGCGGACGTCCTGATGGGCCGGATGCGGCGCGACGACATCGCGGAGCTGCGCCGCACCGCGGAGGAGCGGGCCGCCGCGGCGCGTGTGGCCCTGGGGGCGGCCCTCCGGCTGCCCACCGCCGCCCTCGCTGCCGTGGCACTGCGCGGTGACGACCTCCCGTCGCTCCCCCCTCGGGACGCGACCCGCCTCCAAGCCGCGGACGGCCCCGAGGCGCGCATGGCGGAGGCCATGGCGGAGCGCGCGACCCTCATGGTACAGCTCGTCGAGCGGCAGCTCCTGCCCGAGCTGTCGCTGGGCACGGCCTTCGACCGGGCCGGCGCCGTGCCTCGGCGCTCTGGAGACGCGCAGCTCGCCACCAAGGCGCCGTTTCTGGCCGAGCTGCGGCTGATGCGGTCCACCGAGGAGGCGAGCCGGGACCAGGCGCGCCTCGCTGCGCCCGCGATGGCGGATCAGGAGTGGGTCATGCTCTCAGACGGCCTCCGTATGCACCGGCTCACCTCAGGCCCCCAGCGCCAGCGCGCGCGCCAGGCCCTCGCCGCCGCCACCGACGCCTACCGGTCCGGGCGGGCCTCCTTTGCCGACGTCAGTGGGGCGCTGTCTTCCGTCCTGGAGGTGGAGATCCTCGCGGAGCGCCAGCGCGCCGAGGCCTTTGTGGCGGCCGCGCGGCTCCAGGCGGTCGTGGGGTGCGCGCCGTGAACGCACCCCGTGTGCTCCGCGTCCTCACCGCCAACCTCCACGCCTGCGCGGGGCTCGACCCCATCCCGCCGAGTGGACTCCCGGCCCCCACTGTCCGCGGCACCCTGGGCCGCCTCGCCGCCGTCCTCGCCGCGGAGGCCCCGGACGTCATCATGGCGCAGGAGCTCGACCTCTGCGGCGGGCGGACCTCCCAGGTCGCCCAGGCCGACGAGCTGGCGGCGCGCCTCGGCATGCACGTGGTCACGGCGACGTGCATGGACACCCGAGCCTGCGACGTCCCCGCTCCCCTCCACGACTTGCTCTACGGAATCGCCCTGTTCACCCGTCTCCCGCTCTCCGACGTGACCGAGCGTGTGCTGCCGCCGACGGTCGGGACCCCGCCCGAGGAGCGCAAGGTCCTCATGGGAACGCTCCCCGGCGGCCTCCGCGTCGCGTGCGCGCACCTGGATCCGTTCCCGACCGCCGCGCGCCACGCGCAGCTCCGCGCTCTCTCCGAGGCCATCGGCCCCCGCACCATCCTTGGCGCGGACCTCAACGAGCCGCTGCTGTCCCCTCCGAACACGGATCCGGCCTTTGCCCGCTACGGCTGGCGCGAGCGCTCGGAGGCGCTCGATCTGGAGCCTCCCGGCGACCTCATCCCCACCTGGCCCTGGCCCGACGCCGTTGCTGACATCGACCACGTCCTCGTCCGCGGCCCCGGTCTGCGCGCGCTGCGACGGTGGCGCGTGGACCCGGCAGGCGCCAGCGACCACTGGTTCCTCTGCGCCGACGTGGAGGTCTTGCCCTGAGGCCTCCGCCGCGCGACAATCGCGCCGGGTCGAGCCCGGGAGGCGCCGTTTGGGATCCTTGCTGTGGGTGTGCGCGGGCGGTGCGGTGGGCAGCGGCATGCGCTGGGTTGTCGCTGGCTGGGTGCAGCGCGCGGCAGGCGCCACGTTTCCCTGGGGGACGCTCTCCGTCAACCTGATCGGGTCGTTCCTGCTCGGCCTCGTGATGCACGTGGGCCTGACGACGGACGTCCTCCCCCCCACGGCCCGCCTCGCCCTGAGCACCGGCGTGATGGGCGGGTTCACCACGTATTCGACCTTCAGCTACGAGACCCTGGAGCTGGTCCGCACCGGCGCCCTCGCCCTCGCCGCCGCCAACGTCGCGCTGACGGTGGTGGCGTGCCTGCTGTCGAGTGTTCTCGGGCTGGTCGCCGGGAGGGCCCTGGTCGGCTGACCCTGCGCTTCTTGGAGGTGACCCATGCGCGCGCTCGACGGTGAGCAGATCCTGGTCCGCATCCTCATCGGCGAGCGGGACCGGTGGCACGGCCGCCCGCTCCACACGGCGCTCCTCGAGCGCCTCCGCCGTGAGGGGTTCGCCGGCGCCACCGTCCTGCGCGGGGTCGCCGGCTTCGGCGCCAGCAGCGTCGTCCACACGACGGATCTGCTGCGCCTGTCGGTGGACCTCCCGCTGGTCGTCGAGGTGGTCGACACGCAGGAGCACGTCGACCGCCTCATCCCCATCCTCGACGAGATGCTCACCGGAGGGCTCGTCACCATGGAGAAGGTGCGCGTGCTGCGGTATGCCGCAGGCCCCGAGCCGTCATAGCCCTCGCGCCGCGAGGACCTCCAGCAGGCGCGCGTGCTCCGCCTCTACCCGCTGCGCCGCGTCCCCCAGGGGCCCATCTCCCCGGGCCGCCTCCTCCAGCGCCGCCGCGGCCGCCGTCAGCCGCCGCGCCGCCAGCACCGCGGCGCCCCCGCGCAGCTTGTGGGCCGCCCGCCGAGTCCGTTCCCTGTCGCTGCTGCTGACGGCGTCGCGCACCTCCGCGACCTGCTCCGGGGACTGGGCCATGAACGTGGCCACGATGGGCCCAAGGGCGTGCTGAGCCTCGCCCAAGGACTCTCGCAGCGCGGCCTCGTCGAACACCTCGTCGCCCGACGGGGCCACAGCGGACTCCGGCTCCGTCGCCGCGCCCCCGAGGGTTCGCTCCAGCACCTCGTGGAGGCTGCGGAGGCGGAGCGGCTTGGCGAGGTAGTCGTCCGCGCCCGCCGCAAGGCAGCGCTCCCTGTCGCCCCGCATGGCGTGGGCGGTCAGCGCCACGATGGGCGTGCGGCGCCCGGTGCACTCCCTCGCGCGCACCTCCCGGATGGCCGCGAAGCCGTCCAGCTCCGGCATCTGCACGTCCATGAGCACGAGATCGAAGCGCTCACGCAGGATGGCTTCCACCGCCGCGCGCCCGTCCGCGACCATGGTGCATGAGAGCCCCAGGTGTCCGAGCAGGGCCTGGACCACCCGCCGGTTGATGGGGTTGTCCTCCGCGACCAGCAGCCGCGCCTCCCGCCGGAGCCGCGGCGCCTGCTCCGGGCCGGGAGCGACGGGCGTCGCGCTGGTCGGCGCCATGGACAGCTCCAGGTCGAACCAGAAGGTCGCGCCCTCTCCGAGCGTGCTCGTCACCCTCAGCTCACCGCCCATCAACCCAACGAGCTGTGCCGAGATGGCGAGGCCCAGGCCCGTGCCCCCGAAGCGGCGCGTCGTCGATGCGTCGCCCTGGGAGAACGGCGCGAACAGGCGAACCTGGTCCTCGGGCGAGATGCCAATCCCCGTGTCACTGACCGCGACGCGCACCCGCGTCAGCTCGCCGTCCCGGTCCAGGGTGCTCACGTTGAGGGACACGCGGCCCGCCGGTGTGAACTTGACCGCGTTGCCGAGGAGGTTGATCAGCACCTGCCGGAGCCGCCCCGGGTCCCCCACGACCAGCCGCGGGACTGCCGCGTCGACGCGCTGCTCGAAGTCGAGCCCGGCCGCGGCCGCTTGTGGAGCGATCAGCGTCGACACCGCATCGACCACGGCGCGCAGGTCCACCGGCACCCGCTCGATCTCGAGCCGGCCCGCCTCGATCTTGGAGAAGTCGAGGATGTCGTCGATCACGGCGAGGAGCGCGTCCGACCCGGACCGCATCGTGTCGACACACTCTCGCTGCCAGGCGCTCAGATCGGTCGTCATCAGCAGGTCGGCCATGGCGACGACGCCGTTCATGGGGGTGCGCAGCTCGTGGCTCATGTTGGCGAGGAAGAGACTCTTCGCGTCGTTGGCCGCCTGGGCTTCCCGTGCCAGCACCTCTGCCGTCTCCTTGGCGCGCGCCAGCGTCGCGCGGTCCCCGGCGATGGTGTCGAGCAGGCTGTTGATCAGGGCTGCGAATCGCGCCAGCTCGTCGCGCCCCTCGACGACGAGGCGCCCCTCGTGCTCCTTCGTCTGCTCGATGCGCCGGATCTGATCCTGGAGTGAGCGCACGCGACCGAGGACCTGCGTCTCCAGGAGAACCAGCGTCAGGAGCGCGAAGAACAAGCCGCACACGAAGAGTCCGACCAGCACGATGGCGCCGGCCTGCTCGGCCCGCTGGTGGACCGGGCGGGGCTCGCGCACCTCCAGCACCGCCACCGGGTCCCCGTACACGTCACTGAGGAGGTGGTGGCCTACGATCAGGTCCTCCGAGGGCGCATGCACCTTGAACGGGCGGTCGGCGCTCAGGCCTGCCGCCACCGGGCCAATGACCCGGGGCGCCTCTTCCCACCGGACGAGGCGCAGGTCCCGCGACAAGCCCTCCGGGCGACTCACCCTGAGGAAGCGCCCCATGACGAAGGCCCCTCGCGCCGGCCCCTCCGCCTGGCTGGTCAGGATGGGGCGCGACACGATGAGGAGGATTCCCTCGGGCAGGGCGAGCAGGCCGGAGACGGCGGCGCGGTGGTCCTCGCCTCTCCAGAGCGCCTTGCCGGGCTCCAGGTGGGCCAGCACCGACGGGGGGACGGGGACCTCCACCGCGTCGCTCAAGCGGAACGCCTTGCCCACGGCCAGCTCCCCGCCCGGCGTGACGAACAGGATCAGCTCGATGTCCTTGCCGACGAGCGCGGGCGTCGCCAGGTTGGAGCGCACGTAGCGGGGGCTCCGCGTCTCCATGAACTCGTAGGTGTCGTCCCAGCTCGCCCAGTCCGACGAGTCGCGCTCCAGGGCCCGCAGGTCCTCCCGGATCGCGGCATACTCGCGCTTGGTGTCGCTGCGGAGCTGGTCGTGCTCGATCTCGTCGAAGGAGCCCGTCACGACGCGGTCGGTCAGCAGCGCGACGGCGCTGAGCAGCGCCACGAGGACGCAGGCGAGGATCGTCAGTGTCTTCGCGCGAAGGTTCATCGGGCGTCCGGCGGCCAGTCTGTGAGCAGGCCCGAGCCTATCGCGGATGACCCCAAGGGGGCAACGCTACAGCAGGCTGAGCTGTTGGGCCCCTCGGCCTCGATAGCGGGTCGGGGCGCCCGGGACCGGGCGGCCTTCCAGCCAGCCCCGGATCATGCCCAGCACGCGGTCCTGGTGCTGGGGGTCGTTGGCGTAGTCGATGCGGGAGGTGTCGAGCACGTAGACGGGGGCGGCGTCGAAGCGGTCCCACATGGCGTAGTAGCGGTCGCGGAGCGACTCCAGGTACGACGCCTCGATCACCTGCTCGGACTCGATGGATCGCTTGCGGATGCGCTGCATGATGGCGGACGTCGAAGACTCCAGGAAGAGCACGAAGTCGGGCGCCACCGCCGTCTCCCCGAGCAGGGAGGCGAAGCGGTCGTACAGCTCCAGCTCCGTCCCCGCGAGCGTCTCCTCGGCGAAGAGGCGGTCCTTGGCGTAGAGGTAGTCGGCGACGACCAGCTCGTCGAACAGCTCCCGCTGGCGCAGCTCCACCTGCTGGGAGAAGCGCGTCGCCAGGTAGAACATCTGGGTCGGGAAGGCATACCGGGAGCGATCCCGGTAGAACTCGGCCAGGAAGGGGTTGTGCTCCACGGGCTCCAGCACGAGGCGCGCCGACCACTCCCGCTCCAGGATGCGGCAGAGCGTCGTCTTGCCGACCCCGATGAGCCCCTCGATGACGATGTACCTGGACACGGCGCCCTCCGTCGTGCACCCGTTGTAGACCGAGTCGCCCGCCAGGACAAGCCGCAACGTGCGCGATCACGACGCCCCGAACTTCTCCAGGCGGTAGAGCAGGACGTGCCGCGGGATTCCGAGGTAGCGGGCCGTGGCGGACTGGTTGCCCCCGTGGCGCTCCAGGGCCTTGAGGATCACCTCCCGCTCCAGGTCCGGCAGGCTGAAGGGCGTCTCGGGGAGGACGAGCCGGCCGGGGGTCAACACTCCTGCTGGGGTCTCCGCCGGTGCTGGGGAGCCTCCCGGGGTCGCGAGGTCGGCCAGGTCGAGCACGTCGCCGCGGCGCAGCAGCAACATGCGGGCGACCGTGTTCTTGAGCTCCCGCACGTTGCCCGGCCACCGGCGGCGCTGCATCTCCGCGAGCAGGGCTGGGGCGACCGTCACGCCCGCCCCTTCTCGCGATTGGCGGATGAAGTGGCTGACCAGCAGGGGGACGTCCTCGGGGCGCTCGCGCAGCGGCGGCAGCGCGATGGGCACCACGGACAGCCGGTGGTAGAGGTCCTCGCGGAAGTGGCCGGCCTGCACCTCGCGCCGCAGGTCCCGGTTGGTCGCCGCCACGATGCGGACGTCCACCGACACCCGCTGGCTGCTGCCTACCCGGTCGACGATGCCCTCCTCGAGCACCCGCAGGATCTTGGCCTGGAGCTCGATGGGCAGCTCCCCGATCTCGTCGAGGAAGAGCGTCCCGCCGCTCGCCCGCTCGAACTTGCCCTGGTGGGCGCGGGCGGCCCCGGTGAAGGCGCCGCGCTCGTGGCCGAACAGCTCGCTCTCCAGGAGCTCCCGGGGCAGCGCCGCGCAGTTGACGGGCACGAGCGGGCCTCCGGCGCGGGCGCTGCGGGCGTGGAGCAGCCGCGCGACCAGCTCCTTGCCCGTGCCGCTCTCGCCCTCCAGGAGCACGGTGGCGTCGGCCGCGGCCACCCGCTCGGCGACCCGCAGCACCTCCTGCATGCGCGGCGACGCGGTGACGATCTCGGCGCCCTCCATCACCTGCGCCCGCAGCGCCTGGTTCTCCCGCTCCAGGGCCGCGCGGTCCATGACACGCGCGATGCGGGCCTTCAGCTCCGCCCGCCGGAAGGGCTTGGTCACGTAGTCGACGGCGCCGGCCTCCATGGCGGCGACCGCCTGCTCCACGGTGCCGAAGGCGGTCATGACGATGACCTGGGTCTTCGGGTGGAGCCGGCGCGCGGCGGCCAGCACGGCGTTCCCGTCGGCGCCGGGCATCTTCACGTCCGTGATCACCAGGTCGTAGGGCTCACGCAGCGCCGTGAGGTGTGAGAGGGCCGCGTCGCCCCGCTCGAGGAGGGTCACGTCGTAGCCCTCCTCCTCCAGGTTGAAGCGCAGGACGGTGCGCAGGCTCGCGTCGTCCTCGACGACCAGGACCCGGGGGCGCCACTCGCTCATGGGGCTCCTTGCAGGTTGGCGGGGAAGGTCAGCCGGAAGGTAGCGCCCGCGCTGGAGGAGCGGTGCCCCAGGGAGCCCCCGTTCTGGCGCGCGAGCAGGGCCGAGATGGGCAGGCCGAGGCCCGTCCCGCCGCTGCCGCTGACGTAGGGGTCGTAGATGGCCAGGGCAGGGGGGACGCCGGGGCCCGTGTCGGTCACCTCGACGACGACGTCGCCTTCCGCGTGGGCCGAGACGCGCACCTCTCCGCCAGGTGGGGTGGCCTGGATGGCGTTGCGCAGGAGGTTGAGCAGGATCTGCGCGATCTGCTGGGGGTCTGCCCAGCCCCGCAGACCAGCGAGGGCGCTCCCGACGAGCCGGACCCCCGCCTTCTCCGCGTCCGGACCGAGCAGGGTGACGGCGTCGTCGACGGTGCGCCCCACGTCGAAGGCCCGCGGCTCCGGGTCCCGAGGCCGCGCGAACTCCAGGAAGTCGCTGACCACGCGGTTGAGGCGCTCGGTCTCGCGCAGGGCCACACCGACCAGCTCCCGCCGCGGGCTCGTGGGCGGGACGTCCTCGGCCAGGATCTCGATGGCCCCCTGCAAGCCGCCGAGCGGGTTGCGGATCTCGTGGGCCAGGCCCCGGCTCAGGTGGACGAGCCCCGCCAGCCTCTGCGCTGCGACCTCGGCGGTGGTCCGCTCCTCTGCCGCCCGCTGCTCTCGCACCCGCGCCTCGCGCTCCCGCTCCACCAGGAGGCCCGCGAGGCCGGCGACGCCCACGTAGAGCACGAGCTCCATGAGCTTGTCCGCGGCGGGCGCCGGGTCCATGTGGTGGTCCATCAGGAAGGCGTGGGGGAAGTAGAGGCCGGCGACCAGGGACGCGGTGATCAGGCCGGGGCGGAGTCCGCCGGCCGTGGCGGCGAGCACGATGGGGATGTAGTAGAGGCGCCGGTAGATGGTGTGCGGCACGACCGTCGAGGTGTCCGTCCCATAGTGGAAGGCGGTGATCGCCGCGACGAGCAGCATCGTGGTCCACCACCACCAGGTCTTGAGCGAGCGTGCGGTCATCGGGGTGCCTGCGGGCTGCAAGGTGTGGGCCACGAGCCTCCGCCGTGGCGCCAGCGCCCACTGTACCGTGAGCGTGGCTCGCGGGTCACGCGGTCGTTGTGGAATAGTCTGCAACGGCGGCGAGCCTTCGACAGGGACGCGCGACACAGCACTGCGCGCACCATGAAACCACGGGGGTTTCGCCGCGTGGCCCCGCACTTGCAGTCCCCCTGCTGCAGGAAGCCGCGGACGCGGCAGGAGGATGTCATGAAGAACCTGGTTGCCATGGTGGTCGCGTTCGCGGCCGGCGCTCTTCTCATGATCGGGCTTCGGGGCGCGGGGACGAGCCACGCGGACGGGCTGCCTCCCCACGGGGAGGGCCACGGGGCCCATGGGGCGCCCGCGAGCGAGGCGGCTCCGGCTCAGGCGCCCGCTGATCCCACAGCTCACGCGGGCCACGTCGCGCAGGCCCCGAGAGCCCCCCAAGCCCCGCCGGCCGCGGATGGCCCCTCCACGACGGTCGAGCTCTGGGTGTGCGCCCAGGACGCCAGATACGCCCTGAGCTGGGAGGGCGACTGCCCCCTGGACGGCAAGCCCATGGTCAAGAAGACCGTCGAGCGGTCCACGCTGAAGGACCTGAAGAACGAGCGCTGCCCGATCATGGGCGGCAAGACCCCGGGCAACGTGTACGCGGTCTACGACGGCACGATGGTCCACTTCTGCTGCCCTGGCTGTGACACCAAGTTCTTCAAGGCGCCCGCGGAGCACATCGAGAAGCTCACCTCCGGGAAGCAGTAGCCCATGCGCACCTGGATGTGGGCGGTCGCGGGCCTTGCGCTGGGGCTGGGCGTCTTTGCCCTGCTGCCCCGGGCCTGGCTGTTCGTGGAGGCGGCTCCCTCGGGCGCCCAAGCCGCGAAGGAGGTCTGGGCCTGCCCGATGATGTGCGTCAAGCTGGACGGCCCCGGCACCTGCCCCGTGTGCGGCATGGACCTGGAGCGCCTGCACGATACGGGCGACGTCGTGGAGCTGGACGCCCGCGAGCGGCGCATGATCGACCTCCAGACCGCGGTCGCCGAGCGCCGTGTCCTCACCCACGCCGTCCGGGCGGCGGGCGAGGTCGCCTTGGACCAGCGCCGGGTGGCCCGCATCTCCGCGTGGGTCCCTGGCCGCATCACCCGCCTGTTTGCCGACACCCAGTGGACGGAGGTGCGCGAGGGGGAGCACCTCTTCGAGCTCTACAGCCCCGAGCTGCTCGCCGCCCAGGCGGAGCACCTGGCCGCCGTGCGTTCAGGAGGGCTCGGGCTGGACGTGCAGCGCTCCACGCGGGACAAGCTGCTCCTCTATGGCCTCCTCCCGGCGCAGGTGGACGCACTGGAGCAGGCGGGGCGGGCGAGCGACCGGGTGGTGATCCACGCGCCCCAGGGGGGCACCATCGTCGAGCTGATGCCTCGCCAGGGCGACGTGGTGATGGAGGGCGCGCCGCTCTACACCATCGCGGACTATGACCGGCTCTGGCTGCTGTTCGAGGCGACGGAGCGGGACCTGCCGTGGATCGCGCCGGGTCAGCCGGTGGACGTCTCTCTGGCCGCCTGGCCTGGCCGCGCGTTTGCTGGGACGGTGGAGTTCATCCACGCGGCCGTGGACCCGGTCACTCGTACGACCAAGGTGCGGGTGGTGCTCGACAACCGGGAGCGCCTGCTCAAGCCGGGCATGTGGGGGGACGTGACCGTGCGCGCCACCCTTGGGGCCGACGGAGGGGCCGTCAAGCCGCCCCGGGAGCGCTTCACGTGCCCCATGCACCCGGAGGTGCGGAGCGAGCTGGCCGGCGCCTGTCCCGCCTGCGGCATGCCCCTGGAGGAGCGCCCCGTGGACGGCCAGGCCGCGCCCGCGCTGGTGGCGGTGCCTGCGACGGCGGTGCTGCGCACGGGGGAGCGGTCCCTGGTCTACGTGATGACACGGGAGCCCAGGATGCAGCGCGAGGGCGGCGCCCTGGTGGAGGTGGAGCCCGCCGCCTTCGAGGGGCGCGAGGTGCGGGTGGGGCCCCGTGCGGGCGAGTGGGTCCCGGTGCTCGACGGGCTCGCGGAGGGGGAGCGCGTGGTGACGCGCGGCGCCTTCCTCATCGACTCCCAGTTGGAGCTGCTCGGCAAGGTGTCGCTGCTACACCCTGAGGGTGGCGTCACCTCCACGGGCGCCCACGAGGGGCACTGACATGGGGGGGCTCCTCCGGTTCTCGGTGTCGTCCCCGTGGATGGTGGTCCTGTTCGCCTTGGTGGTGGGTGGCGCCGGGTGGGTGGCGCTGGAGCGCACGCCCGTCGACGCCTTCCCGGACATCAGCGAGAACCAGGTCATCGTCTTCACGGAGTGGATGGGCCGCTCCCCCCAGGACATGGAGAACCAGGTCACCTACCCGCTCTCGTCGGAGCTGCAGGGAATCCCGGGGGTGCGCGACGTCCGCGCCATGAGCGGCTTCGGCATGTCCCAGATCTTCGTGGTCTTCGAGGACGGCATCGACGTCTACTGGTCGCGCACCCGTGTGGCAGAGCGCCTTGCGTCGATTCAAGGGCGCCTGCCCCCCGGCGTGGTGCCGCAGCTCGGCCCCGACGCCACGGCGCTCGGGCAGGTGTTCTGGTACGTGCTCGACGGCCGACCCCTGGACGAGCTGCGGACGCTCCAGGACTTCGTCGTCCGCTACGCCCTCCAGTCCGTGGACGGGGTCGCGGAGGTGGCGAGCGCCGGCGGCTTTGTGCGCCAGTACCAGATCGACGTGGATCCGTACCGACTTCAAGGCTACGGCCTCACCATGGGCGCCGTCATGGAGGCCGTCGAGCGC
>BTVJ01000040.1:0-68460 GCA_045863395.1 Myxococcales bacterium
CGGAGGCCGCCGCGGCGAAGAAGGTGGCAGAGGAGGCCGCGGCCGCGAAGGCCGCAGAGGCCGCCGCAGCCAAGGCCGCAGAGGCCGCTGCCGCGAAGAAGGCGGCAGAGGAGGCCGCCGCGAAGAAGGCCGCACAGGGCACCTCAGAGAAGGGCGTCGTCGATGAGGTGGCGGCCAAGAAGGCCGCAGAGGCTGCCGCCGCGAAGAAGGCCGCCGCGGCCGAGGCGAAGCGGCTGGCGGCCGAGGAGGCCGCCGCGAAGAAGGCTGCGGAGGCCGCAAAGAAGGCAGCAGAGGGCTCCACAAAGGCAGGAAGCGCGGAAGCCGCAAAGAACCCCGAGGAGGAGTCCGCGAAGCTCGTCAAGCTTGGCATTGGCGCCATGAAGTCGGGCAACAACCCCCTCGCCCTCAAGTACTTCAACAAGGCCAAGACCTTGAATCCCGCCAACGCCATGATTCAGAAGTACATCGAGAAGGCCTCACAGTAGAGGAGTGCCCCCAGGGCGCCCTGGCAGCCCTCCCCTTTCCGCGCTCGAGGCCCGACGTTGGCCCATCAGCGGCGAAACCTGATCCTCGACGAGCGGCGTCACGCGCAAGCCACCGCAGGGCTCGCGCTGGCGAACCTCGTCCTGGCTCTTCGCCTCGAGTACTTCGGGCTGTGGAGCGCTCCGGCGGAGCTTGCACTCATCTACCTCACGGGGCTCGGTGCCACGGCGGCGTCCCTGACGTTCCACCTGATCCGGCTGCGGCGGGTGCTCGACCGGCGCGGCTACCTGCGGTCCATCGCAGCGGACCTCGTCTTGCTCGTGCCGGTCGCCGTCGCGGCCTTCAGCGCCGAGGCCTTCGTCGTCGCCGTGCTCGCGCGCATGACCGTGGTGCTCTCGCGCCTGATCGCCGAGACGCACGTCGGCCAGCGCCTGATCGCCCAGCTCTACCTGAGGCCGGCGCGGCTCCTGGTCATCAGCTTCGCCGTGGTCATCGTGGGGGGCACGGTGCTGCTCACCTTCCCGCGTGCGACCACCGACGGGCGTGGGGCGGGGGCCGTGGACGCGCTGTTCACGTCCACCAGCGCGACCTGCGTGACCGGTCTCGCCGTCCTCAACACGGTCTCTGATGAGCTCGCCAACCCGGAGCTGCAGAGCTTCAGCTCCTTCGGGCACCTCGTCATCCTCGTGCTGATCCAGGTCGGGGGCCTGGGCATCATGACCTTGTCCGGGTCCATCCTGCTCCTGGTGGGGCGCCGCCTCACACTCCGAAGCCAGGGGGTGCTCCAGAACATCCTCGACGAGGCGTCGGGCCTGGGGATGATCCACACGATCCGAGCCATCGTGCTCATGACGGTCATCGTCGAGGGGGCTGGGGCGCTGGCCCTCTTCCTGCTGCTCGGCGACGAGGTGCCAGACCCCGGCCAGCGCGCGTGGGCCTCCGTGTTCCACTCGGTCAGCGCCTTCTGCAACGCCGGCTTCGCGCTCTGGGGCGACAGCCTCACGCGCTTCCGAGCCGATCCGGGCGTCAACCTCGTCATGTCGCTGCTGATCATCATGGGGGGCTTGGGCTTCACGGTGGTCGGGGCGGTGTTCACGCGCGACCTGCTCCGTCGCGGCGGCGTGCGGCGCATGATGGGCAGCCTCCCTGTCCATGCGCGCGTCGTCCTCCACACCACCGTGCTGCTCCTGATCGCGGGCATGGTCGGGTGGTACTACCTGGAGTATGACCGCAGCCTGGCGGGTATGGGCGTGCCCGAGAAGCTCCTCGCGAGCTGGTTCCAGTCCGTTTCGCTCCGCACGGCGGGCTTCAACACGGTGGACTTCGGTGCCATCGGGCCCGTGACCATCCTCCTGTCGGTCGTGCTGATGATCATCGGCGGCTCCCCCGGGGGGACGGCCGGGGGCGTGAAGACCTCCACGGTGGCGCTGCTCGTGCTGTCCGTGAGGTCCATGGTGCGCGGCGACGAGGACGTGGACATCCACGGACGCACCGTGCCGCGCTCGCTGCTCTCCAAGGCGGTGACCATCGTCGTCATCGCGTTCTGCACCTTCGTCGTGGTGCTCGCGCTGCTGCTCGCCACGCAGCCGCACCTCCCCTTCGACGCGATCCTGTTCGAGACGGCGAGCGCGCTCGGGACCGTGGGGCTCTCCATGGGGGTCACACCGGAGCTCACGCCGAGTGGCAAGATCCTGGTATCATTGCTCATGTTCGTCGGGCGCCTCGGCCCGCTCACGTTGGCGCTCGCGGTGGGCGAGGGCGCCACCAGGCGCCGCGTCCGCTTCCCCGAGGCCCGCATCGCGGTGGGATGAATGAAGAAGTTTGCAGTCATCGGCCTCGGCCAGTTCGGCTATCAGCTCGCGGTCAGCCTCGGGGCACTCGGCTCCGAGGTGCTCGCCATGGACCGGGACGTGGACACGGTGGAGCGCATCAAGGATGCGGTGGGTCACGCGGTCTCCCTGGACGCCACGGACGAGCTCGCGCTGCGCTCCACCGGCGTCGCGGAGGTCGACACGGCGGTGGTCACCATCGGGCAGCACGTGGAGGTGTCGGTGATCATCACCGCGCTCCTGAAGAACCTGGGGGTCCCGCGGATCATCTCCCGCGCATCCACCCCCCTGCATCGCCAGATCCTGGGCCTCATCGGTGCCCACGAGGTGGTCAACCCGGAGGCGGACATGGCCGTTCGCCTCGCGGAGACCCTGTACGCGCCCAATGTGTCCCAGCGCATGACGCTGCCCACGGGCCACACCTACGTGGAGGTCGAGGCGAGCCCCGAGCTGTGGGACAAGACCTTGATGCAGCTCGAGTTCCGCCAGCGCTTCGAGCTCCAGGTCATCGGCCTGAAGCGCCGGGTGCCCGCCGTGGACGACGCGGGCAACAGCGTGTTCCGCACCGTGGTCAATCATCTGCCCGCCGGGAGCGACGTCATCGAGCGGGGCGACGTGATCGCGCTCATAGGAAGTGAGCGGCGCATCCGTGAGTACATCCAGGGGGGCGCATGATCCGGGCCTCCGAGCTCCTGGCGGACCGCGGCGGCAACGACAAGCGCCTCACGCTCAGCAAGCGCATCCGGTGGGCGCTTGCGGGGGTCGCGCTCTTCGTGGTCCCTACGGCGTCGCTCACCGTGTGGGCGCTGGCGCGTGTCCACACGGGCTCGCAGGCGCAGGCCCGCGAGCTGGCGCTGGTGGTGGAGCTGGAGGACGCCTGGGGACGTGCGGCACAGGAGCTGGAGGACGACGGCGTTGCGGCCGTGGACACACTGATTGAACGAATCGATCTCCTCGCCCAAGGGCACGCCCTGCACGAGGAGGCCCTCGGCGCGGCGAGGATCGCGGCCGTGGCGGTGGGCGAGGCGCTGGCGCTCCGGCGGCCCGTCACGGCGTCGCCCCCAGCCGAGGGGTCACTGCTGGGGCTCTTCGTCGCGCAGGCAGAGTCCGTCGGCGCGGAGCTGGCGGCGCTCCCCGTCCGCGGCCTCATCCGCAAGCGCGTCGGGGCGCTTGCCTCTGCGATCTCGGCGGTTCGCGCGGAGGCCGCCGCATCGTCCGTGGCGGCGGCCACGGACCTCGGCGGCGCGGTCGATGCCGCAAACCGCTACCTCGTGACCCTCTCTCTCGCCATGCTGGTCTACCTGACCTACCTGTTCATCCTCCTACCCTCTCGCCTGCTGGCGTCGTTCGCGCGGGTACGAGCGACCCTCCGCCAGGCGCGGACGGGGGATCTGACCCTGCGCGCGCCCACCGAGGGCGACGACGACGCGGCCGTGCTCGCCCGAGACTTCAACGAGATGATGGAGGTCATCGAGCGCTTCGACCACCGCAAGCGGCAGCGCATCTTCCAGGACTCTCAGGTGGTGCGACGGCTTGGCGAGCGGGTAGGGGCCCCGTGGGCGCTCCTCGGCTTGGACGGCCTCATCGACACGGCGAATGGGCGATTCTGGGGGCTCTTCGGGCAGGATGTCCCGCCGTCCGGTGAGAGACCGCATGTGAGCGACGTCATGGGTGGCGGTTCGCGCGATTTCTCCGATCTGCTCGCTCAGTCGCTGGGTGAGCGTCGCGCCGTTGTCGCTCACCCCGTCGTCGTCGAGGCGCTGGACGGCACCACGCAGCGCTTTGCCCTGACCGCAGAGGCCGTGCGAGGCACCGACGCCCGCCTGACCCACCTGCTCGTCGTCCTGGATCCGCTGGCGCCGGACGCGTTGTCCACAGGGCGTCCACAGGGCGCGGTGTCCCCTCCTGGAACGGAGTAGTTCAGTGCTGACAGCGGGTTGCGACCCAGTTGCCCTGTGGGAGGCGGGGGCTGCCGGGAGGTGTGTGTGGAAAGGTCTGGGGGGTGCTGGGGCGGCGCCATCCTAGGTGGCCCGACCCACCATGTCAACCAGGAATCTTCGCGTGCGCGAAACCGCTGATCGCCGCGCTCTGGAGCGCCAGGAGCTGCCTGATGCCGGCCTCGGCGGCGTCCAGCATCCCGTTCATGGCTCCGCGCCCGAAGGGGCGGCTCTCCGCCGTGCCCTGGACCTCGATGAGCTCGCCCGTGGCGGTCATCACCACGTTCATGTCCACCTCGGCGGAGGAGTCCTCGGCGTAGTCCAGGTCGAGGAGCACGCGGTCCTTGACCACCCCGACGCTCACGGCCGCTACCTGCCCTACCAGCGGGCTCTTTGCGAGGGTGCCGCGGGACTGGAGGGTCGCAAGCGCCTGCGCCAGCGCTACCCACGCCCCCGTGACGGCGGCGGTGCGGGTTCCGCCGTCCGCCTGCACCACGTCGCAGTCGATGGTCAGCGTGCGGGCGCCGAGGGCGCGCATGTCGAGCGCCATGCGCAGCGAGCGCCCGATGAGGCGCTGGATCTCCAGGGTGCGCCCGCTCGGCAGCTTGCCGCCCCGCTCCCGGGCGGCGCGGGTTGTCGTGGAGCCCGGCAGCAGGGAGTACTCGGCGGTCAGCCAGCCCGTGCCCTTGCCCATGAGGAATGGCGGCACGCGCTCCTCCACGGACACGGCGCACAGGACGGTGGTCCGCCCGAAGGTCACCGTGGCGCTCCCCGCGGGGTGCAGCAGAGTGCCAGGGGTGATGGTCACGGGGCGCAGCGCCAGCTCGTCTCTTCCGTCAGCTCGCATCAGAAGTCCGCTCTCCCGAGGACGTAGGCCTCGTCGTTGGCGTCGAAGTGGCCCCCGCGGCTCCCGGAGGCGCCCTCGAACGCGCGGGCCCCCGCGCTGACGGCCCACCCGTCGGCGATGCGCCAGGTCACCTCCGGGACGACGATCCAGTCGTCCTGGGTGGCGCCGTATAGCACGGCGGCCTGGATCTGCAAAGCGTCGCCCTCCAGCAGGCGCAGCGCCAACACCGCGGCAACCTGCACGTCGTCGCGCCGCGTCAGGAAGAGGTCACGGTCCCCGACGTCGAGCAGGTGCTCCCAGGATGCCTCCAGCGTCACCACCAGCGTCGTCTCCCACGTGTAGTCGAGCCCCACGACGGCGCGCACCGACGGTGTCACGATGGACTCGAAGGCCGCGTCGTAGACCACGCGCGCCGAGGAGAAGGCAGCCTCGGCCTTGATGGTGAGGTCCCACATGGGCGCGGCGAGGTCGAAGCCGACCAGGTGCGACCGCTCGTAGTGGCTCGCATAAAGATCCCCGAACGAGACCGCCCCCGACTGGAGCTGGCCGAAGAGCGCGAAGGCCTCCGCCAGCGCAGCCGGGTCGGGCTCAGGCTCGAGGAGCGCGGTCAGGGACGGCAGACGCGGGTCGATGCGGATCACCGGCGTCCGCTCCCACCCCCAGATGTAGCTCAGCGCCAAGTCCACTCCCCCGAGGGTGCTGGTCACCCGCGCCCCGATGGTGCTGTTGTCCAGGTGGTGGTGCTCCGGCCGGGACGGCGACAGCAGGATGGGCTGCACCTCGTCCACGATGGAGTCGTCGATGGCGCCGAGCGCGTTCATGGCGGCGCGGGAGGGGGCGAGGGGGCTCCCCTCGGGGTCGGGGCCGAGCAGGGAGAAGTCGTCGCCGAACACCGCCTGGCGATCCGCCTCGAAGAAGGGCGCCCACACGAACCGGAGGCCCAGCTCCGGGCCCCCGCTGTGCGCCAGGGTCACCGCGAACAGGGGGATCTTGGGCGTCTCCAGGCTGGCGGTGATCGAGTCGCGGCGATCCACGGGGTTCAGGCGATCCACGGCGGAGAGCGCGTCCGCGGCGCCCCACGCGAAGACCTGGGTGCCGACCGTCACGTCCAGGACGCCGGGGAACCGCCAGCGCAGCCACGTGTCGCGCAGGTCCGGCTCGAACGAGGTGCGCGCATCACCGGAGGACGTCGACCACACCCACCAGGTCATGCGGCCGGCGATCCGGACGTCGAAGCCGGCGCCCAGCTCGTGGGACAGGGCGAGGTCCAGGCGGTTGCGGAACCGCACCGCGTGCTCCCAAGGCGTCTCGTTGCGGAGGTCGATGGTGAGCTCGCTGGTGAAGGTGCCGTCGAAGAGGGTGTCGAGCAGCTCCACGGTCGACTGGGCAGGCGGTTCGTCGTCGCCGAAGTCCAGGTGGATGGTGTCGCCGCCCTCGTCGGTCGGCGGCTCGTCTTCGAACAGGATCAGCGTGTCCGAGGTGGCAGGCGAAGGGGCAGGATCCCCGGCGCTCGCGGCCGCAGGGCTCAGGAGGAGCGCGCTGGCGAGACACGCGAGCCACTGGTGAGGGACGAGCACCCTAGCGCCCGAGCGCGTTCTTGTCGAAGTCCGCATCCGAAAAGCGGGCGTCCAGGTCGATGGACTCCACGTCCAGCACCGTCTCCGACCCGGACGCGGAGCGCATGTGCAGCTTGGTGACCAGGTGGCGGTCCCCCTTCTTCTCGATGCGCTTCGAGAGCATGGTCTTCTGGAGCCTTCCGCTTCGGTCGAAGAAGTCGATGCGCAGCGGAAGCCACAGCTCCTTGTGGACCCAAAGCTCCAGCTTTCCGTACTCGCCGTCCGCGTCCGATGGCGTGACCTCCACGCGGTAGGCCGGCTGGCCCCCCGCGTCCGCGTCGGCGAGGCGGCGCTTGGCTCCGCCCTTGGCGTCGCGGCTCTCCATGTCCGCGTAGGTGAAGTCCGAGTCCATGAAGCTCGTGTTCTTCTGGTTCCCGGCGATGCGGCGCGTCTTGCGAAGGCCGGGGAGGTAGAGGTACTGGAGGTCGCGCTCGTCCCCCGGCTGCTCGATCATGAGCAGCGTCGTTCCGCGCACGTCCGCGGGCTCCAGGAACTCCACGCGGGAGCGCCGGAGCCCCGCCTTCTCGTCGCTCCGGGACGACAGGACGCGCTCCCGGACACTCCCCTTGGCGCTCTTGATGGTCATGCGGACGCGGGCCTGACCGCTGTCGAAGCCCATGTTGTTGCTGTCGAGCATCCGCGTGACGATGTCCTCCGCGGAGGGGCCCTCCTGGGCAGCGGCGGCCAGCGGGAGCAGCAGGACGAGGGCGACGAAGAGGCGGCTCATGGGGTCTCCTTGTGTGGTACGCGCGCGCCGGTCCGCGCGGCCTCCATGACGGTCTTCAGGGGCACGCCGTGGGCGCGGGCCAGCGCGAGGCAGTCCTCCAGCTCGGGCGCCTCGTTGAGCACCGCGTCCCCCTCGACACCCTGCTTGACCCGCACGGGCCCCCACGGGGTCTCCGCCACCACGCTGCGTCGCGCCAGCTTCGTGCGCTCCACCGCGTGGCTACGCACCCCGAGGGTCGTCGTCTCCCGGAGGATCCGCGCGACGATGCGCGCCCGGGCATCCGGTGGCGCCAGCGCCGACAGCAGCACTCCCGGGCGCCCCTTCTTCATCTGGATGGGGCAGAGCCATGCGTCCAGCGCGCCATCCGCGAGGAGGGCCTCGCACAGGGGCCCGAACAGCTCCGGGCTCATGTCGTCGATGTTCGCCTCCACGACGACCTCTTGACCGCCAGGCGAATCGTCCCGGTGGCCGAGGACCAGGCGCAGCAGGTTCGGGCGGTCCGGCCAGCGGGCGTCTCCCAGCCCGTACCCCACGCGCTCCACGGTCATCGCGGGCACCTCGCCGAAGCGGTCGCACATCGCTCGCAGGAGCGCCGCCCCGGTGGGGGTGACCAGCTCCGCCTCCAAGGAGTCGCCGCGGACCGGGGCACCGCGCAGGATCTCGACCGTAGCGGGCGCCGGGAGGGGCAGGCGCCCGTGGGCGCACTCCACGAACCCGCGGCCGAGCGGTGGCGGGGCCGAGATCACCTCGTCGACGCCGAGGGCGTGGAGCGCTGCCGCCGTCCCGACGATGTCGATGATGGCGTCCAACGCGCCCACCTCGTGGAAGTGCACGTCGTCGGGTGCGACGCCATGGATCCGTCCCTCTGCATCCGCCAGGCGCCCGAAGGCGTCCAGGGCCAGCGCGAGCACCGGCGCCTCCAGGTCGCCAGCGCGCAGGATCCGGCGGATCTCGCCGACGGTCCGGCCATGGTGGGACTCTCCCGATGGCGCGTGGGCATGGCTGTGGTCATGCTCATGGTCGTGGCCGTGGCCGTGGCCGTGGCCGTGGCCGTGGCCGTGGCCGTGGTCGTGGTCGTGGTCGTGGTCGTGGCCGTGGTCGTGGTCGTGGGCGAGTCCCCCGCCGTGCCCCTCTCCGCGCACCAACCACGATGTATCACGGGGGCCACGAGCCGTCCCGGAGGGCAGAGCGCCCCCCTCCTCCCCGTGGTGGTGTGGTGTCCGCTCCTTCACTCCGCCCACGGTCACCTGGACGTCCACGCCGCTGATCCCGCTGATTGCACCGGGGCGCGCCTCCAGCACCCACCCGCTGACGGGCAGCGTCTCCAGGGCCGCGCGCACTCGCTCAAGGGGCACGCCCAGGTGAAGCAGCGCCCCGAGCATCATGTCACCGGCAACCCCGCTGAAGCAGTCCACATACAGGACGCGTCGCGTCGCCATCAGTCCTCCGCTCCAGACGGGATGTCCCGGCGCCGGTTCATCAAGGCGGCGGCGTACCCGGCCCCAAAGCCGTTGTCGATGTTGACCACCGTGACCCCCGCGGCGCACGCGTTGAGCATCGCGAGCAGCGCCGCCAGGCCGCCGAATGATGCACCGTACCCGGTGCTCGTCGGCACCGCGATCACCGGCCGGTCCACCAGCCCGGCGACCACCGACGGCAGCGCGGCGTCCATCCCTGCCACGACGACGACGATCTCCGCGGCCGCGATGCGGGCCTGGTGCCGCAGCAGCCGGTGGAGCCCGGCCACCCCCACGTCGGCGATCAGCTCCGCCCGGTTGCCCATGAGCGTCGTCGTCAGCATCGCCTCCTCGGCGATGGGGAGGTCGGCCGTTCCCGCGCACAGGATCAGCACCGTCCCGCGCCCCGTGTCGCTCACCTCTTCCCGCCGGTAGACCACCATGCCCGACGTGGGGTGAACCTCTGGCTGCTCCGTGGGGAATGCCTCGTGAAGAGAGGCCGCCTGCTCGGGGGACGTGCGGGTCACCAGGACGTTGTGCCCGTGGGACAGCATGCGCCCGACGATCCCGATCAGGTGCTCCGTGGTCTTCCCCGGCGCAAAGATCACCTCCGGGAAGCCGCACCGGAGGCGCCGGTGCGTGTCGATGTTGGCGAACCCCAGATCGTCCACCGGGAAGTGGCGGAGCGCGTGCATCGCGGCGTCCGTCGAGACCCCTCCGGACCGGTGATCCTCCAACAAGCCTCGCAGCCACCTCTCGTCCATGTCCTCTCCGCGTCCTGGCTGGGGGTCGAGCCCGGACAAGCCTCACGCGCCGCGGCGGCCGTGTCAAGGCTTGGCCCGCTCGCTTGCGGGCGATCCGGGGACTCCCTATCCTGTGCATCCCTGGGCGCCACCGTGAGCGCCACGTCCCCCGGAGGTCTCCATGCAATCCATCCTGCGGCTGGCTACAGCCCGCAGCTATCGCCTGGCCGCCCTGTTGGGCATCGTCCTGGCGGCGGTCCCCGCCCGCGCCACCGTCGTGGTCTCCATGGACGTGGAGCAGCTCGCCGCTGCGGCGACCGCCGTGGTCCACGGTACGGTCCTGGACACCCGCGCCGAGGACGACCACGGCCGGGCGTTCACCCGCGTGGAGGTGAAGGTCCGCGAGCAGCTCAAGGGCCCCGCGGCCACCTCGCCGGATCGCGTGACCATGCGCGTCGTCGGGGGCTCCCTCGGCGGCTACTCCCAGGTCGTACCGGGCGCACCCCAGCTCACCGTGGGCGACGAGGTGGTGCTCTTCCTCTGGTCGCCGGGGCCAGGCCAGCCCTACCGCCCCTTGGGGCTCGCCATGGGGACCTTCCACGTGGAGCGCCGGGGCAAGGTCGTGGAGGCGGTCAGCCGCCGCGACGGCCTCGCGGCCGCCCGCGCCGACGACCCGGGGCACCCCGACCTCGCCGACGAGCGTCTGCCGCTGACCTCCCTACTGCAGCGAGTCCGGGCGGTCGGGGGCTCCCGATGATCCGGCTCGTCTCGGCATGCGCCGTCGCGCTGTTCGTCGCCCGTCCTGCGCAGGCCTTCGTGGTCTATGACACGGGCTCCCAGGCCAAGATTGGCTGCGGCATCCCGCAGCCCCAGGTCCTTCACTGGGAGCGGTCCGCGATCCCCTACCACCTCGCGGTCGACAAGTCGGGGGGGCTCGACCTGGACGACGTGGAGGACACGGTGAAGCTGTCCTTCGACGCCTGGGCGGAGCCCGTCTGCTTCACAGATGGGCGCACCCTGCGCTACGATGGGCGCGTACCCTCCGCAACTGTTGGTTTTGACGCAGCGCCTGGCGCCAAGAACGTCAACGCGGTGCTGTTCGTCGACTCCGGCTGGTCCCACGGCCCCGGCGTCCTCGGCCTGACGACCCTCACCTACGACCGCTGCGGCGGCGTCATCGTGGACGCGGACATCGAGCTGAACGACCAGGAGTTCGACTTCTCCGTGTCCGCCGTCCCGCCCACCGGACGCACGGACCTCCGCAACACCGTGACCCACGAGGCGGGCCACTTCCTCGGCCTCGACCACTCCAAGCTGCCCAAAGCAACCATGTATGCGAAGGCGCCGTCAGGTGAGACCATCAAGCGCGATCTCGAGCAGGACGACATCGACGGCCTGTGCAGCATCTACGAGGGGCTCGCGACCTGCGACGTCGACTGCGACGGGCCCTCGGGATCGACGTCGGGCGGGGGAGGCGGGGGGTGCGCAGGAGCTGGAGGCGGGGCAGGGCCGGCGGCGCTGCTGCTCCTCGCCCTCACACGTGCTTTCCGAGCCAGTCGACGACGTCCTGGAGGGGCTGCTCCCGCTCCACCTCGTTGAACAGCTCGTGGTACAGGTCATCGTAGGATCGCCACTCCTTGTCCGTGGCGCTGATGAGCTCGTAGACCTGCCGGCTCGTCTCCGCGTCGACGACCTTGTCCGCTCCCGCCTGGAGCATCAGGGTCGGCGTCTGGATCTGGCCTGCGTATCGCAGCAGCTCCCCTTGGGCCCGCATGGCCTCCGTAAACCAGCGCGCCGTCGCGTTCTTGAAGACCAGCGGGTCGGCGTCGTAGGCCTCGGCGAAGGCCACGTCGTGGGTGAGGTCCCGCCCACTGAGGCCGCTGGGCAGCCCAAGCGTCGGCCAGAGCCGCGACATGACCCTCCCGAGGAGCTCTTTGACCTTGGGTACCTCCAGGGCCAACCCCAGGAAGGGCGACGAAAGGACGGCGCCCTCGATCCCCTCCGGGTGGCGCAGGAGGTAGGTGAGCACGACCAGGCCGCCCATGCTGTGGCCCACCAGCACGAGCTTCTGGTCGGGGTAGCGCTCGACGAGCAGGTTGACCGCGGTCTCCAGGTCGTCGACATACGCGCCGAAGTGCTCCACGAACCCGCGGTGTCCCCCGGAGCGCCCGTGTCCTCGCAGGTCGACGCCGGCGCAGGTGTAGCCGCGGGAGACGAACCAGTCGAAGACATGTGAGTACCGGCCGACGTGGTCGGCGTACCCGGGCACGAACAGCAGCACCGCTCGGGCCGCCGGGTGCGGCGACAGGACATAGGACAGGCGCGTGCCGTCACGGGACGTCAGGTTTCCGGTCTCCACGGTCCGCTCCATGTGCTCCTCCGTCGTTGTGTCCCACCCTGGCCCGCCACGCATGGTTGGGTGTGAGCGCCTGGTTGTCAATGCGCCACGGACGCACGCGCCACCGTTGACATCGCCGCCGGGCCGTGACAATAGGCGCGGTGCCACAGCCCAGGAGGCGGGACATGCTCGCGTCGCTTCGTGTCCGGAGCTTCGCCATCATCGACGAGCTCGAGCTGGAGCTGCGGTCCGGTCTCAACGTCCTCACGGGGGAGACCGGCGCCGGCAAGTCCATCCTCGTCGGGGCGCTCGATCTGCTGCTCGGGGGGCGCGCCCTCGCCGACGTGGTCCGCCAGGGCGCGGAGGAGGCGACCGTCGAGGGCCTCTTCCGCCTCACCGATGAGCGTGCGCGCCAGGCGCTGCGCGACGCGGACCTTGCGGATCCCGATGACCCGTCCGTCATGTTGGTCCGACGCGTGGTGGCCCGCTCGGGCCGCAACCGGATCCACGTCAACGGGAACATGGCGACCGCAGCGATGCTGCGGGACGTGACGCGCCGCCTGGTCGACCTCTCAAGCCAGCACGCACAGTACGCGCTCCTGGATCCGGCAGGCCACCTGGAGGTCCTCGACCGCTTCGGGGCCCTGGACGCGCATCGGGCGACCTACGTGGCTGCCTACGCCGACCTCCGGCGCCTGGAGGCCGAGCGTGCCGAGCTGCGCCGTGCGGAGCGCGAGCGCCTGGAGCGGGAGGACTTCCTCCGCTTCCAGCACCAGGAGCTGGCGGACGCGGCGTTGGTGCCAGGTGAGGACGACTCCCTCGAAGGGGAGCGCCGCCGGCTCGCCAACGCAGAGCGCCTGCGCCAGGGCGCCACCGCCGTCCTGGAGGGTCTGGGCGGGGGGCGCAGCAACGCCGTCGCCAGCCTCGTCGAGGCAGAGCGCGCGCTGCGGGACCTGGTCTCCGTCGATGGCACACTGGCGCCGCTTCGGTCGCGTCTGGAGTCCGCCCGCATCGAGGTCGAGGACGTCGCCTTCGAGGTGCGCCGCTATGTCTCATCGGTGGATGGTGACCCAGCCAGGCTGGCGGCCATCGACGAGCGCCTGGACCTGATCCGGCGCATCAAGCGCAAGTACGGCGCCTCCATCGAGGAGATCCTGCGCAGGATGGCCGAGATCGGCGCAGAGCTCGACCGCTTCAGCACCGCCGAGGAGCGCATTGCCGAGCTTGACCGCCAGATCGTCGCGAGCCGCCAACGGGTCATCGCTCTGGGCGACGCCCTGTCGACGGCCCGGAAGGAGGCCGCGGTTCGCCTCGCCCACCTGGTGGAGGAGGAGCTCCGTTCTCTCGCCATGGGCCGCTGTCGCGTCCGGGTGGCGGTCGACCCGGCAGGCGCGAGCCCCGAGGCGTCCATTGGCCCGACCGGTCTCGACACGGTGGAGCTGCTCGTCTCCACCAACACGGGGGAACCACACAAGGCGCTTGCGCGCTCGGCGTCGGGGGGCGAGCTCAGCCGCATCCTCCTGGCGCTGAAAGGCGTGCTGCTGGGATCGGACCCCGTCTCCACGTCCATCTTCGATGAGGTGGACGCCGGGGTGGGTGGGGCGGTCGCCGAGATCCTGGGCAGGAAGCTCAAGAAGGCGAGCCTTGGCCGACAGGTCCTGTGTATCACTCACCTGCCGCAGGTGGCTGCCTATGGCGATCACCACCTGCGCGTGGAGAAGGGAGAGGTGGACGGCCGCACCGTCACGCGCGTCTCGGCCCTGGACGCGGCGGGCCGCGCCGAAGAGATCGCCCGCATGCTCGGGGGGCTGACCATCACGCGGCGTACCCAGGAGCACGCCCACGAGATGCTCAGGCTCGCCGCGTCGGCGGAGGTGTGAGCAGGATGTAGTCTGGTGGGCGTGGGAAGCCGCGCGCGACTGCCCACGCCCATGCCGACGATCAGTCCTCGCGCAGGAACTTGGGGATGGGAACCAGCGAGCGCCGGTTGTAGGCGGAGAGCACCTTGCGCGTGGCCTTCAGCGGCGCCAGCACCAGCGATGACAAGCTGCGAGGCTCCCGGCCGGAGGCCACGTCGGACCAGGCGTGAAGCGTCTGGGTCGCGATCTGGAGCGGCACCTCCCACAGGTGCGGGGGCTCGCTCAGCGCGGCGGGAGCGAGCTCCGCTTCGCGCCACGAGGGTGCAGCAGGCTCGGGCTGTGGCACCCGGTGAGGCGCTGCCTCCGGGCGCGGCTGCGGCTCGGGCCGGACACGCTCAGGTGCGCGCCGCAGGGTCACTGACGGCTCGTAGCGCTTGGTGGCGCCAGCGTCCAGCACCGCCTCGACCCAGCTCTGCAGCTCGCCCTCGTAGGAGGCGAACGGGATCCGCTGCGCCACGCTGCGGCGGACGGCCAGGTTGCCGCCCTCCACCTCGAAGCGGTCCGGTGAGGTGTCGTGGCGATGATAGGTGCGCCCACGCTCGCCGGGCGCGGCTGCGTCGGGGGCCAACACCGGCCCGGTGACGAGGCCCACCCGCTCATCCTCGAACAACGCCTCGGTCAGGTTCACGAGCCAGCGGCTGCTGTCTGGCGCGGCGTCCTGGCCGATGAACACCACGATGGCCCCGCGGGCCGCCTGCACTGCCTGATCCCGCGCCGCCCCGTCCGCGATGGACGCGTCGAGCGAGACGACACGGGCGTTATCCGGGCTGATGGACCGGATGGAGCCGTCACCCGACCCGCAGTCGACGATGAGCAGCTCGCCCTCCCAGGGGAGGTCCTGACGGACGATGGTCTCTGCGAGGCGCTTGGTGGAGGGGCCCCTCCTGCGCGCCATGATGGCCACGGTGATGTCGATGGCGTGGGCCGGTGTCGGGGCCGTGCGTGCCTCGTCTCGGCGCGCCCCGCGGTGGCGGCCACGCTCGGTCTCACCCTGGCGCAGGGCCTGCTCGATGACCGCCGGATCCACCTCGAGGGCGGCCTCAGCTGCCTGCTCGCGGCGTGGGGCCCTCTCCTCTCCCCGGTCCCTGGTGTCCCGCTCGCGGCGCTCTCCCCGGTCCCTGCGGTCGCCGCGCTCGCCACGCTCGCCGCGGTCGGAGCGCTCGCCGCGCTCACCGCGCTCCTCCCGATCCCGGCGCCCTCCTCGGTCTCCACGCTCGTCGCGCTCGCGGCGTGGCCCGCGCTCGTCCCGTGAGCCGCGCTCCGGTTCCGCATCGCCGGACGACGGGGCGTCGGGTGACCCGGTGAGCCGCTCCTTGAGCTGCGCGACCCGCTCGTCTTCCGCGGCGCGCTCTGCCTCGGTCACGGCGACCGTCTTGCGGCCCGGGCGCAAGTCGAGCACATCTCCTGGCTTCGGCACCTCGACTGGGTTCTCGTCGCCCGCGTCCTTGCGGAGCGTGAGCTTCTTCGGGGGGAGAACCGGCGTTCCCTTGCGGGCGCCGCGCAGGTCGATCACCTCCCCGGGCTTCGGTAGCTCGATGTCGTCCCCCGCGCGGTGCAGGGGGACCGACCCACCGCCAACCCGGGGCGGCTCTGGTTCCTGCTTGGGGGCCCGGGCCTGCGCTGCTGGCTCCTTCCTGGCCTTGGGGGGGGGCGACGTGGGAGCCGGAGCTGTCTCGGTCTCCCGGGCAGCCACCGCGGGGGCATCACCCTCGGGTGCCGGGGCCGTCGCGGCGGGAGCTGGCGCCGTCAGCCCCGGCTCGGCTCCCTGTCCCGCCTCGGTCGCCGTGGCCGGCTTCTTCTTCCGGCGGCGCCGGCGGCGCTTCTTCTTCCCGTCCACGGCAGCTCCCGCCTCTGCGGTCGCTGCACCGTCGCTGTCCTCTCCCTCGTCCTCGTCCTCGTCGCCGGACCCGTCATCGATGGCGTCCTCCGCCAGGGCGACCCCGTCAAGGGGGAGCTGGACGGCCTCCTCGGCTGGAGCCTTGCCCTTGCGCGCTCCGCGGCCGCCCCGAGCGGTGGGAGCAGCCTCCAAGGCTGCGGCACCCGCCTCGAGATGTGTCGCTGCCGCCAGGGTCGGCTCGGCGGTCGCCTCAGCGGCGGGCTCCGCCGGCGTGGTCGACTGCGCCTCCACTGCCAACTCCGTGTCTCTCCGCCGGGCACTCCTGGACTTGGACTTCTTGGCGGGAGCCGCGCCCTCCGCTGCTGCCGCTGCGTCGGTCGACGGCTCGGGCGCCGCTGCGCTGGCCGCAGCCTCGCTGACGGCTGCGTCCGGCGTCTCCTGCTTCTTGCGCCTTCCGCGGCTGGACTTCGCCGGCTTGTCGCCCGCCGGAGCCTGCTCGACGCCTGCGTCCTCGGCGGGAGCGGCGATCATCGCCTCGGCGGTCGCTCCCTTCGCGCTCTTGGTGGCCTGACGCGGCGCCTTCTTCGGCTTCGCGCTCGCCTTCTCGCCCTGCGAGGTGCCCTCGGAGGGGCCCGCGGGCTTGGTCTCTTCAGATGTCATGGATCTACTTTCCGTTCGGGGTGGGTGTGGGGATTCACGGTTGGCGGTGGGCGGCTCGCTGAGGAATGGAGCGCCGCTACCGCTCGATGTCGATGAAAACGTAGTTGCCTTCCTGCTTGTACAGGTATCCGCTCGGGCTGTCCAGGGTGATGATCACCCGCGCGATCAGCCCCCCCTTGTTGCGGATGACGCGCGCCTCGACCCCCTGCACCGGCGAATCGAAGCGGCTGGTGTCGAGCCGACGCTTGTCATTGTCGACGGGGACCCCCGCCTCCGGGAAGTCCACCTGGATGTGCAGCGGATCGGGCTTGTGGATGGTGTAGGCCGTCACCCTGTCCGTCTGGATGAAGACGCGCGAGAACAGGGAGCGCTGCTGGAACCCCACCCAGGTGATTGCGGGCGCCTTGCCCCCTGGTCGCCCCGCCTTGAGGCCAGCGACGAAGCGGTCCCGGACCTCCGGGATGATGCCGCCATAGTGGCGCCTCTCATAGATCTCGCCGCTCTCGTCGACCACCACCTCGATGGTCACGTCATCTCCGGCGCGTTCCCCGCTGCCGCCAGGCTGCGTGGCGAGGGTGTCGGGCACGGAGATCTGCTGGGCGATGGGCGCGCCGCCCCCGAGGAGGGCGGCGCAGGCCAATGCGAGCATGAGAGGGCGCTTCATCCTGGTCGCCTTCGGGTGGTCGGCGGGGTGGCCCCCCGGGTGGCCGAGAGGAATCAGAACGTGGTGGCCGAGTCCTGCTTGGCCGCGTCCGCCTCGCTGAGCGTCAGCGTGATCTCGCCGCCGGCCTTCGCCTCGATGTCCACCGCCAGGGTGTCGTTGTCCCAGATGCCGTTGATGGTGTCGCCGGCGCGGACGCTGTCGAGCTTGCTGCCCGTCGTCTTCGTGCTGGTGTAGATCACGACCTGATCGCCCACGCGGGCCGGCGTCGTGCTCTCGAAGGTGATGTTCAGGATGCCGCCGTTGAGGGAGAGGAAGTCCGCCGCCGCGCCCGGGGCCCCGAGGACCGCGGCCGGGTTCGCGAAGTCGTTCTGGCAGACCTTCCCGTCGTCCCACACCTGCGCGCCTGCGTAGACGATGCTGTCGTCGGGCTTCACCAGCCCGACGCCGGCCACGTCGGCGCCGGGAGCGAACTCGCCCTCCGGCGTCTTGGATGAGTCGCAGTTGGCCAGGTCGCTCTGCTGGAGGTCGTCGGCGAGCTGGAGGGCCGGCGCTACGACGGCCCGGTTGTCCTGCTGGCCGCCGCCGCCCGTCGTGGCGTCCGCGTCGTTGGTGGTGTCGCAGGCGGCGATGGCCAGGAGGCCCGCCATGCCGATGCCCAGGGTGGAGAGCTTGCTGCCGCGAAGTGCCTTCATGTTGATTCTCCTCGAATCATGGGTTGCCTGTCCGACCAGGTGCGCGGCCGAGACGCCGCGCCCCAGCCTTTGTTCATCTCGCCTTGGGAAAGTCCTTCGCCCGGTCGATGAGCGCCTGCAGCGCAGGGTTGTCCGGGAGGGTCCCTACGATGCGCTCCTCCCCGTTGCGCCGGGTCATCTTCACGAGCAGATCCGCCACGTTCGTTCCGCTCAAGTGCTGCAAGCTGCTCACGCCCGCTCTCACCATCAGCAGGGCCAGATCCGGGTCCAGCTCTCCCATGCGCGTCAGGTCGACCATCGCGTAGAGTGTCGCGAGGTCGTCGTCTGAGAGCTTCCGCTTCTTCTGGAACGCGACCCGCTTGCCACCCGTCCCGAGGTCGCTCGCAGCGTCCAGGTTGGTCGCCCACTTCTCCTTCGTCGCGGCGGCGCGCGCCGCCAACGACAGACCGGGCAGCAGATCCAGGTCGATGGCCCGCTCTTGGGTCGACTTCACTACTTTGAAGCCGGCGGCCTGGGCCTCCTTCGCCCACTCCTCGACCTGCGCCAGGCTCGGCACGCGGCCCTGGCTCGTCTCATCGGGGCCAGGGGGCTCGCTCTCGCTCGCGGTGATGCGCCGCCACAGGCAGCTTCGCACCGCGGCGGGCTCCGCCATCGCCAGGAGCTCCCACGAACCAGCGCCACAGCGCCCGAGGTGAACCGCCATATCGGCGTTGACCCCCTTCCAGCCCATGACCTCCGCCCAGCCGAGGATCTCGTCGAGTCTGGCCCGCGAGAGCGCGAGCGTCTTGGCCAGCGCGTTCTTCGCCTTGTCGTCGAGGGGGACCGCGCGGCGGCGGAGGTCGACGCTCGTGCGGAAACCGTGGCCCGAGAGGGCCGCGTTCTCCTGGAACGAGATCTCGGGCATCGCCTCGATGGTCACGTCGTCCCCGAGCGCCGCCAACGGCACCATGACGAACACCAGACCTACCGCGAGCGAGTGCGTCAACCGAGCTGACCTCAAAGGCTACCTCTCCCGCGCCTCGGTGCGTCCGAGGGTGGAGCCACCTCGACCGGCGGCGAGCGTGTGCTATCTAAGCTGTTTCGGCGCGGCAAGTCAACTTGCACGGCGTCCGTCACGCAGCACCCCGGCAACGCAGTGGCGCCTGTTGACACCAAATCGAGAGCCGCAGCGTTCGCAGGCCGGCATCGCGGTCAGGGGACGAGCTCCCGTGGCTCCTCTCGAGGACCGGACTGCGGGCTCGGGGCTTTACACAACGGGGCGGCCGGCCGAGAATGGGCCCGCCATGACGCGTCGCCTCACTCACCTCGTCCTCGCCCCCGCGGTCCTCGTCGCGCTGGGGGCTGGTCCAGCGGTCGCGGACTGGGAGAGACTCTCCGCCGAGATCATGACCACCCGCATCGAGGTAGTCCTCCCTGCCGAGCACGCCGAGCAGGCGAAGCTGGTGTTCGACGTGTTCGCGAAGGTCGACGCCCGCATGAGCGAGTGGAAGCCGACCTCGCCCCTGGCGGCAGTCAACGCGCGCGCCGGCGAGGCGGTGGAGGTGCCCCCCGATCTCATTGCCATCGTGCGACGGGGCGTCGCCATCGGCGCAATGACCGAGGGGGCCTTCGACATCACGTGGGCGGCGCTGTGGGGCCTCTGGGACTTCAACGCTCTCGCGCCCACGGTGCCCGATCCCGCCGCCGTGGCCAACCGCGCGGCGCTCGTGGACTACCGGCGCGTGGAGATCGACGAGGCGGCCGGCACCGTCCGCCTGCCGGCCCCGGGCATGAAGATCGGCCTCGGCGGCATCGCGAAGGGGTGGGCCCTCGATCAGGCGGCCGACGCCCTGCGCGCAGCCGATGTGCGGGACTTCACCCTCTCCGCGGGGGGGCAGATCTATGCCAGCGGCCGCAAGGGGGACCGGCCGTGGCGAGTCGGCGTCAGGGACCCGCGCGGGGAGCCCGATGACTGGTTCGCCGTCATCGAGGCGTCCGACGTGTCGGTCTCCACCAGCGGCGACTACGAGCGCTACTTCGTGCGAGGGGGCGTGCGCTACCACCACATCCTGGACCCGCGGACGGGCATGCCCACCCGCGGCGTCAGGAGCGCCACCGTCGTCTCGCGCGACGCCACGCTGGCCGACGCCCTCTCCACCGCGGTCATCGTGATGGGGGTGCAGAGGGGCCTCGCGCTGGTGGAGGGGCTCATCGGGGCGCAGGCGCTCGTGGTGGACGACGCGGGGCGCGTGTGGATGACCAGCGGGCTCAAGGGACGGGTGACCATCGAGCACCCGCCGAGGAGGGAGCCGTGACGCGACCGGTGGTGAGCCCGCGGAGGGCGGACAAGCGTTGGGACAAGAGCCGGCTCGACGTCTTCGAGGCGCTCGCAGACGCCTGGCTGCGGCTCGTAGAGGGGGCAGCCGACACCGTCATCGCCGAGCCGGGGCCCGCGCCCGACGCGCGCCACGTCCCGCGGCTGCTCGGGCGGCGTCCCCCGGACGGGCGGCCCATCGCGGTGCTGCCCGGCGCGCACGTCCGGTGGCTCCTGGGTCGCAAGGGCGGCTTCTCGGTCACGGAGCAGACCCTTCGGGAGCTGCTCACCCTGCTCGACGGCCCGAGCGGTCCCGCCAGGCTCCAGGTGTGGGATCTCCAGGACCCGCTGCCAGACGAGCTCATCGACAAGCTCCAGGTGCGGGTTGGCGTGACCATCGAGCGCTTCGGCCCGGACCGCCTGGAGGAGGTCGTCCGGTGCGTGGGGCAGAGGCTCGTGCCGGGCGGCGAAGACCTGGACAACTGGCTGCTGCGGGCCTGGATGCTGCTGAGGCGCTTTCCCGCCGCCTGGCCGAGCGCCCTGGATGCGCGTGACGAACACGACTAGACTGCCTCGGCTCCCAGGAGCCGCCACCGTGCCGGAGGAACGACGTGCCTGACCCCGCCCCGCTGCGCATCCTGCTCGCGCTCGCCCTCGGCCTGTGCGCCTGCAAGGACCAGGCGCTCTACGACCTGGACGCTTCCGACGCGGGGGCCGTCTACGACATCGCTCCGCCCCTGGACGCCACGGTCTCCATCCTGGCGCCGGCGCCGGGCGGGACCTTTGCGGCGGGCGGGACGGTGAGCTTCTCCATCGCGGTGGAGGGCTTCACGCTGGTCGCTCCGGTGGACAACCCCATCAACGAGCGGGGCAGAGGGCATTGGCGCGTCTCGCTGGACTCGGCGGCGGGGGCGGAGCTCGCGCGCGGAGCGGACACGAGCTTCGACGTGACGTTGCCTGCGGACCTGTCCGGGGAGCACGAGCTGGTCGTCTCCCTGCGAGAGAAGAACGGCGACCACACCGGCATCGAGGCGCGGGTCGCCGCCGTGGTCGTCGGGGGCGTCGGGGGCGGCAGTGACGCGGGTGGGTCCGATGCGGCAGGCTCGGCGGACACGAGCGACGCGAGCGGCTCCGGGGCGGACGCCGGACCATGACCTCCCGAGCCCTCGGGCTGCTGCTCGTCATGCTGCTGCCGCACACCGCAGCGGCGTCCGCCTTCCCGTGGCGCCCCCTGGAGTTGGACGCTGCCCGGCGCGCCGCCAGGAGCGAGGCGAAGCCGCTGCTGGTCGACGTCTACACCACCTGGTGCGAGCCGTGCACGCGCCTGGAGCGCGTCGTGTTCGGCTCCCCGGAGGTCCTCGCGCTCGCGCCGCGCTTCGTCGGCATCCGCATCGACGCCGAGAAGGGGGGTGGTCCCGAAGTGGTGCGGCGCTTCGGCGTGGAGCGCTACCCGACCACCTTGTTCCTGCGCTCCGACGGCACCGAGTGGGGGCGCATCGAGGGCTTCCGAGAGCTCCCCGGCTACCTGGAGACGCTGCGAGCCTTCCTCGACGGGAGGCCGGACCCGGCGGGGGGAGGGCGGGCCGCCAGCCCTGGTGGCGCCACCATCGTCGAGCGCTTCGCCGGCGCCTTCCGCAGCGCCCAGGGTCTGGAGCCCTCCGCCGTCGCGCTCCTCGCCAACCTCGAGGACGAGGACGCGAGTGGGGTGGCGGGGATCCGCGATCAGGCGACCCTCGCGCGCGCCGAGCTGCTCAGCGCCCTGGGGCGCCCACAGGAGGCGGCGCGCCTGCTCGCGCCCCTCGCGCGGGGTGCCTCCGCCCTCGCCGGCGATGCGGCCTTTGCCCTCGCCGTGGCCCAGGGGCGCGCCGGGGATCCGGTCGCCGGTACCCGGCTGCTGGTGCAGCGCGCCCGCAGGTCCAAGGATCCTGGCGACGTCTGGAAGGTTGCTCGCTACTGCGTGACCACGGATGGGGCGCCCATCGCAGTGGCCCGCAAGCTCGTGACGGCCGCGCTGGATCGTAGCCCGAGGAGCGACCTCCTCTGGCTGGCGCGCGCCGACCTGGACGAGGCTGGTGGGCGCCTGGACCTGGCGCTCGAGGCCGTGAGCGCAGCGGCCGCCCTGCGCCCGGAGCTGCCGTACCTGGCGGAGCGCGCCGCGCGGCTCCGCTCGGGCTCGCCCCGCGAGGGAGGCCGATGACCGAGCGCTCCTTCGATGTGGTGGTGGTGGGTGGCGGCAGCGCTGGCGCCGCAGTGGCGTGCCTCCTCGCGCAGCGCGGCCGCCGGGTCGCGGTGGTGGAGCGCCGCCAGGCCGACCGCGCCGGCGCCCGCTGGGTCAACGGCATCCCTGCGTGGGCCTTCGACCGGGCCGGCATCCACGCGCCGGCTCCTCCCGAGCGCCTCGGGGCGGCGGGCGTCGCCCATGCCTGCGTGTTGTCGGTGCCCGGCGCTGCCGCGAGCCTGCGTCTGCCGGACAGCCCCGTCGTCGACGTGGACATGCGCCGCCTAGTGGCCCGCCTGCGAGAGTCCGGCGCCCTCGCCGGCGTCGAGGTCGTGCACGGGCGTGTGGCTGCGCTGGAGCTTCTCGACGGGCGCCCCGACGCGGTGATCGTCGAGCCCTCGGCCCCTGGACCTCGCCTCCGCCTGCGGGCCCGCCTGGTCATTGACGCGAGCGGGCTGGCGGGCGCGGTCCGACGTCGGGTCCCTGAGCTGGTCCGCCTCTGCCCCGACCCCGCGCGCGACGATCTGTGCTCCGCGGCCCAGTTCCAGCACGCGGTGGTCGACTCGGAGGCCGGCCGTCGTTTCCTGGAGCGCCACGGAGCGCGTCCCGGAGAGAGCCTGGCGCTCACCGCCGTCGCGGGCGGCTTCTCGGTCCTCACCCTGTTCACGACCCGCGCCATGGACCAGGTGGGCGTCCTCACCGGGTCCATCCCGGCACTGGGGCACCCGACCGGCGCACGGCTCCACCACGAGTTCGTCGTGGCCAACCCCTGGATCGGCGCGCCCCTGTTCGGCGGACACGGGGCGATCCCGCTGCGGCGCCCGTATACGACCCTCGTCTCGCCCGGCGTCGCGCTGGTCGGCGACGCCGCCTCCCAGGTCTACGGCGCCCACGGGAGTGGGGTCGCCATGGGCCTCGTGGCCGCGCGCATGTTGGCGGACGCCGTGGGCTCCCACGGGGATCCGGGCGACCCGGAGCGCCTCCACGCGCGCTACGCCGCACCCTTCCATCGGGAGTACGGTGGGCTCCTGGCGGGCTCCGACGTCTTCCGTCGCTTCTCCCAGAGGCTCACACAAGAGGACGTCGCGTCCCTGCTCGGCAGCGGCCTCCTCTCGCTGGACGTCCTGGCGGCGGCCCTCGGCCAGCGCCCTCCGCGCCCGACCCGTCGGTCCGCCGCCCAGGCTGCTCGCGGCGCCGTCAGGGCACCCCGCCTCGCCGCCCGTCTTGGCCCGGCAATCGCACGCATCGCTGCGCTGCATCACTTGTATGGAGTGTATCCGGAGCGCCTGGACGGAGTGACCCTGGCGCGCTTCGAGGCGACGGTGCGGCGCGTCAGCGGCTGATCATCTCCCCCGCTCGATGGCCTCCCGCAGCTCCCGTTCCCGGCGGATGGCGCGCACGAGGAACACGCTCGCGCTGCCGACCAGCAGCAGCGCGACGGCGTAGAGCCCTACGTAGATCGCGTTGTCGCCGGGCTCCTCGCCGTCCACGAGCAGGAACGCCCGGTCCAGCGGAGTGTGCAGGGAGCCGCCGTAGAACTGGACGATGTTGCGGGCCCAGCCCGGCGCCTCCACGAGGCGGACCAGGCGCCCCTTGGCCTCGAAGCTCGCGGTCAGGTCGTGGGGGAACAGCCGCCTGTCCTGGAGCAGCGGCACGAGCCGATCATCGATGGGGATGGTCATCAGGCGCGACTTCTCGGGCAGCTCGCGCCGGGTGCGGACGATGGTGTCCGAGATGGGGTCCAGGAAGTACAGGTACTTGTCGGTCTCGGCGACCTGCGTGATCGCGAGGCCCTCCACGTGGACGTAGCTCCCGCCTTGCGCCACGTCCGCGAGTCCCTTCCCCTGCGCGTAGAGGTCGCGCACGTTGCCCAGCTCGACGGGCTTCGAATCGGCGAAGAAGTACGCGGCGTCGCGCCGGGTGGACCACAGGCTCAACGCGCTGACCAGCAAGATGACCACCAGCGCGGCCGTCCGCATGGAGCGCCCGCGCCGTGCCCTGGCCAGGGCAGAGGCGATGTCGTCTTCGCCCTCGTCCTCCTCCGGCGGGAGGTTGGGGCCGACGCGCAGGCCCTTCCCTGACTCGTCCCACCGCTTGAAGGACTCGAGGAGGCGCCGGTCGCGCTCCTCGGGCGTCATGGGCTGCTCGTCTTGGGGTCGTCGGTCGTCCGTCACGGGTGCCACTGACCGGGTGAGGGGTCGAAAGTTCCGGCGCGGCTAGAACTTGAAGCCGACGCCCGCCTGCCCGATGAGGCCGAAGGTCACGAAGCCGCCGGGCGCGCCGATGTCGGGGCCGAGCCGCAGGTCCGCCCACAGCATGAAGGGGCCCTTGGGCACGAACTCCGTCCCGAAGCCGAAGAGGAGTGGGATGGACGCGACGACGGCCGGGTGGACGATCAGGTCTACGGGGATGTCGAACGAGAAGAGGATGTTGACCTTCTGAGACACCGCGTAGCTGCCGGCCAGCCCCAGCCCGAGGCGGATGTCGAAGGCGAAGACCGGTGTGTACCCCAGGCCGACTCCGATCTCGGGCCGGAGCGCCAGATGGAGGTCGCCGTCGGACAGGAACTCGTAGCGCATCTCCGCGGTGAGCGTGTTCCCGAAGAAGCAGCAGGAGTTGACGCTCGGGAAGCCGTAGACGAACCCCAGCTTGGGCGCGATCTCGAAGTCCGACGTGATCGGCGCATGGTACGCCACGTGGAAGTCCGGCCAGCCGACCCCGACGCGCAGCCCTCCGTCGTGCACGCCGAGGGTGTCGCCGCCCAACAACGACCAGTCCGCGGCCCGGGCGGTAGTGCTCGCCGTCACGACCAGAAGCACCGCTAGCCCCACATTTCGCAACGCTCGCATGTTCTCCTCTCTCATCCCGTCATGGCGGCACTGCCGCGCTCCGTCCCCCACCCGCTGCGGCGTCTCCGCGCCGGGTTCGCCGCGAGTCTAGTACCGATCCTCCGAGCGGTCCAGGTTTGCTCAAGCCTCCGCCGAAGGACGGGTCGGTCTTTGCGCGCAATCGCGGGTGAACGAGGTCGAAGTCGCGCCCGACCCGCCACCAACCGCACCTGGAGGAAGCCATGAGCCGTCTCTTTGGACACCGACCACACGCCGCCACCAGCCACCTGCGCGCCGTCGCCTCGGCCACCTCTGATGCTACCCTGCTCCTCGTCCGCACCATCGACGGGGTCCTCGTGCGGACCCCGATCTCGTCGGCCGGCCTCGACCTGCCGGGGGCGCGCGTCGTGCCGGGCGAAGGCGGCGCGCTCATCCACCGGCGGGGCGCGGAGGTTCTGCTCGTCGACGGGGAGCGGGTAGGGGGGGGCGGGTCCCGCTTGACCGCCGGCGCCGTCATCCAGGTGGGGCGCGCTCGCTGGGTGGCCCTGTCCAGCCGGCAGACCGCAAGCGGAGACCCCTACTGCGCCCTCGTGGACATGCTCGGCGGGGACGATGCGTCCATCGCAGCCCTGGAGCAGGTGGCGCTCCTCGCCCGTACCAGCGCGCCGATCCTCATCACGGGCGAGTCGGGCACCGGCAAGGAGGTCGCTGCCCACGCCATCCACGCCCTCGGGGCCCGGGCGGCGCGGCCCCTGGTCGCCCTGAACTGCGCAGCACTCCCGGAGAGCCTCGCAGAGGCGGAGCTGTTCGGGTGGGCCCGCGGCGCCTTCACGGGGGCCACCGAGGCGCGCCAGGGGCTGTTCGAGCGGGCGGACGGGGGTGCCCTGTTCCTCGACGAGGTCGGCGAGCTGAGCCCCGCCATGCAGGCCAGGCTGCTGCGGGTGCTGGACACGGGGGAGGTGCGCCGCGTCGGAGAGCGCGAGACCCGGCGGGTCGACGTGCGGATCGTCAGCGCCACGCACCGCGACCTGCCGGCGGCCGTCAGGGCGGGCACCTTCCGCATGGATCTCCTCTACCGGCTCCGCGTCCTGCACCTGAGTCTGCCTCCGTTGCGGGCGCGTCCCGGCGACATCGCGGCGCTCAGTGAGGCCATGCTGCGCCGCATGGGGTGTGGCGGGCTGACGCTGTCCAGAGCGGCGCTGGATGTCCTGCGGCACCACCCATGGCTCGGAAACGTGAGGGAGCTTCGCAACGTCCTGCAGAGGGCCGCCGTCCTCACCGCGGGGCCCGTCATCGAGCCGTGCGACCTTCACCTCGACGAGGCCGCTCCGCCGCTCGATGCGGCCGTCCCGCCACCCCTCCACCCTCTGTCCCCCGCAGTGCCGCAGCGGCGCATCGTGGAGGAGCTCCTGCGGCAGGGGGGCCACAGGCGCCGCGCCTATGAGGCGCTCGACATACCGCGGTCGACCTTCTATCGGTGGATGCAGCAGAACCGGCAGGTTCTGGCGGCCCATGGGCTCGATGGGCCGGATGGCCGCGCACGCCGTGGCTGGGACGGTCGAGCCGGTTGACAACCCCCGTCGTGGTTGTATGATCGCCCGGCGTCTGCCCGCCTTGTCGAACGGTCTCCGATGGCCCGGGCCGTCGGCGTCTTCTCCGTGAGCGGAGTCTGGAGGCTCGGTGATCCGGGAGCACAGCCGGTTCCAGCTCGAAGCGACCAAGTTGGGTCGTGACGTGGTGTTCCAGGTGACGGTCTTCGAGAAGAAGGAGCGCCGTGGGACCCGGCTCTACGCAGAGACGCAGTGCTCAGACCCGTACCACCACATCATCCAGTTCATCATCCGCGAGGCCCAGTCCTTCGACGAGGTGCTCGTCAAGTTCGAGAGCCTGCTCCTGCACCGGGGCTTCACGCCGCTCCGCTACCGGATCTACGCGACGGGGGAGAACGGCCGAGCCGGCAAGTGGCGGGAGTGGCTGCTCATCGACCCCGACGCCCTGCCCGTCGAGGGCGACGGGGCCGGTGCGGTCTCCGGCGATTCGTAGCCTCGGATCCGTGCCCGCCGGTCAGCCCTTGCGCCTCAGCCTTCGCACCTCGCCCACCCGCAGCGTCACCTTCTCTGCGTCGAAGTACTCCCCCAGTGGGATCGTGTACTTGCGGCTGGATCCGGTCATCTCCTTGAACTGGGGCGTCGTGATCTCTCCCTCGCGCTCCAGGAACGCCACGAGCTGGGCGCGCAGCGCGTCCATGGCAGGCCGGGCGAACAGGAGGTCGGTCCGCACCCGCACCAGCGCACCCTCTCGGACGAGGGCGTCCAGGGCCTCGCGCACGATGGCTTCCGTGAAGCCGAGGGCGGCGCCGGCCTCCTGAGGGGTCGGCGGCTCCAGGCGCGCGGCCTCGAAGTGGGCGAGGAGGGCGTCTCGGACCTTCTGGAGTTGGCCCGTCACCTTCGGCTGGAAGCTGTGCAAGCGGACGGCGTCGGCGTCCGAGACCACGCGCCCCTTGCGCTCCAGGGACTGGATGAGGTGCCCGAACAGGCGAGTGTCGAGGCCGCCGCGGAGGCGGGTGCGCAGCTCCTCGCGGGAGATGCCGGGTCGCGCCGGGTTCCGGTCGTGGAAGCTGCGCAAGAGCCGCAGCACCTGGTCCACCAGGCGCTCCCACGGCTCGGCGTGGACCCACGTCGGGTCGTCAGCGTCCGTCGCGACCGCGCGCCCCTGGGCTCGCAGCCCCTCCAGGATGCCCGGCAGGTCGTCGACCCGCAGGCGCCGGCGGAGCCACCGCTGTGAGAGGCCGCTCTCCCCGGCGGCGCGGAGCAGCGCCTCCGCGCGGGTCCCGTCGTCGCCGTCGCGCAGCGCCCGCAGCGTGGCGACCGTGTCCGCCTCGGTCGTGCGGTGCTTTCGCGGGTGCGGGTCGAGGACCCGGCCGCCCCCCTCGGTCTTGCCGTAGTTGGCGAGCACCTCGAAGCCTCGCAGGATGAAGGGGTCGCCCGGCAGCACGACGACCGGCGAGTCGAGCCGGATCTGCACCAGGGCCTCACCCCCCGGCTCCACCTCGGCCCGGTCGAGCAGCACCACCGTCGCCAGGATCTGCGACGTCCCTGTGTGCACCAGGGCCTTGGAGCGCTGGCCGAGCGGGCGCCCCAGGTTTGGGAGGACCCGCAGCGAGGCGTCGAACATGGACGTCGGCTCGAGCTCGCCCGCGCGGATCAGGACCGAGCCCCGGTGCGCCTCGCTCTTCTCGACCCCCTGCACGTTGATCGCCGCGCGGCTGCCCGCGCCTACCCTCTCGGCGCCCGCCCCGTGGACCTCGATGCCTCGGACTCGCCCCTGCAGCGCCTCGGGCAACAGCAGTACCTCCTCTCCCAGCGCCACTTGGCCGCTCTGGACGGTGCCGGTGACCACCGTCCCGAAGCCACGCACCGTGAACACGCGATCCACGGGCAGCTTGAAGGGCTGCGTCAGGTCGCGCCTCGGCGCGCGCGGGAACAGGTCGACCAGGAGCTGGCGCAGCGTCGCGCCGAAGCTCGCGGCGAGCCCGGGATCGACAGCGGAGAAGCGCAGGATGGGGGACCCCTCCAGGAACGTGCCTGCGACGAAGGTCTGGACATCGTCCTCGACCAGAAGGAGCCACTCCTCGTCGACCAGGTCCACCTTGGTGAGGACGACCACCCCGTGGCGCACACCGAGCAGGCGACAGATGTCCAGGTGCTCGCGCGTCTGGGGCATGACGCCCTCGTCGGCGGCGATGACGAGGAGCACGACGTCCACGCCGACCGCACCGGCGATCATCTGACGCACGAACTTCTCGTGCCCGGGGACGTCGACGACCCCGGCGCGCTGGCCGTTCGGGAGGTCGAGCCAGGCGAAGCCCAGCTCGATGGAGATGCCCCGCTCCTTCTCCTCCTTCAGGCGATCCGTGTCGATGCCCGTGAGGGAGCGGATGAGGGTCGTCTTGCCGTGGTCGATGTGACCCGCTGTGCCGAGGATGATCATGGAATAGAATCGAGATGTTCCGGGCCGTGATGTGGTTGACCCGGGGGCGCGCCCGGTGCTACCATCCCGCGATCTGGAGTGTCACCGGCGGGACCCCGGCTCCTTATAGGGGTGCCCGACGCGCCCTGTCAAGCGAGCGCCCCAGCGCGGGCTGGGTGAGGAGTGCGGGCCGCGAGCCCGAGGAGAGTCACCTCGCACATGAAGATCCAATGTCCCGAGTGCGGCGCGTCGTTCGATCCCGACGCCCAGATTGGCGCGGGCTTCGACGAGGACCCCCAGTGCCCGGTGTGTGGTGCGGTGGTGGCGGAACAGGGCCCGGAGCTGAGCCTCCCCGACTTCGATCTGGGCCAGGACCTGGACGACGACTTCACCGCGGCGCGGCCCTCCGACCAGGGGGAGCTGGACGATCCCTTCGGGGGCATCGAGGTGGGCTTCCTCGACGACCTCGCCGCCGAGGACGTGAGCGCTCCTGCCGTGGCCGTTGCGCCGAGCCCCCCGTCTCCCCCCCGATCCGTGCCGGGCGACGACGCGGCTCAGCCCCGGGCCGGGTCTGCCGAGCCCCCCGCGCGGCGGGCCTTCGCCATGGCGGCCGATGGGCCACAGGCCGAGCCCCCGCCCGAGCCCACCGCCGTGTGGCCACGCCCGAAGGCGTCGCCGCTGCCGGACGATGGCCGGGACATCGGCTTCGACCGGCGCGCCGCCCACGAGATCAGCGGGTTGTCGGAGCTGGACCTGTCCATGATCGGGACGTACTCGCGGACCCAGCGCAGCCTCGACGCCGCCCAGGACGTCGTGTGGTCAGGGCCGGAGTCGCGTCGTGGCCGGGACGAAGCGCCTCGGGGAGCCCGCGCTGAAGAGGACGGGAAGCGTGGAGAGCGCCCGCGCTCGTCCTCGGAGCCGTCCGAGGCTCCGCGCCCGGCAGCACGCCGCCCGGCCGTGGACCTGGAGAGCCCGTTCGGTGCGCCGCCCGATGCGGGTCCCTCCGGCCGGAGCGCGGAGCCGTCGGGTGCGCCCCGCGGTCGCGCCGAGCCCGCACCTGGCCCTTCTGCGGAGAGGGATCCCTTCGGTCTGGACGATCCCTTCGCGCCCCCTCCCCCGTCGAGGGCTGCGGCCCGCCCGGCCGCGGACGACATCTTCGGCGATCTGCTCGGCGACGAGCCTGCGCCGCCCCCGCGTGCCCGGCAGGATGCGCCCGCTCGGGGCGACGGGATCGACCTCGGGCTGGACGAGGTGGACTTCTCGGCGCTCCTCGATGGGGAGCCGTCCACCCATGGTGTCGACGCGCCGGCCCCGAAGGCGCCGCAGCGGTCGGCGCGGGAGCGCAAGGCCGCCGCCGACCCCTTCGCCCAGAGGGAGGACACCAACACCTTCTTCATCGAGGCCCCCAGCATGGCGGGCTTCTCCGATGGGGCAGGCGGAGGGGAGGCCGCGGGCGACGGCGACCTGTTCGACCTGGACACGCCCGCGAGCAAGCCCTCCGGCGGAGCCAAGGGTGCTCGCGCTGCTGCGAAGGAGACAAAGGACGCGAAGGGGGCCAAGGGGAAGGCGCCAAAGGGGAAGAAGTCCCGGGGGGCGCCGCTGCCGAGCAAGGCGATCCAGGTGAAGCCGACCGGGGGAGGGCGGGCGCTCAAGCTCGGGGCCGTCGCGCTCCTCCTGGTCGCTGCCGCGGGCGTCGGCCCCGAGCTCGCGGGGCTTGGATGGTTCGGGCTGGGAACCACGACGGAGAGCCCGAAGCCGCCCATGCCGCCGACGGGGCCGCGCGGCGCCTCCCCTGCGGTCGCCGCCCCGGCGGGGCACTACCAGCAGCCGGTGGAGGACACCACCCGGGCCTACCGTGACCGCATCGACGCCTTGGAGATGCAGCTCAAGGGAGCGCCGGGCGACGACGCCACCAAGCGCCAGCTCCTGGCCTACTACCTGGAGTACAGCAACCGCTTCCCCGTGAACTTCCAGGGGGACGAACGCTACCGCAAGCGCCTGGACGAGCTCTCGAAGCAGCTCGGCGACGACAAGGATCTGCGCGTCAAGGCGCAGCTCCTCATGAAGCAGGGCAAGTTCGAGGAGGCGCAGGCCGCGCTCGACCAGTACGTCGCTTCGGCCGCCGCGGACCCGGACATCCTCGCCTTCTACGGCGAGGTGGCGCTCCGGCGTGGGACCCCCGACAAGGCGCTGGAGTACTTCCGCAAGTCGACGGAGCTGATGCCCGGCTACGCCCGTGGGCACTACTTCACGGGCCAGGTCTACGAGCAGATGGGGGACACGGAGCGGGCCGGCGCTGCCTACAAGGCGGCGGTGGATGCCAGCCCGGCGCACACGCAGGCGCGCCTCGGCATGGCGCGCGTACAGCTCGCCTCCCGCCAGACTGACGCGGCCATCGCCAGCGCCACGGAGGTGTTGACCGCCGCGCAGAAGGAGGCGAACACCGAGGATCAGTTCCAGGCCCATCTGCTGCTGGCCAAGGCCTGGGCGGCGAAGAGCGACCCCGACAACCGCATCAAGCACCTGGAGGCTGCGTCTCAGATCCGGCCGGACGACGAGGGCGCCGCGCTGGACCTGGTCGACCTGTACGCGGAGTCCGGGGCGCTGGACAAGGCGGAGGAGCGGCTGCTCGCCTGCGAGAAGCGTGGCTGCGCCAGCGCTCGCTTCTACCAGGCCGCGGTGGGCTTCTACATGGACCGGCGCCGCAGCATCGACGACGCGGAGCGCTTCGCGCAGGGGGCGACGGAGAAGCTCCCGGACGACCCGCAGATCCTGTTCCTCCAGGCCGAGGTGGCGAGCGCGCGCCGGCTGCGAAAGAACGCCCGGTCCCTGTACCAGAGCGTCATCGACAAGAGCCCCGGGTACGTGGACGCCTACTCACGCCTGGCCGAGATCTACGCGGAGGAGCAGCGGTACGATCAGGCGGCGCGCATCCTGGAGCAGGGCATCCAGAACGCACCGTCATCGACGGTCCTCCTGACGCAGCTCGCTGAGATGATGGTCGCTACGGGTCAGCGCATGAAGGCCAAGGACGCCTTCAAGGAGCTGGTGGCCAAGGACCCGGCCAACGTCCTCGTCCGCACCCGCCTTGCCTCCCTGCTCGGTGACCTGGGCTTCGCCAAGGAGGCCATCGAGCAGTACGACGTGCTCAAGAGCCAGGGGGCGCTCGACGAGACCTCCACGCTCGACTACGCGGACGTCCTCGCGCGGGCCGGGCACCACAAGAAGGCCATCGCCGAGCTGGAGGCGGTGCTGACCGCCGACCCCCAGAGCGTCGAGGCCAACGCGCGCCTCGGCGCCATGTTCGCGGCGATCCAGAGCTACGCGACGGCGCGCAAGTACCTGGAGCTGGCGTTGAAGATCAACCCGGGCTATGCCCCGGCCTTCTTCGAGCTGGGGCGCGTCGCGCTGGAGCTCGGAGACGCGGATCTGGCGATCACCCAGCTCCAGAAGGCTGTGGCGGCGAGCCCGCGGGACGCCAGCTACCGTCACGCGCTGGCGAACGCGCTGGTCGAGAAGGGGGGGGCGACCAACAGGCGGCTCGCGCTGACCCAGTACGACGCGATCATCAAGGAGTACGAGGGGGCGCCCGCGGGCGCCAAGCGCAACCCCGAGGTCTACCTGAAGCGCGGTGGGCTGCTCTTCGACGCGGGCAAGTACCGGGAGGCCCTGTCCGACTTCGAGCAGGCCATGTTGATCGACTCGGGGCGCCTCACGGCCATCGTGTCCTACGCAGAGACGCTGTACAAACTCAAGAAAGAGCGTGAAGCAGAGAGCTACTTCAGGGAGATCCTGGGCAAGGAGCCGAACAACGCGACGGCGAGCTACTACCTGGGCAAGATCGCCCTGCAGAAGGGGCAGAAGCAGAGCGCCATGGACTACTTCACGGCCGCGGTGAGGGGCGGCGGCTCCGAGTTCCCCGATGCCCACAAGACCCTCGGGTACATGTATCGGGAGAAGAACATGATGGCGCTCGCGCGACGCGAGTTCGAGCTGTATCTGAAGACCGCCGACGCCAGCGCCTATGATCGGGAGGAGGTCGAGCGTCTGCTCGGGCGGCTGCGCTGACCCTGCCAGTCAGGCGGCGACATGCTGAACAGTCATGGGGTCTTCGTCATGGGGTGCCGGGCTCGGTGCTGGCGCTCTACCGCCTCTCGCGTGGGCGCCGCGCCGCCCGCAGCGCACCCTCGACCGTCTCGGACCGTTGCGCCAGCTCGTCCTGGAGGGCCTCGACGCGCTCACGGAGCGGGTCGCCGTGCGGCAGCGCGTGCACGAGGTCGCTGACCGCCGCGAGGCTCGTCAGCACGGCGTCCTGGAAGTCCGTGACCACCTCGAACCAGAACCCGGTCTCGCCGTTCGACACGAGCGCCAGCCAGCCCGGGCGGTTGCCGTGGGCGGGAAGGCCTGGCGAGAGCACCCGGTCGACGAAGCGGGCGAGGGTGTGCAGGTTGCGGTCCGACTCGAGGAGCGCGCCCTGGGGGACGTCGCGGATCGGCTCGGGCGGACCCTCGGGGAGCGGCAGGTGCGGGAGAAGGCACAGGACCTCCGCGAGCGGCGCTCCCCGGCCCCACGTGAACCGCCCGTCCTGAACGAGCCGCGTCTTCGCCCCGAGCGCCCAGCCGGGGAGCTCGGCGAGGTTGACGGAGCCGAGCGACGCGGCGTGCGCGACGTCGACGACGAGCTCGGGCCGCCTGCCCGTGACCGGCAGCTCGACGCCGCCCACCCACAGCGACGTCGGGCGGGCGTCGGGCTCGCTCCGCTGGGGCTCCGGCTTCTTGCGCCTCCCCATGCCCCATGCGTCTGCGAGCTGCGGGTTGGCCTCGGGGACCCACTCGGGGCGCAGCATCGACACGAAGCGGGCGTAGGGGCGGTTGGAGATCACTACCTCCGCGGCCACTACGACCTGGGCGCGCCTCCCGAAGAGGCTGCTCGACGGGTGGATGGAGATGGCCATGTCGCCCGGGCCCTCGTAGGTGTGCCCCCTGCCGCTGCGCAGGATCTGGCGGGCGAAGCCCGTGGCCACGGACCGGACGATCCCTGTGGGGTCGCCGCCGCTGCGGACGGCGATGCCGTGCTCGACCGCGATGTCGGTGAGCTGCCGGTGGGCCTTGTCGATGAAGGCCATGAGGTGCGGGTCGAGGTAGCTGCGCTCGCAGAATGCCGCCGAGCCACGAGCCGCCCGATAGCGGCGCAGCACCTGGACGGCCGTGACCGCGTCTCCGAGGGGGTCCGCGAAGGCCTCCTGGGCCGCGCGCGCCTCGCTCTCCTCCCCCTGCGGGTAGAGGTACGGCGGGCGCGACGACAGGAAGGCCCCGACCATCAGCACCTCGTCCACGACCGTCGGGAAGCGCTCCGCGGCCTCCACCACCATGCGCGCCAGCGACGGGGAGAGCGGGAAGGGCATCATGCGCTCGCCGATGGGCGTCAGGGCGTTGCCGACGTCGATGGCCCCCATGGCGCGGAGCGCGTCGAGCGCAGCCCGCAGCGCGGCCGGCGGTGGCCTCGTCGGGAGCGGGAAGGCTTCTACGTCGCGGACGCCCAGGTGGATGAGGCGCAGCACCACCTCGGACAGGTCGAGGCGCAGGATCTCCTCGTCGGTGTAAGCGGGGCGGCTCTGATAGGACTTCCGCGAGTAGAGGCGCACGGCCGTGCCGGGAGCGGTGCGGCCGGCGCGACCGGCGCGCTGCTCGGCTGACGCCCGGCTGATCCTCTCGTCGTGCAGCGTCGAGATCCCGCTGCGGACGTGGACGCGCGGGACCTTCGCCAGGCCGCTGTCGATGACGTGGCGCACGTCCGGGATCGTGATGGACGTCTCGGCGATGTTCGTCGCCAGCACCACCTTCCGCAGGGGCTCGAAGGACTGGAAGACCGCCTCCTGCTCGTCGCGCGTGAGCTTGCCGTAGAGCGGCATCACGTGGAGCTCGCGCCCCCGCGGGCTCCTGGCCAGGAGCTCCTCGACCCCGCGGATCATGGCCTCGCCCGAGAGGAAGACCAGGATCGCGCCGGGGCCCTCCTTCACGTGGAGAGCCATCACCTCGGAGAAGGCGGCCTCCATCATGGCGTCGAGGTCCTCGCTCGGCGGGGCCTTGTAGACGATGTCGACGGGGTAGGGGCGGGCGTCGATGGACACGAACGGCACGTTCCCCACGGCCCCTTCAAAGTAGCGCTGGAACACCTCTGGCTGGATGGTGGCCGAGCTCACCACGACCTTCAGGTCGCTGCGGCGCGACAGCGCGCGGTGGAGGAGCCCGAGGGTGAAGTCGATGTTCAGCGTGCGCTCGTGGGCCTCGTCGACCACGATGATCCCGTAGCGGCCGAAGTCCGGGTCGGTCCGGGCCTCCATCAGCAGGATCCCGTCGGTCATGATCTTGATCTCGGTCGCGGGCCCCGTGCGGTCGTCGAACCGGATGGCGTAGCCGACCTCCTCGCCGAGCTCCACCCCCAGCTCCTCGGCGATGCGCCACGCGACGCTCACGGCCGCGATGCGGCGCGGCTGGGTCACACCGATGATCCCGTTCGAGAGCCCCGCGCGCAGCAGGATCCGCGGGAGCTGGGTCGTCTTGCCGCTCCCGGTGGGGCCCTCGATGACGACGACGCGGTGGTCGCGGACGGCCGCCACGATCGCGTCCTCGTAGCGGTAGATCGGGAGTGCGTGGTTCATGGAACTCCTTGGAGGCCTTGGAGGAGGCCAGTGGGTGTCCGCGAGTGGCTGGCGCGGGCCTGCGGTCCACTGTGCGCCGGGAGCGCCGCCACGTCGAGTCCGTTGGATTGCACATCGATGACGACGGCGCCTGCGGCAGACCGAGAGGGATTGCCTCAGAGCCTCGTAGCTCGTCACGTGTCGAGGGTGCGAACGCGGGCTACGTGGGTGCGGATGGTGTCGTCCGCCGCGCGCAGGTCCTCCAGGGCGCCCACCACCTGGTTGACCGCCGCGGCGTCGAGCTCCAGATCTCCCGGATAGTCGTGCGCGAGCAGGTTGCGCACCTCGCGGAGGCGGCGCCAGGATCGGGCCGAGGGGATGGCGCCGATCTTCTCCAGGCGGTTGAGCAGGTCGATGAACGTGGCCCCGGCCGGGTGGGGCTCATCGGTGAGCCTCGCGACCAGGGGGAAGATCTGCACTCCCAGCAGATCCTGGAGGTTCGCGAACCGGGACAGGAAGAGCTCGAGGCTCGCCGTGTCCTCGTAGGTGAGCTGCTCTACGGCGGCGGGGGTCATTGGCAGGCGGTGGGAGAGGTGGGCGAGCGCCTCCTCCATGCGCCGCCTGTGGACGGCGGCCACCTCAAGCGCTGCATCCAAGGCTTGCTGTGGGTGGGTCACAGCGGCTCACCCGTGGCCTCTGCCTGCCGGTGGATGGGGAGCTCGGGGCCGCCGCTACGCCTCACGACGACGTCGATGTGCTGATCTCCCAGGCGCTCGTGGAGCTCCATGAGGAGCGCAATCTTGCGGCGCATGATCTCGTCGGCGGGCAGGGAGACCCCCTCGACGTAGAGGTCGATGTCACCTCCACGCGCGTCGTCCTGGGCGCGGGAGCCGAACACGAGGGGCCGGACGCCCGCGCCGAAGTGGCTTCGAACGGCGTCGCGGAGCACTGTGCGCTCCTGGTCGGTCAGCCGCATGGGCGAGAGCATAGGTCGCTCGGATCGGGGGCGTCAATGCCCCCTCCCCGTATCAGAGGGTCATCGATCCGTGTGCCCTGCGGCTTGGCGGGTCCCTCGATTCTCCGGGCGCCAACCATCAGGGACGTGGCGACGAAGATGCGGCGGCGCACCCGGTCCAGATCAACGCCCAGGTGGGCGGCGCCCTCGTCACCGAGGGCGGTCTTCGGGAGGCGGTCGTGCCCGATGACGACTGCGTCAGTTGTGCCCGCCCGGGCGGGGACCGCAGCCGGCGAACGAGACGAACCCTTCTTCGCCTTTCTGGAATGGTTTGCACCATTGCTCGGGGACGCAGGGGTGAGTTCCGACCACGTCCACGGGCAGGGGCTGGTCCGGTCGGCACACGGCGAAACACGTGCCCTGCGCATTCGGGTTGGTGCCCGTGCACATCTCGCCGTCGGGGCACTTCAACGAGGGATCCCGAACCTCCTTGCCGTCCGCGAACCAGGGGCCGCAGACGTCGCCGTTCGGGTTGCACAGGCACTTCCGGCCCGATGATCGCACCCGCTCGACCGACGTATCCGGGCAGGCGGCCGCATCGTGGAGCGGAGCGGCGTCCGGATCGGCACCGCCGACGCCCGGTCGGGCGCCGCCGACATCCTGGCCGGGGAGGGCTGGTGCGGCCTCCTCGCCGGTGGACGGGGCATCCCCCGGATGGCCGCAGTCGCCCGGATCGGTCGCATCGGACGTTCCGACCCCCTGGGGGCCGCCGCGACCGGAGTCCTGGTCGCCCGCCGCCTCGTCCGAGGTCGGTGCCGGTGGGTCTGAGCAGCCGAGAATACCCATACAGAGGAGCCAGACACGAATCAGGTTGGTGGAGACGTTCATCACAGCCCTCCGTCAGGGCACGCGTCACCGTAGGGGCACCAGTCGCAGTCGGCGGCGACGTCCGCCGGGCAGACGATGGCGCTGAAGAAGTCCTCGCACGGGAGATAGGCCCACATCCGGGCCTCATCGACCCGGCCCTTGAAGCGCCGCGTCCCAGTGACGGACTGCCCGATGGCCACCGCGCCTGGGCTCCGATCAGCCACATACGTTCGAGCCGCATCCGCGCAGGCGCCCACCGAGTCGCCCCAGTAAGGTGAGGCGGGTGGAGCGGGCACAATCCACGGGATCACCCGAAGTCTCAGACGGCTGAGGTCCCAGTCGACCTGCGCCCAGTACCAGGTGCCAGGCGAGATGACGACGGGCGAGCTCAGCGCGCTTCCCCACGTCGACCCGTTGTGGACCGACGCCCTCACGATGGCCGTCTGCGTGGACTGGTTCATGTTCAGGTCGAGGCGAAAGAGGTCCGAGTCCACGAGGTAGACGTAGGTCGTACTCGCAATCGGGTCGAGGTTGAACAGGATGTCCAAACGGAAACCGTCGGGCGCCTCCCCTTGCAGTGTAGCGCCCATGGCTTGTACCGAAGGGTGGTCCGCCAAAACGATCCCGCTCGTGGTGCCGTTGAGCACGGCGTAGCGCCCGGTGTTCGGTGTGCCCGTGAGGTCGTACGTCACCGCCGTCGCGGTGGGTGTGTGCTGCCACCCCGAGTAGTCGAGACCGTTGCCGTTGAAAGAAGCCGAATAGACCCGGATGTTCGGGGTGAACATATTGCCGAGCCCGTCCCGCCCCTTCGCATACATCCTCTCCCAGTCGTCGAAGTCATGGAAGATGTCTCGCTCGTCGATCCCCGGGACCAGGTCGAGATCAGCCTGCTGCGGAGCTCCTTCGATTGCCCCGTCCCGATCCCAGTTGATGCTGCAAGTGCCTCCGCTGCAGAAGGGCGAGTACCAGTTTCGACCGTTGTAGTTCGAGAACGTCCGCGTGTCGGTCGCCAGCTTTTCGGACCACCCGGTCTCGCTCAGGCCGTTGAACCCGTCCAGGACCGGGTGGAGCCCGCGGGAGAAGCGAGCGTTCTCTTCGCTCCTGGGGATCTCGCAGACCTGCTCTGGATCGGGGGTGCACCCGGCGCTGTCCCATGCGTCGCAGAAGGCTGTCGAGCAGTCACCCCCACCCACACAGCAGGTGTTCGTGTCAGCCGGCCAGATACTCTGGGCCGGCGACGGCGACTTGGGCGGCTGCTCGTAGGATGACCAGTCCATGAGCGAAGGGTAGTTCGGCTTGCCTCCCGTGTCCGTCCCTCCGCCGTGGCGCAGCCCCAGGTTGTGGCCCAGCTCGTGCGCCAGCACACGGCTGTTACGGCGGCTCACGAGGCGGTTTCCGGGGAGTCGTGCCTGACCGACCCCGATGTCCGGCAGCATCAGCCCGTAGCGATAGACCCCGCTCGCCTTCCTCCACCGGTCGAACCATCTGTTGAAGAACACGTTCGCCATGGCGAGCCGCGTGTAGTACAGGCCGACCGTTGGCTCAGGCGACAGCGCCTCGCTGTGGACCGCGCGGACGTGGATCCTCTTGCGGTACGATGGGGGCTCGTCGCAGTCCGCTGGGTTCGTCGATGTGTTCTCTGCGCACTCCAGGCCCTCTTCGGAGTAGATGTGCTGGAACACGGCCTGCTGCCCGGCGGTCAGGAAGTGGTCTCCGGATGAGCCCGAGTAGGAGTCGAGCTCAAGCAGGACGTCGTACTCCCTTGGGTCGAGATCCCACATCGAGGTGAGCACCTCGGAGCACGTCTTCCCGGCCGGACATCCTGGGGTCAGCCGCGTTCTGTCCTGGCACGTTCTCTTGTAGTAGGGTGGCTCCCAGGGGTCGTCGCACGCGAGATAGATCGTGAAGATCTCGTGTAGATCGGAGATTCCGTCCCCGTCCGTGTCATACGGATTCCACGGGGAGTCTCCAGACCCGGCTCCCGCGCGCCTGCCGAAGCAGCGACAAGTCCCTGCCGGACAGTCTGCGGGAAAGACACCGTTCGCGCACTCGTCGCAGTCCGGCGACGGCCCGGACGCGGTGTCGCACGTCCCCAAGATCTCCTCGATCTCACTCGTCAGGCCGTCGCCGTCCAGGTCGTCCAGCTCCGGCACGTCTGGCCATCCCACTGTGGCGAGCTTGGCGTGGATCATGCGAGTGCCGCCAATCGACGACTGCGTGCCAACCAGGAGTCGGCCGTTGATCATGTCCTGGCTCACGTCGATGCGCTTGAAGAAGCCGAGCTGCGGCATGTCCACGCTGCCACAACTCGATTCGCAGTCGAGAACAGGGCTGGAGAACAAGTACGCGGTGTTGGCGGGCTTCTGGCTTCCGACGGGCGTCACGTAGACGGCATCGCCTGGATGGGCCTCGAACGGAGCGACCATGTACCCACCGAATGGCTGGTCCTGCTGAAGTTGCGACGGCAGGATCTCGACGAGGTCCTCTTGGACGCTCACATCGGCCGTACCGGCGCGGCACCAGGTGTAGCCGGCGATGATGACCCGCGCAGGGAAGCTGGTTGTCGGAGTGAAGGTGACCCGCGAGGCCAGCCCCATCCAGTCGTCGTTGACGCCGACGACGTTCCCGGTGTCCTTTCGGATGACCCAGACCACGGTGTCTGCTGCGCAGAGACCGGGGACCCCTTGAAGGTCGGACGTGGTCACGTCGTATCGCTTGCCGGCTTCCACGTCGAAATCATACTCGAACACGGGCCGCGTCGTCATGTCCGTGCAGTACGACGGGAGGGGACACGTCGGGGCTGCGATTACTGAGTGCGACAGGGCGAGCGAGAGCAGCGGGCCGACGAGGCGTTTCATGGCTTGCCTCCGAGCAGCGAGTGCTTCAGAGCGGCCTTCTCCTCGGGCGTGAGCTTCTGGTCCGAGGTCGCGGCCTCGTACTCGGCGTCTGCGGCGAGGGCGTCGGAGAGCGCTTGTTCGTCCGCCAAGGTTGGCGCAGGGAGCAAGTCACTCTTGGGGTTGATCTTGTCGAAGGCGGACCACTGTTCGGGTGGCAGGTTCCGCCAGCACTCGACACCGTGCTCCGCCAGCAGGGTCGAGAGAGCGGCTCCTGCGAGGTCGGGGGCGACCGTCGTCGGCTCGGTGACGGGCGGAGGGTCCTCGGCGGTCGGGGATGGGTTCGCTCCCTGGCCTGGCTCGGGCGTTTCGGGTATCTGCGCCTCGCCTGCGTCCCCGCTCACGAGCCGCGCCTCACGCGTCGCGGCTACGCCGCCGACCCCGGACGACGGGAGCGGGGGGGGGGGGGGCGAGCAGGACGCGACCAGGGCGGCAAGGCTCAACGCGCGAGCGTACATGGGTCCCTCCTCAGTGGACGGTGCCTTCGTGGCATCGCACCGTACTATGCGCCTCGAGAGAGCCCTAAGGCAAGAGGTAGGTATTGCTATTGAGCCATGTGGCCGCGTCCGATGCCCGGCAAGGTCGTCATTACTGGAGTCACGCGATCACGTTTGCCTTCCCCGTTGCCTGGCTGCTCGCGGTTTGTCGCACAGCAGAGGCGCGCCCAGGACCGCGAAAGCCGACCGCAGATCGGCTATCGGCGGAGCTCGCCCTTGACGATGTGTGGGACACCAGCCCCGGCCTCTCGCCCCCCGCGCAGCTCCTCATCCGTGAGCAGGGGCAAGGCCCAAGGCCGCCCCGACTCGTGGCGCCCGACGGCCACGCTCGCTCCGTAGGCGCGCTCGAGCACCTCCTGGCGCATCACGTCCTCGACGGTCCCCTCCGCGTCGATGCGCCCCGCCCTCATGACCACGAGGCGGTCGCAGGCCTGGGCGGCCAGGTTGGGGTCGTGGGAGACGACCAGGGCGGAGCCTCCCGCCCGGCAGTGCCGCACGAGCAGGGCGAAGACCGCGACCCGGTGGTGGAGGTCCAGGCTGGAGGTCGGCTCATCCAGGAGCAGGACGGGCGTGGCCTGGGCTACGGCGCGGGCGATCAGCGCGCGTTGTCGCTCGCCGCCGCTGCAGCTCGTGGCAGGGCGGTCGTGCAGGGCGCCGAGATCGAGGGCCTCCATCGCCGCGTCCGCCACCTTGTGGTCCTCGGCGGACTCGAAGGCGAAGCGCCCCAGGTGGGGGGTCCGGCCCATGCGGACCAGCTCGGCCACGGTGAAGGGGAAGGCGAGGTCCGTCGATTGGGGGACGACAGCCATCGCCTTGGCGCGCTCCCGGTGAGGCCAGGTTGCAAGAGGGCGCCCGCCGAGCAGGACCGCGCCCTCCCGTGGACGCAAGGCGCCCGACAGCAGGCGCAGCAGAGTGGACTTGCCGCAGCCGTTGGGCCCGAGCAGGCCGAGCAGGGTGCCCGGGCGCAGGTCCAAGGAGAGGCCCCGCACCGCCGGCGTCCCCCCGTAGGAGAAGACCAGGTCCTGGGCTTCCAGGAGCGGGGTCATGGGTCCTTCGGGGCTGCGCGCGTGCGCACGAGGAGCCACACGAAGACCGGCCCGCCGATGAACGCCGTCAGCACGCCGACGGGGGCCTCGGTGGTAAGCACGGGGAAGAGCAGCCGCGCCAGCAGGTCGCACAGCACGAGCAGGGCGGCTCCGGCCAGCGCGCTCGCGGGGACCAGGAGGCGGTGGTCCGGTCCGAGGACCAGGCGCAGCGCGTGGGGTACGACCAGGCCGACGAAGCCGATGAGGCCGCTGACGCTGACCGCGGCGCCGACCATGAGCGACGTGGCGACGAAGATGCGGCGGCGCACCCGGTCCAGATCCACACCCAGGTGGGCGGCGCCCTCGTCGCCGAGGCTGATCACGTTGAGCGCGCCGCTGGAGGCGGCGATGACGGCGATGCCGCCGGCGACCAGGGTGCCTGACAGGGCGATGTCTCGCAGCGACAGCCCCTCCAGGGACAGCGACCCCATGAGCCAGAGCAGCATCTCCTGGGCCTTCTGGGCGGCGACGACGGTCTTGAGGAACATGATGACCGCTGACGCGAAGAAGTTGAACACGACCCCGATGAGCAGCAGGTGCACCGGGAGCAGGCGCCCGCGGAAGGACGCGAGGCCGTAGACCAGGGCGAGCGCGCCGGCGGCACCGGCAAAGGCGAGGAGCGGCGTCCCGGGCAGCACGAGCCCCGCGACGGGGATGGCGCCGAGGCCCAGAACCAGGGACGCCGTGGCGCCCAGGGCCGCGCCGCCGCTCGTGCCGAGGACGAACGGGTCGGCGAGCGGGTTGCGCACCAGCGCCTGGAAGGCGACGCCGACGACGGCCAGGGCCGCCCCGACGATGACGGCGAGAGCGGTCCGCGGGAGGCGGTCGTGGAGCAGGATGATGCGGTCGATGGTCGGCTCCGAGCTCAGGGCATGGCCCAGATCAATCGAGGTGCTCCCGAAGGAGGCCGAAGCGGCGGCGGCGGCCACGAGGAGGACCGCCAAGGCGGCGCACACCCGCAGCACGCGCGCCGGGGTCACGGGGCGCCTCATGGGAGGCCCGCGCGCTCTGGGTGGATCGCCCGGGCCAGCGCCTCCAGGGCGTCGGCGATGCGCGGCCCCGGGCGCAGCGGGCTCGAGTCCTCGATGCGCACGACGCGCCCGTCGCGCACGGCCGGCACCACGGCCCAGTCCGTCCAGGTCACGTCGTTGGCCTCGGACCCCATGGTGCAGTCGATGATCACCTCGGGGGCCGCGCGCAGCACCTCCTCCATGGACCAGGTGGGCCACGCGACCTTGGAGCCGCCCGCCACATTGACGCCCCCGGCCATGCGGATCAGGGAGTCTGGGAAGGAGCCCGCGCCGGCCACGACCAGCGGGCGGCGCCCGTAGACGGCCAGAACACGGGTCAGCGGGGCGCCCGCCACCGCGGAGGTCACCGCCGCGAGGCGCGCGTCCATGGTCCGCACGAGGGCGACGGCCGCCTCCTGGCGACCCACGCGCTCGCCCAGGGCGAGCGTCGCCGCGCGGATCTCCGCGAGGGACTGCATCTCCAGCGCGATCACGGCCACCCCTGCGCCGCGCAGGCGCTCGTGGAAGGCGCGGATGCCCGGGTCCGCGATGCCGGCGACCAGATCCGGGCGTAGACCGAGCACGGCCTCGAAGCTCGGGTCCACGAAGCCGCCGATGCGCGGCAGGCGTGAGGCCTCCGCCGGGTAGTCGCAGTAGCGGGTGACTCCGACGACCCGCTCCCCCACGCCGAGGGCGAACAGCAGCTCCGTGACGCTCGGGGCCAGCGAGACGATGCGGTCCGTGGTCTTCGCCTCCGGCAGCCGGGGCCGCTCGGTGCACCCACCCGCGAGCCCCAGGAAGGCCAGGAGCGGCAGGGCCAGCGCTCGCCGTGCCCACATCATTGGATCTCTCCGAGCAGCGCGCCGGTCTTCAGGTCGACGACCGCGACCCGGTTCGCGCGGAAGAGGCTCACGAAGCCGAGCTCTCCGGCGACCGCCATGTCCCAGGGGTTGGATCCCACCGGGAGCACGGCGAAGGGCCGGTCCACGGCCCCCAGGTCCGACAGCGGCGAGCGCTGGATGTTGTTCTCTCCGCTGTTGACCACGTAGGCGTGGTCCCCGGCGACCCGGACCCGGTTGGCCGCGACCCCGGTGGCGGCGGCTCGCGGGTCGGGAGCCCCCGCATCCAGCTCCCAGGCCCCGAGGGCGTTGGCGATGGTCGAGACCCACAGCACGTCCGGGCTCGTGCCCGGGCTCACGTGCAGGTCGATCACGCCCTCCAGGTCACCCCCGGCGACCAGCGTCACCGGGGCACCCACGGTGTCCGTGGCCGGGTCCAGCCGGTACAGCTCCCCCGAGACGAAGCAGGCCGCTAGCACCACGCCCGACGGGTGCCAGGCCAGGGTGAGCGTCTCGTTGCGCTCGTGGGAGCGGACGATGATCGGGTCGTCCATGCCACGCGCCACGCTCCCATCCTCCAGGTCCACCTTGGCGATCACGGCCGCCAGGCCGCTCGCCACATACGCGGTGCGCCCGTCGGGGAGGACGGCGATGCTGCCGGGGCCCCCGCGGCGGGGGTCGCCCGGGTCCGCGGGCAGGGGGATGTGGACGTCGGGGGCGGTCGCGGTGCGCAGCGTCGCGCGGTGAAACACGTCGATGCCCCCGCTGCCGGTGGCCGTGTGCACGCCGGCCTCCGCGTCCCACGCGGTGAGGCCGGACGACACTGCGACGAGCAGCTCCGGGGTGACCGCGAGGAACTGGGGGTTCGGGAGCGTCGTGGGGATACGGTTGACTACGCTCCGGCTCGCGGCCTCGATGACGGTCACGCTGCCGTCACCGAAGGACGTGCCCCGAAAGTCCACGTTGGCCACTGCGACCAGGTCATCGACCGCGACGAGGCCCTCCGGCGACGAAAAATTTCCCGTTGAGGGCGTCGTGGGCGGATCGGCCGCGTCGCAGGCGAGGAGCCCCGCAACCGTCCCAGCGGCGACCCACCACGGCGCTGTGCCCACCGCGCTCACAGCTCCACCCGCACCGAGCCGAGCACCGCGAGGCCCGGCAGCGGCTGCTGCAGCCCATCGACGGCGCCGCGCACGTCCAGCAGGTTGGTCCCCTCCAGGTCCAGGGTCAGCCAGTCGGTCACCTCCGTGTCCAGGCCCGCGCCGAGCATGACGCGCCCCTCCTCGACCAGGGAGCCGAAGCGGTCGAGCGGCATCTCCGACTGCCAAGTCGTGCCCACCCAGCCCCCAAGGCGCCACACCCGGCCGCCCACGCGCCCGCCCACCTGGTGCGCGCTGCGACCGGGCAGCCGGGCCCCGGTGTCCTCGAAGCGCGCGTCGGTGAAGGTGTACGTGGCGCTCACCTCCAGACCCTCCACGGGGCGCACCTCCACCCGCGCCTCCAGCCCCTGCGACACGGCTCCCTTGCCGTCATCCGCCTCGATGAGGAAGGCTGTCTTCGGAAGAAACAGGATGAGGTTCGCGACCCGAAGGTGAAACCACGAGGCATCCGCCCGAAACCACCCCAAATCGACCCCGATACCCGCATCGACGCTCAGGGCGTCCTCGGGGCGCAGGCCCGGGTTGCCCCGCACCTGGCCCCCGTCGTAGTAGAGCTCCTCGAAGGTCGGCAGCCGGTACGCTCGCCCGACGTTGGCCCGCACCACGAAGGGCTCCACGGGCCGCACCTCGACGCCCAGCTTGGGCACGAGGACCGGGTCGAAGCCCGTTGCGACGTCCATCCGCAGGGCGGGCGTGAAGCGCACGATCCCGTCTGCCAGCGACACCTCGTCGGCCAGCAGCAAGCCGAGCACCCCCCGCGTCGGCGACTGGGCCGCGGCCCCGGACCTCTGGACGTCGCCCCACTCGCCCCGGCCCTCGACGCGGCCGGTCAGGATCTGGTGGTCACCCCAGTAGTACGTGACCTCCGCATGCGCCCCGGCGCCATGCACGACATGCCGGTTCTCAACGGCGGGGGGGAGCCACGGGTCGGGATCCTCGAAGCGCATCAGGCTGAAGCGGTGCCAGGCGCCCGCCGCCACGTCGAGCCCCGGAGCGCCCGCATCCCGCGCCACCACTCCGACGCGCGCCACGTTGAGGGCGTCGGTGACCTGGGCGGCCGGCGTAGGGAACTGGTCGACCCCCGGCACACCCCGCGACGCCCCCTGCGCGTGGTCCGACACCGCGACCTCCACGTCACCGCCGCGCCACACCACGCGAGCCGAGCCCCCAGCCACGTCCGAGCGGCTGTTGGCGCGGGTGCGGGAGGCGCCGTTGCCGTCCTCGAAGCCGAAGGACCCCTCGCTGTGCAGGTAGCTCGCCGCCAGCGAGACCCCGACGTCCCCGTATTGCCCGGCGTGCGCGGCCGACGCCAGCGCCGTGCCGAAGGAGCCGCCCCCCGCGCGCAGGCGCGTCACCGGCTCCGGCGGCGGCTCCCCGGGCACGAGCCGCAGCGCCCCCCCGACGGCATCGGCGCCGAGCAGCGCCGATCCTCCCCGGTACACCTCCACGCGGTCGAGCCCCGCGAGGGGAAGAAGCGCGAGGTCCACGCCCCCGCCCATGGCTGACCCCAGGGGTACGTCGTCGAGCAGGACCAGGAGCTGCTGCCCGTCCGCTCCCCGCACGGACAGGGTCTGGCGCTGCCCGGGTCCCCCCGCGGAGCGGAGCTGTGCCCCGGCGACCCCGGACACGAGATCGCCGACCGACCATTGGGCGCCCGCCTCGCTGGGGACGAGCACCTCGCCAGCCGTCATCGGGTCCCGAGCAGGGCGCTCCGAGGTGCCCTCCACCACGATGGGCGCGGTCTCGATGGGCTCTGCGTCCTCTGCGCGGGCCACGCCAAAGGACGTGGCACCCGCCGCGAGCAGGCGCGCGAAGATCTTGGATGGGCGATGGCCCACGGCGGCCTCTCTCGTGCGAAGAGGCGGGGCCCGCGATGTGCGCGCGCCCCGTGACGTCGTGGCAGGTCTCCTGGCTCGCAGCTTCGGGCCGGAGTAGGCCCACGCACGACGCCGCCTTCCCGGCGCGGACGCCAGTGGCTGACCTGGAGATCCAGGCGTCGCGCTTGCTGCTCACAGTGGCGGGACCGCGCAGGCATCGCACCTGCTTCCCTTCACCACGACGCGCGTTCTGGCGGGATGCTATCCGACGGGCAGCAGCGCGTCCAGGGCCGAGCTCCCAGGACGACGACAACGGGCGGAGCGAAGGCCCCAGGCCGAGGCGCCGGAGAGGCGCATCGGACCCAGGTCTCGGGGGTCAGTCCTCGAGCTTGCGCAGGATCCGTGCCCGCCGCGCCGCGTACTCCGGGGCGCTGGGGTCGGGACGCCGCATGGCCTCGAACAGGCTGCGCTCGAGCATGGCCAGCTTGGCGCGGGTCTCCGGGTGGTTCTGGCCGCGGGCCTCCAGCGCGTGGGTCGGGGGCTCGCTGACGCCCAAGCGCATCCGCAGGACGTTCTCCTCCTCCTGGGTGAGGTCCGCGCGTCGCAGCGCCTCGCGCGTGGTCTCCACGGAGGGGGCGGTCGTGCGGGTCTGCACAGTGCCAGGGTGGGTCGGTGTTCTCTTTGTCACGGTGGTCCTCTCCTCTTCACGACACAGCAGGTGATGCCAGAGAGCATAGGCGAGCAGGAGGGGGCGTCCAGAATTTTTCCCGCCGCTCTGGCGCCCGCGTCATGCCAGGCCACGCGCGTCCACGTCGAGCTTCTTGAGCAGGTACTCGAGGGACTTCCTGTGGATTCCGCCCTGTCGCGCCGCCTCGGAGATGTTGCCTCCCGACACCGCGAGCAGCTTGCTCCAGTACACCTTCTCGAAGGCCTCGATGAGGCGGTTCTTCGCGTCCTTGAAGGGCAGCGCGTAGTCCACGGGCAGCCCGGAGGCGTCCCCCTCCGCGGCCGCCTCTTGGAGCGGGGGGCGCACGAACCGGGTCTCGAGGCGGCCCGTATCCGAGAGCAAAGCGGCGCGCTCGACGAAATTCCGCAGCTCGCGCACGTTTCCCGTCCAAGGAAAGCCCTGGAGCTTGCGCATCGTCTCCCAACTCACCTGGACGGGCGCGCCGGGCTGTGAGAACTGCCGCGTGAAGTGCTCGATGAGCACCGGGATGTCCTCGACGCGCTTCCGCAGCGGCGGGAGCTCCACCTTGATCACCGCGAGCCGGAAGAACAGGTCCTCCCGGAAGTTTCCCGCCTGGACCTCCTTCTCGAGGATGCGGTTGGTCGCCGCCACGATGCGGACGTTGGTGCGCACGCGTTTGTTGGCCCCCACGGGCTTCACCTCGCGGGTCTCGAGCACCCGGAGCAGCTTGGGCTGGAGCTCCATGGAGAGCTCGCCGATCTCGTCGATGAACAGGGTGCCCCCGCCGGCCTCCTCGAAGGCGCCGACCCGGTCGGAGAGCGCCCCGGTGAACGCCCCCTTCACGTGCCCGAACAGCTCGCTCTCCAGCAGGTGGGGAGGCACCGCGCTGCAGTCGAACACCACGAAGGGGCCGGCCGCCCGCCGGCTGCGGGTGTGGAGAGCTTGCGCGACCAGCTCCTTGCCGGTGCCGCTCTCCCCCTCGACGAGGACGGTGGTGTCGGTCGGCGCCACCCGGGCCAGCAGGGCGAAGATCTCGCGCATCGCCAGGCTCTCGCCGATCAGGTCGCCGAAGCTGTTTGCGCGTGAGAGGGGGACCTCGACGGCCTCGTCCTGCACCCGGAACTGCAGCTCCACGTCGCCGAGGCGCACGGTCGCCTCCCGGGGCAGGTACGCCTCGACCACGCGCATCCCGTTGACCCACGTGCCGTTCTTGCTCTCCAGGTCCCGAATCCGGTGGCCGAAGCGGTCCACCTCCAGCTTGCAGTGGTTTCGCGAGACCGTTGGGTGGTCGATCCAGAGGCCGCTGTCCGGTGCGCTGCCCACGTATACGAGGCGCCGGTCGAAGGTCCGCTCGTCCGTACCGCGCTCGGTGGGCCACCGGAGGCGGTACTTGCGAACGGTCAGCGTCTCGGCGCTCGGGTCGGCCTGGATGGTCCGGGTCTCGGTCATGGGGGGCCTCGTCAGGGCTGTGCGCTCTCCGCGGACAGCGCGACCGTTCCGAGGGAGCGCTCCTCGCCCTCGCGGATCTCGAACTCCCGCGAGGTGCGGCTCTCCCCGTCCCGGGACTGTACCACGAGGCGGTAGCGGCCCGCAGGCAGCTCCTTGCGCACCAGGTTGCTGCCCCCCGTGGCGACGACGGCGTCGTTGATCAGGACGCGCGAGTCGGCCGGGAAGAAGCGGAACTGGACCGTGCCTCGGGCCAGCGCGGTGAGGGTGACGGTCAGGGCGCGGGGACCGTCCGACGCCACGGTGAACGGCTGCTCGGCGTACCCCGGGAGCCGCGCCACCCCCGACACCGCCCGCTCTGCGGGGAGTTGGAACGTGCGCGGCGCCTTCGTAGGCGGGAGGCCCTCGACGCGCAGCTCGGCTCCCGGCGGCGATGAGCGAATCGTCACGGCGCGGGTCTTGGGCGGCCGCGGGCGCTCCCAGTCCGTCTCCAGGTCCTGTCGGAGCGCGACCGCCTCCGATGGCTCCGCCTCTCGAGAGGCTCTGGGGGCAGGCGGGTCGGGCGCCGGTACGGGGGCGTTCGTGGGCGCCGTGTCGGGTGGGTCCTGCGGCTGGGGCAGGGTGGCCTCGGGCCGCGCGGCCGTCGCAGGCTGCGCCTGGTCGCGCAGGACGTAGCGGACGTTGAAGTACACGAGCACGGCCACGGCGAGGGCCAGGAGCAGCAGCAGCAGCCTCTGCGGCCGTGTGGGGGGGACGAGCTGGCCCGTCCCCGTGACCGGGGCATCGCCCATGGGGGGGAGGGGCGCGGGTGTCCCGGGGCGCGACGTGGAGACGCCTGGTCCCGGGACCGCGGTGCGGGTCCCGTCCGGGGTCGCGCGGGCGGCCCGGTCGACCTGGAGCGCCAGCGCCTCGTCGAGGCTCAGGGGCGCGGCCGCGGCCGCTCGCTCCCTGACCAGCGCGGCCAGATCCGCCGAGGTGACGACGATGCCCAGCGCGACACGCGTCTCTGCGGCGGCCCGGCGCAGCTCCGCGGCCGAACCGTACCGATCCTCCGGGCGCTTCATGAGGCAGCGCATCACCAGGGCCGACAGGGCAGGCGGCACCTCGGGCGCCACGACTCCGACCGTTGGAGGCTCGTGCCGCTGGACGCGCTCGAGGATCCGGAGCTCCGACGGGTCGTCGAACGGGCGGCGGCCGGTCAGCATCTCATAGGCGAGCGCACCGACGCCGAACAGGTCGCTGCGGGGGTCGAGGTCTTCGCCGCGGGCCTGCTCGGGCGACATGTAGGGGAACTTGCCGCGCAGCGTGCCGGCGACGGAGCGCGACACGGTCCCCGCGCTACGCGCGATGCCGAAGTCCAGCAGCTTCACGGCCCCGTCCCGGGACACCATCACGTTGGAGGGGCTGATGTCGCGGTGCACGATGTGCAAGGGAGCGCCGCGCTCGTCGGTCCGCTCGTGGGCATAGGCGAGCCCGGCGCTCAGCTCCTCGATGACGTGCAGCGCCAGCGACGGCGGGAAGGGGCGCGCCGGATCCGGCGCGCGGCGGAGGAGCTCGCGCAGGTCGAACCCGTCCACGTACTCCATGGCGATGTAGGTCTCACCGTCGGTCACCTCCAGGTCGTAGACCTGCACGATGTTGCCGTGGGTGAGCTGGACGACGAGCCGGCCCTCCTCGACGAGGCGCTGGAGGAACTCCGGGTCGTTGCCGAGGTGCGGCAGGATGCGCTTGATGACGACGGACTTCTCGAAGCCCGCCGCGCCCCGCGCCTTTGCGAGCCACACCTCCCCCATGCCACCGGAGCCGATGCGGCGGACGAGGAAATAACGTCCGAACGGGACGCCTGCTTCGTGCGGCGTGGGGACCAACGGGTTGGGGCTCCATGGGTGGTCGGGTGAGGCGGTACGCCGGCCCGCGGGCGAAGGATAGCACGCCCGGTGACGGGTACAAGGGCGCATCCAGTGATGACGCCGCTCCATGAACTCACCGAAACTTGGCGGGAATCAGGCGGGTTGATCCGCCCGCCTCGGGCGTGCTAGGGTTGCCCTGCCAGGGAGCGACCTCCGGCCGCGGCCATCGCGACGGGTGCCCGGGCAGCCAGCCAGTCGAGGCGTGTCGCATTCGCGGGGAAGTGAGACCGCTGGGAGAGTGGATGGCGCTGCCGGACATGAAGCCTCCGACCGACAAGGCGCTCGAGTACATCTGTGTGGGGTGCTGGTCGAGCTTCTCGGTGGACGCCGCTGCTCCGTCCGACGAGCTCGGCGTCATCGTGTGCCCGACCTGCGGCCAGGCGCAGCCGACGGTCGACGATGTGCTCGGCACGTTGGACCCGGGGGGCGCTGCCGAGGGTGAGGTGGTGGAGCTGGACCTGGCCGCCATCGAGGCGCCCCCCGCGCCGCCTGTCCCGAGCGGCGGGGCGTCCCATGAGCCCGAAGCACACAGGCCGATGGCACCCGAACCTCCTCGGGATCCAGCCGCCGAGCACGCTGCTTCCCCCGCCGCAGCCGAGCCCCCCGCCGGGGCTGAGCCGCCACTCGACATCCCCATGTCCTTCGAGGCGGATGAGCCGGTGCAAGGTGGCGCTGCTGGTGAGCTGCTCCAGCCCTGGGAGCGGATGAACCCGGACACGGCGACGTGGAAGATGCGCACGTCGGGCGGGATCACGTTCAACTTCCACGGCATCGGCGCGCTGATGGCTTGGGCTGCGAGCAAGAAGAACCTCGGGCGAGCCACCCTGACGGTGGAGGGGCGCGACGAGTGGTCTGACTTTGCCGAGTTCGGCACCCTCTACCGCAAGCTTGGGGACCCGCTCTCCGCGCTCAAGATGGTCGGCCGCCAGGGCGCCGTCGAGGTTGGGGACACCTCGGGTGAGGCGCTGCTCTCCATGGTCGATGCTGCGGAGGCGGCGTCAGGGCTGCCGACGATCACGGACTCGCCGGACTGGAGCGAGGAGCGCCCGGGAGACGAGGGCGACCTGAGCAGGGCGCCTCGGACGGGGCAGAACAGGCCAGGCGCCGCGGCCAAGGCGACGGCCGACTTCACGTTCATCACCAAGGTCAACGCAGGGAAGGGCGGTGGGCGCGCGATCCCCTTCATGCTGGGGCTTCTGCTCGGCGCCGCGACGGTGCTCGTGCTGTGGTATGTCGGCCTGCTCGACAAGCTGCCACGCCTCATGTGACGGGCGGCACCGTCTGGACGGGCGGCTCATCGTCTCGTGCTCACGCTCGGTGCGCGTCCGGGGCGAGGGCCCGGCCGCTGTCAGGGCGGCCCGTCGCGCCATCCCCGTCCCATGAAGCTGCGAGGCAGGCGGCTGGAGGGCGAACACCGGCCCGCACGGTCTGGTGGGCGCGGTGCCGGCGCCTGGTCTGGCCGGCGCCTGGTCTGGCCGGCGCCTGGTCTGGCCGGCGCTTCGTCTGGATCAATGAGCGGAGGGACGGCTGACCATGCAGCTCGGATGCCCTCGATGCCATGAGCGTCAGACCGTTCCGGCCTCGCTGCTGTCCTCGGGTGAGGCGCGCGTCCGGTGCGGAGGCTGCGGAGCGTGGTTCCAGGTGCGCGTGCGCAGCGCGGCCGTTCCGCCCCCGCCCCCGTCAGACGCCGCACCATCTGGCCGGTGGAGCATCCGTCGGCGGGACGAGACCATCCTCCAGTTTCCGTCGATCCGCGCGCTGTACGACTACGTGGTTCAGGGCGTGGTCACCATCGACGACGAGATCAGCCGGGGCGGCAAGCGATGGCGGCCACTTCGGGACGTCCCCGAGCTCCATGGGCTCTTTGATCGGGTCGAGGTCCTGCCGGCGCAACCTGTCCAGGACGCTGCTCATCCTCCTCCGCTCGTCGATGGTGACGGGGAGCTGGAGCCCATCCTTGTCGCGGAGGTCGTCGTCGAGCCGCCGCTAGCGCGCCTGGCCGCTCCGCCCTCTGCGCTCAGGCCCGCCCCCGCTCCTGCGGCCGCCTTCCCGCCCGCTCCGCTCCCCGCCCGCCCCCGATCCCCCGGTCTGGGGCGGTGGCAGCACAAGGGCATCGAGGACCTGGGAGCGGCAGATGGCTCGGACGAGGATGAGGACGGCGCGGTTGTCGCCCCGCGGCGCTCCGCCTGGGGAGCGACCGCCGTCGTGTTGCTCTTGGCAGGGGTCGGCGCCTGGGCAGTCTGGCACTTTTCCTACCGCGACTCTGGCGACCCCATCAGGGTCCGCTCCGGAGAGCTGCTGCCCCCGAGCCAGCGTGCGGGTGGCCCGGACCCTCTGCCGGCCCGGGAGGGGGGGGCGGACGTCCAGGCCGCCGTCCTCGACCTGGACGCGGCGCCCAGCGTCGCGTTGCGCTCGCCCGAGGAGGCGACTCAGCAGGGCAGGGGCGCGGTTGAGCCCTTGCCTGCGGCCGATCTCCCGGTTGCTCGCCCGCCAGAGGTCTCTCATGCCGCCAAGTCCGCGGCCGAGGCGCCAGTCGCCCGCCCGCCGGAGCCTGCCGAGCTCGGCTTCGACGCCCACATGCGCAGGGGCAACGACCTGATGGCCTCCAACCCGACCGCGGCCATCGCGCACTTCCAGAAGGCCATGGGGCTCTCCGGGTCCGTGGAGCCCGTTGCAAAGATCGGGTGGGCATACCTCAACCAGGGCCGCCCCCAGGAGGCGATTGTATGGTTCGAGCGGGCCATGGCGCGCTCGAGCCGCTACGCCAGCACCTACGAGGGGCTGGGGCGGGCGCTGGAGCGGGCGGGGCGGCGGTCGGAGGCGATCCGGGCCTATGAGCAGTACCTGGAGAACTTCCCCGTGGGGAGCCAGGCGTCACGGGTCCGCGCGGCTCTGGAACGGCTCCGCGGGGCGCCTTGACCCGGCGCCGCGGTCAGTGCCTGCCTATGGATCCTCGGGGAGCGCGCCCCAGGTCGCGAGCAGCTCGGAGAGCTCCCGCGCCTGCTTGAGGCTGGAGATGTTGAACTTGCTCTGCATCCGGTAGACGCCGTTGGCCTTCTTGTAGCGCCGGATGCTGACCTTCCGGGCGCCCCACTCACCCGTCTTGCGATCCTTGTCCTGGTACAGGAACGCGATGGTCGCCCACGTCCCCTTCGTGAGCACGTGCTTCTCAAGCTCGCGCGTGGTCTCGTCCTCGCCCTCCGACCAGGAAATCGTCAGCTCGTCCACTGTCTCCATCAGGCTCCTCCGCGGGTTGGGGAATCGAGGCGCGGAGTGTAGCCATGGTGCCGTGCATGTCGCAAGCGGGAGAGGCGGGGCGCGGCGCCCCCCCTTGTCTCAGCCTACTTGCACTTGTTGTCCTTCGGGAGGCACAGGCCGTTCATGCAGATGTCGGGTCCCGCGCACGGGTTGCCGTCGTCGCACTGCCCTTGTCGCGGTGTGTGGACGCAGCCGAGCCCTGGGGTGCAGGTATCGGTGGTGCACTGGTTCTGATCGTCGCAGGCGACCGTCGCGGCGCCAGCGCAGGCGCCTCCGAGGCACGCGTCACCCCACGTGCAGGGGTCGAGGTCGCTGCACGGGGCCCCGTCGGTCACCGGAGAGACCGCGCAGCTCCCCGTCGCGGGCTCGCACAGGGCGACCGTGCAGGCGTTGGCCGTGGGCGGGCAGGTGACGACCGTTCCGGGGTCGGGTGCGCACGTGCCGTTCCAGCAGCGCAGGGTGCCATTGCAGAGGTTGCCGTCCTCCCACTGACCGCAGTCCGCGTCTGACTCGCACCCGCAGTCGTTGTCCGCGGGGACGCACGCCCCCGCCTCGCAGGTTTCGCCGGTCGTACACGCGAGCCCGTCGTCGCAGGGGCCCGGGGCAGGGGAGCTCGTACACCCGGCGCCGGGGTCGCAGGCGTCCGCGGTGCAGGGGTTGCCGTCGTTGCACGCCAGGGTCGCGCTCCCGACGCAGGTGCCCGAAAGACAATGATCCCCGATGGTGCAGGCATCCCCGTCGTCGCAGGCCGTCCCGGTGGCCGCGGCCAGCGCGTCGCACAGGCCGGTCGCGGGGGCGCAGTGCGCCACGACGCAGTCGTAGGCGCTCCCGTCGACACAGGTGACGACCGAGCCCGCCGCCGCCACGCAGGTGCCGGATGGCTTGCCCTTGGCGCTCGACCCGCCCGCGCACAGGTAGGTGCCATTGCAGGCGTTGCCGTCTTCCTTCTTCACGCAGTCTGCCGTGTCCTTGCACTTGCACACGTTGTTGCCCGGCGCGCACGCGCCAGCGACGCACTTGTCGCCCTTGGTGCACAGGTCACCGTCCTCGCAGGGCGCCGTGATCGGTGCATTCACGCACCCCGATGCGGGGCTGCAGGAGTCGGCGGTGCACATGTTGCCGTCGTTGCAGGAGACGGGGAGCGCCCCCTTGCACTGACCCGCCGAGCAGACGTCCAGCGTCGTGCAGGCGTTGCCGTCGTCGCACGGCTGGCCCTCGGCGGCCTCGGTGATGATGCATGCGCCCGTCGACGGTTGACACGCGACTGCCTGGCACGGGTTGCCGGCGCCCGGGCACTTGACGACGCTGGTCAGGTCGAGGACGCAGGCGCCCTGCAGCGTGTCGCACATGAGGCGCCCGTTGCAGAGGTCACCGTCCTCTGCCGGCGCGCAGTCGTCGTCGGTCGAGCAGGCGCACTGGTTCACGCCGCTTGCGCAGGTGCCGTCGGCGCATGCATCGCCCACGGTGCATGCATTCCCGTCATCGCAGGGTCCTGCCTGCGGCACGCTCGCGCAGCCGGTCGCTGGGTTGCACGCGTCCGCCGTGCAGGGGTTGCCATCGTCGCAGACAGCGGGCGTCGCGCTGGCGCAGAGGCCGTCACTGCAGGCATCGCCGACCGTGCAGGCGTCCCCGTCGTCGCAGGGGGCTCCGCTGGCGGCCGGCACGGGCGCGCACGCCCCCGTCGTCGGGTTGCAGGCCGACTTGATGCACGCCGTGTCGTTGGAGCCATCGCAGGTGACGACGCTGCCCGGTGCGACCTTGCACTCGGGCGTCGCGCCGCTCTTGTCGCAGAGCACCACGCCCGTGCACGGGTCGCCGTCGTCGAACGGGGCGCAGTCTGCATCGGTGTCGCAGGTGCACAGGTTGGCGCCGCCCACGCAGGCGCCGCCGGCGCACGTGTCGCCCGCCGTGCAGGCGTTGGCGTCGTCGCAAGGCGCGATGTTGGGGGCGCTCGCGCAGCCGGTGGCGGGCACGCACGCGTCGTCGGTGCATGGGTTCCCGTCGTTGCAGCTCACGAAGGTCCCACCGGAGCAGGTGCCCCCGCTGCATGCCTCGCCGATGGTGCAGGCGTTGGCGTCGTCGCAGGCCGCGACGGTGGGCGTGTGGAGGCAGCCCGCGGCCACGTCGCAGGCGTCTGCCGTGCATGGGTTGCCGTCGTCGCAGGGCGTTGACGCGCCCCCAACGCACTGGCCCGAGAGGCACGCGCTCTGGGCGGTGCAGGCGTCCCCGTCCTCACAGGCGGCGCCTTCGTTGGCCGGCAGAAGCGCGCATGTCCCCGTCGTCGGATCGCACGCGTTGACGGCGCAGGGGGAGCTCGAGGGGGGGCAGCTCACGGACGCGACGGTGTCCGGTACGCAGAACGAGAAGGGCCCGCTCGCAACGCAGACGAGCTTGGTGCAGGCGTCGCCCAGCGCGGCGCACTCCGCATCAGTGGTGCACTGACAGATGTTGGCTCCGCTGACGCAGACGCCACCATCGCAGGTGTCACTCGCCGTGCAGCCGTTCCCGTCGGTGCAGGGCGCCGTGTTGGGCACGTGGTGGCAGCCGCTGGCGGGGTCGCACGAGTCGTCGGTGCAGGGGTTGGCGTCGTCGCAGGGAGTGGGCTTGCCCGGGACGCACACCCCGGTCGTGCAGATGCCCGTCCCCAGGCAGGCGTCGCCGGCGTCGCAGGGCCCACCGCTGGTCGCCGCGTGGACGCAGCCGAGCACCACGTCGCACGCGTCGGTGGTGCAGGGAGCGCCATCGTCGCAGTCGGTGATCCCCCCCCCGAAGCAGAAGCCACCGACGCACAGGTCGTCGATGGTGCAGGGGTTCCCGTCCTCACAGGGGATGCCGAAGTCCGCCGGCCCGAAGGAGCAGCCGGACTCTGGGTCGCACGCGTCCAGCGTACACGGGCTCCCGTCATCGCAAGCCTCACCCACGCCCGACGTGCAGACCCCGCTCTTGCACAGGTCGTCGCTGGAGCAGACGTCGTCGTCGACGCACGGCGTGCCGTCTGCGGACGGAGGGAAGGTGCAGCCTCCATCTCCGGTGCACTGGTCGTCGGTGCACTGGTCCTCGTCCTCGCAGTCGTAGGGGACGCCGCCGCACACGCCATCGTGGCAGGCGTCACCCGAGGTGCATGGGTCCTGGTCGTCGCAGGGGCCCCCTTCGGCGACGCCAACGCACGCGTCGCACTGGTTCAGCCCGCCAGCGCACACCCCTCCCTGGCATGTCTCGCCCGCCGTGCAAGGGTCCCCGTCGCTGCACGGGGATCCCGCGGGCGCGGTCGCGCACGGGTCGCACACGGTCACGCCGGGCTTGCAGACACCCGCCACGCACAGGTCGCCCAAGGTGCACGGGTCGCCGTCAGCGCACGGGGTGCCATTGCCGGCCTGGCCCGCGACGCACCCGCCGGTCGCCGGGTCGCAGGCGGAGGTAGCGCAGGAGGCGCCGGCAGGCGCGCTGCACACCGGAACGCTCCCGGGGGCCACGGTACACGTGCCTCCCACGCATCCCAGGGTGCCGTTGCAGAGGTTGTCGTCGTCGAAGGGCGCGCACTCCGCGTCGGCGCCGCACGGGCCGCACAGGTCGGCGCCGCTCACGCAGGCCCCGGCCTCGCAGCGGTCGGGCTGGGTGCACCCGTTGCCGTCGCTGCACCCGGAGCCGTTCGGGAGGGCGGCGTCGACGCACGCGCCCGTCGCCGGGTCGCACGCCGGTGCCACGCACGATCCCGGTTGTGCGGCGGGGCACTTCACGACCGTCGCCGGGTCCGCCGCGCAGCTCCCGTCCACGCAGCGGAGCCAGCCGTTGCACAGGTTGCCGTCGTCGAAGGGGGCGCAGTCCGCGTCGGTCGTGCAGGCACAGGCGGGCGACGGGGTCCCCACGCAGAGGCCAGAGGCGCAGGTGTCCGCCTCCGTGCACGCGTTGCCGTCGTCGCACGGATTCTGGTTGGGGGCGTGGACGCAGCCAGCCTCCGGGTCGCAGGCATCCGTGGTGCATTGATCGTCGTCGTCGCAGTCCACGGCGAACCCCGTACCGCCCAGCGGCACGCAGATGAACACCACGTCCTGCTGGAGGTTCACCACGCTCTTGCACTGGAAGCCCTTGGGGCAGCTCTCCAGGCACAGTTCGGTGCAGATTTGCTTCGATTCGGTGAGCGTTATGCAAAAACCGCTGTCGCAGTCGTTGTTGTCGAAGCAGGATGAGCCCAAGTCTCCAGGTGAAGCCTCAATCGCTGCGATACCTCCGCAAGCTCCCTGGAAGCAGACGGTCTCTATGGTGCACGCGTTGGCGTCGTCGCATGGGGTCGCGTTCGGCGCCATCGCCGACTTGCACGAGCCCGCTTCGCACCACGCCTCGATGCACGAGTCTCCGCCGGCGATGGCGGCGCAGTCCGCGTCCTGCGTGCACGGGGTGGCCTGCGCAGTGTCCGCGGCGTCGGCCGGGTCGACGCCCTGCACGTCGGGGCCGGGGGCGTCGACCTGCGCCACGTCCGTGCTCGGCGCGTCGCTGGCGCCTGTCGGAACGTCCTCCGTGCAGGCGGTCAACAGGGCGGTCCAGGCGAGGGTGGACGCGAAGCGAAGCAGTCCGCGCAGCGGCGGCGCCGCCAAGAGCTGGTCAATCATGGTGTTCCTCGAAGTGGGGAGGAGTGCGGTCTCACAGCGAAACTACGACGGGCGTCGGGCGAAGATACGCGTCGCGTCCTTCGCGCGCGTAGCCTGCGGCTCGACCCGCCACGGAACCGCCGCTAGACTCCGACCCCCGGGAGGATCGATGGACACGATGGCAACGACCGGCACGCCCGCCAACGACGCGCTCCTGGACGCCCTCCGGCGCACCTTCGGCCACGCGGACTTCCGCGAGGGGCAGCGGGAGGTGGTCGAGGCGGTGCTCGCCGACCGGCCCGTGATCGGGGTGATGCCGACAGGCGCCGGCAAGTCCCTCTGCTACCAGCTCCCGGCCGTGATCTCCGAGGGGACCACGGTCGTGGTCTCACCCCTCATCGCGCTGATGAAGGACCAGGTCGACGCGCTCGTTGCCCGCGGCGTCGAGGCGACCTTCGTCAACAGCACGCTGACCCCCGCGGAGCGAGACGCCCGCATGAGGGACGCGGCAGCCGGGCGCTGGCGGCTGCTCTATGTCGCGCCCGAGCGCTTCCGAAGTGACCCGTTCCTCGACGCCATGGGGCGTGTGCGCGTCGCGCGGGTCGCCATCGACGAGGCACACTGCATCTCCCAGTGGGGGCACGACTTCCGGCCAGACTACGCGCGCCTGGGCGACGCGCTCAGGGCGCTCGGGCTCCAGCGGGTCTGCGCCTTCACCGCCACGGCGACCCCGCTCGTCCGCGCCGACATCGAGCGGGTCCTCGGTCTCACGGCTCCGGACGTCTTCGTCCACGGCTTCCGCCGCGCCAACCTCACCCTGCGCGTCGTGCCCATCAAGCGGATGCCCGACAAGCTGACCCACATCCAGCGCCTGATGCGGACCCTGCCCGGGTCGGGCATCGTCTACGTCGCAACCCGAAAGAACGTGGAGGCTGTCGCGCAGGCGCTGATCCCGGCGGGCGTCGGAGTCGGTGTCTACCACGGCGGCCTGACGGACGACGAGCGCACGCGGGCCCAGGACGCCTTCATGGCGGGCGAGGCGCGGGTGATGGTCGCGACCAACGCCTTCGGCATGGGCATCGACAAGGCGGACATCCGCTGGGTGGTCCACCACGACATGCCCGGCTCCCTGGAGGCCTACTACCAGGAGGCGGGCCGCGCGGGTCGCGACGGGCTCCCGTCGGAGTGCGCAGTGCTGTTCACCTATGCGGACACCCGCATCCACGAGTTCTTCATCGACCGCATCGGAGAGGACCGGCCCATCGGAGACCCGGACGTCGAGCGTCTCAAAGACATGGAGCGCCAGAAGCTGCGACGGATGATCGCGTACTGCTACTCGGACCGCTGCCGCCACGCCGAGATCCTCGGGTACTTCGGCGAGCACACCGCCACGACGACCTGCGACGCGTGCGACAACTGTGAGGCCCACGCGGGGCTGACGACGCCCGCCTGGGCGGCGGCGGGGCGCGCGCCCCAGCGCCCGGGCCGCTCCCGGGGTGCCAGCGACGCGATGCTCACCGAGGGGCGGGCCCTCTCGGAGGACGAGGCGGTGATCGTCCAGAAGCTGCTCTCGGCGTTTGCCCGGGCCAACGGCCTGGCATCCGCCCAGGTCGTCCTGCGGGTGGTCCGGGGCGAAGATCGCGACGTCCCCGAGGCGCTGCGGGACAGCAAGAGCTTCGGGATCCTGCGGGGGATGAAGATCGGGACGCTCCAGCCCCTCGTCGCCGAGCTGGGCCGGCGGGGCATCCTCACTGCACGAGCGCGGGGCGCGATGGACATCACGCCGTTGGGCAGGGAGGTCATGTGGCGGAGGGCGGACGTGCACCTCGATGTGCCCGCCTTCGGGGGCCGTGTTTCGCAGCGCCTGGGAGCGTCCGGTGGGGGGCGCGCCGGCGTGACCCTCGCCGACGAGGGCGCTGAGGACCCCGCGCTGTTCGAGGCGTTGCGCGTCCTGCGCAAGGAGCTCGCCGCCGAGGAGGCCGTCCCGCCCTATGTCGTGGCCCACGACACCGTGCTGCGTCGCCTGGCGGCGAGCAAGCCGACCACCCCCGACGCCATGCTCGCCATCAAGGGCGTCGGTCCCACGAGCCTCGAGCGCTACGGCTCACGGTTCCTGGACGTCATCCGGCGCTTCGTCGGGCGGTGAGGCGTCCTCCGGGTCCGGGGGCGCGTCCGGGTCTCGGGGCCCGAGGACGCTGAGCGCGCGGCGCTTGACGAGCGGGCTCGTCGTCGGGTCGGCCGCCAGCGCCGCCAGCGCGGCCCGCGCCTTTCGCCCCTCCTTCGGCTCCAGCGCGCCCACGGCCTCGAGGCCGTTGATCGCCTCGAGGCGGGTGACGTCGTCCCGCGACCGGAGGGCCTCGATGAGCACCTTGGTCGCGATGGGGTCGCCGATCTGCCCGAGCGCCGACACGATGGGCGCCTTGGTTTTCGCCTCGGCCCCCTTCCACGCCGCGATCAGCGCCTCGGCCGCCTCGGGGTCTCGCAGGGAGCCGAGCGCCTGCGCCGCGGCATCACGCAGCTCAAGGCGCGGAGACGAGGTCAGCACCCTGGAGAGTGTCTCGACGGCTCGGACGTCGCGGATCTGGCCGAGCGCCCACACCGACTCGCGCTGGACGTCCGGGCGCTGGTCGTTGACCAGGCGCCCCAGTGCCGGCACGGCCACCCCTACGCGCAGGAACGCCAGGACCCGGATCGCCTCGACGCGCACCTCGGTGGGGTAGCGCTCCGCGAGCAACGCGATCAGCGGCTGGTCCGCCGCGTGCCCGAGCGCGCGGACCTCCCCGAGCAGCTCGCGAGCGCACGCGACGTCCGCGCCACAGCGGGATCGCTTGACCACCAGCTCCTCGACCACGCCGCCTCCGGTGGCCACAGGCGGGGCGACGGGCGGCGCCACCGTCTCCGTGGCCGGCCCCAGGCTGGGCGCCTCGGGAACGTTGAGTCCCGCGCCGGCCGCCTGGCCCTTCTCTCGGAACTCCTTGATCTGGTCGTTGTTGAGGCCCTCGTCCATCAGCTTGCAGGCCCCCACCGCCACGAGGCCGGCAAGGAGGAGCCGGGGGCCTCTGCGGAATGTCGCGGCCGGGCGGGCATCGAGGGTCGCGCTCGGGGTCATGTTCCAATCCTGCGGTCGCTGGTCCATCGGGGCCTCTGGCCCGCCCGCGATCCTAGTGCACGGCGGGCGCGAGGTCCACAACGCGCTCCCCGCGAGGCGTGGCGGGACGGTTGCGGGGTGCCCACCCATCTGCGACGATGGCGCGCCCGGCTCCCGGAGGCCGGCAGGGAGTCCACCCATGCAGCCGCTCACATGGTGCGAAGTCAGCCGATCCGCCCTGATGCACAACGTGCGCGAGCTACGCCGCGCCGTCGGAGCGCGACCCCTGCTGGCGCCGGTCGTCAAGGCGAACGCCTACGGCCACGGCACGCTGATCGCTGCGCGCGCCTTCCTCGCGGCCGGGGCAGACTGGCTCTGCGTCAACGAGGTCCGCGAGGCTGCGCTGCTTCGGGCCGCTGGCCTCGGCTGCCCCATCCTCGTCGTCGGTCACGTTCCGCCCTCTCACGTGCCGGTCGCGGCGGACCTCGGCCTGCGCTTCGTCGCCTATGACCAGGCGGTGGTGTCCGCGGCGGCGGCCGAGGGGGTGCGTCTGGGCGTGCCGGTCCGGCTCCACGTCAAGGTGGAGACCGGCAACCACCGGCAGGGCCTGTCCCACGTCGACGCCGTTTCCCTCGCCGCCCTCATCGAGGCGACGGACGGGGTCGCGCTGGAGGGAGCGTCCACCCACTTCGCCGACGTGGAGGACACGACGGACCACAGCTTCGCCGAGCTCCAGCTCGCGCGGTTCAGGGCCTTCGTGGAGGCGTGCCGTGGCCGCGGCATGTCCCTGCCCGTGCTCCACTGCGCCAACTCCGCTGCCGCGATCCTGTGGGAGGAGGCAGGCTTCGACCTGGTGCGGCCCGGGATCGCTGCCTATGGCATGTGGCCGTCCAAGGAGACGCTGATCTCGGCGCTGCTGGAGCGCCGCCACCATCTGACCCTGGAGCCGGCGCTGACCTGGAAGGCGCTCATCGCCCAGGTCAAGCCGGTGAGCGCAGGGAGCTGGGTCGGCTACGGGCGGTCCTGGCAGGCGACCCACGACATGCGCCTGGCCGTGGTCACGGTCGGCTACTACGACGGCTATGACCGGCGCCTGTCGAACCAGGCGCACGTCCTCGTCCGCGGCCACCGCGCACCCGTGGTCGGGCGCGTGTGCATGGACTTCATCATGGTGGACGTGAGCGACGTCCCGGATGTGGCGCCCGGGGAGGAGGCCGTGCTGCTCGGGGCGAGCGGAGGAGGGCGCATCAGCGCCGAGCAGCTCGCGGGCTGGATCGGCACCATCAACTATGAGGTCACGACGCGCATCGGCGAGCACGTCCCGCGCATCGAAGCGTAGGGGCATGGGGCCAGAGGGAGGCCGAATGGCTCAGGGAGCCGCGTTCTTCGACATGGACAGGACGCTCGTCGCCGCGAACACCGGGCGGGTGTATGCCGAGCACCTCCACCGCACCGGGCGGCTGACCCTCGGGCAGGTCGCGCGGGTGGCAGCGCTGCTGGCCGGGTATCGCCTGAGCCTCATCGATCTGGCCCCCGTGATGGAGCGAATGATCGGCACGATGCGGGGAGCCAGCGAGGCGGCGCTGGTCGAGGACTGCGAGGAGCTGTTCGAGCGGATGGTGCGGCCCACCATCTATACGGAGGCGTCCACCTGTGTCGCGGCCCATCGCGCGCAAGGCGAGCCGGTGGTGATCATCAGCGCGTCCACCCCCTACCTGGTCCGCCCCCTCGCCGAGCACCTGGGCATGGACGGCTGGCTCAGCACCCGCCCGATGGCCGAGGGCGGCGTGTTCACGGGCGACTACGAGCGCCCGCTGTGCTACGGCGCCGGCAAGGTCGAGTGGGCGCGGCGCTGGTGTGAAGAGCGCGGCTTGACCTTGGCCGCGTCGGCGTTCTACACGGACTCCTACTCGGACCTGCCGCTGCTCGTGGTGGTGGGGCGTCCATTCGTGGTCAACCCGGACCTGCGGCTGCGTGCAGCCGCGCTGCGCCGCCGCTGGCCCGTCCTGCGCTTCCGCGAGACGGTCGGGACACCGGCGAAACCCAAGGAGAGCACCCCATGACATTGAACCTGGAGCGGTCCGAGCAGGCGTTCGCGCGCGCGGCGCAGTCCATCCCCGGCGGTGTGAACAGCCCCGTGCGGGCGCTGCGGGCGGTGGGCGGGACCCCGTTCTTCGCGGCGAGCGGCGCCGGATCCACCGTCACGGACATCGACGGCAACCAGTACCTCGACTACATCCTCGCCTACGGGCCGCTGATCCTGGGCCACGCCCACCCGGCCATCGTCGCGGCGGTGCAGGCAGCCGCCACCCGCGGCATGTCCTTCGGGGCGCCGACGGAGGCAGAGACGCGCCTCGCCGAGCTGATCCGCCGTGCCTTGCCCGGCATGGAGCGGGTGCGGCTCGTCAGCAGCGGCACCGAGGCGACCATGAGCGCGATCCGCGTCGCGCGCGGCGCCACGGGCCGGGACCGCATCATCAAGTTCGTCGGGTGCTACCACGGGCACGCGGACTATCTGCTCGTCAAGGCGGGCTCGGGGGCGGCGACCTTCGGGGTGCCCGACAGCGCCGGAGTGCCCGCCGACGTGGCGCGCAACACCATCACCGTGCCCTTCAACTCCCTCGGGGCCGTCGAGGCCGCGTTCGCGCAGAACCAGGGGCAGATCGCGTGCATCATCGTCGAGCCCGTCGTCGGCAACATGGGCTGCGTGCCCCCCGCCGACGGGTACCTGCAGGGGCTCCGGGACCTCTGCACCCGCGAGGGAGCGCTGCTGATCCTCGACGAGGTGATGACCGGCTTCCGGTTGGCGTGGGGCGGCGCGCAGGCGCTGTATGGCGTCCAGCCCGACCTGACCTGCCTCGGCAAGGTCATCGGCGGGGGCCTCCCCGTGGGAGCCTACGGAGGCACCGCGGCCATCATGGACCACGTGGCGCCGCTCGGGCCCGTCTACCAGGCGGGCACCCTGTCGGGCAACCCGCTCTCGGTGGCGGCGGGCATCGCCCAGCTCGAGGCGTTGGAGGGGAGCGACGCCTACGAGGTGCTCGACTATCGGACCCGGGCGCTGTGCGAGGGCCTGTCCATCGCCGCCGAGGAGGCCGGCGTCCCGGCCCGCGTCAATCGGGTCGGCTCCATGTTCACGTTGTTCTTCGGCGATCACGACGTCGTGGACTGGGACTCGGCGGCCCGGTGCGACCGGGAGCGGTTCAAGGCGTTCTTCCACGGCATGCGCGAGCGGGGCGTCAACCTGCCGCCGAGCCAGTTCGAGGCGTGCTTCCTGTCCGTGGCCCACACTGCGGCCGACATCGACCGCACGGTGGAGGCGGCGCGCCAGACGCTCCGCGCGATCACGAAGTAGTGCGCCAAGGGGGGGGCAACCTTCAGCGAGTCTCAGAGCCCCGCCTTCTCCATTGCGGGCCAGATGGCGTTCGTGTCGAGGGTCCAGGTGTCCCCGAGGGAGTTGATGCCCGTCTGGGTGCCTCCGAAGATCAGCAGCAGCCCCGCCGAGTCGATGGCACCCGCGAAGGAGCCTCGGGGCGGGGGCAGCGGGGCCGGGATGGGCAGGCGGTCAAAGGATGCCGAGCCGGTGGGATGGATCACGACGCGCCAGAGGTCGTTCTGTACCACCGAGCCAACGAGGCCACCGAAGACCAGGAACGTGCTCTGGTCCGGAGCGTTCGGAACATGCCACATCCGGTGAGCGCCACGGACGAGGTTCGTCGGGACTGGAGACTGGACCTTGAACCAGGAGTTCTGAGGGAAGTCGAAGATCCAGAGATCGTCGAAGGCCGCCTTGGCTTCGAAGCGTGCACCTCCCATGAGTACCAGGCGGTCGGTGGCTGGATCAAACGCCGTTGCAGCCCAGCCGCGAGGAGCTGGAGTCTGTCCATTCGACCAGACTCGGTGCCACTCCGCACTGGGAGGATTCAAATCGAGGGTCCACAAGTCGTCCTAGTCAGGGCTGCCATCCACACCCGTGCCGCTCCATGCCAAGCCACCAAAGACGACCAGGCGGTTCCTCAAGGAGTCGTACGCGCACTGCGCGCCCGCGCGCGTTGCAGGCATATCGCCCGCAGGTGACACCAGCGCCCAGTCCACGTCATTGGATTTTCCGTTCAGGACCCACACGTCATTGAACATCTTGTCGTATTTGGTCCAATCGGGCAGTCCCAGGAACGGCTTGTAGCTCATCCCCGCAAAAACGAAGGCGCGCCCGCCCACCGCGTCAAAGGCCATGCAGTGGGCCTTGCGTGCGACGGGAGACTCCGTAGGGTGGCTCTCCATCCACTTGACCGGGCCGGATTCGGCGCCATGGGCGACCCAGGTGCCATCGAGGTAGCCCTGCTGCTGGTCCTCTCCGTGCCAGCCCCCGAAGAGGAGGTACTCTCCTGGCGCGCCGAGTGCAATCGCAGCGGTATCCGAACGAGGAGACGGTGACACCCCGCCCACCTGTTCGTGCCAGGCCACGCCCTCGAGGGCTAGGACGGTCCCGGAGTCCGGTGCGTCCGGCCTGGTGCTCGCAGTAGCGCAGTCGCCCGATTGAGACGCACTATCCAGCGTGTCGTTCGGGGCCGCCGAGTCCTCAACCGGGGCCTTTGTCGGTGGAGCGTGGTCTTGCGGAGCCGACGAACACGACAGGGCGCAGCCGACGAGCACTGTGGTCACATGCTGCCTCGTCATGGCCTAGTCTTCCTCCGCCATGCACTGGACGTCCGCGGGTCGACGGGGGCGACAGGACTCCGAGACACAGTCCTGCCCGCTGGGGCAGTTTGCTGCGCTCTGACATTCGATGCGGCAGTGCCCGCACGTGCAGTCACCGCCGGGACCGCAGTCCGCATCGGTCAGGCAGGGTTGCTCAGGCAGGTTGATCCCCTGGTTGAAGAGCACGTAGCGCCACTCTGGGTAGTCGCTCCAAGTTCCTCCGTCCTGCCCTTCGGCAGGTACGCCGTCGACGCCCCTGCAGCCCGGCACGCGCCAGAATGAGGCAGACGTCAGGTCGTTCAGATCGAGGGTGCCGTTGTCGTTCCAGTCGATGTGGTTGGGGTAGAGAAGGAAGGCAGCGGGATCAATGCCTGGCCCCGGTTGCATCCCACCCGGCGTCTGGTGGTTCATGCACCACATCCGCCCCAACTGCACATCCCGGTTGGCGACGCTCAGATAGTTCCCGCCGATCCCATCGACCTCGTCCAGTCCTGGCGTCACGCACTTGGTGCCAGCCCCGCCGCCCGGCGCGGGGAGACCCGTCGCCGTGTTGACGCAGATGTCGGGTGGCGTGCACCCGACGCAGGTTGGCGCCACGTCCAGGTAGGTGGTCAAGTCCGGCCTGGCTCCGTTGGAGTAGTCCAAACGGCCATCGATGCTGACGGAGTCCGATCCCCAGTAGTAGTTCATCACCGAGAAGTGGTTGGGCTTGTGATTCGTTGTCTGGCAGGTGGCTGACTCGTAGCAGGGACCTCCGTGCGCCAGGCCGAGGGTGTGGCCAAGCTCGTGCATCATGTAGGCGCCAAGGGCCGTCGTGCCGCCGTTCAACACCCACAAGGGGGTGTACGACACGGCCGGGTAGAACGGCATGTCCCCGGGGAAGGGGCTGTTCGGGCCGGGGCAGTCTCCGGTGATAGCCCATCCGCGGGGTGCTTCCACCAGGAGGTGCAGTCGGAACAGCCCCCTCCGATTGCGGGGGAGGACCGGGTTCGGGCCGTAGATGGCGTCGGTGAGGTTCATCGGCTGGTGCGGGTCAGGGAACAGGATGCTGGCGTCAGGATACGTGCTGTCGTACAGGTTGCACTTGGTGTCGCAACCCCTCGGTACACACTGCAGATCGAAGCAACGCCCGCACTCACACTGGCCGCCAATGCACTCCAGGCCCCCTGGGCAGGGATTTGCTGGATTGCAGGCCTGCGAGTAGATGCAGGTCGACGTGCCGGGGTCGCAGATCAATCCCGCGGGACAGGGGTTCAGAGCGCCGCAGGGGTCACCCAGACGACACTCGGCGCCGCCCGTCAGGTTGCAGTCACTCCCGAGAGCGACGTTGCATGCAGGTGGCGTGGTCGGGCAGTTGGCGTTCCGCTCTCGGTGTGTGCAGAAGTCGAACTGAAACGCGAGGGTGCCCCCACCGAAGGACGCCGCCGCATGCTGGCCGTAGTCCACGAGGAAGCTGATCGGTGTCTTGGCACCCCCATAGACTTGTTCCGCTGCCTCGAAGGCGTCACGCACTGCCTCGATAGCGGCCTCGGCGAACGGGACCCCGACAGGATCGGCTCCGTTGAGCTCGAGCATCCAGTTGAGCTGCACCATGACGTCCTTCTTGAGAGGGCTCGCACCATAGTACGCCAGGTTGATCGCGTCTGACTTGGTGGGATCTCCCGCCGCGTAGATGATACCCCCGATGACCTCCCAGTCGTCGCGGTAGCCGTCGCCATCCGTGTCCTCGGGTGCAAGGACCAGGTTGCAGTTTGGCCCCCCCGACCAGGCGCATGTGCCGAGGGCGGACTCCAGATCGTCGCCGAGGTTGTCACCGTCTGAGTCGTTGATGCGGGAGTCGTTCTTGAACAGGAGGGCGCTGCCATCTCCATACCCTGTCGATTCGTAGTGGTTCGCGACGACCCATGCGGCTGTGAACGCGCACTGAGAACCGCGGAGATCGGTGCACGCCGTCAGGGTTTGGGG